>JAILOK010000012.1 GCA_024690825.1 Lachnospiraceae bacterium | reverse complement strand
ATTACAGGTATGGGTGATTACTATTTTGATACCTATACCTCTTCGAGATTTGCTATTAAGAAGAAATCTTCCGGATCTTCATCGAGCAGTTCGTCAAGCAGTTCATCGGGAAGTTCGTCAAGCAGTTCATCGAGTGGTTCGTCAAGCGGTTCGTCGAGTAAGAGCTCGTCGAGTTCATCGAGTTCATCTTCGAGCAGGTCGTCCAGCTCATCAGGATCGAACAGTAACAGAAACAGTTCGACGACTTCCGGAGGTTCTGCCACAAGAACAAGCGGCGGAGCGGTAAGACCCGCAACGGATGAGGAGCTTTCAAGTCTGCTCAGGGCTGCTCATATAGACAGCATCAACGGCGGTACGGCTGACGGATATCAGGTCATCATCACCAGATCCGACGGAGCGGAAAGCAGTTTCCGTCAGGCTCTGATCAACAGATACGGAACCCTTGACAATATCCGCTATTATTCCATGGATATTTCGCTTAGGGATGAAAACGGAAATCCCGTGGATGCTACAGGCGTTACTGTTACGATGACGCTGCCTCTGCCCGATTCTCTGGCAGGATACGGCGCAAATAACCGCATGGCAACAGTAGATGCCACAGGAAATCTCGAGGATCTTAATACCACATATTCGATGCTTCAGGGTAAAGAGTGTGCAACCTTTGTGGCTCCTCACTTCTCGCCCTACGGCTTTTATGTGGATATAGGGAACCTTGACTACGGCGTGATGGATTCGACTCCCAAGACCGGAGATCCCATCAGTCCGAAGTGGTTCATAAGTATCGGTCTTGCAGCGCTTTCGATCTTCCTGTTCTTAAAGAAGGATCCGAAACCCAAGACACAGCCCGCGTAAAACTATGAGAAATCTTCTGTTCAAAACCTTATTCTTCCTGATCTTAACGGCAGTGCTTTCGGTATTGCCGTTAAAGTGCGTATATGCGGACGGCATTCACAAGGAAGAATATATGTATGATGACGCCCTGATATCGTTAAGCATTCCGGATGACATGACCTATATCGGGAACCGTGCTTATTACGGATGTATCAATCTGGAGTCCGTCTACATACCTGAGGGTGTGACGAGGATAGGAGAGAGCGCTTTTGCCATGTGCCCGAACCTTTCGTATGTCTATATTCCATCCTCTGTAAAGACCATAGAACCGGGAGCTTTTGCCGGTGATGTTTCTCTTTCAGACCTTGATTTTTCTCCCTTTAACGATCATTTCGTCTACAACAACGGCGTTCTCTATGATGAATATGTGAAAAAGCTCATATCCTTCCTGCCCGGAAACGGCAGGATAGTGTACCATATGCCTGATTCCGTCAAAACCATCTACAATTATGCTTTCTGGGGCAATCCCACGCTTGAAAAGGTTGTCTGTTCAAAACAGGTTACGACCATTTCGCCTTACGATTTCGCATACTGCTCGGGACTTAAATATGTCTATATGCCGTCTTTCATAAAATCCGTCCAGGAATATGCTTTCCGCGACTGCAAGAATCTCGAATATCTGTATTTCGGATATAAAAATGTGGCTATTGACGATACGGCATTTTTTAACTGCGGCGGTGATTATTCCACTGTAAGCGGAGCAAATGCCGATACTTTTAATGCCAAATTTGATTACGGTTCTGCACTTGAAGAAAAGGATATCATCCTGTTGGCAAACCATAATAAGAGCACTTCCGGAAATTCGGCTTCCGGCAATTCCGCCTCCGTAAATTCTGCCTCTGCAGGATCGGGTACAGGAAGCACTGATTCTTCTGCATCGGGTTCAGGGTCAGGCTCAGGGTCAGGTTCTCCGGCCTCTACAGTCGGAAAATGGGATCCGAATACGACTTCCTATGTCACGCGAAACCCGTATATAAAATCAGCTGTCGATCTGTTGACGGGAAAGCTGCAGGGACTGGGCATAAATCCCGCAAATAATACTACGAATATTTACTATGGTCCGCTTATAGAATTACCACAATAAAGGAGATTAACAATGGAAAAGATCAAAATGACCACACCGCTTGTCGAGATGGACGGAGATGAGATGACAAGGATCCTCTGGCAGTACATAAAGGACGACCTGATACTGCCGTATGTTGATTTAAAGACCGAGTATTACGATCTGGGCTTAAAGCACAGGGATGAGACTGATGATCAGGTGACGATAGACTCGGCAAATGCAACCTTAAAGTACGGAGTTGCTGTTAAATGCGCAACGATCACGCCCAATGCCGACAGAGTTAAGGAATATGACCTTAAGGAAATGTACAAAAGCCCCAACGGCACGATCCGCGCGATACTTGATGGAACTGTATTCCGCGCGCCAATAAGCGTAAAGGGCATCGAACCCAATGTGAAGAGCTGGAAAAAACCAATCACGCTCGCCCGTCACGCCTACGGTGATGTCTATAAAAACAGCGAGATGAAGATTGACGGCCCGGGAAAGGCAGAGCTTGTTTTCACTGATAAAGACGGTAAAGAGACAAGGCAGACCATCTTTGATTTCGACGGACCGGGCATCATCCAGGGACAGTATAATACGGACGCTTCCATTGAAAGCTTCGCAAAATGCTGCTTTGAATACGCGCTTTCGACAAAACAGGAGCTGTGGTTCGGGGCCAAGGATACCATATCCAAAAAATATGACGCCAGATTCAGGGATATCTTCAATGAGATCTTTGAAAGAGATTACAAAAACAAATTCGAAGAGGCCGGGATCACTTATTTCTACACACTCATCGATGACGCCGTTGCCCGTGTAATGAAGTCCCAAGGCGGGTTCATCTGGGCCTGCAAAAATTATGACGGCGATGTGATGAGTGACATGGTTTCGAGCGCCTGCGGTTCTCTTGCTCTTATGACCAGCGTTCTGGTATCTCCAAAAGGCGTTTATGAATATGAGGCGGCCCACGGAACCGTGCAGCGTCATTATTATAAGCACCTGAAAGGCGTGGAGACTTCGACCAATCCCGTCGCCACGATATTTGCATGGAGTGGGGCATTCAGAAAGAGGGGGGAGTTCGACAATAATCAGGGGCTCATTGATTTTGCCGACAAACTTGAAAAAGCGACGCTTTCGACCATTGAAAGCGGATATATGACAAAGGATCTTGTAAATCTGACAACAATGACTGACATCCATACCATGAACACAGAGGATTTCATCAAAAAGATTGCCGAAAATCTCGGCAAATAAGGAGATTTATTGATGTTTGACAGATGTAACAGAAAGACTTTTTGTATTGTACTGTTGACGATATGTCTGGTATTTTCAAGCATTGATCCTGTATTTGCGGTTCCGGAAGGAACTGACGGGTCAGAGGTCACGATTTCGGAAAACGAAAGTGTTTCCGATGGTTCGATGTCCGAAAATGATACGGAATATATTGATGCGGAAGAAACAACAGATATCATTTCCGAAGAAGCTGCCGGTGATACATCAGATCATGAAACAGGATACATTCCTGTTCCCATGGATGTTCCTGCAACATATTATCCGGAAGGGACCGAGGAACCAGCGGGAAGTCTTGAAAGCGTATATATTCCTGATATAAATTCAGAAATAACTGATGTAAAAGACCAGGGAACCGAGGGGATTTGCTGGGCTTATTCAGCTGCTGCAGTTTTGGAGCAGTCTGCGATCAAAACCGGGCTTCGAAATATTTTAATCGATTACAATGAAGATCAGTTGGAAGATGCTTTTACCGAGATCCACAGAGATGACCCGCTGGGTCTTACATCAGGTGACAGAGTTCGAAAAAACCGCGGTGGCAATAATAACCTTTTTACAACATGGCTTCTTGCAAGCCAGGCTGCTCCTGTCTTACAAGGGGTCAGCAAGACAGCCGGTTATTCTGACCGTGAAGTAAGTTTGATAGAAGCAAGGATTATCCCTACCAATGAAATAGATGTGATCAAACAGGCGATTAAGGACTACGGGGCTGTTACGATCGGTATTGATGCAACAAACTATATGGGACCCAATAAATTATTGTATGGTTACAGAAATAACGATCATTATGGTGAAAATCATGGTATCACGCTTGTCGGCTGGGATGACACGATACCAAAGGAAGAATTTGCAGATAAAAATGATGATTATAATTCAACTGAATATTATCACAACTGCCCTCGTAACGGCGGTTTTTATTTCAAGAATTCCTGGGGCAGCAGTATTGTCGGAAAGGGATTTCAGTATATCTCTTATGCTGATGCCGCGTTTAACGGAACAAGTCAATATGCGATAGCATATAAGGTCGGTCCCGCTGATGCTTTTAACACTGTGTATGAATATGATGGATCCTATGGTAAAAGAGCAGAGTATGTGACTCGTGCCGCAAATATATATACAGCTTCTGCAAATGATCAGACAAACGGATCCGAGATCATAAACCGAGTCGGATTCGGTACTTATGATCCCGGTGAATACAAAGTTTGCGTTTATGAAAATTTAAGACATGAAGAAATGACTGAAGCCGTTACCGGACAATGGTTTATGAATAATGAAAATCTCGTTGCCGAGAAAACTATAACCGTTCCGAATACTGGTTTTTATACCGCAGACTTTGATAATCCTCCTACTATAGAAGAAGGGGCTGAATTTGCCGTTGTTCTTGAAAAAACTGACAAATCCGGATTTTCCGTATTTACAGATGAGTCATATGACAATCAGGACTGGATCAGTTTTTATGCAGACACTTCAAATGAAAAAACATTTGTTCAGGATAACTATGGATATAAATCTACAGCCTCATTTACACCGAGACTGAAAGCCTTCACAAAAAATATCTCTAATGTTCCCCCTGTCGAAACAGATCTTTCAACAGGTTCGGTCACCCTAAGAAAAACATCATTTACCTTTACCGGATCTCAGATAAAACCTGTTGTAAGTGTAAAAGACAGAAATGGTACGATCATTCCCATGACCGGAAATTATTCCGTATCATATGGCGAAAACATAAACAAAGGAACCGGAACAGTTGTTGTATCGGCATTAAACGGCGGCTTATGTACCGGATCTAAAACTCTTAGTTTTTCCATAGAACCGGCTGATTTATCTGACACTATCAGTTATTACTATAGTCACGGATGGAATGAATTCGCTATAGAACGAGTTCCATATCCTCTCATGCCGTTCTATACCAAGGAAATGGTTTCAAAATTCAGCAAACTTTCTTATAACGGAATAGAACTGGTTCCTGGAAAGGATTATTATGTTTCCGATCCGGATACCGTGATCGATTCCGAAACAGAAACCCATATTGATCTTATCGGGATTGGTAATTATAAGGGCAGCAGATATGGAGTGGCAAAACGAAACGACCAAAAAATTGATATTTCAACAAATTACAGAAATACTCTGCCGGACGGATTTGAAGCAAGATGGAGCACCATTCAAAAGGATGAAGGAAAACAGGTCCCCTATACCGGAGAACTTCCTGTCATCACAGATCTGAAACTGACTCACACCACAAGGGGTGATCTTGTACCGGGTATTGATTATACAATAACAAACAACAATACAACTGCAAAAAATGCAGGCGAAAGGTTCACTGTAACAGCCTCAGGAATTGGTTTCTTTTCAGGAACAAAGAATTTCACCATCACTATAAATAATGCAAACGGAAATCTTGCAGATGCTCTTATTAGCGGAATTACTGATAAGACATATACCGGTTCAGCTATAACACAGGATGGTATAACCGTCACACTGAACGGTCAAACACTTAAAAAAGGAACTGATTATACGCTTGAATACAGTAATAATGTACTTCCCGGAAGCAGTGCTTCTGTCAGGATTAAAGGCAGGGGTAAATACCAGGGTGAGATCACAAAAACCTTTACCATAAACAAGGCAACACCTGTCCTTTCTGATCTAAGTGCAACTGACATTTTTCTTGGACAGGATCTGTCATGTTCTATTGTTTCCGGAACAGCTAAAAATGGTTCTGTTCCCGTGCCCGGATCTTATTCTTTCAAAGATTCTTTAAGCACTTGTCCACCGGTTGGTACATCTCAATATGATGTGATATTTACACCGGATAATCTTACAGTTTATGAAAAAGTAAACGGCAAGGTAAACCTCACGGTGATTGATTACGAAGGAGCTCTCACGATCCCATATATTCCTGAAATCACATACAGACCGAATCTTTCTCTTTCTGATGTTATTATTGAAAATCCTGCCGAGAATGAACCAGGAAGCTGGCAATGGAAAAATCCGGATACTCAGTTAAGTGTACCCGGTAATGCGTATCCTGCAATTTTTACTCCAGACAATGAAAGTCATGAAAAAGCAGAATTTAATATATCGGTCAGGGTAAATAAAGCAGTTTCTGTTATTTCCGCAGAAGATCAGAAGACTCTTGACAGCATGACACTTCCGAAGGGACAGAATCTTTCTGCAATCAGCAGTAAACTTCCTTACGGTTTCAGATGGGATGATGGTGAAGATGTAACAACGATATATGACACTGTTGGTGAACTCATATATGCTCTTGTCATTTACAATGCCGACAGCCAAAACTACTATGACAAAATCGGAGAGGCAAAGATCACTGTCGTAGATACTGCGACGCACCCAAAGATTGTTTCAGTGAAAGTCATAAACGGTATAGCCCTGCTTGACGGTAAACAGGTTACATCTGCGACTCCGGGCACAAAGCTTGATCTTATCGCAACAGTACCCGAAGGCATGCTTTTTAAGACCTGGAAAGTTACGCATGCTAAACTTGAAGCTGATACGGAACAGACGCAACTGACAGTTGGAGATGACAATGTCACCGCTGAAGCGGTTCTTGAAGAGGATCCTGACTACGATGAAGAAGAACCACCCGAAAAGGAGCCCTATGATGGAAAGATCAAGAGCTTTACAATAAAAAATGTTGAAACCAACAAGAAAGTAAAGTCGTTGAAGCTTGCTAAGGGTGAGGCAGTCTTTCTTTTCGGCGATGTAGTGATGTCACGAGGCGAGGCACCGGATGTGCATTTCAGATCAGGAAATTCAAAGGTGATTCGTGTGAATGATGGCGGAAAAGTGACAGGCTTCGGTTCCGGAACGGCTGATGTCATTGCATATTGCGGCGACAAGACCGCAAAGTGCACCGTGACCGTCACAGAAGAGATAGAGGATATTTCTCTTAAATCTCAAAAGGATACAATGATCGTCGGTGAAAAGATGGTCATCAGACCTGAAATTTATCCTCTTACTTCTGCAGCCGACAGGACTGTGAACTGGTCGGTGGACAACAAAAAACTCGCATCTGTGGCAGGCGGTTCCGAAGGATGCGTGCTCACTGCAAAGAAAAGCGGTTCAGTCACCGTAACAGCAAAGATCAAAACAACAGATCCACATGGACAGAAAAAGACTCTGACCAAAACCTGTACCGTAAGGATAGAGGAAGTAAAAACAGAACCTGTCTCATCGGCGGATAAAAGCTATAAGCTGAGTTTTAAGAAGAAAAAAGTAAAGATTGACGGTATTGGAAATACCAATGCCGTGATTGCCGTCCTTTCAAATCCTTCAAAGGCTGACAGCGTATCCATTGACTGGGTATCATCAAATGAGGATGTGATAAAGATACTGCAGGCAGAACCGTCAGCAACAGCTTCCGGAAAGAAGGCTTATGCCGTCGCAACCGTATCGGGCTGTGGCACGGGCTGGGCATATATAACGGCAAAGGTCAGGGATAATGAATCCGGTCTTGTGAATGTCAACCGCTGCAAGGTAACGGTAAACGCTCCGGTGAAAAATATTGAGATATACGGAGACAGCCTGAATCTTTACGATGGCGGAGTGATAGAACTTCGCAGGGGACAGAAGGACAGGCTCTATGTAGATGTTTTCCCGTACTCACCGACAAATATCAATAAAATATCCTGGTCTGCAAAGGGAGGCGTGACCGTAAAGAACGGAGTGATATATGCGTCAAAGATTACTTCCGCATCGTCAAGCGTAACTGTTAAATGCGGAAATATCAAACGGACGGTAAAGATAATTATTACGAAGTAACGCTTTTAGGATGAAAGCGATTCCCATTGCGTATAGAGATCTTCAAGCTTTGATGATATCTCATCAAGTTCTTTTGTGAGCTCCATGCATCTTGACACATCGGTAGCGATGTCGTCATGTGTGAGGAGCTCATTTATTTCACCCTGACGAAGCTCGAGGGACGATATCTCTTCCTCACATTTTTTCAGATCCCGGTCGAGCTTTTGCTGCCTTGCTTTTTCTGCCTTTTGTTTTTCCCAGTCGTTTTTATTGTCACTGTCCGAAGCAGAAACCGTTACTGTGCCGGAAACAGAAGCAGAGGAAAGTTCTTCCTTCTTTTCAAGGTAATAATCATAGTTTCCGACATAATCTGTTATGCCGTTAAGTCCCTCAGAACCCTCCGGAGCAAGATCAATGATCCTTGTTGCGACAGAATTTATGAAGTATCTGTCATGGCTTACAAAAAGGACGGTCCCCTCGTATTCATTCAGGGCATTTTCAAGTATTTCCTTGGAGTCTATGTCCAGATGGTTTGTAGGCTCATCAAGGATCAGGAAATTGGCGTTTGAAAGCATGAGCTTTGCCAGCGAAAGCCTGCCTCTTTCACCACCCGAAAGAACATCGGTAAGTTTGAACACATCCTCACCGCAGAAAAGGAAAGCGGCAAGGGTATTTCTGATGGATGTATTATCCATATCGGGATAGGCGTCTGATATTTCCTCAAACAGATTGTTTCCGGGCGTCAGCAGCTGCTGCTCCTGATCGTAATATCCGATCTTTACATTGGTGCCGAGACGGAAGGATCCTGACACAGGTCTTAGATTTCTGGTCAATATCTTCAGCATGGTGGTCTTTCCGGTGCCGTTATTTCCGATCAGCGCGACCCGTTCACCCCTTTTTATCTCAAAGCAGATATCCTTAAAGAGGTTTCTGCCTGGAAAGGACATTGAAAGATCCATGACGGAGAGCACATCTTTTCCGCTTATGATGGAAGGTGTAATCACAAGATTCATCTTTGTGTTGAACTGCGGAGGTTTTTCTACATGCTCCATCCTGTCGAGAAGTTTCTGTCTGGAATCGGCTCTTTTTACCGACTTTTCACGGTTAAAGGAGCGGAGTTTCCTTATTACCTCCTCCTGATGTTCTATTTCTGCCTTATTATTCAGATAGGCCTTAAGTGCAGTATCTCTGGCCTGTTTTTTCTTTTCCGCATAGGCTGTGTAATTGCCCGAGTATACGGTACATATACCGTTTTCAAGATCTATGACTTTTGTAACGATCCTGTCAAGGAAATATCTGTCGTGTGATACAACAAGAACCGCCCCCTTGTAGGCACGCAGGAAGCCTTCAAGAAATTCAACAGACGAAAGATCCAGATGATTTGTGGGCTCGTCAAGGATTATGAGTTTTGGCTTTTTAAGGAGAAGTTTTGCAAGAGCAACCCGTGTTTTCTGGCCGCCGGAGAGAGTGCTGATCTTTTTTTGATGATCATTTTCATAAAACCCAAGTCCTTTGAGAACTCCCGTGACCTCTGAATTTATGGCATATCCGTTTTCTCTTTCGAAATGAGAATTCAGCGCGGAATATCTTTTCATTACGCTTTCAAGCTCGATGCCTTTAAGCTCCTTCATCTGTTTTTCAAGCAGTCGTATCTCTTTTTCTTCTTCAAGGAGGTCTGCTTTTGCCAGAAGCATTTCTTCCCATATGGTATTTTCGGAATCAACCGCATCCGACTGGGCCAGATATCCTGTATCGATCCCGGAACTTATTATCACATTTCCGGTATCTGGGCTTAAAAGGCCCGTGATGATGTTAAGAAGGGTGGATTTGCCCACGCCGTTGCTTCCGACTATCGCGCACTTTTCATTTTCTTCGATGTGAAAAGAAGAGGCTTTTATTATGTCCTTTCCGTCAAAGGATTTTGTGATATTTGAGCATTGAAGTATCATATCAGCAAACTTGTCTATTTTTTAACAATGTAGTATAATATCTTTCGTTACCGCCGTGCTACATGATATCACAGGCAGGATAACAATTCAAAGAGTAAGGATTTTTATTATGGACTCAAAGGATATTTCAAAAGCCGTAATAGGACGGCTTCCCAGATATTTCAGATATCTTGGCGATCTGAAGGAAAAAGGCACCGAGAGGATATCGTCAAAGGAGCTGTCTGAACTGATGAATGTTACCGCATCCCAGATCAGACAGGACTTAAATAATTTCGGAGGCTTCGGACAGCAGGGTTACGGCTATAATGTCGATTATCTTTATGGAGAGATCGGCAAGATACTGGGTTTGGACAGGCCGCACAACCTTATAATCTGCGGGGCCGGAAGCCTCGGGACAGCTCTTGCCGGAAATCCCGATTTTATTAATGCAGGCTTTCGGATCAAGGCGATGTTTGATGTGGATCCGGTAAAGATAGGAAAATTCCTGCACGGTATCGAGGTACACTCAAACAAGGAACTCGAGGATTTCATAAAGGAAAATGAAATAGATATCGCAATAGTGGCTGTGCCTGTCAATTCGGCAAACGACCTAAAAGACAAACTGATAGATTACGGGATCCGGGCGATATGGAATTTTTCAAATACCGATCTGGATGTGCCGGATTATGTAGCGGTAGAAAATGTGCATCTGCTGGACTCGCTTATGAAACTGTCCTGCACTGCCATATTCAGATCGTGAAGCTTGTGTCAGATGACCGGATGAGGTAAAAATGGCAAAGGATGTATTTGAGCAGGTTTTGAAAAATAAAAGAGTGCCGGTACTTACACTCGACAATAAATGGCACAAGCTTTTCAATAACGGCGATTTTCCGGGTATGAAGGCGCATGTTGATGCCCTTAATTCTCTTTTGAAGGAACAGGCCCGCGTACAGGAAGAGATAAAGAAACTTAAAAAGATCAAACAGAGTCTCATGGATGACATTGTTGAAAACATGCCCGACGGAGAACTTGCCATGGATGCGGCGCAGTCAAAAAAAGTTGCCGAAAGCCGCCGTCTTATCGATGAGGCCAACGAAAAACTTCAGGACTGCGAAGACAAGCTCCTCGATCTTCCAAAGATGATAGATGAGGAAAACTATCAGCTGATGCTCTTATCCATGGATATCTGCTATGACGAACTCCTTGAGAACACGGAAGACATTGAAAATATCGGTGCCTGGATCAAGGAAATGAGGATGGAGCTTAAAAAGAACATCCTCAAAAAACAGCAGAAGGAAGTGAAAAATGTAGAGCTCTATACATATATGCACGATATTTTCGGTCCTGATGTCATAAGCATCTTTGATATCAAATATGATGTGGAAAAGAAAAAGCAGGAGATGATAGCGGCAGCACAGGCCAGGGCAGAAGAGAGGAAGAAAAAGGAGATGAAGGAAACGGCTATCAGAAACATCGCCGAAGGAAAGGTTCCGGACACATCCGGAGATAACAATAATTAAGGAGAGATCATGGAATATATCCTGACAGCCGAAGAAAAACATCTTGCAGATGAATATACCAGTAATAAAATGTATGTAACATCAACCGCGCTGATGGAAAGAGCTGCTCTTGCAGTATACGATGTTATCATCGAAAGAAATCTCCCGTTAAATAAGGTATGCATCGCCTGCGGTCCCGGAAACAACGGCGGAGACGGTCTTGCTCTTGCACGGATCCTTGCCGAAAACGGGATCATTGCCGATATAGTCATCCCCGGCGGCAGGGAAAAAATGAGCGAAACGGAAGAAACGCAGTACAAGGCCCTGCTTGCACTCTGTCCTGAAATTTTTGTATCCTCCATGATCCGTGAAAAGGAATATTCGCTCCTGATAGATGCAGTTTTCGGAATTTCCTTAAACAGGAATCCCGAAGGAGCATATCTTGATGTGATAAAAGCATTTAATGATCTTCATGAAAAAGGTGCTTTCACTGTAAGCCTTGACATTCCCTCGGGTGTGAATGCATCTACCGGCCGCGTGATGGGAACAGCCGTGATGGCTGATATCACTGTTGCCTTTGCATTCAAAAGTATAGGAAATGTGCTTTATCCGGGAGCTTCATTTAATAATGAAGTCATATTAAAAGCGATAGGCATAACAGAAAATTCTCTTAAGACTATTCCCCGGATATCGGCACTTTCGGATGAAGACATCTCTCTGCCCGAAAGGATCAGATATTCGAACAAGGGAACCTTCGGCAAGGTCCTTCTCATAGCCGGATCGAAAAAAATGTCCGGAGCTGCCGTACTTTCCGCAAATGCCGCATTCAGAAGCGGATGCGGTATGGTACGGGTCTATACTCCGAAGGAAAACCGCGGGATCCTCCAGGAAACCGTGCCCGAAGCTATAGTAAGCGTCTATGATGAAGAGGATCCGCTTTCAGAGATAAAAGAATGCTTTGAATGGTGCGATGTTGTCGCGATAGGACCGGGTCTTTCTTTTTCGGACAGCGCAAAAGCTCTTGTAAAATTTGTTTTTGAAAATTCGCCCGTACCGGTGGTTGCCGATGCTGACGCGCTGAACATAGCTTCGACAGACCCGGGAATGCTGATAAATGAAAGCCGTGATATTATCATCACTCCGCATGTGGGCGAAATGTCAAGACTTACCGGACTTTCTGTGAATGATATCACAGAGCATCTCCTTGAGACTGCCGCAGATTTTGCGGAAAGCTATAATGTCATCTGTGTCTTAAAGGATGCCAGGACAGTGATAGCCGATCCCCAAGGAAAGGCCTGCATAAACCTTAACGGCAACAGCGGTATGGCTACGGCCGGAAGCGGTGATGTGCTCACCGGGATCATAGTTTCTCTTCTTGCGCAGGGACTTAATCCCTATGAAGCGGCCTGTATGGGCTGCGCGCTGCACGGAAAGGCCGGAGATGCCGCATCAAAGAGACTTGGAGAGGCCGGTGTCATGGCTCGTGACATCATAGACGGGATCAGATAAAAATTCCAATTGCTTATAAGTATTTATTCATGTATATTAGTTTTTCGGTGGTAAAATATGTCGTTTTTTAAATTTTTATCAAAAGACAGGGGCGAGGATGAGCTTGAAGACGAGATCAAGTCCATAGTGACCGAAGGCACCGACTCCGGAGATATTGAGGAATCCGAGGCCCGCATGATAAAGAACATCTTTGAACTTGATGACAAGGAAGTAAAAGATGTGATGACCCACAGGGAGAATGTTACCGGATTTGAGGGCAGTCTTATCCTTGAGGATGTCGTAAAGCAGATGATATCGGGCTCAAATTCAAGATTCCCCGTGTATGAAGATAATATAGACAACATCACCGGCATCATATATTTCAAGGATGCGGTAAGAGCCGGATTTAACGATGACCTCAAGGGGAAAAGCCTTAATGAGATTGACGGTCTGATAAAGGACGCGGTCTTTATACCGGAGACCAGAAAGATAGATTCGCTTTTCAGGTTCATGCAGAAGAGAAAGATCCATCTTGTAGTTATAGTCGATGAATACGGGCAGACTGCAGGGATCGTCACGATGGAAGACATCCTTGAAGAGATCGTCGGCAACATCCTCGATGAATATGACTCCGATGAAACAAATATCAGGCAGCTGGCTTCCGATACCTATATAATAAACGGCCTGACAGAACTTGACGAACTCGGGGAAATGCTCGGAATAACCTTCCCGGATGACGGTATCGAGACCTTGAACGGATTTCTCACACAGGCTTTGGGGCATGTTCCAAAATCCGGAGAGATTTTTGAGGAAACCTATGAAGGATATAATTTTCATGTGGTTTCGATAAGCAACCATGTGATCAGAAAAGTAAGAGTTAAAAAGATTGAAAATGTAGAAAAAGGAGAATAACATGTCAGGACATTCCAAATTTGCAAACATCAAACACAAGAAAGAAAAGAACGATGCCGCAAAAGGAAAGATCTTTACCATCATAGGACGCGAGATCGCCGTCGCGGTAAAAGAGGGCGGCCCCGATCCGGCAAATAATTTCAAACTTGCATCCGTCATCGCAAAGGCAAAGGCAAACAATATGCCCAACGATACCATAGAACGCGGTATCAAAAAAGCATCCGGCGACGGCGGCAGCGTAAATTATGAGTACTGCACATATGAAGGCTACGGTCCCGCGGGTATTGCTATCATAGTTAACACCCTTACGGACAACAAGAACAGAACAGCCGCCGATGTACGTTCAGCGTTCACCAAGGGAAGCGGCAATATGGGAACTCCCGGCTGTGTATCTTTTATGTTCGATGAAAAGGGCCAGATAATAATCGATAAGGAAGAGTGTGATCTTGAGGCCGACGATCTCATGATGATGGCATTGGATGCCGGAGCGGAAGATTTTAATGAAGAAGATGACAGCTTCGAGATACTGACATCACCCTCCGATTTTGAAACCGTACGCAGTGCCCTCGAAAAGGAAGGACTTAAGATGGTCTCTGCCGATGTAGTAATGCTTCCCCAGAATTATGTGGATCTTTCAGACGAAGGAGATATCAGGAACCTCGAAAAACTCCTTGATCTTCTCGATGAAAATGATGATGTCCAGTCCGTATACCACAACTGGAATTATTGATACCATGAGCGACGAAGAAAAGAACATCCCGATCGATGAAAAGCCGGGAATGATAAAAAACCCCTTAAAGATCCCTCCTGTAAACAGGAAAAACGAAATGGACTACGATATAGAAGTTTCTTACGATGACGATTACGATATAAAATAATGAGATGGGATCCTGAAACGGTTTTTGAGATAAACCGGTATGAACTTAATAATCCGAAGATAAAAAACAGGTTGAAGATCGTGCTTTTAGCCGATCTTCATAACTGTGTCTACGGAAACGACAACGATGTTCTGCTTGAGGCTGTTGTAAATGAGGAGCCGGATATCATCGCCATAGCGGGAGACCTCATCGAATCCGGAACAAACGCCTCCGAAGTAGACGGAATGGTCTTATTATACAGACTTGCAAAGAGATTTCCCGTGTATTACGGCGTGGGCAATCATGAAAAAAAGCTCTTTCTTTACGATAAGTACAGAAGACAGAGAAATGAACTCGTCTACGGCCTTACAAGAAGCGGCGTCAAGCTGATCCATAATAACAGCTATCTCCTTGAGGATGCCAATGTTGTTATAACCGGACTTGATATTCCTCATGAATATTACAGAAGAGTGTTTCACAGACACATTGCCGAAGGAAAACTTAAAGAATGGCTGGGCACACCCGATGACAGCCGGTACAATGTGCTCATTGCCCATGACCCCTCTCATTTTGATGCTTATGCGGAATACGGACCGGATCTGGTCTTTTCCGGGCATGTGCACGGAGGGATAATACGGGTTCCCAAAGTGGGAGGTCTCATATCACCCGAATATAAGCTTTTCCCGAAATATGACAGCGGTGTTTATGAAAAGAATGACTCAAAGATGATCGTCAGCCGCGGCATGGGATCGCATACAATAAATTTAAGGATAAATAATGCTCCGGAACTTATTACAGTGACATTATTGCCGGAATAAAAGAAATGGAAACCATAGAAGTAAAACTTGAATCATTTGAAGGGCCTTTGGATCTGCTCCTTCATCTGATCGACAAAAACAAAGTAGATATTTATGACATACCGATCTCTCTCATCACAGGTCAGTACATGGAATACTTGGACCAAATGGAAGAAGAGGATCTTTCAAAAATGAGTGATTTTGTTGTCATGGCTTCGACATTGCTTGATATCAAATGCAAAATGCTCCTTCCCAAGGAGGTCGACGAACAGGGCGACGAGATCGATCCCAGATCCGAACTTGTACAGAAGCTTCTTGAATACAAGGTGTACAAATATATGTCCTATGAATTAAAGGATATGCATATGGATGCGGGGCATTATCTTTTCAAGACATCAACGATGCCCAAAGAGATCCTTGACATGAAGCCTCCGGTCAATTACGAAAAACTCCTTGCCGATACGACGCTTTCAAAACTCAATGACATATTCAAGGAACTGATGAAGCGTCAGGAAAACAAGTTTGATCCGATCAGATCCAAATTCGGAAAGATAGAAAAAGAAGAGATCAATACCGAGGAAAAGATGAGTTATATCAGAAACTACGCTTATTCGCACAAAAGCTTTTCCTTCCGGGCCCTGCTTGAAAAAAGTGATTCGAGACAGGAGATAATAGTTACCTTTCTCATCATTCTTGAAATGATGAAAACGGGAGAGTTTACGGTCACCCAGGAGGATAACGATTCTGATATCATAATAAAGGTAAATCAGGTGGCATGATATGAACAGTAAAGAATTACAGTCAGTCATAGAAGGAATTCTTTTTACGACAGGTGCTGCGATCGAGATAGACAGACTCGCTGAAGTGTCCGGACAGGAAAGGATCGATGTGGAGTTCGCGATCGAAGCGCTGAAGGAAAGATATGCGCTTCCCGAAAGCGGTATCACTGTCCTGACCATTGACGATAAGGTACAGCTGTGCACGAAAACCGAACTTTATGAATATCTGATAAAGATCGCAAAGGCTCCCAAGGATTACACCCTTACGGATACGGTTCTTGAAACCCTTTCGATCATTGCTTACAAACAGCCGGTGACGAAGATGCAGATAGAAAATATCAGAGGAGTAAGCTGCGATCACGCCGTCAATAAACTTGTAGAATACGATCTGGTCAGGGAACTGGGAAGGCTTGATGCTCCCGGACATCCGATCCTGTTTGGCACTACGGAGGAATTCCTTCGGGCCTTCGGTGTCGGTTCCATCGAGGAGCTTCCCGAGCTTAATATCGACAAGGTGGAATCTTTCAGGGAGCAGGCCGAGGAAGAAGCCGATGAACAGCTCGGAAGAGACAAAACAGAAGAAGATGATGAAAAAATCAATGTAGATATCTGACAGCCTGCAAATTATCTTTAAAATTATTTTTTCCTATGATATACTGTTTAGTACTGCGGTTTTATTAAGAGAATATTCATTCTTTAAATAACTATTTTTAATGGAGGTCACAAGATGGGCAATCTCACAACAAGCTCAGCGGGCAGAAGGATCCTTTCTCTGCTCGACGAAAACAGTTTCGTTGAGATCGGTGCCGAAGTTACAGCAAGAAACACCGATTTTAATCTCGAAACAAAGAAGGCTCCCGGAGACGGTGTCATAACCGGATACGGAGTCATCGATGATTGTTTGGTGTATGTGTACAGCCAGGACGCTTCTGTTCTTGCAGGCGCGGTAGGCGAAATGCACGCCAAAAAGATCGTCAACCTTTACAAACTGGCCATGAAGACCGGTGCTCCCGTGATCGGACTTATCGATTCGGCAGGACTTCGTCTTGAGGAGGCTACCGACGCACTGTATGCTTTCGGAAGCATTTACAGGCATCAGGCAGCAGCGTCCGGAGTGATCCCTCAGATCACAGCCGTTTTTGGAAACTGCGGCGGCGGACTTGCCCTCATTCCGGGACTTACTGATTTTACCTTCATGGAAGAAAATAAGGCAAAGCTTTTTGTCAATTCTCCCAATGCCGTCAAGGACAATTATGAGGAAAAGAAGGATACGGCATCGGCAGCATTCCAGAGCAGCGAATGCGGAACTGTCGATTTCACCGGATCCGAGGAAAACATCCTTGCTTCGATCAGGGAACTCATTTCTTTCCTCCCTTCAAATAATGAAGAAGATGCCCTCATCGACTGCAGTGATGACCTGAACAGGGCTTCATCGGTAATAAGCGCCTGCACCGGTGATACCGCTGCAGCTTTCAGGGAGATCGCTGACAACAGCGAATTCATCGAAGTTAAGTCCGCATACGGAAAGTCTATGGTAACCGGTTTCGCAAGACTTGACGGACAGACGGTAGGCTGTATCGCAAACAGGACAGACATTACAGGAGAGGATGGAAAGAGCGCAGAGAAGTTTGATCCGGTCCTTACTGTATCAGGATTAAAGAAGGCTGCAAAATTCGTTAAATTCTGCGACGCCTTCAATATTCCCATTCTTACCTTCACAAATACAAAGGGATACTGCACCTGCGAATGCGCCGAAAAGAACATCGCAGCAGCCGCATCCTCATTCATCTATGCTCTTTGTGACAGCACGGTTCCGAAGGTTAATGTTTATATCAAGGAGGCATTCGGCACGGCAGCCATCGTGATGAACTCCAAGGCTGTCGGCGCTGATTATACATATGCATGGACCGGCGCAAAGATCGGATCCATGGATGCAAAGAATGCTGCTTCCATCATGTATGACGGAGAGGGCGCTTCTGTTATAGATGAAAAAGCCAAAGAGTATGACGCTCTTCAGGTCAGCGCTGCATCTGCCGCAAAGAGAGGTTATGTCGATACCATCATCGATCCGGCCGATACCAGAAAATATGTGATCGGCGCATTCGAGATGCTCTACGGAAAGAGAGAGGACAGACCTGATAAAAAGCACGGATCAGTATAAGGAAAGGAAGGCCAGGCATGAAAAACATTGTAAAAAAGAGTTTGATAATTTCATGTGTCCTGATACTTGGAGTACTGACCTTTGGCTGCGCAAAAAAAGGAGAAGATCTTGAGATCTCGGATGCTGCCACAGCGGCAAGCACCGGTATAATAAACGGCATAAGCACAATGGATGCTTCCTACAAGGATCAGCTCCTTGCGATGGAACCGGGAGAGATCGAAGATTTCTTCAAGCAATATGGTTACTCTATTGACGGAAAGGCATTCCTTTCCGGAGTTTCTGGATATATGGATGCCGTAGATGAAATGGGCGGGGTAATGGATATCAGTGAACCCGTCATGGCATCAACGGAAAAAGATATTACTGCCACCTTCATTGTAAAGGGGCAGAAGAGAGGCGCAAAGATCGTCGTGACGATGAATGAAAGAAACAAGATCGAATCGATCACGACAAACTGTGATTATACCTTTGCCGAAAATCTTGAAAAAGCAGGACTTAATACTCTGCTTGGAATGGGAACAACCTTTGTCATCCTGATCTTTTTGAGTCTCATCATCAGCCTGTTCAAGTTCATTCCCGATCTGCAGGAGGGCTTTGCAAAGAAAAAGGCCGGCCCTGCAGCCGCTGCTGTCGATAATACGATAAGCCAGATAATAGAAAAGGAAGAGGCTGTCGATGATAATGAACTCATTGCCGTGATCACTGCCGCAATAGCAGCTTATGAAGGAGCCTCCGGCTCGGCCGGAAGTGTATCACCCTCCGGTGACGGGTTTGTTGTACGCTCGATAAGAAAAAGATATTAAGATACAGTTTCAAAACATTTTATAGGAGAAAAAAACCATGAAAAATTACACTATCACAGTTAACGGAACAACATATGATGTTACTGTCGAAGAGACAGGATCAGCTGCAGCACCCGCCGCTGCACCCGCTCCCAAAGCAGCAGCTCCCAAGGCTGCAGCGCCTGCAGCACCCGCTCCCAAGGCTGCATCTGCAGGAGCAGGCTCGATCAGGGTTGAGGCAGGAGCCGCAGGAAAGGTATTCAGGATTGAAAAGAATGTTGGCGACGCCGTAAAGAAAGGCGATGCCGTTATCACGATCGAAGCCATGAAGATGGAGATCCCTGTTGTTGCACCCTCTGACGGAACAGTTGCAAGCATTGACTGTGCAGTCGGTGATCCCTGCGAGGCTGGCGGACTTCTTGCTACTTTGAAATAAGAGATATGTAACTTCTGGAGGTCAAAAAATGGATTATATTGCTAATACGATAAGCAATCTCGCAAGCCAGTCCGCATTGACGACAATGAGCTTCGGAAATGTAATAATGATCGTTGTCGCCTGCATCTTTCTGTATCTTGCGATAGCAAAGGGATTTGAACCTTTACTTCTCGTACCGATCTCATTCGGTATGCTGCTTGTAAACATCTATCCCGACATAATGGCGGAAAACGGACTGTTCCACTATTTCTACAAGCTGGATGAGTGGGCGATCCTTCCTTCGCTCATATTCATGGGAGTCGGCGCCATGACGGACTTCGGACCGCTCATTGCCAATCCCAAGAGCTTCTGGCTCGGCGCAGCTGCGCAGTTTGGTATCTTTACCGCATATTTCGGAGCCATAGCCTTTGGTTTCAATGACAGAGCCGCAGCTTCCATCTCCATCATCGGAGGAGCAGACGGTCCTACTTCGATCTTCCTTGCTTCAAAGCTCGGACAGACGGATATACTCGGACCTATCGCGGTTGCTGCATATTCCTATATGTCGCTGGTACCTGTCATTCAGCCGCCGATCATGAAGCTTCTGACAACACAAAAGGAGAGGGCTATAAAGATGGAGCAGCTTCGTCCTGTTTCCAAGCTTGAAAAGATCCTCTTTCCGATCATAGTAACCGTTGTTGTATCCCTGATCCTTCCCACCACAGCTCCTCTTATCGGTATGCTGATGCTTGGAAATCTCTTCAGGGAGTGCGGAGTTGTACGTCAGCTTACAGAAACAGCATCAAACGCGTTGATGTATATCGTCGTCATCCTTCTGGGAACATCAGTCGGAGCAACGACCAGCGCCGAGGCTTTCCTCAACAGCACAACTCTCAAGATCGTGGCTCTCGGACTTATTGCCTTCATGTTTGGAACAGCGGCCGGCGTGCTTCTAGGCAAGCTCATGTGTATTTTGACCAAGGGCAAGATCAATCCTCTCATCGGTTCTGCGGGAGTTTCTGCTGTGCCCATGGCCGCAAGAGTCTCTCAGAAGGTCGGAGCCGAGACGGATCCTACGAATTTCCTGCTCATGCATGCCATGGGTCCTAATGTGGCCGGAGTTATCGGAACTGCCGTTGTTGCCGGTACATTCATGGCGGTGTTCGGAATCGTCTGAAAACAGTCAGACGGATGCAAATGCTGTCGAAGACAGCGAAGCAGTTTTGTTTTTATAAAATATGAATTATAAAAATGGAGGAAATATAATTATGGCAGATACGATTAAGAAGGTCGGCATAACCGAGACGATACTGCGTGATGCCCACCAGTCTCTGATAGCCACCAGAATGCCTACCGAAGTGATGCTTCCCATTCTCGATACAATGGAGCAGGTAGGATATCATTCCATAGAGTGTTGGGGCGGAGCCACATTTGATTCATGTCTCAGATTCTTGAAGGAAGATCCCTGGGACAGGCTTCGCAAGATCAAGGATAAATGCAAGACTACACCTCTGCAGATGCTTTTCCGCGGACAGAACATCCTCGGATACAGCCACTATTCAGATGATGTTGTTGAATATTTTGCCCAGAAGTCCGTTGCCAACGGTATCGATATAGTCAGGATCTTTGACTGCTTAAATGATCTTCGCAACCTTGAGACGGCTGTAAAGGCAACCAAGAAGGAAGGCGGACATGCTCAGATCGCTCTTTCCTATACACTTGGAGACGCTTATACACTTGATTACTGGAAGGATATCGCAAAGAGGATAGAGGACCTCGGAGCAGATTCCATCTGTATAAAGGATATGGCAGGACTTCTTCTTCCTCAGGCAGCATATGATCTTGTTACGGCAATGAAGTCCAATACCAAACTTCCTATTCAGCTTCATACCCACTATACATCAGGTGTTGCTTCAATGACCTACTTAAAGGCTGTTGAAGCAGGCGTAGATGTGATAGACTGTGCCGCATCACCTCTTGCAATGGGCACTTCGCAGCCCGCAACAGAGGTTATGGTAAAAGCCCTCGAGGGTACACCTTATGATACAGGACTTGATCTGAAGCTTCTCATCAAGATAGCAAAGCATTTCGAGCCCTACAGGGAAGAATGCTTAAAGAGTGGTCTCTTAAGTCCCAAGGTAATGGGTGTCAACATCAACACACTCAGATACCAGGTTCCCGGCGGTATGCTGTCAAATATGATCAAGCAGCTTGACGAGCAGGGCAAGGGCGACAAACTTGACGAAGTGCTTGAGGAAGTGCCCAGAGTTCGTAAAGATTTCGGTGAACCGCCTCTTGTTACGCCTTCATCACAGATAGTCGGAACACAGGCAGTTATGAATGTCCTCATGGGTGAGCGCTACAAGGTTGCGACCGAGCAGACAAAGGATCTGTGCCGCGGTAAGTACGGACAGACTGTAAAACCCATGAATCCCGAGGTTGTCGCAAAGATCATTCCCGGCGAGACACCTATCACCTGCCGTCCCGCAGATCTCATCGAGCCTCAGCTTGCCAAATTTGAAGAAGA
Organism: Lachnospiraceae bacterium; assembly: GCA_024690825.1. Classification (GTDB taxonomy): domain Bacteria; phylum Bacillota; class Clostridia; order Lachnospirales; family Lachnospiraceae; genus NK4A144. Next base: position 60,433 of record JAILOK010000012.1, on the reverse strand, counting down.
GGTTAAGGAATGGAAGCAGCAGCCCGAAGATACTCTTTCATATGCTCTGTTCCCTCAGGTCGCGGTTGATTTCTTTAAGTACAGAAAAGCACAGCAGGAAGGTGTTGATCTTACAAAAGGCAACAAAGACGCCAAGGCATATCCTGTGTAATGATTGTTTTCATGCGGAAACCCGGCATAATATGCCGGGTTTCTTTATCTTAAAAATTCCTCTTGAAATCAGATGACATATGAATTAAAATAACAGGTGCACTCAAAAAATCCACACATACTTTGGAGATATCTATGGCAAGAAAACAGGTTGTAACAAGGGAATTACTTCTTGACGGTGCTTTTGCTCTGGTAAGGGATGAAGGCAGGGAAAAACTGTCTGCGAGAAATCTTGCCTCAAAATGCGGATGCTCGACCCAGCCCATATTCAGAATATATGAGAACATGGCAGATATGGAAAAGGATCTGCTGCATAAGTGTGAGGAATTCTATTCGGATTTTTACAGAAAATCCCCTTCCGTAAATGACACTCCGTTTGTAAATCTCGGTCTTGTCTATATCAGATTTGCTTCCGAATATCCTAATCTTTTCAGGATCATCTTTTTTGATGATATCCAGTCCGAAAAGAGCATGTATGATCTCATTAACGGCGGAGACAATAATTTCATCATAAATGAGTTCAAAAAACTTCACGGTGTTTCCATGGATGAATTCTCGGTCCTGTTCATGAGAATGTGGATCTTTATCCACGGCATAGCATGCATGGTCCTTAAAAATGATTTTGACATGTCGGAGAAAGAGATAGAGGAACTGCTTGTTGCCACATATATCGCTTTTTCGGGAGCTTAAGTGAAATACGATCTTATTATCATCGGTGCGGGTGCATCAGGGCTTATGGCCGCAAATATCGCGATAATGCGCGGCCTTAAGACTTTAGTGATCGAAAAAAATGAAAAAGCCGGAAAGAAGCTGTACATCACCGGCAAGGGAAGATGCAATTTCACCAATGCATCGGACCGCGATACTTTGATCGAAAATATCTGCACAAATTCTTCTTTTATGTATTCTTCTCTGAATGCATTTTCAAATTATGATGTAATCGATTTCTTTGAAAATAACGGACTTAAGTCAAAGACGGAACGCGGAAACCGTGTTTTTCCCGCAAGCGACAGATCTTCTGATGTGATAAAGACCCTTCTTAAGGGTATTCCTTCGGGAAATATTCTGTATAATAAAAAAGTTACGGATGTTATTATAAAAGACGGAAGCGTTACAGGGGTAAAATGCCTGAATGAGAGTTATCTCTCGGACAATGTCATTGTCGCAACCGGCGGTCTTTCTTATCCTTCAACAGGTTCCGACGGAGACGGGTATGAATTTGCAAAAAAAGCAGGACATAAGGTGAATCCCTGTACACCCGGTCTTGTCCCTTTTAATATAAAAGAGGATCTCTGCCGGGATCTTCAGGGACTGACACTTAAAAATATAAGTATTATCATTGAAAACGACGGCAAAAACATATATTCCGATTTCGGGGAGCTGATTTTTACTCATTTCGGCGTTTCAGGGCCCATAATATTATCAGCGTCATCCTCCGTAAAGCCCGAAGTTTTTAAAAGCAGGCCGAAGATCCATATAGATCTCAAACCCGCTTTAGATGATAAAACGCTTGACTTACGGCTTTTAAGGGAATTTAAGGAAAATTCAAATAAGGATTTCATCAACTGCCTCAAAAAGCTGTTGCCGGCAAAACTGATACCTGTAATTGTCAGACTGTCCGGTATACCCGGCAGCAAAAAGGCAAATCTTATAACAAAAGAAGAGCGGTATCATCTCTGCCGTCTCCTTAAAGATATCGAACTTACCGTTCTTACGCTAAGAGGATTTGAAGAAGCTGTTATAACAAGAGGCGGTGTGGATGTCAAGGGACTCGATCCGCGGACATTTGAAAGCAAAACAGTAAAGGGTCTTTATTTTACCGGTGAGGTAACAGATGTCGATGCGATGACGGGAGGATATAACCTCCAGATCGCATGGAGCAGCGCATATTGTGCAGCCTCATCGGCAGCAGACAAAAAGCATTCCTAAAGAGGATCAGCATAAAGCGGCTAACAAGTCAGGAAGGAGAAAAGAATGAGAAAAAACATAGCGATAGACGGACCTGCAGGGGCAGGAAAATCAACCATTGCAAAGATTGTTGCAAAAAGACTGGGACATATCTATGTGGATACCGGCGCAATGTACAGAGCCATGGCACTCTTCATGCTGAAGCAGGGCGTAGATGTCAATGATACGGAGGCGGTAAAAAAATCTGCCAAAGATGCCAATATTGAGATCCGTTATGAAGACGGGATCCAATGCGTTATCTTAAACGGGGAAAATGTCAATGATTCCATACGGACCGAAGAGGTAAGCGCTGCAGCGTCAAAGACCTCCGTTGTTAAGGAGGTCCGCGAAAGACTTGTGGCTCTTCAACAGGAGCTTGCTTTAAAAACGGATGTGGTCATGGACGGAAGGGACATCGGAACAAAGGTGCTTCCCGATGCTTATTTAAAGATATATATGACTGCATCTGCCGATGTAAGGGCAAAAAGACGTTATGATGAAAACATTGCAAAAGGCATGGAATGTGACCTGGAAAAGATAAAACAGGAGATAATCGAAAGAGACCACAGGGACATGACCAGGGAAGAATCTCCCCTTGTCAAAGCCTGGGATGCCGTCGAGATAGATACAAGCGGCATGACGATAGAAGAGGTTGCAGATAGGATCACAAAGATGCTATAGGATCTTATTATGGAGATAATCACAGCAAAAAGCGCAGGCTTCTGCTTTGGCGTGAAAAGAGCCGTTGATATGGTCTATGCGGCCGTGGAAAGCGGAGAAAAAATATATACATACGGTCCCATAATACATAACGAACAGGTCGTCAAAGAACTTTCCGAAAAAGGCGTCACTGTCTTAAACAGTCAAAACGAGCTTGAAGATCTGCATTCCGGGACCGTGATCATAAGATCTCACGGGGTCGAAAAGAAGGTTTACGATGTGATAAGCCAAAACGGGCTTAAAATGATCGACGCAACCTGTCCTTTTGTCAAAAAGATCCATCGGATAGTTCAGGAAGAATCCGCTAAAGGTCACAATATCGTGATAACGGGAGACAGCAGCCATCCCGAGGTCAAGGGCATTTTAAGCTTTGCGGGAGAAAAGGTATCTGTCATCAATTCGACCGATGAGGCTCTAAAATATGAGACGGTTGATAAAAACCCCGTATGTGTCGTATCGCAGACCACTTTCAATGTTAATAAATTTAAAGATATTATTGAAATATTTGCAAAAAAAGAGTATAGTGTTAATGTTGTGAATACAATCTGCAACGCTACTTCGAAGCGTCAGGAAGAGGCTTTGAAGATAGCACGGAAGGCAGACTTCATGATAGTTATAGGGGGAGTTCACAGTTCAAATTCCCGTAAACTTTATGAAATATGTTCCGGATTGTGTGACAACACGGTTTTTGTACAGACACTTGAGGACTTGGTTTCACAGAATTTTTCTTTGTCAGGACCATCTGCGTGTGTAGGCATAACCGCCGGGGCATCCACCCCAAACAATATTATCGAGGAGGTTCAAAGATATGTCAGAGGATATGACATTTGAACAAATGCTTAATGAAAGTTTCAAAACAATACACACAGGAGAGGTCGTAGAAGGCAGCGTTATTTCTGTTAAACCGGATGAGATAGTCCTTAACATCGGCTATAAGGCCGACGGCATCATCACGAAAAACGAATATTCAAACGACTCGTCGATAGACCTTACCACCGTAGTAAATGTCGGTGACAAAATGGAAGCAAAAGTGCTGAAGGTCAACGACGGTGACGGACAGGTAGTCCTCACATACAAAAGACTCGCACAGGACAAGGGCAACAAGAGGCTTGAGGAAGCATTCAACAAGCAGGAAGTTCTCAAGGCAAAGGTCATCAGAGTGCTGGACGGCGGACTTTCAGTCGGTTTCGAAGATTCAAGGGTATTTATACCGGCAAGTCTCGTATCGGATACTTTCGAAAGGGACTTAAGCAAATACATGGACCAGGAGATCGAATTCATCATTACCGAGTTCAATCCCCGCAGACGCAGGATCATCGGTGACAGAAAGGTCCTCATCAAGGAAAAGAACGAGGCACTCAGGAAAGAGCTCTTTGAAAGGATCCATGTCGGAGATACAGTCGAGGGTGTTGTTAAGAACATTACCGAATTCGGAGCATTCATAGATCTCGGTGGTCTTGACGGACTTCTCCATATTTCCGAGATGAGCTGGGGACATGTTGAAAGTCCCAAAAAGCTCCTTCATGTAGGAGATACGGTAAAAGTTCTCATTAAAGACATAAACGGCAACAAGGTTGCGCTTTCCATGAAATTCCCGGATGACAATCCGTGGATCAATGCAAAAGAAAAGTATGCCGTAGGAAATGAAGTGACCGGAAAAGTTGCCAGAATGACAGATTTCGGCGCCTTCATCGAGCTTGAGGCAGGCATCGATGCGTTGCTGCATGTATCGCAGATCTCTCATGATCATATAGCAAAACCTTCCGATATATTAAAGACCGGCGATACGGTTACAGCAAAGGTTGTAGATTTTGACGAATCGGAAAAGAAGATCAGTCTTTCGATCAAGGCACTTCTTCCTCCTCCCGTAAAGGAAGAGACAAAGGAGGAAACAGGAAGTGAGGCCGGAAGCGAAGAAGCAGCACCGGCAGAAAAGACCGCAGCAGAAACTCCCAAAGAGGATGAAGCTTAAATGAGAGATACTTACGAAGATTTCAAAGTCGAGATCTTAAAAATGACGCATATAGATCTGAACTCCTACAAGGAACAGCAGATGAAGCGTCGTATCGATTCATTGATAAACAAAAACGGCATAAAGGGATATCCCGCGTATGTAGATGCGCTCAAGACGAGAACGGAAATATTTGATGAATTCATCAATTATATCACTATAAATGTTTCCGAGTTTTACAGGAACCCGGATCAGTGGAAGCTTCTTGACGAACAGTTCCTTCCGGATCTGATAAAGCGATTCGGAAAGAATCTCAAGGTCTGGAGCGCAGCGTGTTCAACGGGTGATGAACCTTATTCGCTTGTGATGGCTTTTTCAAAGCATATCCCCATGAGCAATATAAGGATCTTTGCCACCGACCTCGACAAGACTGTAATGGCCAAGGCCAAGGTTGGACTGTACAACGAAAAGAGCATCGCAGGAGTCCCGCCCGAATTCAAAAAGAAGTATTTCACTCAAGTCGGTCCTTCTTTTCAGATATCGGATGAGATCAAATCGCATGTCACCTTCAAAGAGCACAACCTTTTGAAAGACAAATATGACACGAATTATGATTTCATTATCTGCCGGAATGTTCTGATATATTTTACCGAGGAAGCAAAAGCTGAAGTGTTCAAGAAATTCTCGGATTCATTAAAGCCCGGCGGACTGCTTTTCATCGGCAGCACCGAACAGATAATGAAATACAAGGACATAGGATTAAAAAGAGAAAATTCTTTCTACTACAGAAAAGTGGAATAAGAAAAGATCACGCTTCCTTCATTATGGTTTCCATGATGTGGGAAGCGTATTTTGTAAATACATCCGGATCATTCTTTAAGTTTTCGCCCAACTCAAAATACATTGTATTATCCCTGTAATTTTCATAAAAGACGGGAGTGAGGATCTCGTCCCATTCAGGAAGGAAAACACCTTTCTTTTTTGCGTAACAGTTCGAGGCTGATGCCTGAACACGGTGTTCCTTGTCTACATAGGTTCCGACTGATTTGTGTATGGCGCGGTCCTCATCCGGAAGATAATAATAATCCTTGTAATTGGGATAAAAGAATTTCAATGTCCCGGTAAACATCGAGATACGCAGTTTTCCCTTATTACCCCCGATCATCAGATAACAGTCCGTAAATCCCGCGGACACAGGCTTCGGTAGTGTTACCGGAAACGAGAATTCAATGATAAGCTCGGAGCGGAGATATCCGTTGTAATCCTTATAATTATTTCTTACTGCTTTCTCGGCCTTTATGGGTTCGTTAAAGAGGTCGCTGTAGGCAAGCATCACAAGGATGCTCTTCATGCCGCAGATATCATCGTAGTTATGCTGCAAAATAAGATTTAATGCAAATTCGGATGGCATCCTGGTATATTCTTCATACACCTTTATAAGCTCACTTCCGCTTTTTTCATCGTCTCTTTCAACATCAAGAAAACTCTCGATCGTTTTCTGCTTCAAATCGGGAAGAGAGAAGAGCGCTTTATACGGACGCAGACGTTTATAAATATCAACACCCTTATAATTATACAGATCAAAGGGCATGTCGTATTTTGCGAGTTTTTCCTGAATGAACGGGATGTCGAACCGGTTTCCGTTAAAAGTGATCAGCGTATCGAAATTTAACGCGAAATTGTAGAAGGAATAAAGGACCGACTCTTCCTCGCCGGTATTATCGGCAAAGAACTGAACGGTGCGCCAGGTACCGTTTTTTACATAAAGGCATCCGATCAGATAAATGACGGAATTTTTCGGAGACAGACCGGTTGTCTCTATATCAACAAAGAGAAGTTTTTCGGGATCTCCCAGTCTTTCAACCGGATATCTCATATTCTGATCCGAAACGGTGTTCTTCAGAGTCTGCATCAAATCACCTGTTAAAAAGCATTTTTGACTAATAAAAACATTCGATTTATAATTGTAACACACAAAGACTTTGGGGTCAAAAAACATGTCAATGTTCAATGATGATTCATATAACGACGGTGTCAATGCCGGCAAGCGTGTAGCTGCGGGCTGTATTGTCGCGTCTTTGGCCATACTCGGCATTTTGCTGCTCACTCTTTCATCAAACAACCGTCACAGCAGGAGAGAGGTGAAAAGCGATTCCACTCTGCCGACTGTCTCTGCTGATGAACAAAATGATGAAAAACCGGAATATACCTCAGGCGATAATAAACGCACCTCAGACGAACTGTCTTTCTGGAATATGTATGACGGCGATGAAAGAGATGTGGTAATATCGGAAAACAAGAGTGAGATCCGAAAGGAAAAAGAAGATCTTTTGAAGAAGCTTTCGGAGGACGCTGCCGAAAAGGAAAAACAGCAGAAGGAAAAAGAGAACAGCTTCAATATAAAAAACGAAGGCGAAGAGCCCGAATATGTAGCCATCAGCCGCAGCATTTCACCTAATGACTTGTCAGACGACGGTTTTTCCAAGGACGAACGCGGCAGGCTGTCCTACAGTTCAAACGGCAAGCCGTCATCCCATTTCGGCATAGATGTATCTAAAAACAACGGCTATATCGACTGGGCAAAGGCAAAGGCTGACGGCGTTGAATTTGCCATGCTAAAGCTCGGATCACGGGGTTATTCAACCGGGAACATATTGATGGATGATTCGTTTGAAGCAAATGTTATCGGGTGCTCTGCAAACGGAATAGATGTGGGGGCTTATTTCTTCTCGCAGGCCGTTAATAGAGAAGAGGCCATAGAGGAGGCAAATTACTGCGTCGTGGCTCTTGCCGGAAAAAAGATCGCCTATCCCGTAGTCTTTGACAGCGAGGCAGTGGCAAATGATTCCTACCGTACGGAAAACCTTTCGGCATCCGAGCTTACAGACTGCGCCATAGCCTTTTGCGAGACGATCCGCGCATACGGTTTTACGCCGATGATAGGCGGCACAAAGGAAAGACTCGTCAGGAACATGAATCCCCTTCTGCTTCAAAGATACGGCGTGTGGCTTTTTGATACGGATGAAAAGTGCGAATATCCCTACAGGTACGCGATCAGACAATATGATAATGAGGGTACCGTTAACGGAATAGAATCAAAAGTTTCCTACGACATCTGCCTTATTTCCTATTCGGAGCGGTAATTATCCAGATAATCAAGATATTTCTGCGGCAGTGTTACAGCCGAATAGATTTCCGCATACTGCCTGGCATTCAGTTCATCTATGTATATATAACTGCTTCTCGGTTTCAGAGAATGTTTTCTTGCCTCGTCGAGTGCCTTATTATAGGCCACGCAGGCAAGGATTTCCGTAGGAAACCTTCCGATCTTCCAGTCGCCCTTAAGATGTATCCTGACCTCATAGGCAGTGCTTAAGCCTTCCTTCACGGCCTTTACCATGCCAAAACGGTTTATGACCCTGATATTCGAGTACCTGAAATCCGTATCATCCCCGTTTATAAATACATAATCCCTGCCCGGAACGGCAAAACCGCCTATGCCGTATCTTGCCATAATATTTTCCTGCAGTCCGTACGCGGTAACAAACAGATGCCTTCCTCTTTTCATTATCGCATGCTCCGAATAATAAAAGAGATCTTCCATGTCAAATTTCAGTTCCTCATCCGGTGAAAGATAATAGGAGAAATAGGTCCTTCTCATGACAATGGGATTTTTGATATAGATACCGTTTTCACGATAATTGATCAAAGTGATATACTTTTTAAAAGGTATACCCGAATACTCCGGATATTCCTCAATGATGCAGTCGCCTTTTACCACGCTTACCGCAGTCCGGTGCATATTCTCCGCGGTCTTTTCGTCCTCACTGCTCCCCAGGCTTATATGTTTGCCCTTATATGTGATCGAAGCACGGTAATATACCGTACCGTCCTTTTTTGTTGTTTTAAATACCCCGGTCATAACTTCCTTATGATACCATAAAACAGATTGCAATGACAAAATTTTATGATACAATGAAACATGCTCTTTAGCATATTTCATCCCGACGGAGGATTTTATCATGCTGTATAACAGTACCCGTAATAAAAACCTGAAGCTTCCCGCAAGTCTTGCCATCCTTAAAGGCTTAAGTGATGACGGGGGACTTTTTGTTCCCGAAGAGATACCTGTTTTTGACAGGAGTCTTGATGAACTTAAAGAACTCGATTACAGAGAACTTGCATATGAGATAATGAAGCTCTATTTTGACGACTTTACTGAAGATGAACTCAAAGCATGCATAAATGCCGCATACGACGACAAATTTGATACCGAAGAGATCGCGCCTCTTTCTTATGTCAAAAATGTGTACTATCTTGAACTTTTTCACGGAAAGACCATAGCTTTCAAGGATATGGCGCTTTCGATCCTTCCACATCTCATGACGAGCTCCGCAAAAAAGAATGACCTCAAAGAGGAGATCGTCATACTCACCGCCACATCCGGAGACACCGGAAAAGCTGCACTGGCCGGATTTGCCGATGTACCCGGGACCCGTATCATGGTTTTTTATCCCAGGGACGGTGTCAGCGCGATCCAGAAACTCCAGATGATCACGCAGACCGGTGATAATACAAGCGTTGTCGGGGTAAACGGAAACTTCGATGACTGTCAGAGTGCAGTCAAGGCAATATTTAATGACGCTGAATTTGCCCGTGAAATAAAGGAGAAGGGTTTCTGCTTTTCTTCGGCAAATTCCATCAATATCGGAAGACTCATTCCCCAGATCGTTTATTATGTCTATGCGTACTGCAGACTCCTAAAAGACGGCCGGATAAATGCAAATGACAGCATCAATATCTGTGTGCCCACAGGTAATTTCGGAAACATTTTAGCTGCTTATTACGCAAAGAGGATGGGACTTCCGGTGAAAAAGCTCATCTGTGCCTCAAATGAAAACAAAGTCCTTTTTGATTTTTTCAAAGACGGGATATACGATAAAAACAGACCGTTCATTCTTACCAGTTCGCCTTCGATGGACATCCTTATTTCCAGTAATCTTGAAAGGCTCATTTATCATATAGCCGGAGATAACGATGAAAAATGCGCGTCTTTGATGAAAGGACTTGCCGAAAACGGCAGATATGAGATAGATGATGAGATGAGATCACATCTTTCCGATTTCCTTGAGGGTTTTGCTACCGAGGAACAGACTTTTTCCGAGATCAGCAGACTTTTTGGCGAGACGGGCTATGTATTGGATCCCCATACCGCAGTTGCATCTTATGTTTATAATTCATTAAGGGATACTCTTACCGGAGAAGAGACTGTCATAGCTTCGACTGCAAGTCCGTATAAATTTGCATCGAGTGTACTGAAGGCTGTAGGGGAAGATGTATCTTCAAAGGACGACATGCAGCTTGCCGAAAAGCTTTCGACGATGAGTAACACTGAAATCCCTCAGGCGATAACGGAATTAAAAAATGCGCCCATAAGGCACACAAAAGAGATAGAGAAGACTGATATGAAAAAAACAGTGACCGAATTCCTTTCTTGAAAGGATATCAGTCACTGTTTACAATATGATCCACAACCACCTGAACCTGTTCCAATGTTGCAGGCTTCTGGAGAAAATCCTTCGCGCCGCACTTGATGGCTTCCCTTATATGCATCTGAGTGCCTACGGAAGATACCATGATCGCATAAACATCCTTGTCAAAATCCTTTATCTCGCGAAGAGCGGTTATGCCATCCTTTACGGGCATGACAACATCAAGAAAAATGATGTCCGGCCTTTCGGCCTTATAAGTGTCGACAGCTGACTGACCGTCGGTAACGCTCAGCACATTTTTTACGCCGCACTGCGAAAGTTTATCGGTCAGATTTTTCCTTGCAAGGAGCGAATCATCACATATTAAAACTTTAATATCCGAACTCTCCAAAACGGATCACCTCATAAGTCAAACTTTTTTAACCTTGTCAATACAATATACTATATTTTAATCATATTTGCAATGCCAAAAGACCTAATTGTTTTTTTATTGATACAATCCAGTCTCATACAAAACAAACCATTTATCTCTTGCATGAAAGGAATCGGAAACAATGAATGAAACGGGTATGTTTGAAAAAGCTGACAGTTTTCTTGATTATGTCATAATCGGCGCCGGCGTCTACCTTATCTACGGCGGACTTTTGATGAAGCTTGCCGGGAGGATCCCGAAATCCCTCATAAGCAGAAATATCGATCCGGAAAATGCCACGGATAAGGATGCATACATAAGCAACATGTATCTTCCCTGCATAGTCCTGGGTTTGATAATGATACTTTGCGGAACTTCAACCTGGATCCTTCCCGCCCTCGGTATCATGCTTCCTGAAAAAACAACCATGGTCACATCACTCATAGCCATGACGATCGTCATACTGTTCGGGATATTTTCCATGAACATGCAGAAAAAATACCTTGTGAAATGAAATATTTCACGAAAGATTTTCCGGCCCGAAGGCAAAGGGGAGGAGTTCGCCCAGGGTCAGCGACTTTATTTCTCCGCCGCATGTTCCTGTGATCACTCTGAAGGTCTTATTATCCGCAAATTCGTTTAAAACCTGCCTGCACACCCCGCAGGGCCAGGCGGGTTCGCCTTCCGTTCCATGCTTTCCTCCGATGATCGCTATCGCATCAAATTTACTTTCTCCTTCGCTTACCGCCTTGAACACGGCAGTTCTTTCGGCACAGTTCCCCGGAGTAAAAGCTGCGTTTTCTACATTGCATCCCGTATAAACCTTTCCTGTCTTTGTAAGAAGCGCTGCCCCGACGCTGTATTCCGAATAAGGCGAATAGGAATGATTTCTTGCTTCGGCCGCCTTCATGAGAAGAGTCCTGTCATCCACTGTTTTCCCCCCCCTTTTTATATGTTGAAATTAGTTTTTTCTTCCTATTTATTGGTGTTTGCGTTAAGTCTGTCTTTAGTGTATACTAAACCGTTGAATGTTTAAATATAATTTCCTTTTTTGCCAGGAGGTAATATGACAAAAAATGAGATAGATTATTCAGAGATCACACCGGAACTTGAGATCCTTGCCGACAAGGCAAAAAATTCCGTGATCATAGATTCTGAGCTCTACAAAAAATATGATGTCAAAAGGGGACTTCGTGACCTTGACGGCAAGGGCGTCCTTGCCGGACTGACACATATATCCGATATACAGGCAGTTAAGATAGTAAACGGGGAAAGGATCCCTACAGACGGCAATCTTTATTACAGGGGCTACAATATCAAGGATCTCGTACGCGGTTTTGAAAAGGAAAGCAGATTCGGTTTCGAAGAGATAACCTATCTTCTGATATTCGGAAAACTGCCGGCAAAAAGCGAACTTGAGGAATTTACAAATCTTCTCGGTTCATACAGATCGCTCCCCAAGAACTTTGTCAGGGATGTCATCATGAAGGCTCCGAGCAACGATATGATGAACACCCTTGCAAGAAGTGTGCTCACGCTTTATTCATATGACAGTAATGCCGATGATATTTCGATCCCCAATGTACTTCGGCAGGGACTTCAGCTGATATCGGTGTTTCCTATGCTCGCAGTTTATGCTTACCAGGCATATTCGCATTATCAGAAGGGAGACAGCCTTTTCATCCATCCTCCCGTCGCCGATCTGTCATCAGCCGAAAACCTGCTGCATATACTGAGGCCGACGAGCGAATATACTCCTTTGGAAGCAAAGATCCTCGATATAGCGCTGGTCCTTCATGCCGATCACGGCGGAGGAAACAATTCGACATTTACCACTCATGTCATCACCTCCACCGGAACGGATACCTATTCGACGGTCGCCGCATCTTTGGCGTCTCTTAAAGGACCAAGACACGGCGGAGCAAATCTGAAGGTCATCAAGATGATCGAGGATATGAAAAAGACCATTACCGACTGGAAGGATGAGGAGGCGGTTTCCAGATACCTTAATGACATCCTTGACAAAAAGATATTTGATAAACAGGGACTGATCTATGGTATGGGACATGCGGTATATTCGCACTCCGATCCCCGTGAAGTCATATTCAGGAGTTTTGTGGAAAAACTTGCCGAAGAAAAGGGCCTGCTTGATGAATTCAATCTTTATGCCCTTGTCGAGAAACTCGGACCGGATATCATAATGGCAAAAAGGCCCATTTATAAGGGCGTTTGCTGCAATGTGGATTTTTATTCCGGCTTCGTATACAGTATGCTCAACCTTCCTGTCGAACTGTATACTCCGTTATTTGCCTGCGCAAGGATTTCGGGCTGGACGGCACACCGCATAGAAGAGCTTTCAAACAACGGCAAGATAATACGCCCTGCTTTCAAAAGCGCACAGCCGCAAAGAGAATACATTCCCATGGATAAAAGGGAGAACTGATGAATTCCGTGCCTTATATCAGAAAAATATGCGCCGCGCTTTTTGCCGTCCTCGTATTTGTGACCTTTTCAAGCTTTTCCGTAAACGCCTCAAAAGAAAACGGGGCGGAAGATGCCGAAGAAACGGTCACTCTCGTAGACGAGAACGGTCTGGAATATAAGGTTGAAAAGGCTGACAGCGCCAATATTTCAGCTATCCTTGAGGGCTCAAAAGAAGCCGCCCGCACTCTCGACGAAGAAAATGCAGATTCTTCTTCGGAAGATCCGGCTGTAAGGATATATGACGGATCAGGCTTAAAGGAAGCAGCTTTCGAAGACGACTGGTCTTTGATCCTGATCAACAAAAAACACCTCATTCCGTCGGATTACCGTTTTGAACTTGCTACAATAAAAGGAAATATCAGATCGGATGTCAGAGTGGTTGAACATGTGAACGATCTGCTGTCTGCCGCCAAAGAGGACGGCGTGGACATATTCATATGTTCACCCTACCGGGATGAAGAAAAACAGCAGAAGCTCTTTGACAAAAAGGTAGCTTCCTATGAAAAGCAGGGATATTATCATGAAAAAGCCTACGATCTTGCTTCCGAGACCATAGCCATCCCCGGCAGCAGTGAACATCAGGTGGGACTTGCCTTTGATTTTGTTACCACCGGATATCAACGGCTTGATGCCGGTTTTGCGGATACAGATGCCGGAAAATGGCTTAAGGAGCATGCATGGGAATACGGTTTCATATTGAGATATCCGGCTGACAAAGTCAGTGTAACGGATATCGAATACGAGCCCTGGCACTACAGATATGTCGGAAAAAAAGCCGCCAAGGAAATGACGGAACTTAATCTGACACTTGAAGAGTACGATGAAATGATCGGTCTGGTGGATTGAACTTGGACAGATTCAGTATAATAAAGCGTGAAAACCGAGCAAAACTGGGAAGTTTCGTGACGCCTCACGGAATAATAAAGACACCTGTTTTTATGAATGTCGCTACAGTCGGCGCCATAAAGGGCGGTGTGTCATTTGATGATCTTAAGGAAATAAATACGCAGGTGGTTCTGGCCAATACATATCACCTGCATGTCCGCACAGGCGACGAACTCATCAAAAGAAGAGGCGGATTAAGGGCTTTCACTTCCTGGAAAGGTCCGATGCTTACGGATTCCGGCGGATTTCAGGTCTTCTCCCTGAAATCCTTGAGAAAGATCACAGAAGAAGGCGTCCACTTCCGGTCGCATATAGACGGAAGCAGGATTTTCATGGGACCGGAGGAGAGCATAAGGATCCAGTCAAATTTAGGTTCGACCATAGCCATGGCCTTTGACGAATGTCCCGCAGCAAGATCGGAAAAGTCCTATGTCATCGAATCCGTAAAAAGGACCGAAAGATGGCTGCTTCGATGTATTGATGAAGAAAAGCGCTTAAATGCGCTTCCTGACACTGTAAATAAAGAACAGCTGCTGTTCGGGATCAATCAGGGCGCTGTTTATGATGATATAAGAATTGAAAATGCCCGCTTTTTGAAAGATCTTGATCTGGACGGATGCGCCATAGGCGGCCTTGCCGTAGGTGAGACCCACGAGGAAATGTACCATATCCTGGACGTAACGATACCGCATCTTCCCGAAAACAAGCCTGTATACCTCATGGGAGTAGGAACTCCCGACAATATAGTGGAGGCTGTATACCGCGGCGTGGATTTCTTTGACTGCGTATATCCTTCAAGAAATGCCAGACACGGCCAGCTGTATACGCATGACGGAAAGCTCAACTTAAAGAATGCCGCTTATGCGGAGGATGACCGGCCGATAGAAGAGGGCTGTATGTGTCCCGCCTGCCAAAGATACAACAGGGCCTATATCAGGCACTTATTAAAAGCAGGAGAAATGCTTGGCTTAAGGCTTTGTGTCACACATAACCTGTACTTTTACAATCATCTCATGGAAGAGATCAGGGAAGCGCTTGAAAATGAAGAATACGGGAAGTTCCGACAGAATTTCCTGGAAAGATATAAAACTTAAGGAGGTGTCATATGAATAATATCTTACTTACTGCAGCTTCGGGAGGAGGAAATTCCACACAGAGCATCCTTATGATGGTACTTTATGTTGTTGCCATTGGAGCGTTTCTTTATCTGGTGATGATCAGACCCCAGAAAAAAGAGCAGAACAGGATGAAGGAGCTTCTTTCCGGTCTTGAAGTCGGTGACAGTGTTCTTACCACAAGCGGTTTTTACGGAGTTATCATCGATATATCCGACGACACGGTCATAGTTGAGTTCGGAAACAATAAAAACTGCAGGATCCCGATGAAGAAAGAGGCGATCACCCAGATAGAAAAAGCCGAATCAGCATCATCTTCCTCAGAAGAAAAAAAGGACAAATAAAGGGTGAACGATATGAAGATCGGAGTTATAGCCGGAGACGGGATAGGTCCCGAAGTCATAAGGGAAGCAAGGAAAGTCATTGACGCGAGCGCCAAAAAGAACAGTTTTTCCATTGAATATACAGACATTCTCATGGGTGGCTGTTCCATAGACAGATACGGAGTGCCGCTTACCGATGAAGCCATAGATATGGCAAAAAGTTCAGAGGCTGTACTCATGGGTTCCATAGGAGGCAATACCCAGACATCGCCGTGGTATAAACTCCCTCCCGAAAAACGCCCCGAGGCAGGTCTTTTGGGGATCCGCAAGGCATTAAACCTTTTCGCAAACCTGCGTCCCTCGGTTCTCTATGAGGAACTTAAAGGTGCCTGTCCGTTAAACGCTTCAATCGCCGAAAAAGGATTTGATCTGGTCATAGTAAGGGAACTGACCGGCGGACTTTATTTCGGGAAAAGATATACCGAAGAAAAAAACGGCATCACCACTGCTGTAGACACTCTTGAATACAGCGAGGAGGAGATCAGAAGATGCGCCGTCAAGGCATTTGAAACAGCCCGCAAAAGAAAAAAGAAGGTCACAAGCGTTGACAAGGCGAATGTCCTCGATTCTTCAAGACTATGGCGGAGGGTTACGGAAGAAACCGCAAAAAACTATCCGGATGTAGAGCTTTCACATATGCTCGTCGATAATGCCGCCATGCAGCTTGTAAAGGATCCGGCGCAGTTTGATGTCATATTTACCGAGAATATGTTCGGGGATATACTTTCCGATGAAGCGGCCGAGATAACAGGTTCGATCGGAATGCTCTCAAGCGCTTCACTGAATGAGACGAAATTCGGACTGTATGAGCCCTCGGGCGGATCGGCTCCCGATATCGCCGGAAAGAACATAGCAAATCCGATAGCAACGATATTAAGCGGCGCGATGATGCTTCGTTATTCCTTTGACATGGACGATGAAGCGGCAGCAATAGAAAATGCGGTCAAACAGGTCCTTAAGGAAGGTTACAGGACAGGCGATATCATGTCGGAAGGCATGAAAAAGGTAAACACGGATGAAATGGGAACTCTGATCGCTGAAAGGATATAGGTGAGATGATATGCTGAGTGATAATGTAAAAACAGGCGACGAACATGCGCCGCACAGAAGTCTTTTCAATGCCCTCGGTTTTACCAGGGAGGAAATGAAACGCCCCATGGTAGGGATCGTAAGTTCCTACAATGAGATAGTTCCCGGCCACATGAACATAGACAAAATTGTTGAGGCCGTTAAACTCGGAGTTGCGGAAGCCGGCGGCATGCCTGTTGTATTTCCCGCCATAGCGGTATGTGACGGCATAGCCATGGGACATATCGGAATGAAATATTCCCTCGTCACGCGGGATCTTATCTGCGATTCCACCGAATGCATGGCAATAGCTCACCAGTTTGACGCTCTTGTCATGGTGCCGAACTGCGATAAAAACGTTCCGGGACTGCTGATGGCTGCCGCCAGGGTAAATATTCCCACCGTATTCGTATCAGGAGGGCCGATGCTGGCCGGACGCGTACACGGCAAAAAAACATCTCTTTCCTCGATGTTTGAGGCTGTAGGCGCAAGGAAGGCCGGAACCATCGATGAAAAAGAGCTTGATTATTTTGATGAACACACATGTCCCACCTGCGGTTCCTGCTCGGGTATGTATACAGCCAATTCAATGAACTGTCTTACCGAAGCGATAGGAATGGGACTTAAAGGGAACGGTACCATACCGGCTGTTTATTCCGAGAGGATAAGGCTTGCAAAGCATGCCGGAAATATGGTAATGGAAATGTACCGCAGAAACATCCGTCCCAGGGATATCCTGACCAAAGAAGCCTTCATGAATGCGCTTACTGTTGACATGGCTTTAGGATGTTCGACCAATACAATGCTTCATCTGCCGGCAATAGCCCATGAAGCCGGATTTGAGCTCAATATGGAGATTGCGAACGAAGTAAGCTCAAGGACTCCGAATCTGTGTCATCTGGCGCCTGCAGGCAGAACCTATATGGAGGATCTGAACGAAGCCGGCGGTGTGTACGCTGTCATGAAGGAGCTTTCAAAGAAGGGACTTTTGAATCTTGACTGTATGACGGTTACGGGAAAAACTGTGGGTGAAAACATAAAAGACTCTGTAAACCTTGATCCCGAAACTATAAGGCCGATAGAAGATCCCTTTATGGCAGAAGGCGGAATAGCGGTTCTTAAGGGTAATATCGCTCCCGATACAGGTATCGTGAAACGGTCCGCCGTTGCGCCGTCAATGATGGTGCATGAAGGTCCTGCAAGGGTGTTTGACTGCGAAGAAGATGCCATAACCGCCATATACGCCGGAAATATCAACCCCGGTGATGTCGTGGTGATCAGATATGAAGGTCCCAAGGGCGGTCCTGGCATGAGAGAGATGCTGAATCCCACATCCGCAATTGCCGGAATGGGACTGGGAGAAACAGTGGCTCTGTTAACGGACGGAAGATTTTCCGGAGCTTCAAGAGGAGCCTCCATCGGTCATATATCTCCCGAAGCCGCTGTCGGAGGACCGATAGCTTTGATCGAAGAGGGAGACATCATAAAGATCAACATTCCGGAAAACTCTCTTAATGTTGATGTTTCCGATGAGGTCTTAAATGAACGTAAAAAGAAGTGGACGCCAAAGGAACCCCGTGTGACAACCGGATATCTTGCCCGGTACGAAAAACTTGTTACCAGCGGAAACAGGGGTGCTATACTGGAGATAAAATAAACAGGCTTTATCTGTTTAACGGATTGATCGGAGGATTTTATTATGCAGCTTACAGGCGCCGAGGTAGTGATCGAGGTCTTAAAAGAACAGGGTGTTGATACCGTCTTCGGGTATCCCGGCGGTACGATACTCAATGTTTATGATGAGTTGTACAAGCATTCGGATGAAATAAGGCATATACTGACTTCACATGAACAGGGAGCTTCCCATGCCGCAGACGGATATGCCAGAAGCACCGGAAAGACAGGCGTGTGTTTTGCAACGTCCGGGCCCGGCGCAACAAATCTCGTGACGGGAATAGCTACCGCCTATATGGACTCCGTTCCCATGGTCGCCATTACCGCAAATGTAAACCTGCCTCTTCTCGGAAAGGATACTTTTCAGGAGGTTGATATCGTAGGTATCACGATGCCGATCACCAAACACGGATTTATCGTAAAGGATGTGAACATACTTGCCGACACCTTAAGAAAAGCCTTCAGGATCGCCAAAAGCGGAAGACCCGGACCTGTCATTGTCGATATCACCAAGGATGTGACTGCCGCAAAGTGCAGATTTGAGCCGGCCTCCTCGCCCGTAGAAAGATATGACGACCCCGTAATAGATGATGAAAAACTTATAGAAGCCGCAAAACTCATCAACAGATCAAAGAAGCCTTTTATCTATGTCGGAGGCGGCGCGGTCATATCAGGCGCATCAAAGATACTGCGCGAATTTGTAAAAAAGACGGATGCGCCGGTCTGTGACACACTCATGGGAAAAGGAGCCGTCAGCGCCTATGATCCGCATTACACGGGCATGATAGGAATGCACGGAACAAAGGCATCCAATAAAGGCGTTTCAGAGTGTGATCTGCTGATCGCTTTGGGCGCCAGATTTTCTGATCGTGTCGTCGGAAATGCAAAACGCTTTGCATCGCATGCAAAGATCCTTCATATCGATATAGATGATGCCGAGATAAACAAAAACATACGAACCGACGCATCGGTTGTCGGAGATCTCAGTGAAGTTTTAGCCGGACTCATGCCGCTTATCGACGAGAAGAAAAACGATGACTGGAACGCTCATATAAATGAATACAAAAAGAGCTATCCTTTAAGTTATCCCAAGGACAGGCTTACCTGCCCTTACATACTCGAGCGGCTTGACTTTCTTACCTCATCAGAGGCAATAGTATCCACCGATGTGGGACAGCATCAGATGTGGACTGCCCAGTTCTACCGCTTTAAGTCCCCGAGGCAGTTTTTGACCTCGGGAGGACTTGGGACCATGGGTTACGGTCTCGGCGCCTGTATAGGAGCCAAAACCGCAAATCCCGACAAGGTCTGTGTGAACATTGCCGGCGACGGTTGTTTCCGCATGAATATGAACGAACTCATGACCGCTGCAAGAAACCGGATACCCGTGATCGAGATCGTTATCGACAACAGGGTTTTGGGAATGGTAAGGCAGTGGCAGACACTGTTTTACGATAAAAGATATTCAAATACGATCCTGTCCGATGACGCTGATTATGTGAAGATCGCTGAAGGAATGGGCTGCATGGCTATAAAGGTCACAAAAAAGTCCGAGGTTGACGATGCCATAAAGAAAGCTCTTTCATCCGACATTCCTGTAGTGATAGATTGTATGATAGAAGAAGATGACAAGGTATTTCCGATGGTATCACCGGGCGGTGCCATCGAGGAGGCTTTTGACGAAGATGATATCAGGGAAGGCAGAGTCTGAAAAAGTAAAATTAATCATTATAAGCTTATTGTTCGTTTGCACATTTTTAGCCGGATCGTTTTTCCCAAAAAATACTGTGTACGGAAAAGACTTTTCCTGCAGCAGTTTTTTTGAAAAACTTGCGGTTACCGGGGCGGCATCCGTCGGATATTCGTATGCATCCGTACCTGACATGGATTATGAACTCACGATATTAAAGGACGGACAGACCGTTGGGATCATAAGGGGTGTGGATATCACAAGGCTCGGTCCCGGGCTTCCCATAGGAACGATAGGAGAGGAACGTGTGCATCCTTCGTTCTTCCCCGATATTTCCATGGAACAAAATTACGGTCTGATGAGAAATCTTAACTTCGACTCCGATCTGATGGAAAAAAGGATAAGGGAACTTGAATTTGTCAGTGTTCTTCCCGACCACCCCTTTCCGGTCGTAAGGATCTCGATGGATCAGGATGGGAAATATGAACTTGAAGACAATCATGATACCATAAAGGACAAGAAAAAACTGATCATATACATAAAGGAAGCCATAGAGGAAGGAGAAGAAACTCTTGAGCTTTCGGATCTTGACTATGATCTTGATGTGCCATATACAGACGAGCAGCTTGAAACCATTGAGTTCTTCAAAGAAGTGGACAAAATACAGAATGCCCAAATAATACTTGAAGACATGGGAAAAGAGCTGATCCTTAAGGATGCAGATATAGCGGATCTTCTCGTTTCAAACGACGGTTCATCACCGCTTATGGGCACTGACGGGAAGCCTGTGCTTTCCGAAGCAAAGCTTGACGACATCTGTACCGGGATCGCCGATGATTTCACCACCCGCGACTCCACCTTCTGGTGGAAAAAATACAACGGTGGTACGGTTTCCTTTAACCATGTAAAATACGGTGTCGTAGTCGACAAAGATAAGACCTTTGATCTGTTAAAGGATACGATAACTGACGGCAGAACCTATACGGGAACCCCGGTATATACAGATGAATCAAAGGATGACAGGATAGGAGATACCTATGTCGAGGTTGATATGTCCGCTCAGCATATGTATTTCTTCAAAGACGGGAATCTGGTCCTTGACAGCGATGTGGTAACCGGCAACAAGGCACGGCATAATGATACGCCGGAAACCATTGAACCCATATACTTCATGCAGAGAAACAGGGTCCTTGTCGGCGAAAACTACAGAACCCCCGTGAAATACTGGATGGCCTTTCACAATCATGTCGGACTGCATGATGCAAACTGGAGGTCAAAATTCGGAGGAGAGATCTACAAAACAGACGGATCACACGGCTGTGTCAATCTGCCTACCGAAACAGCCGCAGAACTTTACGAATATGTAACGGTGGGGACACCAGTCATAACATATTATTGACCAGACTTCAGATCATATAATAAATTCACTTTATCTTAAGGAGGAGATGAAAAGATTATGAGCAGAGTATTTAATTTTTCGGCAGGACCGGGAATGCTCCCGGAAGAGGTATTAAAGCAGGCCGCGGACCAGATGCTTGATTATGAAGGCTCCGGCCAGTCGGTCATGGAAATGAGCCACAGAAGCAAGGTATATGACGGCATAATAAAAACCGCCGAGGCCGATTTCAGGAAGCTTGTAAATGTGCCTGACAATTATAAGGTTCTCTTCCTTCAGGGCGGCGCTTCAACGCAGTTTGCGATGATACCCATGAATCTGATGAAAAACAGAGTCGCTGATTTCATCGTAACCGGACAATGGGCAAAAAAAGCCTGGCAGGAAGCCGCAAAATACGGAACAGCCAATAAGATCGCCTCAAGCGAAGACAAGACCTTTTCCTACATACCCGATGTGAGCGACCTTCCCGTAAGCGAAAATGCAGACTATGTATACATCTGCCAGAACAATACTATCTACGGAACAAAATATAAAGAACTCCCCGACACAAAGGGAAAGATCCTTGTATCCGATGTATCATCCATGTTCCTGTCGGAACCCATGGATGTAACAAAATACGGACTTGTATACGGCGGAGTGCAGAAAAATGTAGGACCCGCCGGAGTAGTGATCGTTGTGATAAGAGAGGACCTTATTACTGACACACCGCTTCCCGGAACTCCCACCATGCTGACCTATAAGACCCATGCCGACGCGGATTCTCTTTACAATACGCCTCCCTGCTATAACATCTATGTCTGCGGTCTGGTCTTCAAGTGGCTCCTTTCCATGGGCGGACTTGAGGTGATGAAAAAGAAAAACGAAGAAAAGGCAGCTGTCCTTTACGATTTTCTTGACAGTTCAAAGATGTTTAAGGGTACCGTGGTTCCGGAGTACAGATCTTTGATGAATGTTCCTTTTGTGACGGAAAGCGACGAGCTTAATGCCCGGTTCATAAAAGAGGCTGAGGCAAACGGCTTTGTAAACCTTAAAGGCCACAGGTCCGTAGGAGGCATGAGAGCTTCCATCTATAATGCCATGCCCAAAGAAGGCGTTGAAAAACTCGTTGAATTCATGAAGAAGTTTGAAAGCGAAAATTAAAGGAAGGAAAAAATGATGTTCAAGTACAACTGTTTAAACAATATCGCAAAGATCGGTCTTGACGGCTTTGATGAAAACTTTGTTTCCTGTGATGATGTAAAGGATGCTGACTGTATTCTCGTAAGATCCGCTTCCATGCATGATATGGAGCTTGGCAGCTCTCTTCTTGCGATAGCAAGGGCAGGCGCCGGCGTAAATAACATTCCTCTTGATAAATGCGCCGAGAAAGGCATCGTTGTCTTTAACACCCCCGGCGCCAATGCCAACGGTGTCAAGGAACTCGTGATCGCGGCAATGCTTTTAGCAAGCCGTGATATAGTGGGCGGTATCAACTGGGTATCCACACAGGAGGGTATCGAGGATGTCGGCAAGATCGCCGAAAAGCAGAAAAAAGCTTATGCAGGCACTGAGATCTCCGGCAAAAAACTTGGTGTCATAGGTCTCGGCGCCATAGGTATACAGGTGGCAAACGCCGCCGTAAACTTAGGCATGGATGTCTATGGTTATGATCCCTACATCTCAATAGATGCAGCATGGAAGCTTTCCCGCGCAGTTAAGCATGTGAAGGATGTGTCCGAGATATACGCAAACTGCGATTTCATTACGGTACATGTCCCGCTTATGGACGCAACCATGAAGATGATCAATGCAGACGCGATCAAGCTCATGAAAAACAGCGCGATCCTTATCAATCTTGCCCGCGATCTTCTGGTTGATGAAGCTGCGGTCGTGGATGCCCTGAAGGTCGGAAAACTCCGCAAATATGTATGCGATTTTCCGAATCCCGTAAATGTAGGCAAAGAGGGGTGTATAATAATCCCTCATCTCGGAGCTTCAACCGAAGAATCCGAGGACAACTGTGCCGTCATGGCTGTTCAGGAGCTTACCGATTACATGGAGAACGGAAATATCAAAAATTCCGTAAACTTCCCCTCCATAAGCATGGGCACTTTTGAAAAGGCTTCCAGGATCCTCATCTTCCACAAAAATGTTGCCAATATGATCACGAAATACACAGCCATTCTCGGAGATGCAGGTATCAATATATCCGAGATGAACAACAAATCCAAGGGTGACAATGCCGTAACCATGATGGATACCGACATGACAGTGGATGCCGGGATCATAGAAAAGCTCTCTTCACTCGAGGGAGTTTTCAGGGTCAGGGTAATAAGATAACAAAGGAACAACGATAAATGGCAGATATCAGACCTTTTCAGGCATACAGGCCTGACAAAGACAAAGCAGAGCATATCGCAGCTCTTCCCTATGATGTAATGGATACCGCAGAGGCCAGGACGGAGATAGAACGGGAACCCCTGTCTTTCCTCCGCCTTGACAGAGCCGAGACCGCATTCAGCGATGATGTGGCTTTTGATGATCCGCGCGTGTATGAAAAAGCCGCTTCGGTTCTTTCCGAAATGATCGAAAAGAAAGAGCTTATACAGGACAAGGGCCGTTTTTATTATATCTACGAACTCACCATGGACGGCAGGACACAGACAGGGATAGTAGCAGCCGCATCTGCTGACGATTATGTGAAAGGCGTAATAAAAAAGCACGAGAACACCAGAGCTGATAAGGAAAGAGACAGGATAGAACATGTAAAGGCCTGTAACGCGCAGACAGGGCCCATCTTCCTTGCCTACAGAAAAGATCCGGTCATTTCCGAAGTGACCGAAAAAGTAAAAAAAGGCGCTCCGGAAAATGGTTTTGTGTCGCCTGACGGGATAAGGCACAGAGTATGGATAATAAATGATCCGGCGGATATTGATTCCATAAGAAATGCCTTTAATGTGATCGACAGCATTTATATTGCCGACGGACATCACAGATGCGCTTCAGCGGTAAAGGTTTGTCTGGAAAAAAGAGCCATGTCTTCGGAAGGTACTGATAAAGAAGCCGAATACAACCATTTCCTCTGCGTGCTTTTTCCTGACGAGGAATTAAAGATCCTTGATTACAACAGGATAGTAAGAGACTTAAACGGTCTTTCCGAGGAAAGATTCTTTGACAGGCTCAGAAAGAAATTCGACATTGAAGAAAAAGGGACTGATATCTACAGGCCCGAAAAAAAAGGCTGTATCGGCATGTACATAAGCGGCTCATGGTACAGACTTGTTCCGAAGGAACTGCCGGATCCTTCAGATCCTGTGGAAAGTCTTGATGTTTCGATCCTTCAAAATGAAGTCCTTTCGCCGATCCTTAATATCGAGGATCCGAAGACCGACAGCCGTATAGACTTTGTAGGCGGGATCAGAGGACTTGAGGAATTGAAAAGGCGGGTGGATTCCGGTAAGTTTGTTGTCGCCTTTGCAATGTATCCGACCTCAATAGATGAGCTTTTTGCCGTAGCCGACAAAGGCATGCTCATGCCGCCCAAATCTACATGGTTTGAGCCCAAGCTGCGTTCGGGACTGTTCATCCATAAATTATCGTAAAATCAGTTGGGCTCAAAAGGTCATTAATATTAAGATGGGAGAGCTTACACCATGGCAATGTCAAAAAAACTATATAACCTAATGGACTGGGCCGAGATCGAGGCCGTCACATATTCCGAGGAAGATCATCCCAAGGGAGTCCTGGGCGCTCATCCCGTCCGCGGAGGACAGACGCTTGTAACAACATACAGGCCCGATGCAAAAAAGGTTGAACTCAAATTCAAAGGGGACAGAAAAAGCACCGAAATGGAGCTTGCCGATGAGGAAGGCTATTTTGCGGCCCTTGTCAAGAATCGGGAGCCCTTCGAGTATTCATTCATCATAACCGACGAAAAGGGTGATACGCATGAGGAATATGATCCATATTCTTTTGCCGGCGTGATCACAAAAAGAGATATCCAGAAATTCTCCGCCGGCATACATTACAAGAGTTATGACCTTTTAGGCGCAAAGATAATGGAACTGTCCGGTGTATCAGGTGTTCATTTTGCCGTATGGGCCCCGGCTGCGATCAGAGTCAGCGTAGTCGGTGATTTTAATAACTGGGACGGCAGGGTTCACCAGATGGAAAGGCTCTGGGATTCCGGTGTTTTCGAGCTTTTTATCCCCAGAGTCAAAAAGGGTGACAGATACAAATACGAAATAAAGATGAAAAACGGGATCTGCATACTTAAAAACGATCCCTGTGCCTTTGAAAGAGAAGAAGAGGAAGACGGAGCATCGATCGTAAAGGGACTTCATGAATTCCTTTTCACCGATGATGAATGGATCGAAAAAAGAGACAAAAACAAGATCAGCGATATTCCTGTTTCTATCTGCGAAATAGAAGTAAAGGATCTTTTGGACAAGAGCGTCAATATCAAAAAGCTCGCCCAGAAGATCTGTGATATTGCCGTTTCGGACGGCTATACCCATGTGCTCTTAAGCGATGTCATAGATGACAGGGATCCGCTTTTCTGTCCTTCATTATCTCTTCTTTCCTGCGACGGGCTCATGAGTCTGATAAATGAGATACACAAAAAGGAAATCGGTGTGTTCCTCAACTGGAATACGGTAAAATTCCCTGATAACGCATCGGGGCTTTCACTTTTTGACGGTTCCTGCCTGTACGAGGACGGAGATGAAAAGAGAAGCTTCTACCCCGGAGGCGGTTACAGATATTTCAATACCGGAAGAAACGAAGTCAGAAATATGCTTATCGCCAATGCACTCTATCTTATCCTTGTATTTCACGCGGACGGACTCAAGGTAAATGATGTCGCAAGACTGCTTTATCTTGATTATGACAAAGCTCCGGGACAGTGGACTCCGAATATGTACGGCGGCAATGAAAATCTTGATGCCATTGATTATTTCCGCCATCTGAATTCCGTCATAAAAAAGCTTTCCGAAGGCATAATGATGGTAGCGGATGATGAATCTGTTTATCCCGACATTACAAAAGATACAGAAGATGACGGTATAGGTTTTTCGATGAAGATAAATAACGGGTGGTTCTCGGATGTTTCAGGTTATCTTTCATATGAACCGTTAAGCAGATCCGCTCATTACAACGAAGTATGCTTTCCCATGGTGTATCAGTATAATGAAAGATTCCTGCTTCCTCTTTCAAAGAGCAAGGCTTTTGCCGGAAGAAAGACCCTCTTTGAGATGATGTCGGGTGATGACGACGAGAAATTTTCAAATCTCCGGGCCCTTTATTCATTTTTCATGTTCCACCCCGGGAAAAAGCTTATTTATCCGGGTCTTTGTCTGCCCGATAAAACGGATGAAAGATTTAACCTCTGCTTAAGAGATCTTCTGTCTTTATACAGAAATGAAAAGGCACTTTACGGATCGGATGATGATCCTACCTGCTTTGAATGGATAAACAACATATCGGCAAATGAAAATATCCTTGTTTTTGCCAGATACAGCAAAGACAAAAAAGATCTTCTCATCTGCGTTGTGAATTTCTTAAGCATTCCCCGCAAGGAATATAAGATCGGTGTTCCCCGTGAAGGAAAATATACGGAAATATTTAATTCCGATGCAGAAAAATACGGTGGATTCGGCTTTGTCAATCCCAAAAGCATCACTTCAAAGAAGGATGAATGCGACATGAGAGAGGATTCCTTAAGAGTCCGTGTCGCGCCTATGAGTGTTACGCTGTTCAAGCTTTCTTAAGTATCATAAAAACTTGAAAAATAAAACATATATGCTTATAATGGTTTAATGGTACGCCGATATGGCTCAGTTGGTAGAGCAACGCATTCGTAATGCGTGGGTCGAGTGTTCGAGTCACTCTATCGGCAGTTCTTAAAAAGATTGCCGGAGAATATTGATTAACTCAATGTTCTTCGGCAACTTAATAATAACATGTTACCCGAAAGGAGTCCCGCTGTGGATGATAGAAGCTTCGGAAACAAAAATTCCAGATCGATGCCAGGACGTTCATTTGGAGGACCTTCCTTAAGCCGCGGTTCTTCCCGTACGCCTGCGGGCAGCATGCGGGGAACTTCAGGTGCTCCCAAAAAAGAAGCCCCCAAAAAAGAAGTTCTCAAAGAAAAGAAAGCTGTAAAGAAACCTGCAAAAGATAAAAATTTCCTGTTTTTCGGCAAAAAGAAAAATGCCGTTAAACAGATCCTTCCCGAAGATGTTAACAATGACATTGTCAAAAGAAATGCTCCGGCGCCTTTCGAAAACCACGCTTCGTCTTCAAGCATCGGTTTTGACATGGAACCTGCGGCGGCAGTACATACGGGCCTTAATGTGAATCCCGCTTCATATGCGGATAATCCGGCAGATCCCGGTGTTCCTTTTGATATGAATCCTTCCATGGGTTCAGGTCCTTCTTTTGATATGAATCCCTCTATGGGTTCAGGTCCTTCTTTTGATATGAGCAGTTCTCCCGAAGGTGACCCTTCATTTACGGGATTCAGTTTCCTGCCGGATGATCCGGGAAGTAACCCGCCGCCGGATCAGAATGCTGGAACCGGGTTTGTTATGTATGATGCACCGGCGCCTTCTGTGATCCTTCAGCCGGAAGATTCATCAAAAGATCCTTCTTTTGCGGGACACGAATATGAAAGCCCCGAAGAATTTGAGGAAGATACCGTTCTTGTTGACGGGATAAGGCCTGCAGGCGGATATGACACTGTCGTTGAAACCGATACGGCATCCGAATCCGGAAATACCGCCGGGACAGATGTGTCATCCGAACCTGAACCTCTCGTTGAGGCCGCTGCAGCATCCGAAACAGATAATGTCGATGAAATTGATGCTTCTTCAGAATCCGTGACTGCTGTTGAGGAAGATACAGCGTCCGGATCCGAGACTGCAATCGAGGCTGAGGCAGAATCCGAACCCGAAACGGTCGATGAGACTGCCGCTGTATCCGAACCCGATACTTTTGATGAGGAGGGCGATACTGTATCCGCACCTGATACTGAAGTTGAGGCCGATGAAGTACCCGAAGCTGAAGCCGCAGTAACGACCGATACAGCATCCGAAACTGATACTGCATTTGCGGACGATGCACCATTCGAACCTGAAACTGTCGATGAAGCCGGTGCAGTATCCGAAGCTGATACTGTCCCTGAAAATGATGTTATATCCGAATCCGAAGCTGCCGATGAGGAAGATACAGCGTCCGGTTCCGAGGCTTCCGTCGAGGCCGATACAGCATCCGAACCCGTGACTTTCGATGAGGCCGCTGCTGTATCCGAACACGATACTGCCGATGAGGCTGCTGCTGTATCCGAACCTGAGACGGTCGATGAGGCTGCTGTATCCGAACACGATACTGCCTATGAGGCTGTTACAGCATCCGAATCCGAAACTGCAGGCGGACAGGAGAATATCTCCGACACCGAAATCCCTCCTGTTTATGAGAGAAATTATTACCGGACTCCGCCTTTATACAATAACCAGAAACCCATAGCAAGAACTGTTGCTCCCACCGCTCTCGATCCGGAGAAAGCCGAGATCCTCGAAAGGGCAGACAGCAGATACGGAAGCGACAGAGGCAGATCCGCCAGAAGAGAGCGTCCCGAGAAAAGCCGCAGTATTTCAAGACGTGAACGTCCGCAAAGGCCCCCGAAGAAAGACGCGCGGCTTGAAAGGCAGGAGAGAAAGCCTGCAAGGGATCGCGATACATATTATGATGATAATCCATATAATACCGGCAGCGAAAATACCGGAAGCTCTTTCTCTGAAAGTACGGGACAGAACATGTCATTTGCCCCTTCATATCCGCAGATGCCCGGTAACGGCATGACCGGCGCAGGATATCCGGGAAACCAGATAAACCCCATGGGACAAATGAATCAGATGAATCAGATGAACCAGATGAATCCGGGGTATCATCAAAACAGAATGGCCGGACATACTAATACGGCCGCTCCCGGCAATCTTCCCGATCCCGACCGTCCGCTTCGCGAAAGAACACGTGATGTCCAGAGAGCCGCAGACGTACAGGAGGAAAGAAGGCTTCGCGATCAGTCACACAACAGAAGATCCACCGACAGCCTCGTTTTCGGACTGATTCCGCGGGCGACCATGAGCCTCATTTTCCTGGTGGCGCTGATTGCTGTTACCGGTGTGTTCTCGGTGCTGAAACTTGAAGTAACGATACCGATACTCGTGATAATCATGATAATCGAAGTTGTGATGGGTGTATTCCTTGCCCAGATGCCGTCCTTCGTATCGATCCTTGTTGCGGCCGTTCTGACTTTTGTCGGTGCCCTGACAGGTTTCCTGATACCGGTCTGTATCGGAAATGCAGTTATGCTCAGTGCCGGGCTTGTGATAAAAGGAGAATGAAATGCCTAAGTTATGGGGAGGAAGATTTACCTCCGCGACCGACAGGTCCGCTTATGAATTCAATGCTTCATCCGGCTTTGACAAAAAAATGTACAAAGAGGATATCGCAGGAAGTATAGCTCACGCCCGCATGCTCGGCAAATGCGGTATCATATCTTCCGATGAAAGCAGCAGGATGATCGACGCTCTCATAAAGATACGCGAAGATCTCGAATCGGATGCTCTTCATGTAACCGATGAATATGAAGACATACACAGCTTTGTCGAGACCATACTGACGGAACGGATAGGCGACATCGGAAAAAAACTCCATACAGGCCGGAGCCGCAACGACCAGGTTGCTCTTGATATGAAGCTTTACACGAGAAATCAGATAAAGCTTACAGACAAAGGCATCTTTGATCTGCAAAATACCCTTTTCGATATAATAAAAAACAATACCGATACATATATGCCGGGCTTTACGCATCTCCAGAAAGCGCAGCCCGTAACGCTTGCCCACCATATGAGCGCGTATTTTGAGATGTTCATACGTGACAGAGAACGGCTTAAGAGCATCTTTGACCGCATGAACTCCTGTCCTTTGGGGTCCGGGGCTCTGGCCGGCACGACATATGATCTGGACAGGGAATACACGGCAGAGCTTCTCTTATTTGATAAGGGCCCGACAAGGAATTCGATGGATTCGGTTTCCGACAGGGATTATCTGATCGAGTTCCTCTCGGCGCTTTCGATAATAATGATGCATCTTTCAAGATTTTCCGAAGAGATCATCATCTGGAACAGCAACGAATACAGCTTTGTGGAGATAGACGACAGGTATTCCACGGGTTCTTCCATCATGCCGCAGAAAAAGAATCCGGATATCGCTGAGCTTGTCAGAGGCAAAACAGGGCGTGTATACGGATCTCTGATGTCCCTTCTTACCACAATGAAGGGAATCCCTCTCGCATATGACAAAGACATGCAGGAGGATAAAGAAGTATCGTTTGATGCGATGGAGACCGTGCATGACTGCCTTCGCGAATTTAACGGCATGCTTTCTACCATAACCTTCAATAAGAACACCATGGAAAAAAGTGCCAGGCAGGGGTTTACAAATGCCACCGATGCAGCCGATTATCTTGTAAAGAAAGGCGTTCCTTTCAGAGATGCGCATTCAATATCGGGAAGGCTTGTATTAAAAGCCATATCATTAAACACATCGCTTGACGGACTTTCTCTTTCGGATTATAAAGAAGAAAGCGATCTGTTTGAAGAGGACATATATGATGCCATTTCCCTTAAGACATGTGTCGAAAAGAGAGTAACCTTCGGTGCTCCGGGAAGTGCGTCTATGAAAAAGATCATCAGATACTATGATGAATATCTTAAAGAGGAGGCAGGATTATGGAAAAATTAAAGGTCGGGATCCTTGGCGGCACCGGAATGGTTGGCCAGCGATTCATTTCATTGCTTTCCGATCATCCGTGGTTTGAAGTGAGCACCATCGCCGCAAGCCCCAAAAGTGCCGGAAAAACTTATCTTGAATGCGTAAAGGACCGTTGGAAGCTTGAGGAGGAAATTCCCGAAGGCGTAAAGGATATCGTGGTAAAAAATGTCAGTGATGTCAGTGATGTCATAAAGGATGTTGACTTCTGCTTTTCTGCGGTGGATATGTCAAAAGACGAGATCCGCAGGATAGAAGAGGAGTACGCAAAAGCCGAAGTCCCCGTTGTATCAAACAACTCCGCCCACAGATGGACAAAGGATGTTCCGATGATCGTTCCCGAGATAAATCCGGAGCATGCAAAGATAATAGAATCACAGAGAAAACGTCTCGGGACCAGCCGCGGTTTTATTGCAGTAAAGCCCAACTGTTCCATCCAGTCATATGCGCCTGTACTTTTTGCCTGGAGAGAATTTGAACCTTCAAGGGCGGTCGTCTCTACCTATCAGGCCATATCGGGCGCAGGTAAAAACTTTAAGGACTGGCCCGAAATGATCGGAAATGTGATCCCGTTCATAAACGGCGAAGAAGAAAAAAGCGAAAAGGAACCCTTAAAGATTTTTGGGCATATGGAAAATGATGAGATTGTAAGCGCCGAAGGACCTGTGATCACAAGCCAGTGCATCCGCGTACCGGTACTTAACGGACATACCGCTTCCGTCTTTGTTGACTTTTCGAAGAAGCCGGAAAAGGAAGAACTGATCGAAAAGCTCATCTCATTTAAGGGTGAACCTCAGGAACTGGGACTTCCCTCGGCTCCGAAACAGTTCATACAGTATCTGTCCGATGATGACCGTCCTCAGGTCTCAAAGGATGTTGATTTTGAAAGAGGCTTCGGTATCTCTGTAGGAAGACTCCGCAAGGATACCATCTTTGATTACAAATTTGTCGGTCTTTCCCACAACACTGTCCGCGGCGCTGCGGGAGGTGCTGTGCTCTGTGCCGAGCTGCTGAAGGCAAAGGGGTATATCAATGCAAGATAATTTTTCCGTCGATAAGGAAACGATAACCGTCAATGTTTCCGATAATGCTTCATTGGTCTATCAGTTTGACCTTCTGAAGGAAGAAAACCGGAAACTTGCGGCCGACAGACATATCTTTGACAAATTCCTTGATGTATCGGGGAATGCTTATTACTGCTACAATCTCGAAAGCGGTGTTTTCCACTGTGTGGGGGACTTTGCCGGCATGATCGGTGTTGATGTGAAATGTGTGGAAGACATTCCCGCCATAAGAGATGTTATACGCGATATCGATGCGGATGATGTTATGGACATCATCTCGATCAGCACAGGAGACGGCGGCAATGTGGTCTCAAAGGAGTTCTGCTTAAAGTCGGGGCGGAAATGGATCGAGGTGTCCGCTTTTCTTATCAGTGACGACGAAGGTTTTCCCGCGGAAAAATATGTCTGTTTCAGAAATATCACCCGTCTGCATATCCAGAAGGATGAGCTGACTTACCTTGCCTATTATGATAATCAGACCGGTCTGATCAACAGAAATTATTTCATTGAACAGTTAAATGATAATGTCGAAAAAGCAAAACAGGAGCATGTGCCGCTTCATGTAGCTCTTGTTGATATAGACTCGTTCAAACGGATCAATGATTCTTTAGGACTTGTATACGGAGATGAGCTTATAATGCTTTTCGGCCAGTATCTGTCCGGCTTTAACAATGACAGGGTAAATGTCGGCAGATTCGGCACCGATGTGTTTGTAATATCGGTATATGATCCCGGAATTGAAACAAGCGTTGAGAGCATAGTCCGGGAAATAAGAAACCGCCTGAAAAAGCCCTTTGTTCTCAGCAACAAAGATGAAATCTATCTTTCCGTAACGGTCGGCGTTGCCGTGTTTCCCGATTCGGCCCATACCGGACTGGGCGTGCTCCAGAACGCCGAGATCTGTGTATATGCCGCAAAGGACGGAGAGCGTGACAAGATACATTATTTCGATACAAATATGATGAAAAAGTTCCTTGAAGGCTTTGAGGTGGAAAAACGCCTTCAGGATGCCATAATGATGCAGAATTTCGTTCTTTTCTATCAGCCGCAGTATAATGCGGCAACCGGCAAGCTTCGCGGCTGTGAAGCCCTGATACGCTGGAAGGAGCATGACGGAAGTTACATATCTCCGATGAAATTCATACCCCTTGCCGAAAAGAGCGGCGGCATCATTCCCATAGGACAGTGGGTGATCAGAACGGCTGTCGCAAAGCTTGAAGAATGGCGCCAGAAATATAATTTCAACGGTGTAATGTCCATAAATATCTCTGCGATCCAGCTTAAAAAGGACAATTTTGTTGATGATCTTCTGAAATTCCTAAGATCCGCGGATATCGATCCCGAGAACCTGGAGATCGAAATAACCGAAAGTGTCCTGATCGAGCGTACTTCCGAGATCATAGAAAAGGTATCAAGGATGCGTCAGTTCGGCTTAAAGATCGCTCTCGACGATTTCGGCACGGGATTTTCATCACTTTCATACCTTAGGTCTCTTCCGATCAGCACTCTTAAGATAGACAAGAGTTTTATCGATACCGTGATCTCCGATGATACTACCGGTATCATCACCGAATCGGTTGTAAACATGGTCAGAAGGCTCGGTCTTGAAACAATAGCCGAAGGTGTGGAGGAAGAAGACCAGATGGATTTCCTTAAAAAGATCAGCTGTGATAATATCCAGGGATATCTTTTGGGAAAACCCATGGAGGAGAGGGATTTTGAAAAGTGTGTTCTTGAGGCCGCAGTCTGATTTCTCTTCAAAGGCTGATTACGAGCCTCAAAAAACAAGAGTATGTACCACA
Organism: Lachnospiraceae bacterium; assembly: GCA_024690825.1. Taxonomy (GTDB): domain Bacteria; phylum Bacillota; class Clostridia; order Lachnospirales; family Lachnospiraceae; genus NK4A144. The sequence goes on along the minus strand of JAILOK010000012.1, from coordinate 26,387 downwards.
GATCTTAAAGAGATCATAAGACACCCTGAAGTGACCCCGGAAAGCGAAGGGGTCTCGTCGTTGTATATAAGAGATTTTCTGAACGATCTTCAAAAACTGTCCTGTGATCTTCATCATTTTCTGATGCTCCGTCACGGGAAAGTCATTGCCGAAGCATCTTTTTCTCCTTATCTTAAGGAAACCTGGCATTCCCAGCATGGTATAGCAAAAAGCATAACCAATCTGGCTGTCGGTATGCTTGTTGATGAGGGAAAACTGTCCCCCGGCACAAAACTTACCGAAATATTCGGATCAAGGATATCTTTTTTAAACTCACTCAAACTGAAAAACATATCCGTATATGACCTGCTGACGATGTCTTCAGGCTCAACCTTTAATGAAAGCGGGATCCATTCCGGAAACGACTGGCTGTCCATGTTTTTTGACGCGCCTCTGCATTTTGAACCCGGCTGTCGTTTTGAATATGATTCCATGAACTCCTATGTTCTGTCGGCAGCTGTCACGGCCCTTAAAGGTATCCCCATGGATGATTATCTTAAACCCCGTCTTTTTGAGCCGCTCGGCATCAGAAACTATATCTGGGAAAAGTGTCCCAGAGGTATCACCAAAGGCGGGTGGGGACTTACCATGTATCCGGAAGATGTCGCAAAGATCGGCCAGCTGTATATGAAAAAGGGTGTATACGGTGATAAGCGGATAATCTCGGATGCATGGATGGAAAAATCGCTTGAAAAAAGATTTGAATTTGAAGACAGCCCGGGGTACGGTTACGGCTGTCAGGTGATCGTTGGCGCAAAGCCCGGGGACATTATGTTTTCGGGTATGATGCTCCAGGAATGTTTCGTTTTTTCTCAGAACGATATAGTTATCGTCATAAATGCCGGCGGGGATGATAACAAAGAAGAAAGCCTGAATGACCTCGTCAGTTCCTATTTCGGCGATGTATATAATCCTCCCGCCTTTCTTGTTGACAATCCCTCTTCGAAGAAAAAGCTTGATGACTTATTATCATCATTTTCAAAAAGAGCTGTAAAGGTCACACGGAAGAGAGGCGGATGGAAGAAAAAAAGCTCTCAGTATCCCGCCGACCTGTCATTTGAAAAGATGAGCGCCTGTATCCACGGTCTGTCTTATGTTCTTGATACAAAAGGCTGCTCATTCATGCCGCATTTTCTTCAATACATGCAGAACAACCGCACTTCCGGTCTGTCCGAGATTTCCTTTGAAAAAGACAAGAAAGGGCTTGTTATCCATATGAAAGAGGAGGATCGGACCAATGACCTTCTTGTTGCACATGACAAGGACAGATACAGCGTGATGAGCTTTAAAGGAGAGCAGTATATTGTTTCCGGCATCGCGCAGTTTGCAAAAGATGAAGACAATGATCTGTGCTTAAAGGCCGAAGCTTCCTTCATCGAGGGCGAGTGCAGAAGATATGTACGGATCTTTTTCAAGAACGATTTTGAAAATATCAAGATAGAGTTTACCGAGACACCGGCATCGGATATGTTTCTTCCGCGCCCACAAACGGGTGGAATGACAGATGCCGCCGATATTCTTACAGGCAGCAGGAAAGACCTTTACGAAAAGATCGGAGAAAACATACTTTGGGCAAGACCTTGATCATAACCGAGAAGCCTTCCGTGGCCCGCGAATATGCCAGGATATTAAAGGTTAAGGGCAACGGAAACGGACTCATCGAAAATGACGAATACTGCATAACCTGGTGTGTCGGGCATCTTGTGGAGATGCTCTACCCTGAAAGCTACGATCAAAGTTTAAAAAAATGGGCTCTGAAAGACCTTCCGTTTCTTCCGGAAGAATATCTCTATGATGTTATCCCCAATGTAAAAAAACAATATGAATCCGTGCAGAACTGCCTTCACAGAGATGATATCGATGTATGCCTCTGGGCAGGCGATTCGGGACGCGAAGGACAGGTCATAGAGGAACTCATAAGAATGAAGTCGGGAGTAAGGAACGGTCTTACGGAAAAGCGGGTCTGGATAGATTCGACTACAGAAGAAGAGATCCTCCGCGGGATCAACGAAGCGCGGCCTTATGAGGATTACAGAAATCTTGCCAATGCCGGCATCATGCGCGGGATAGAGGATTATTCCATGGGCATCAATTTTTCGAGGGCCCTTTCCGTCAAATACGGAAGAATGCTCAACGAGGCAGCCGGCACAAAAAAATACACCGCCATTGCGGTAGGACGCGTTATGACCTGCGTTCTCGGAATGGTCGTCAAAAGAGAACGCGAGATAAGAGATTTTAAGGAAACACCGTTTTTTAAGATAAATGCTCTGTTTGAAAAAGAAGGACTTAACTTTTCCGGCGCATGGAAAGCCGTAAAGGGTTCCGAATATTTTGAGTCGCCAAAGCTTTATAATGAAAAAGGCTTTAAGGAAAAAAGCGATGCCGAATCCTTTATATCCGGAATGTCCGAGTTTAAGTCGGCAATGGTGTTTAAGACCGACATCACCGAAGAAAAGAAAAAGGCCCCTTTGCTGTTCAATCTCGCCGAACTTCAGGCCGAATGTTCAAAGCGTTTCAAGATAAGTCCCGATGAGACTCTTAATGCCGTACAGACGCTTTATGAAAGCAAACTGACCACATATCCGCGTACGGATGCAAGAGTCCTGTCCACTGCGGTATCAAAGGAGATCACAAAAAATCTTTCAGGTCTTTATAAATATCCTCCGCTTAAGGAAGCCGTCCTTAAGATTCGCGATGAGGGACTTTACAAGGGAATAGAAAAGACCCAGTATGTCGATGACAGCAAGGTTACTGATCATTATGCCATAATACCGACCGGTGATATTTCCCGTTTTGATTCCGTGTCCGAGCTTCAGAAAAAGATATATGACCTGATAGCAAGACGTTTCCTTTCGATCTTTTTTGCCCCGGCAGTATACAGGAAAGCCTCCCTTACGCTTCAGGCAGGAAAGGAGAAATTCTTTTCAAATGTAAAGATCCTTAAAGAAAAGGGATTTCTTCAGGTTGCCGCTCCCGAACCCGAAAAAGAAAAGAAACAGCCGGATGATTCTTCAGAAGAAGACAGCATATCAGATAATGAAGGTCTCTTAAAGCTTATAGAGGGACTTCATAAGGGTGATATCTTAAATATTGATTCCTTTGAAATAAAAGAAGGCAAAACAAGCCCTCCCAAAAGATATACTTCCGGTTCCATGGTACTTGCCATGGAAAATGCCGGTCAGCTTATAGAGGATGAGGAGCTTCGGGCGCAGATAAAGGGAGCCGGCATCGGAACCTCCGCAACCCGTGCCGGTATAATAGAAAAGCTGATCCGTATCGGATACCTTAATCTTAATAAAAAAACACAGGTCCTGACACCGAAAAAAATCGGAGAAATGATATATGAGATCGTCCGCCAAACTCTTCCCGGGATGCTCGAGCCCAAGATGACGGCCAGCTGGGAAAAGGGACTTGCCGGAGTCGAAAAAGGAGAGATAACTCCCGAAGAATACAGGACAACTCTGTACAGGTATGTTGCAAAATACGTAAATTCGATCAAGACCAATGATATCACCGGGCGTATCAGACCGAATCTTGAACTCATTGAAAAAGTAAACAAAAAATAGGAGAGGAACAAATGACGGAAAATGCCCTTATCAAAAATCTCTATGACCTGAACGAAACTCTTGCAAAGGATTATCTTTTACAGTTTAACTATCCCTGGGAAGCACTTCCGGGTATCGGCGGACTTATTACGGAACTTTCATCCAAGCTTGACATGTCCGTATTCGAGGACAAGGGTGACGGAGTTTTTATTGCAAGGTCCGCAAAGATCTGGAACTATTCCACGATAGTCGGTCCGTGCATAATCGGGGAGAATACAGAAGTAAGGCCCGGTGCTTTCATAAGAGGAAAGGCTCTTATAGGAAATGACTGTGTCGTCGGAAATTCCACCGAACTGAAAAATGTGATCCTCTTCAACCATGTACAGGTTCCTCATTATAATTATGTCGGAGATTCGATCCTTGGTTTTTATTCACATATGGGCGCAGGTTCCATAACCTCCAATGTGAAATCCGACAAAAAAAATGTTGTCGTGAAATTTCCCGACGGAGAACTGATAGAAACAGGATTAAAAAAATTCGGAGCCATGCTGGGCGATCATGTGGAGGTCGGCTGTAACAGCGTGCTGAACCCGGGCACTGTTGTTGGACGCAATACTAACATCTACCCCACATCCTGCGTCAGGGGAGTGATAAACGCCGATTCCGTCTTTAAGGACCGTGACCGCATAGTAAAAAAAGAGGACTAAGATTTCATTGAAGGTGCCGTGAAATTGTGGTAGTATAAGGGTTGCTGGTTTTATCCGGCAGCGATGAACAATAAAAGCGAGCCTTATGTGCTCAGAAAGGACAAAGCTTATGTATTTGGAAATTGAGAAGGTAATAGGAAGAGAGATCATTGACTCCAGAGGAAACCCTACCGTCGAAGCAGAGGTAACCCTCGTTGACGGCACGGTAGGCCGCGGTGCCGCTCCCAGCGGTGCTTCCACCGGAGAATTTGAGGCGCTTGAACTCAGGGACGGTGACAAGAGCCGTTTTGGAGGAAAGGGTGTTTCAAAAGCAGTAGAGAATATCAATACCGTGATAGCTGATGCCATCGTCGGCATGGACGCAACCGATATCTATGCTGTTGATGCGGCAATGATCAAGGCTGACGGCACAAAGGACAAGAGCAAGCTTGGAGCAAACGCTATCCTTGCTGTATCCATCGCGACCTGCAAAGCTGCTGCCGAGTCTTACGGACTTCCTCTTTATAAATTCCTCGGAGGAGCAAACGGAAACAGGCTTCCTCTTCCCATGATGAATATCTTAAACGGCGGCGCTCACGCTGACAGCTCCGTAGATACTCAGGAGTTCATGATCATGCCTGCCGGCGCAAAGTCTTTCAAGGAAGGATTACGCTGGTGTGCAGAGGTATTCCAGACCTTAAAGAAACTCATCAAGGAAATGAAGGATGTTACCGCTGTAGGTGATGAAGGAGGATTTGCTCCCAACAGCCTTAAGGGTGACGAGGATGCCATTGAGCTTATATTAAAGGCTATAAAAGAAGCCGGCTACGAGCCCGGCAAGGATTTCGTTCTTGCAATGGATGCTGCTTCAAGTGAGTGGAAGAGCGAAAAAGGCAAGGGCTTCTATCATCAGCCCAAGTCAGGCAAAGACTTCACTTCAGATGAGCTTATTGCTCACTGGAAGAGCCTCATAGAGAAATATCCCGTTTATTCCATCGAGGACGGTCTTGATGAGGAAGACTGGGAAGGCTGGCAGAAGATGACAAAAGAGATCGGAGACAAGGTTCAGCTCGTCGGCGATGACCTCTTTGTTACAAATACCGAAAGACTTTCAAAGGGTATAAAGCTTGGAGCAGGAAACTCCATCCTCATCAAGCTCAATCAGATCGGTTCCGTTTCAGAAACCCTCGAGGCGATCAAGATGGCTCACAAGGCCGGATATACCACCATCGCTTCTCACAGATCAGGCGAAACCGAAGACACCACGATCGCCGATCTTGCAGTAGCTCTTAACACATGCCAGATCAAGACCGGTGCTCCTTCAAGATCAGAGCGTGTTGCCAAGTACAACCAGCTGCTCCGTATCGAAGAAGAACTCGGAGAGGGTGCATGCATCCCCGGATTTGACGCATTTAACATCAAGAGATAATAACACTGCTTAAAAAGACTGCCGCAGTTGTCTGCGGCGGTCTTTTTTTATTTTTTTGTCTTTACTATCAAATTTAATTATGATAGAATCGGTTTAAAAGGTGGAAACCGGACATAAACAGGAGGTATTTGTCATGAAGGTTAAGGAAAGACTGGATTTTGATGATATCAGGCTGAGATATAACATCTCAAAGGAAGAACTCGAGGATGCTTTAAGGCAGAAAAACTATTCCAACTTAAAACAGCTCTTTGAGGATGTGGGGATATACATGGATATTAAAGGCGGCAATCTTTTATTATCCGTATATGTGTCCGACTATCTGAAAAAAAGATGCCGCAATGCCGGAAGACGAAAGTATGTGGCATGGAAGAAACCCGGACTTGAAGCTTACAGATTTTCCGATGTTGTTTTTTTAATGAAAGATAAAAACGACAGGCAGATCATAAATATTCTTGACATTGCGCCCGCGACATATTACAGGCACAAGAAAAATCTGTATCTTTCCGATTATTACAAAAGGCTTGACATGGGGAGGCTTTACGACATTGACTATCTGAAATCCGTTGAGGGGGATCTCATCTTCTGACATCAGAACATTTGTTCTAAAGTGCTTTCTTTTTTCCAAATCTTGTGTTATAATCCCATAGTTAATCCAAATATTGTGTTTTTAGGATTGCCGCCGAAGCGGCTCACAAATTGTTGAAGGGAAGATAAATGGACACGACAGTAAATGAAGTTTACGACGCCGGGAGTATCCAGGTCCTCGAAGGCCTGGAGCCCGTGCGTCTGCGTCCCGGCATGTATATCGGCAGCACGGGCGTAAAAGGATTGAACCACTGCCTGTATGAGATCATGGACAATTCTGTCGATGAGCATCTGGCAGGTTATTGCGACACCATAAAAGTGACGCTTGAAGCCGACGGATCTGCCACTGTTGAAGATAACGGAAGAGGCATACCTGTGGGCATGCACGAAAAAGGGATCTCAGCAGAGCGTGTGGTCCTGACTACACTTCATGCGGGAGGAAAATTTGACGGTTCGTCTTACAAGACCTCCGGCGGACTTCACGGTGTGGGATCGTCCGCAGTCAACGCTCTTTCCGAATTTCTGGATATCACAGTCAAGCGGGACGGTGTCATCTCACACGACAGGTATGAGAGAGGAAAACCCGTAGTCGATCTTGTCGACGGGCTTCTTCCGGTCCTCGGCAGAACAAACAAAACCGGCACAAGGATCAATTTCCTGCCTGACAGTGAGATCTTTGATACCACACGTTTTAAATCGGATGAGATCAAATCAAGACTGCACGAGACCGCATACTTAAATCCCGAGCTTACGATCATCTACAAGGATCTGCGCGGGCCCCTTTTTGAAGAGATAACCTATCATGAGCCGGAAGGCCTTGTCGGATTTATCAAAGACATGAACAAGAATAATGAGGCCCTTACTGATATCGTATATTTTAAAGGCGCTTCGGAAGGAATAACGGTGGAATGCGCTTTCCAGTATGTCAATGAGTTCCATGAAGATGTGCTGGGTTTTTGCAACTGCATTTACAACGCTGAAGGCGGTTCGCATATCACGGGCTTCAAGACCATGTTCACCCAGGTCATGAATACTTACGCCAGACAGCTCGGGATATTAAAAGAAAAGGATGCAAACTTCAACGGCACCGACATAAGAAACGGCATGACAGCAGTAGTCTCCATCAAGCATCCCGATCCCAGATTTGAAGGACAGACCAAGACCAAGCTTGATAATCAGGACGCCTCAAGGGCCGTGGGAAAGGTAACGGGAGACGAGATCCAGCTGTATTTTGACAGAAATCTGGAAACCTTAAAGACCGTGATCTCCTGCGCCGAAAAAGCGGCAAAGATCAGAAAGGCCGAGGAGAAGACACGTACAAATCTGCTGACAAAGCAGAAGTATTCCTTTGATTCAAACGGAAAACTTGCCAACTGCGAATCAAGAGATCCAAAAAAATGCGAGATCTTCATCGTCGAGGGAGACTCTGCGGGAGGTTCCGCAAAGACTGCCAGAAACAGAATGTACCAGTCGATCCTTCCCATCAGGGGAAAGATCCTCAATGTCGAAAAAGCATCCATTGACAAGATACTTGCAAATGCCGAGATAAAAACGATGATAAACGCCTTCGGATGCGGATTTTCGGAAGGATACGGCAACGATTTCGACATAACAAAGCTCCGCTATGACAAGATCATCATAATGGCGGATGCCGATGTGGACGGGGCGCATATCTCAACTCTGCTGCTGACTCTCTTTTACAGGTTCATGCCGGATCTGATCTTTCAGGGGCATGTTTATATCGCGATGCCCCCTCTTTACAGGGCGCAGCCTTCAAAGGGAGAGAGCGAATATCTGTACGATGACAGGGCTCTGGAAAAATACAGAAAGACCCACAAGGGCACCTTTACGCTGCAAAGATATAAGGGACTCGGAGAAATGGATCCCGAGCAGCTATGGGAAACCACCATGGATCCCGAAAGACGCATGCTGATGCAGGTAAGCATAGATGATGCAAGGCTTGCATCATCCACCACGGAACTTCTGATGGGAAATGATGTTGCTCCCAGAAAAGATTTCATATATGAGCATGCCCGCGACGCCATGCTGGATGTCTGATCCTCCAAAAAGACAGTCAGCGCAAATATATAATAAACACCGAGGTAAAAAATGGTAACGGATAATATAATCAATTCCGAGTATTCGGACATAATGCAGAAATCCTATATCGATTATGCGATGAGCGTGATCATAAGCAGGGCGATCCCCGATATAAGGGACGGCTTAAAGCCCGTACAGAGAAGGACACTCTATGATATGAGCGAGCTCGGCTTAAAAAGCGACAGGCCCTACAGAAAATGTGCCCGTATAGTCGGAGATACAATGGGTAAATATCATCCCCACGGCGACAGTTCCATCTACGAATCTCTTGTGGTAATGTCCCAGGAATTCAAAAAAGAATGTCCGCTGGTGGACGGTCACGGTAATTTCGGCTCCATAGAGGGAGACGGAGCCGCAGCCATGAGATATACGGAAGCGCGTCTTAAGGAGGTAACGGAAGAGGTTTTCTTAAAGGATCTGGACAAGGATACTGTTGATTTTGTGCCTAATTTTGACGAGACTGAGCGCGAGCCCTCTGTCCTCCCCGTAAAGATACCCAATTTTCTCATAAACGGCTCCGAAGGTATCGCCGTCGGAATGACCACCTCGACACCGCCGCATAATCCTGTTGAGGTAATAGAAGCCGAACAGGCCTATATCAAAAACAGGGACATAACCCTCGATGAACTTATGGAATATGTAAAGGGTCCGGATTTTCCCACAGGCGGCATCATAACCAATGCCGACGAGCTGAAAAACATATACGAGACAGGAACCGGCCGGATAAAGATCAGAGGAAAGGTTGAAACCGAAAAAGGCAAGAACGGCAGGATCAATCTCGTGATAAAAGAGATCCCTTATACGATGATAGGAGCCGGAATAGGAAAGTTCATGTCTGATGTCATCGATCTGGTAGAATCAAAAAAGACCACCGACATAGTGGATGTTTCAAACCAGTCATCAAAAGAAGGCATCCGCATTGTCATAGAACTTAAAAAGGATTCCGATCCGGAAAACATCAAAAATCTTCTCTACAGCAAGACGAAGCTTGAGGACACTTTCGGAGTGAACATGCTTGCCGTCTGTTCGGGAAGACCCGAGACTTTGGGACTTCGCGATGCCATATCGCGGCATGTGTCCTTCCTGTATGACATCAACACCAGGAAATACACCTGCCTGCTCAAAAAAGAGGAGGAAAAAGCGCATATACAGGAAGGTCTGATCAGGGCCTGCGACTGTATCGATCTGATAATCGAAATCCTCCGAGGCAGCAAAAAAAGAGACCAGGTTCTCGACTGCCTTGTAAACGGAAACACAACAGGCATCAGCTTCAAAGATCCGGCTTCGGCCCTCGATGCCGCGGCCTTAAGGTTTTCACTGAAGCAGGCGGAAGCTATCCTCGACATGCGGCTTTCCAAACTCATTGGTCTTGAGATAGCCGCCTTAAAAAAGGATCATGCGCAGACTCTCGCCAATATCAAAGATTACAGGGAAAAGCTTGAAAGCCGTGACGCGATGTCAAAACAGATCCTTGAAGACCTCGACAGTATCAAGGAAAAGCTGAACAGAGCCAGACTTACCGATATCGGAAACTTCAAGACCGCCGCCTTTGAAGAAAAGCCCGTCGAAGAAACCGATGTGGTATTTGTCATGGACCGGTTCGGATACGCCAGAGTCATTGACATGCCTACATTTGAAAGGAATAAAGAGACCATAGAAAATGACGACGCTTCGTTCCGTTATTATTTTACAGTCAAAAACACAGGCAGGGTAGGCATTTTCACCAACAGCGGACAGCTCCATATCATCAGATGCTTAAGCCTTCCCATGAGCAAACTTCGTGACAAGGGCATACCCGTTGACAATATGAGTAATTTCGACAGTTCAAAAGAACACTTTATCTTTGTCGGGGATATGGACAGGATAATAAACAACCGGTTGATTTTTGTAACAAAAAAGGGCATGATGAAGTTTGTCGACGGACAGGAGTTCAATGTTATGACCAAGCGTACAGTCTCCTGCACGACGCTTTCGGATTCCGATGAGCTTTTTGATATCAGGATCTACGACGAGGAGACCGACAGGCAGGTGCTTTTGCAGTCCGATGCGGGATTCTTCCTTCGTTTCTCGCTTGAAGAGATTCCCGAAAAGAAAAAGAACGCGATCGGCGTGAGAGGAATGAAGCTCGGCGCGGACGACGGTCTTGAAGCTGTCTATTACATGAATTACGCCGATGAACGCACCATTTTATATCATGACAGACAGATGCCGCTTACACATGTGAAGCTGACAAAGCGGGACGGCAAGGGCACAAAAGTGAGGTAGTTTTTATTATGAGGGTTATAGCCGGCAGCGCAAGGAGACTCCTGTTGAAATCTCTTAAAGGGAATAAGACAAGACCCACGCTTGACAGATACAAGGAAACTCTTTTTAATACGATACAGGGATATGTCCCGGATTCGAGGTTCCTCGACCTTTTTGCGGGCACGGGCAGCATAGGCATAGAAGCCTTAAGCCGAGGAGCGAGCCACTGCACCTTTGTTGAAAATGACAGGGAAGCCGTAAAAGTGATAAATGAAAACCTTAAGATAACGCATCTTGAGGATAAGGCCGATGTGATGACTTCCGATGTGCTCGGAGGGCTTCTGATGATCGAAAAACAGGGACCCTTTGATGTGATATTCATGGACCCGCCCTACGATATGGGCCTGGAACTTGCCGTGATGCGGTATCTTTCATCCTCAAAGCTGGCAGACAATGAAACCCTGATCATAATCGAAGCTTCAAACGAAACCGATACGGAAGAACTCTGCGGCGGCGATTTTGAGATCATCCGTACAAAGGATTACAAGACCAACAGACATATATTATTGAAAAGAGCAAAAAAATGACAAGTGCGATCTATCCCGGGAGTTTTGATCCCGTAACCTTCGGCCATATCGATATCATAAAAAGAGCATCCAAGCTTTTTGACAGCCTCACGGTCTCGGTACTTGACAACAAGGCAAAAAGTGCGTTGTTTTCTGCAGACGACCGTGTTAAAATGTTAGAGGAAGTATGTGCGGATATACCGAATGTTACCGTCGATTCGTTTTCGGGACTTTTGGTGGATTATGTCCGCAAAAATAACTTTGATGTCGTCATCAGAGGCTTAAGAGCCATAACCGATTTTGAATACGAGCTGCAGATGGCGCAGACAAACAGGAAGCTTCTGCTTCAGGCTGATACAGTGTTTTTAACCACCAGCCTTGAATATGCCTATCTGTCATCGACCACAGTCAGGGAGGTTGCCGCTTTCGGCGGTGATATAAGCCTTTTTGTACCTGACAGCGTGGCAGAAAGGGTATACAAAAAGTACAGGGAGAACGGGGAGCAAAATGGCAGGAAAGATTGAACAGACTATCGATGATATCTATGAATTGCTGGAAGGCTGCAAATATGCCGCTTTTTCCAACAAAGAGAGCATCATAGTAAACAAGGAAGATATTTTTGAACTCTTGGAGGAACTTCGTGAAAGAACCCCCGAAGAGATAGTACATTGCCAGAATATAATCGCCAACCGTGATACAATATTAAAAAATGCGAAGATACAGGCTGACGAGATCATAAACCAGGCGAAACAGTATCAGAGCCAGATGGTGGATCAGAACGAGATCATGCAGAGAGCCTATGCGCAGGCCGGAGAGATCGTCAATCAGGCCCGTTCAAATGCACAGGACCTGTTAAATCAGGCTACAAACGACGCCAATAATTACCAGATGCACGCTGTCACATATACGGACCAGGAACTCTCCACGCTTCAGGATATCTTAAGCAAAGCCATATCCAGCGCCCAGGACAGATATGAAGAACTCCTTTCTTCGTTAAACGAAGCCATGAGCAGGGTTTCCACCAACCGTTCGCAGCTTACCCAGCAGGTCACCATGGATGCCGCGGGTAATCCCGTGATAGGTGTGAGCCCGAACATCTCAGGAGAGGGCAGCACGGACAGCAATGAAGCACAAAGCAGTGACGCGGCGGCACCGAAAGCAAAAAGCCCCTCAGACGGCATAGATATCATCTGATAAGGATTTTGTCATGGGAGGCTGTCTGCCTCCCATCTTTAATGTCAGCATACCTGATAAGGATAAATACTTATATACAAGCGAGGTTTTGATCATGGGAAAGCTTGAGCTGCTTGAACCCCAAAAAGTATTTTCGTATTTTGAAGAAATATGCGCCATCCCAAGGGGCTCCGGCAATATGGACGGCATATCCTCCTATCTGGAGTCTTTTGCTCTAAAACGCGGTCTGGAATACATAAGAGACGGATTAAACAATGTCTTTATCAAAGTGCCTGCCACAAAAGGATTTGAGGCACACGACCCCGTAATGCTTCAGGGTCATATGGACATGGTCTGTGAGAAGACCTCGGAGAGCAGGCATGATTTTAAAACAGACGGCATCGATGTCGACCATATGGATAATGAGATATTTGCCCGTCAGACAACTCTGGGCGCGGACGACGGGGTAGCTCTGGCGCTTATCCTTGCCATCATAGATTCAAAAGATGAGGTATCGCATCCCGAGCTTCAGTGCCTTTTCACGACAGATGAAGAAACGGGAATGCACGGTGTCAAAGGCTTTGATTTTTCAGAAGTAAGTGCCCGGAAAGTGATCAATCTCGATTCGGAAGATGAGGGTGTCATATATGTCAGCTGCGCCGGAGGACTTCGGGGGACACTGCGCGTTCCCGTAAAACGCTTTGATATTTCCGGCGTTGCCTACAATGTTGTGATAAGCGGGCTCCACGGCGGTCATTCCGGCGACATGATCGACAGATACTACGCAAATGCGATCATCATCATGGGGAGACTCCTTCATTTCCTGAGCACAAAGATCGGTTTTCATATATTCAGGATGCAGGGCGGCCTCATGGACAACGCCATCCCCCGCGAGGCAAACTGCCGTATGCTTGTTTCAGCCAGGGATTCAAAGGATTTCGAAAAGCTTATCGCTGAATTTGAAAAGACCATTAAAAATGAATTCAGCGCAAATGAAAAAAATCTCATGATATATTGCGAATGTCTGGGGGAATCCACCGAAAATGTTCTGAAACCCAGACTGCAGAACAGGGTTATCTTTTTGATGAACACCGTTCCCGACGGCGTACAGAACATGTGCATGGACGAGAAGCAGAAAGGCCTGGTCAAGACCTCCCTGAATTTCGGGATCATGCGGCTTCGTGACGACCACTTTACACTGGAAGCTTCATTAAGGAGCAGTGTATCAAGCGAAAAATACGCTCTTTCCGATAAACTCAAGTTTCTTGCCGAAGGTATCGGTGGCAACTACGAGGTAAACGGAGATTATCCGGCCTGGGAGTTTAATGAGGGATCAAAACTCATGCAGCTTTCATCGGATGTTTACAGGAAACTTTTCGGATATAATCCTGTAATAAAGGGAATACACGCCGGACTTGAATGCGGAGTCATATATCATGCGCTGAAACCCGTTGATGTAATTTCATTCGGACCTCAGATAAACGGCGCACACACACCAAAGGAAAAGCTTTCCATCACCTCGGTACAGAAGACCTGGGATTTCCTGACCGCTTTACTCAAAGAGTTATAATAAAAACGGATTTTTTACCGGATACTGTCATATGAACATAGCTATTATTACGGGCGCCTCCTCGGGAATGGGCGCTGAATGTGTAAAACAGATCAACAGGGCATATAAAAAGCTTGATGAGATATGGATACTGGCCAGAAGACTCGACAGGCTTCAGAGTCTTTCAAATATCGAAGGAAACGCAAGGATCCGTCCGATCGCCATGGATATCACAAATGATGCCCATGTGGATGCTCTTATAGATTGTTTCAGAGAAGTCAACCCGCAGATACGCATGCTCGTCAACGCTGCAGGCACCGGCATAATAGGCCGTTTTGATGATGAAAGCCTGGAGGACGAGCTTAACATGATCGACTTAAACTGCAGGGCTCTGACCGCGTTTACCAAGATCTGCCTTCCCTATATGAAGAAGAATTCCAGGATCATCAATTTCGCATCAGCCGCAGCCTTTTTGCCGCAGCCCGAATTTGCGGTGTATTCCGCGACAAAATCCTATGTTCTGAATTTTTCGAGAGCGCTCAACAAAGAACTCAAAGACCGCGGCATTGCCGTAACGGCAGTCTGTCCGGGGCCTGTTGCCACAGAGTTTTTTGAGATCGCCGAGAAGCATCACTCTATCCCCGCGTATAAAAAGATCGCCATGGTAAGACCGGCAGCCGTGGTTGAAAAGGCGATAAACGACAGCCGAAAAAAACGCGAGATATCAGTCTATTCGGCTGCAATGAACGCCTTTCGTTTCTTTACCAAGGTTCTTCCGCACTCACTTTTCCTTTATTTCTGGAAGGAAGCATAGATGGCAAAGGGATCCTTCGGATATATAAAAAAAATGCGCCGGGTCATGTTTTTGCATACTCTCATACTGTTTCTTATAGCATTTTTGATTTTCTTTGTCGGAAAATACAGATACAGCGATTATGCCACCATGTTTTCCATAACAGCCATTGTCGTGTGCATTCCTGCCTCGATGCGCTGCGTCTCCTTTATAATGTTCATGATCCATAAGGGAGGGGACGGGTCTTTTTTTGAAAGCTGCAGACAGATAAACGATGAACATTTCTTTTATGACAGCGTCATCACGACAACGGGTGAAAGCTTTGATGTATATGCTTTTTTCATTTCTCCCGAAAGCGTCGTGGGATTCTGTCCGGATCCCAAAAAGGATATATCAAAACTTGAAAAACACTTAAGAGAAATGTTTGCCCGAAACGACCTTAAATCTGTCGGGATCAAGATCTTTAAGGAAGAGGACAGATTCCTTAAAAGATCTTCCGAACTTGCCGGCAGGATCACGGATATCTATAACACGGACTCCATCCGGTCACTGATCTCAAATCTGTCCCTTTAGACGATGAAAGAATATATCATTTCGGAAAAAGAAGAGGGTACCACCCTTTTAAAATACTGCACCAGGATCCTTCCGCTTTCGGGACAGGGGATGTTAAGAAAATTCCTGCGCAACAAAAACATTGAGCTGAACGGAAAAAGATCCGACGGAAGTGACAGGCTTATGAGCGGCGACAGAGTCTCATTTTTTCTTTCTGATGAGACCTTTGACAAATTCCACGGACAGGGAAAGACAAAAAAATATGCCGAACCTCTCGACACATCAAGGATCATATTCGAAAACGATGACATCCTTATCTACGATAAACCGGCCGGGATCCTGTCACAGTCAGATATCAGCGGCGAAGTGTCCGTAAACGATATGCTCCTTTCGTACATCGAAAAGGAAGACGCATTTACACCCTCGATCTGCAACAGACTCGACAGGAACACATCCGGCATCATTCTGGCCGGAGTGTCTGCCAAAGGCATTTTGGCACTTGACAGGGCAATAAAAAAAAGAAAGATAAAAAAATACTATCAGTGCATCTGCGAGGGTATCTTTGATAATGAGGGACCCGCGGAATTTTTTCTTAAAAAGGATGCATCACGCAATATTTCTGTGATATCCGACACGCCGAAGCCCGGATTTGATGCCGTAAGAACGGATTTTCATGTAATAAAGACAGGGAAAGGATATACTCTCTTAAACGCCGAACTGATAACAGGAAAGCCCCACCAGATCAGGGCAACGCTTTCATATCTTTTACATCCCCTGGTTGGTGATATAAAATACGGTGCCAAAAAGGGGATCGCAAGACGGCATCTCCTCCATTCCTGCAAAGTCGTATTCCCGAAGGATATACTTGACGGACGGGAGTTTTACGCGCCTCTTCCCGATGATATGAACGGGTTTATGAAAGAGCATTTTTAATATCAGGTCATATTATGGCAACATGGAATTCAAGAGGTCTTCGGGGTTCGTCCCTCGAAGAACTCGTAAACCGTACAAATGAAAAATACGAAGCCTCTCATCTGGCGCTGATACAGAAAATACCGACACCCATAACACCGGTGAAATTTGATAAGGAAAAAAGGCAGATAAGTCTTGCTTATTTTGAACAGCAGAGCACTGTCGACTACATAGGCGCCGTCCAGGGCATACCGGTGTGCTTTGACGCAAAGGAATGCGCGGTTGACACCTTTTCACTCAGGAATATCCATGAACACCAGATGTTTTTTATGGAAGAATTCGAAAGACAGGGTGGAATTTCCTTTGTTTTGATTTATTATACATCAAGAGATATAATGTATTATCTGACCTTCAGAAAATTACGGCAGTTCTGGGACAGAATGGAAGAGGGTAAAAAAAAGAGCTTCCGCTTTGACGAACTGGATGAAGGATATATCATATCATCAAAACCCGGCATACTGATACCTTATCTGGATTATATCCAGAAGGATCTGGATGAACGGGACAATACGAAAGGAACCGATCTTTGAACAACAGACTTTTACACACACCTGACGGTGTACGTGATCTGTACGGAACCGATCACGAGAAAAAACTGAAACTGAAGCTGAAGCTGCACGATGTTCTCAAAAATTTCGGATTCAGGGATATCGAAACCCCTTCGTTTGAATTCTTTGATATCTTTTCAAGCGATATAGGGACCACCCCTTCAAATGAGCTTTATAAATTCTTTGACAGTGACAATAACACACTGGTTCTTCGTCCCGATTTCACGCCCGGTGTTGCCCGTGCCGCCGCCAAGTATTTTCTCGATAACGAAAAGACCGTAAAGCTTTCATACATGGGCAATGTCTTTTCGGACAACGGAACATACAAAGGAAGACTTAAGGAACGATCAGAGATCGGAGCGGAGTACTTCGGTGACAGTTCCTGTGATTCAGATGCGGAAATGATAAAGCTTGCCTATGATCTTCTGAAGACAGCGGGTATTTCCGATTTCATGATATGCATAGGCAATGCCGAGTACTTCAGGGGACTTTGCAGCGAGGCAGGTTTTGATCATGAAACCGAGTCTGTGCTTAAAACAGCTGTATCAAACAGAAATTCCGATGATGCGTCGCAGATACTCGATAATATAAACTGCGACAGCGGACTGAAGGAAGCCATTCTTCGCTGCATGGACCATATGGGCGGTTTTGAGGTCATATGCGAAGCGAAAAAGCAGGCCCGCGGCACAAACGCCGTTTCAGCCTTAAACAGGCTCGAAGATATATATAAGCTCCTTGAAAAATACGGAATAACGGATCATATATCCTTCGATCTCGGCATGCTCTCGCAATATGACTATTATACAGGCATGGTATTCAGGGCTTATGTTCCGTTTGTAGGAGAAGCCGTGATAAAAGGCGGCAGATACGATGATCTTTTAAGGAAATTCGGAAAAGACTGTCCTGCAGTGGGTCTGACCCTTTCCCTTGATCAGGTGGAACAAAACCTCGACCTGACAGAATCCGGCAAAAAAAGAGACGGTTATCTGACCATTGCTCTGACAAAGGGCAGACTTGCTTTTAAGACTTTGGATCTTCTTGAAAAGACAGGCATCTTCTGTGAGGAAATGCGTGACAAGGATACCCGGAAACTCATCTTTGTAAATGAGGAAAAGAAATTAAAGTTTTTCCTTGCAAAGGGTCCCGATGTACCCACCTATGTAGAATACGGTGCCGCTGACATCGGAGTTACCGGAAAGGATACCATCCTCGAAGAGGGACGCAAGGTAATAGAAACTCTCGATCTCGGATTCGGAAAATGCAGGATGTGCATCTGCGGCCCGGCAGAAGCCGCCGGACTGTTAAAGCACCACGAAATGATAAAGGTCGCCACAAAATATCCGAATATCACAAGAGATCATTTTCAGAATACCAAACACCAGACAGTCGATATCATCAAACTCAACGGATCCATAGAACTTGCTCCGATCGTGGGACTTTCCGAAGTGATATGTGATATAGTTGAAACAGGCTCAACCTTAAGGGAAAACGGTCTGCAGGTATTGGAAGAGGTTATGCCCCTTTCCGCAAGAATGATCGTAAATCCCGTTTCTTTAAGGCTTGAATCCAAAAGGATACAGGAACTTATAAACGCTCTGAAAAATAAACTGGTATGATCATGAAAAAGGTATATATTGACGAAACATCAAAAAAAGATATACTGTCCACTCTGTTAAAAAGGAGTACCACCGATTACGGCACCTATGAAAAAACCGTTTCCGGGATCATCGAAAATGTCCGAAAAAACGGTGATCAGGCGCTTTTTGAGTACGCCTTAAAATTCGACGGCTGCCATCTTGACCACGATAATTTCACCGTAAGTCCGGCTGAGATAGAAGAGGGAATAGGCAGGATCCCCGACAGACTCATAGATATAATGCAGGATTCATTCCTGAACATAAAAAAATATCATGAAAAGCAGGTCAGACAGAGCTTTTTTTCAACCGAGGAAGGCGGGATCATTCTCGGACAGAGGATCACTCCGCTTGAGAAAGCCGGCGTATATGTACCGGGCGGAAAAGCAGTATATCCCTCAACTCTGCTCATGAACATTACACCCGCGATCGTAGCGGGAGTAAAGGACATCTCAATCTGTACCCCGGCAGGATCGGACGGAAAAGTCAGTCCCTATGTCCTCGCTGCCGCTTACCTTACAGGTGTGAAAAAGATATACAAGTCAGGCGGAGCGCAGGCAATCGCCGCTTTCGCCTATGGAACCGAAACCGTTGAAAAAGTCGACAAGATAGTCGGACCCGGCAATATCTTTGTGGCGCTTGCAAAAAAAGCCGTATACGGACATGTAAGCATTGATTCCGTAGCCGGTCCTTCGGAGATCATGGTCCTTGCCGATGAAAGTGCCGATCCTAAGTTTGTGGCTGCGGATCTTTTAAGTCAGGCCGAGCATGATGAGATGGCATCCGCCATGCTTGTCACCACTTCCGAAAAACTGGCTTCAGCCGTTGAAAAAGAAATTGAAGGCTTTCTGAAAAAGCTTTCGAGGGCTTCGATTATAGAAAAATCACTTGATAATTTCGGTTTCATACTCATAACAAAGGATATGAAAGATGCCTATAGCATCGTGGATATGATAGCTCCGGAGCATTTGGAGATAATAACTGCCGATCCATGGAGTGACATGACCTTTATACATAACGCCGGGGCGATGTTTATCGGACCTTATTCATCCGAACCGCTCGGGGATTATTTTGCCGGTCCCAACCATGTCCTTCCCACAAACGGGACAGCAAGGTTTTTCTCGCCTCTTTCGGTAGATGATTTTATCAAAAAAACTTCAGTGATATCATATTCAAAAGAAGCACTGAAAAAAGTGCATGACAAAATAGAAGAGTTTGCAAAAGCCGAAGAACTTACCGCTCACGCCAATTCAATAGCGGTAAGATTTGAAAAACAGGAGGATTGATCATGGGACGAAGTTCAGTTGTCGAAAGAAAAACAAAAGAAACGGATATAAAAATAAATCTTGAACTTGACGGAACAGGCCAAAGCAATATCGATACCGGCATAGGTTTCTTTGATCATATGCTCACAGCTTTTTCAAAGCACGGTTTCTTTGATCTTGATCTTTCCTGCAAGGGAGACCTTGAGGTTGACTGCCATCACACAGTCGAGGACTGCGGCATCGCTTTGGGTGAGGCCATAAAAAAGGCAGCCGGTGACAAAGCGGGAATAAAAAGATACGGGTCCTTCATGCTTCCCATGGATGAGACGCTCGTTGCCTGCGCAGTGGATCTTTGCGGACGCCCGTACTTTTCAAGTGATATACAATATCCTCAGGAAATCTGCGGTGATATGGAAATGGATGTCCTGAAGGAGTTTTTCTACGGCTTGAGCTGCAGCGGCCTGATGAATCTTCATTTTAAGATGTTTTCCGGCGACAACAGTCATCATATCGCCGAAGCCTGTTTCAAGGCCTTTGCAAAATCGCTTGATATGGCTCTTTCAATAGACCCGAGGATCGAAAATGTATTGTCGACCAAGGGAATGCTGTGATCGGAGGAAAATCAATGGAACACACGGATTACAAACAGATCATACCCTGTATTTACTTAAATAACGGACTCGCCGTAAAAAGTCTCGAAGATAAAACAAAGATAAGCGAAGATCCCGTCGGGATTGCCTGCGAATATGCCAATTCCGGCGCCGATGCCATCATGATCTTCGATTTTTCCGCAAACGATGCGGGACACGAAAAGAACCTGAGCCTCATCAAGGAGATCAGGCGCAACATAGACATACCCATGTACGGCGCCGGAAACATCAAACGCTTTGAGGATATCAAAAAGCTTCTCTATGCAGGCTGCTGTAAAGCTGCGCTTAACTTTTCAAAGCAGAGCAATATAGAGCTTACAAAGGAAGTCTCAAAGCGCTTCGGAAAAGACAAGATAGCTGCCTGTGTAAGGGATGTGAGCGAACTGGAAGAGGGCGAGTCCGAGATCAAGAATTATCTCGGCACGCTTATTCTCATAGATGAAGACAATATCGCATCCTGTGTGGACTGGATCCGGACAAACTGCAAGGAAAACGCCAATCCGGTAAATATCGATCTCATCCTGCTCTTAAAGGAAAAAGCTCTCCACGAAAGCGCAGCGCTCTTAAGACAGTTTGACATCGCCGGCATTGCCGGCGGAATACTTGACAGAAGCGCCGATTATCTTATGAATTTCAAAAGACAGTGCAAGGGCCTCGGGATCCCCGTAAATACCTATGAAGGCTCTTTGAAGTGGTCGGATCTCAAAGTAAATTCCGATGGAATGGTTCCCGTTATCGTACAGGAATACAAAACCGGAGATGTCCTCATGCTTGCCTACATGAATGAGCAGGCTTTTAACAAGACTTTGGAAAGCGGAAAAATGACATATTTTTCAAGGAGCCGCAATGAGCTCTGGACAAAGGGAGAAACCAGCGGACACTGGCAGTATGTCAAAGCCCTGTACGCAGACTGCGACTATGACACGATCCTTGCAAAGGTTCTTCAGATTGGAAATGCCTGTCATACCGGAGAGTATTCCTGCTTCTATAATGAGATAATGAGAAAAGAATACGATGAAACAAATCTTCTCAAGGTCTTTGAGCATGAATACGGTATAATCCTTGACAGAAGAGATCACCCCAAGGAAGGTTCCTATACGAATTACCTCTTTGACAAAGGCATAGACAAGATCTTAAAGAAGGTGGGAGAGGAAAATACCGAGATCATAATAGCCGCCAAAAACCCCGATCCCGAAGAACTCAAATACGAAATGGCAGACTGGCTTTATCATGCCATGGTACTTATGGTTGAAAAGGGCGTTACCTGGGATGAGATCACAAAAGAGATCTCCAACAGATGATCTTTTATTATGAGAAAACTGGCCTTAAGCGATGAGATACTCCTGTCCGTAACACACCCGGAAAGGTATATAGGAAATGAACTTAACAGTGTCACCAAAGACAGGGATTCCGTCAGATTAAGGTTTGCCATGTGTTTTCCCGATGTCTATGAGATCGGCATGTCGCATTTAGGCATCCAGATCCTTTACAGCATGTTCAATGACCGCGAGGATGTGTGGTGCGAACGTGTCTACAGTCCATGGACCGATCTTGAGATGATAATGAGGGAGAAGGATATCCCTCTCTTTGCGCTCGAATCCCAGGACCCCGTAAAATGCTTCGATTTTTTAGGCATAACCATCCAGTATGAGATGTGTTATTCCAATATTCTTCAGATCCTCGATCTTTCAGGCATTCCCATCTGGTCAAAAGACAGAAAAGAAGATGATCCCATCGTCATCGGCGGAGGTCCCTGTACCTACAACAGCGAACCCATAGCCGATTTCTTTGATATCATCTATTTAGGCGAAGGCGAAACAGATTACGACCGCCTTTTTGATGTTTATATCGATAATAAGAACAACGGAGGCACCAGGCTTTCATTCCTTGAAAAGGCAGCCCAAATTCCCGGACTATATGTGCCTTCTTTTTATGAACCCGTTTACAATGAAGATGATACATTTAAGGAAATGAAGATCTTAAATGATAACGCCAAAAGCGTTATCACAAAGAATGTATGCCTTGATTTTGATAAAGCTCCCTATGCCTTAAAACCCGTCATTCCTTTTATCAAGATCACTCAGGACCGTGTGGTTCTTGAAGTCCAGAGAGGCTGTATCAGGGGCTGCCGTTTCTGCCAGGCCGGGATGATATACAGGCCTGTGCGCGAGAAGTCTTTGGATGTCCTTAAAATGCATGCCCGGGCGATGATCGAAAGCACCGGTCACGAAGAGATATCCTTAAGTTCCCTTTCAACCTCGGATTATTCAAGGATAAGCGAGCTTGTGAAATGGCTGGTTGAGGAATACCGGACCAAATATATAAACATTTCGCTTCCTTCACTTCGCATAGACAACTTTTTCCTCGACATGATGGAAAGAGTGAGCGATTCAAAAAAGGGATCCCTTACCTTTGCGCCGGAAGCCGGAAGCCAGCGTATGCGCGATGTAATAAATAAAGGCATAACGACTGAAGATATCATGTCGGGATCAGGTCTTGCATTCAAGGCCGGATGGACAAAGGTGAAGCTTTATTTCATGCTGGGCCTTCCGGGCGAGACGGATGAAGATGTTACGGCCATACCGGATCTTGCTAACGATATCGCCATGAATTATTTTGATACCGTTCCGAAGGAGGAGAGAAAGGGCAAAAGAGTGGACGTAAATACCTCCACCTCCTTTTTCATTCCCAAACCCTTCACCCCTTTTCAGTGGGCGGCAATGGATACAAAGGAAGAATTCTTAAGAAAAGCGCATCTGGTCAAAGAGACCATGGAAAAGGAATTAAATCATAAATCCTTAAGATACCAGTATCATGAAAGTGACTTAAGCGAGCTTGAGGGTGTTTTTGCAAGAGGTGACAGGAGACTGTCAAAAGTCATTTATGATGCCTATATGTCAGGCTGCCGTTTTGATTCCTGGTCTGAAAGCTTTAAGTATGACATCTGGTGCGAGGCTTTTGAAAAAAACGGTATTGACAGGGATTTCTATACCGTACGCGAAAGAGGCGCAGATGAAGCCTTTCCGTGGGATTTCATAAATGTCGGCGTTACAAAAGAATTCTTAAGAAGGGAATATGAAAACTCCAAAAAAGGCATAGTCACTCCCAATTGCCGCGAAAAATGCAGCGGATGCGGCGCCATGATGTTCGGGACCGGAGTATGCACGGCAGAAAGGTCATCTGTATGAAGATCAGGATAAGATTCAAAAAACACGGACCTGTCAGATTCATAGGACACCTCGATACCATGCGCTTCATCCAGAAGCTGATAAGACGGGCCGGCATACCCGCAGCCTATTCCGAGGGGTTTTCTCCGCACCAGAAGCTTTCCTTTGCACAGGCCTTAGGCGTGGGAGTCGAAAGCGAAGGTGAATATTTTGATCTGGAACTCAACGATGATCTTTGCGAAGAATTGTCATCGGGATCGATCATTGAAAGGCTTAATGCCTGCAGCGTGGAAGGCATAGAGATAAAGGACTGCGTAAAGCTTCCCGACAAGGCAAAAAATGCCATGGCATCCGTTTTTGCTGCCGATTATCATGTGAGAATAAGAAAAGGCCATGAGCTTTCCTTTGACCTTAAAAAGGCTGTGGATGATTTCAACAATGCCAAAAGCGCAAAGGTTGTAAAGAAAACAAAAAAGACCAGCCGAGACCTTGAATTAAAGGATCTCGTATATGAACTGAAAACAAAAGAGGATGCCTTATTTATGCGGCTGAACGCATCCAGTGCAAACAGCGTGAAACCGGGGCTGATCATGGAGTATCTTTGTGAAAAAAACGGCTGCGGTTTCGACCCGCTCTCTTTGATGATAACAAGACTTGACATCTATGACACGGAAATGAAGCCACTTTCAGCATCAGGAATACATTTTTAGGTGGAATATAAGACTGTTTTGTGTTAGAATATTGATGAATAGGTATATTTAGGGGAGTATGCCATTCGGGAGGTGTTTTAAGTGTGCACTATCGATAGTAATGAGCAGATTTTCCGATCGGAGCTCCTTTCAGAATATTTCTGCGATATTTTCACGACCTTTTCCCATTGTGCCGATAATATTTATTTTTTTATAACTCATCTTTCCTCCGGTGTGAGCATGGTTTCCCAGCAGGCAGTGGATTATTTTGATCTGCCCGGAATTTTTATCCACGATTTCGGTCCCATCTGGGCCGAAAAGATAGAAGAAAATTCCAGACAGCTCTTTTTGGACAGCATCAATCTCAATCCCGATAATATCGATTCATTTGAGCACGATCTTGTTTACCGCATAAAAAACAAAGACGGAAAGTATGTTACGGTATCCTGCAGGGGGAAGCTTATTACCGGCAAGAACGGAATTCCCGTATTTTTTGCGGCGACCGTCATCAATCACGAAGCCACCGAAACCATTGATCCGGTGACCGGTCTTTATAACAGGAATAATCTGATAGAAATACTTAAAAATTATACCCATGATAACAAGCCCTATTATCTGGTACTCATAGGAATATTGAATTTTTCGGAGATCAACAGGATGTACGGTTACCGTTTCGGAAACCAGGTCTTAAAAGAAGTTTCTGAGATGATCCTGAAATTTGGCAAGGGTGCCCTTGTATTCCGCTGTGACGGTGTTAAGACAGCCCTGGTTTTTGACGCCGAGCGCTACGATCTGAAAGAGATAAAGGATATATTTAACAATATCCGTGATCAGCTTTACAGCAATCTCTATACCAAAAATATTCATATAGCTCTTGAGATCGGCGGCGGCGCGATCCTCGCAAACGATTTTTCCACAGATCCCAATACCATTTATAACAGCGCGCTTTATGTGCTGTCCACAGCAAAGGATGAAAGGATCGCCGAACTTCAGGTCTTCGAAAATGATCTTTTCAACGAGAGTAACAGGCGTTTGGAAATATTAAACTCCATCCGTACCGCAATCGCCGATAACTTCCAGGGCTTCTACCTGTGTTACCAGCCCATTGTTGATGCCGATACAAACAGCGTCCAGGGCATGGAGGCACTGCTTAGATGGAGAGACAAAAGATACGGCGTCGTTCCGCCCAATGATTTTATTCCCTGGCTTGAGCGTGATCCCATATTCTTTGAGCTCGGGAACTGGATATTAAAACAGGCAATGCATGATACCAAAGCGCTTATTGAAAGAAATCCACAATTTGTCGTAAATGTTAATCTTGCCTATCCGCAGCTTCAAAGATCTGATTTCAAAACAGCTCTCAACAGGATCCTGAAGGAAGAAGATTTTCCGGCGGAAAATCTCAAACTCGAGCTTACGGAAAGATGCAGGCTCCGTGACATGAACCTTCTCCGTAATGATATGATCTTTTTCAAATCCACCGGCATGCAGACAGCTCTTGATGATTTCGGAACCGGTTATTCGGCCTTAAGTCTTTTGACCGAACTTCCCGTGGACCAGGTAAAGATTGACAGGAGTTTTGTCATTAACATCGAAAACGATATGCCAAAACAATGTCTTTTAAGAGCAATAACCACCTGTACCACAGAGCTTGGCAAAAAGGTATGCGTTGAAGGTGTTGAAACCGATGCCATGCGAAAATACTTAAAGGAGAATTTCTCCGTATCGTTTTTCCAGGGTTATCTGTATTCGAAGCCCATTGAACTGAATGAATTTCTTGACTGGTATGACAATTTTGAAAAAACGGCCTGAACTTATCGGGCTGTTTTTTTGTCTGAAACAAAAAATCGTCTGTATGCGATTATTTTGATGTAAACGCGTATAAGTTTACATAACATTACATCAAATTCGCATACAGACGATTTGTGTATTTGAAACCCTGATGGATACTGATGTTTCAAATAACCACTATATGTTCGCATAATTTATATTATACGAACATATACAGATCGAAGCTCTGTCCTCTCTTACATTATACATTGACCTGTTTTACTTTGGCCGGTCATTAGGATTATACGCAGTAAATTCCCCGCCTCCGGATACTTTGTCCAGTTCTTCATCATCAAGGAGCATCCCTGCCTCTTTTATGGTATCCCTTGCTTCTTCCTTTGTCTTTGCATTTTCTACTTTTTCCTTCAGAT
>JAILOK010000131.1 GCA_024690825.1 Lachnospiraceae bacterium | reverse complement strand
TCTGGTAAATATGAACGGAGGAATAATTGAAAGAAATACTGCAGGTTATTGGGGCGGCGGTGTGTATATGAAAAACAGCGGATTTACCATGGAGGGCGGCAGCATCATCCGCGGCAACCATGCAGAATACGGCGGCGGTATGTATTTGGTAAGAAGTGGATTTACCATGGAGAAGGGCAGGATCGCATACAACACAGCTTCAGGTTCTGACGCCGACAGTGACGGTAAAGGAGGCGGTGTGGCCGTTAACGGTAAGACAGGCGGTGCTAGGTTTACCATGAACGGCGGAGAGATCTCCGAAAATACTGCAAGGTATGGCGGAGGTGCATGGATCTATGCCAACACGGATGGAGAGACTACAGGCAGAGCGGATTTTATACTTAATGATGGCTGCATCCGAAATAATACTGCCAAAAAAAGCGGCGGCGGAGTGTACGCTTACAGTTCCCGTAAAGATGGAAGTACAGGAGAAGACGCCCAGGCTGTCTTTACCATGAAGGGCGGAGATATCACCGGGAATGAAGCAAAATCAAGCGGCGGCGGTATCCGAAGCGAAGTCGGCCGGAATGTCTGGACGAAGATATATCTGCTTGGCGGAATTATTTCCAGTAATAGCGCAAAAAACGGCGGTGGTCTTTGCACTTTACGGAATTTTTCACAGATCGGAAATGGTGCGACGATCAGGGATAATCATGCATCAGAACGCGGAGGCGGCATTTATAATGACTACGGACAGCTAACCATCAGCGGCGGAAGCATTGTAAACAACGATGCGGCTATAGACGGCGGGGGTGTATATACATATCTGCCTCACGGAAATAATCTCAGTATCAGTGGGAACTTTGCCATAACCGGAAATATCATAAAGTCGTCTGAAGAAACAATTTCCAATAATTTGGTTCTGGCAGACAACGGTAAAACTACTGATGATAAATTCAAGATCAATATTTTGGGTAAGCTTGATGAATCGACTAAGCTTGGCATCAGGACTTTATTTACAGAAACCCGCAAGTCTAAAACTGCAGTGGTCACAAAAGGCTTAAAAGGCAACGGAACCCTCTCCAATTTTATTGCGGAAGGCGACGGAACCATAAGCATAAACGCTGCAGGCGAGCTTGAATACATCGCACCCTGCGCCCACGACGGCGGGTTCGATATTATAGGAGCAAGGGATCCGAACTGTACGCAGAAGGGTTCAACCGGAGAAAAGCACTGCAAAAAGTGCGGCGCCCTGATCGAGCCTGCAAAAGAGATCCCGGTCGATCCCGATAAGCATGACTATGATGAGGGTGTGGTCACAAAGCCTGCCACCCGTTTTGAGACAGGAGAGACCACCCACACCTGCAGAAACTGCGGAAATAAAAAGACGCTCGCAAATATTCCCAGCACCGAAAAAGATGAAACTGCGGAAGACAAGCAGGAACGCGATGAGGATACAAGGGATGCAAACGGAAATACTCTGATCGAATCCGAAACCGTAAAAGACGAAAAGACCGGAGAAGAAACGGAGACCGTTATAATCAAGGATAAGCCGGTATCAAAGATCGTAACGGATCCGGTCAGCGGCAAGGAGACTGTGGAGTCGATTATCTGGATAGGCGGACTTTCAGGCAATTATGCATATACGGGCTCATCCGTAAAACCGTCATTCCGCGTATATGACGGAATGAAAAAACTTGTGGAAAATACAGACTATACTGTCTCTTATTCTGCAAATAAGGATGCGGGAACGGCAGAAATAACCGTGAAATTCAAAGGAAACTACAAGGGCACGGAGTCCGTGAAAACAAGCTTTACCATAGATCCCGCAGATCTTGGAACGGATGTCAGGGCGCACGATTTAGGTGTCGTAA
The DNA here is from genome assembly GCA_024690825.1 of Lachnospiraceae bacterium. Lineage (GTDB taxonomy): Bacteria > Bacillota > Clostridia > Lachnospirales > Lachnospiraceae > NK4A144. The sequence goes on along the minus strand of JAILOK010000131.1, from coordinate 26,416 downwards.
AAAAGAGCGGCGCGCAGAAGCCTGTTCCGGTCGTGACCTTTATATCAACAGGAAAGACCATAAACAAAAAGAATTTTGATATCTCCTATGACAGGGAAGTAAAGGATGCGGGAGTCTACACGGCGACGATAACACCGAAGAACGGAAACTTCACCGGAAGCACGACTGCTCTCATAACCGTAACGGATAAAAATCACCTCCTTGAAAATGCAAAGGTTACTTTTGATCCGGCATCCTATGCCTATACCGGAAAGGAGATAGTCCCTGATCCGGCAAAGATAAAAGTGAAGATCGGTTCAAACACCCTCGTTATCGGAAGAGATGTAAGGATAGCATCCATTCACAACAATATCCTGCCCGGAAATGCATCGGTGATATTTGAAGCCATAAGCTCAAATCAGGCAGGCTGTGTCGGAAGCAAAACAGCATCCTTTAAGATCAAGGGCAGCAGGGTGATAAAGGATGAAGCACCTTTTGCGATAACCGTTGAAAAATCAGTGGCTTTTGCAAAGGGAGGCGCAAAGGCCGCAGTGAAGGTAATGGACGGCACGACCGAACTTAAAAACGGAAAAGATTATACGCTGAAATATAAAAAGAACAAGTCTGTCACAACCGGTGAAACAGCGGAGGTGATAATAAAAGGCAAGGGTAATTACAAGGGAAGCGTTACAAGGAAATTTGCCGTCACAAAACAGAACCTTAATGCCCTGAAAGAAAACATCTCAGTCGAAGACCAGTTTAAGCCAAAGTCAAAGCTCAAAAAGCCTGTCGTGACCATTGTTGATACAGACGGAAAAGAGCTTGAAGCAGACAGGGATTATACTGTCGGAAAGCCGGACGCGGACCGTAATCCTGCAAACACGGAAATCTCCGGAAATGCCGTTGTGAAAATAACCGGAAAGGGAGCCTATGAGGGTGAGGTCGAAGTGACATTTTCGTATAATAAGGAATCGTCGGAGGTAAAAGGCTATGTCAATAATATAAAGAAGGGCACGGCAAAGGTTATCTTTAAAGGACAGGGATCCTTTGCAGGCAAAAAGACCGTATCCTTTAAGATAAAACAGAAGAAGGTTAATTTTGAGGGGAGCTTAGTTGGAGGAGAATGGAAGTAAAGTGATATGATCCAAAAAAAGTATCTGTGTAAAGATCTGCATGAGGCAGACGAAGCAATAGGAAAGATCAGTGAGGAGCTGGACAAAACGCCGCACAGGGCAGCGCTGGTCAATATATATGAGACCGGTTTTTCAAAAGACGAAATGAGATCGTTTGTTGAAAGGCTTAAAAACAGCGGACATTCGGAACTTCTTACTGCGGGGATCTCGCTTCTTGTGGTGGCAGAGATCATGCAGGAAGGCAGGGGGATACTCCTTAATCTGATCCTTACTGAGGAAGCTGATATCGATGTGGTCACCATACCCTGCGTACCCGGAGAGGAATCTAAGGCTGCCGAAGAGTTTCGTACAAAGCTTGATGAAACAGAAAATGTAAAGGCTGTGGAGCTCTTTGTCACCAATATGGCGCTTAATACGACACAGTTCATGAGGGAAGGCATGCGTGGGCATGAGGACGCGGTTCTCTTTGGTACATCCACAATACGCAACCTTCCTACAAAGCTTTCAGCAGTGGATGATAACACGATCGAGCTTGAGCAGGTGGAGACGCACCAGATACCGGAGGTATTTGCGGGCGGAAGCGATATACTTCCCGACGGATTTGTTGCGGTTGTATTTTCCGGAGAAAAGCTTAAGGTTCAGGCAGAATATGCCCTGGGATGGAATCCGATAGGTAAAAAACTGAATCTTGAATTCGGAGATGATCCCGAAAAAGGCGAGACGGTGATCACTTCCATTAACGGAGCTCCCGCTGTTGATATTTACAAAGAATATCTGGGAGTGTATCCCGATTCGTACCTGATCAGCAATGTCTGTGAATTTCCCTTTATCGTTGAACGTGACGGGATCAATATCTGCTCCATTCCCATCGACTGCGATAAGGAAGGAAAGCTCTATTTCATGATGACGATAAACCGCGGCGAAAAACTCCGCTTTACATTTGCCTCTCATGACGAGGTTCTGCGCGCGAGTCTTAAGTCGCTGCAGAATATGACAGAGTTCGGACCGGAAGCCCTGTTTCTCACACTTTGCGGAAACCGCATCAATTTCCTCAAAGAGGATGCCCATATAGAATGGGACGGATTTAAGTCGGTCTGTCCTGATTATGCGCTCATGCATGGCGCGTGCGAGCTTTATTATCATGAAGGAAGGGGCGGCATACTAAACAGTGCCCACCTGGCTGTCGGAATGCGGGAAAGTGAAGAGCCTGCAAAGGCTGAAGCAGTGGATGTCCCCTCCTATTCGGATATACGCCACGGGCGCGTATTGTCTCTTTCTGACAGGATGTCGGTATTTTTAAGCAGGATCACTACGGAACTTATTGATATGGCAAAAGAGGCCAGCGATGCCAATAATGCGAAATCCGCTTTTCTTTCACATATGTCGCATGAGATCCGCACGCCGATTAATGCGATACTGGGAATGAACGAGATGATCCTGCAGGATTCGAGGGAAGAAGAGATCACGGAGTATGCATCGAGCATCCGTTCCGCCGGAAGCAATCTGCTTAACATCGTAAATGACATCCTGGATCTTTCCAAGATCGAGGCCGGAAAGATGAGCATCATTCCGGTCGAATATGAACTTTATTCGGTGATAAACGATCTTTATAATGTGGTGCGTCTCAGGGCAATGGACAAGGGACTGTCGGTGAAACTTGACATCGATCCCGAGATACCGTCGGTCCTTTTTGGTGATGAGACCCGCATCAAACAGGTGGTAACGAATCTTCTGACAAATGCGGTAAAATATACGGAGAAGGGCACCGTGACTTTAAGCATAAAGAGGATAGCAGCCGTAGAAGACTCTGTTATGCTCCGGGTACAGGTAAAGGACACCGGTATCGGGATCCGTCCGGAGGACATGGAAAAGCTCTTTGACGAATACGAGCGTTTTGATGAGCTCAGAAACCGCACGATTGAAGGCACGGGCTTAGGTCTTGCCATCACTACCGATCTTTTGAGACTCATGGGAAGCAGATTGAAGGTAGAAAGCACCTATGGCGAAGGTTCCGTATTCGGCTTTGACATTGAGCAGGATGTTAGAAATAAGGAACCCATAGGTGATCTTTCGGAAAAATTCAATAAGAAAACAGTCAGAAAGTACCGCGTCCGTTTCACGGCAGAGGACGCAAGAATTCTTGTGGTCGACGATTCAGCCGTGAATTTGAGCGTGGTGGTAAATCTCCTCAAAAAGACGAAGATAGGCGTCGATACCGCACAGTCGGGCGAGGATGCCTTAAGACTTATCGGGGAAAATGAATATGATCTTATTTTCCTTGATCATCTCATGCCCGTTATGGACGGTAATGAGACCTTAAAGCGGATGAATGCGCTCGAAAACAATCTTTCAAAGAATTCACCGGTCATCTGTCTTACCGCAAATGCATCATCAACCGCAAGGGATGAGTATATCAAGGCAGGCTACAGGGATTATCTGCCCAAGCCCGTCAGCTTAAAAGACCTCGAGGATATGCTGTTTTCCTATATTCCTCCGGAAAAAATAAGGACGCTGCCGATCGAAAATTAAGGCAGTTTGAGCCGAACTCTTGATTTTTAAGCGGAATCCTCCGATATATAATACAGCAAAGGATTGCGCATGGTTTCAAAGGAATGAGATTCCTGTTGAAGGCATGCGCTTTTTTATTGAAATGAACAGGTGTCCGGCAGGGCAGAGTTAAACAAGAGGAGCAATACAATATGTCGATGCGTATCACGAACAAGATAATGAATGACCAGTCTGTTTCAAATGTAAACAAGAACAAGACCAGTCTGGACAAACTAAATACACAGATGTCCACGGGAAAGAAGCAGTCACTTCTTTCGGATGACCCTGTGATAGGTATAAGGGCACTTCGTTTCAGAGGAAACCTTTCGGAGGTTACCCAGTATTACGGAGCCAATGTTCCTGATGCAAAGGCGTGGGTTGGCGTGAGCCAGAAGGCTCTTGATTCTACAGTGGAGCTCATTTCGGATCTCAAGGCTCTGTGCGTACAGGGCTCAAACGGCACCTATGATGCCGCATCCCGTGCAAAGATCTACGAGGATCTGATGGGTACGGTAAAGCAGGTCTATCACAACGGCAACGCCAATTATGCGGGCCGTACGGTCTTCACGGGATACAGGACGGGCGAGAACCTGACCTTTGATAAGGATACTACGGCGGATTACCGCGGCATAGCCGACAGATTCAACGCTTCTGATGTAAAGATAATGACCTATGCCGAAAGTCCGCTTACCGTGGATGATATCAATAAGATTTCCGGTAATATAAACGAAACTCAGGTCAAAGAGGACAGGGTCAACAGGATACGTCTGTCGTATGACAATATAAACGGGTCGGTAAGGACAGGGGTGACTGAAGGGTTTGCCCATGCCGAGAGCGACGCATGTTACTACACATATGATGAAAATTATAATAAGGACGGTTCATTAAAAGAAAGTGCAGGTTCAGTCGAACTCACCATGCCTAACAGTGATCCTGACACAAATGCACAAAAACCCGTTCTGACCTTCCATGATCCTTATGACCAGACCATGGTCCCTGTGTCGGGATGTGAATATGTTAATGGAAAACCGGTTGATCAACCGGATGCTTTCGTTGATGCTGACGGGAATATCATGATTTCTTATGCCAGGCCGGTTAAAGATGAAAATGGGCGTTATATACAAGATGCAAGTGGAAACCTGGTATTAGGTGAATTCAAATTTACGATTACGCTTACTAAAGATTCATCGGGCAACTACAGTGCCGATAAAGGTGTATCTGTTAAGAAAAAGGGCAATGATCTGACACTTACCGTTCCCGGTCCGAACGGTACTACGGATCTATATACCGAGATAAAGCTGAAAACGGATGGCAGCGGGGTCACCTACCAGGAAAAGTGGAGGGTCACCGAAGCAAATTTTGCTGAAGCGAATTCAAACTATGGTGGAGAGCCAATATATGGTCCATATGATTATCGGGCTTTGATCTACACTACCACCGCACGCGATACCACCACTTTGGTATACCGCACTCCTCTTTCAGATACCGCATCGATCCCTCAGGATACGGTGAAAACGGATGCAGTGAAGGGTCTCCAGTCTTTTAAGGTGGTTTGTGGCAGTAATGAATACACGATAAAGAAATTTGAAGATGAGGACAGATGGTTTGCCGTTGACGATTCGGGAAAAGCGTTCCAAACCATAAAGGTTACGCAGAACAGCGATGAATCCTTTGAAATCTCAGTTGCAACCGACTTAGATCCAACAGAACTTCCACCTCAACAGCATTATCTGGGCAAAGAGTTTGATGTTTTTAACGTAAGCGCAAACGGCAGGGTTGTTACTTCGTATTATCATGAGACAACACTTGACGTACAGATCACCGATTCCACTTCGGCGGTCGCAGTTGACGGTGGCGGAAAGGAGCTTACCGCCTACCAGTATCTGGCGCTCAATGACAACGATGTAAATACAGATCCGACTGCCGCAAAAAAGATATATCTTCTGGCGGATACCGGCGAGCTGGTGTTTGGCAGCGATATAGCCGATACGCTGTCTTCCTTAAAGGATATTGACGGTGTGGATACCATATCGGTCAAATATGACAAGAGCCAGTTCGATGAAGGCGACCTTCAACCCGAGCATTACTTTGACTGCATTGAACTGACTAACGAGAGTACAATAGCGAATCCCACCGTTTATGATAACTATGACCAGTCAATAAATTACTCAGTGGGCACAAGGCAGAAGATGCAGATCAACATCAACGCCTGCGATGCTTTTGATCCGCAGATAATAAGAACTGCGGATGATATAATAAATGCCTTAGAAGCCTGCAACGCTGCCGAGGACAAGGTGAATAAACTTAAAGAGATGCAGAATGATACCACAGCCTTCACTGATGAGGACAGGGAAAAGATTGCCCTTCTGCTTGAAGCCGCAGAGAAGGAATTTGAGATCACAAAGAACGACCTTCAGAAAGCCTATGAAAGAGGCATCACGGAATTCGGTGATTATCTCTCGAAGGCAAATCTTGCAGCCACCGACTGCGGAACAATAGACAACAGACTGACTCTTATCTCCAACCGCCTGGTGGAAGAACAGTCCACGGTAAAGACACTGGCCTCCGAAAACGAGAATGTGGAGATCACACATGTCGCCGTCCAGGTGCAGGAATCGGAGATGATCTACAATTCGGCCCTCCAGGCCATAGGAAAGATCAACCAGCGCTCGCTGGTCGACTACCTGTAAAAGATGACAGGGGATGACAGGGGGACGGTTCTGGTGTCAACTTTTGTGACAGGGGGACGGTTCTCCTGTCATCTTTTTATGTTTGTTGTGGTATAATACAGGTGAGAAATTTTTCTGTAAGGAGGTATGTCATGAACAACAAGGCTATGTACGCATTATCATACGGGCTTTTTGTATTATCCACAAAGGCGGGTGACAAGGACAACGGGTGTATCACCAATACTGCGATCCAGGTGACTTCTGATCCCAACAGGATAGCAGTGGCAGTCAACTGCGCAAACTACACGAATGAGCTGATGAAGCAGGCAGGGATCTTTAATATCTCTGTTATCAGTGAAGATGCTGATTTTGAACTCTTTAAGAAATTCGGGTTCCAGTCCGGAAGAGATACGGACAAGTATGCCGGTTTTTCCGATTTTGCCCGTACAGCAAACGGGCTTACCTATGTCACAAAGGGCACAAATGCTTTTCTGTCCGCAAAGATAACTGACCGGGTCGAGCTTGGAAGCCATACGCTGTTCATCGCTGAGGTTACGGATATGGATGTATTGAGTAATGTTCCTTCCGCAACCTATTCCTATTATCAGTCAAATATCAAACCCAAGCCAGAGGCTGTAGGTCAGACAAAGACGGGCGAGACGATATGGCGCTGCACCATCTGCGGCTATGAGTATGTCGGAGAGGAACTGCCGGATGATTTCATCTGCCCCATATGCAAACATCCGAAATCGGATTTTGAGAAAGTGGTAAGGTGATTGACATCAGAAAAAAACTGATATAAACTCTCGGTATGAGCAAAGGCGCTCCGGTATGATCCGGGGCGCTTTTTATTTTCTGACGGTTGTCGGAGTATGGATCAAAACGGGAGATGAAAAGATGATCTTTGATGACAAACCCCATGAAGAATGCGGTGTGTTCGGAGTATACAGCAGAGAAGACATAAATGCCGCACAGTATATTTATTACGGTCTGACGGCCCTGCAGCACAGGGGACAGGAGTCTGCCGGGATAGTGGTCTGCGATATGCGAGGTCCCATCGGCAATATCTGCGCGCATAAGGACATGGGACTTGTGAATGAGGTTTTTCACAAAGAAGATCTGGAAAAACTTAAGGGAAATATCGGGATCGGCCATGTCAGGTATTCCACGACGGGGGGAAGCATAATAGAAAATGCCCAGCCGGTTTTTATTAACTATGCCAAGGGCACCATTGCTCTTGCACACAACGGAAATATAATAAATACAGACGAGATAAGACAGGAGCTTGTCAAAGAGGGCGCAAGCTTTGAGGGTACTTCGGATTCCGAGGTGATCGCATATAAGATAGCCGAAGAGAGGATGCATTCCTCTTCGATCGAGGAGGCGGTAAAAAAAGTTGCCGTACGCCTGAAGGGCGGATTTGCACTTCTGATATTAAGTCCGCAGAAGCTTATCTGCGTCAGGGATCCGTGGGGATTAAAGCCTCTGTGTCTGGGAAAAGCCGGCGATATGTATGTCTGCGCATCCGAAAGCACTGCCCTAAATGCGATAGGGGCATCGTATGTGAGGGATGTCCTGCCGGGAGAGATGGTGACGATATCAAAAGACGGAGAAGTCACAAAAAGCATATTGAGGTCGGAAACCAGAGCGCATTGTGTGTTTGAATATATCTATTTTGCAAGGCTTGATTCAAAGATTGACGGGATAAGCGTTTACAATGCCAGGATTGAAGGCGGTAAGGCGCTGGCAAGACGGTTTCCGGCTGAAGCGGATGTTGTCACCGGAGTGCCGGATTCGGGACTTACAGCCGCCATCGGATTTTCGGAAGAGACCGGCATACCTTTCCTGCCGGCTTTTGCAAAGAACAGCTATGTAGGCAGAACCTTCATCAAACCTACCCAGGAAGAACGCACCAGCGCCGTAGCGATAAAACTGCGCGTGATCGAGGATGTGGTGAAGGGAAAAAGAGTCGTTCTGATAGATGATTCCATTGTCAGGGGAACTACTCTGGCAAATATAATAAAAGAGATGCGCAGGTTTGGCGCGCTGGCCATTCATGTGCGCATCTCTTCACCTCCCTTTATGTACCCGTGTTTTTACGGGACAGATGTCCCTGATAATTCACAGCTCATCGCAAGCGGTCACACGAAGGAGGATATACGCCGTGAGATCGATGCGGATTCTTTGGAGTATCTTTCCATAGGAGATCTCGATCTGATGACAAAGGACCTTCCGATCTGCAGGGCATGCTTCGACGGAATATACCCGGTGTAAGTTTTTAAAAGTTGTCACCGGGACGGTTCCGGTGACATTATGCATCATCTGTTTGTCTGATATCTTGTTCCGCAGACTTCGCATATTACGATCATTCTGCCGCCATCACCATGAAGTCCTTCAACATCGTACTCTTCCGGTTTCTGGCAGGTTGGACATATGCCGTCGCTGATCGGTATATTATCCCAGCCGGAAGTTCCGCCTGAAACTTTTTCAAGAAGGTTTGCTGAAATTTTTTTATTTTCATTCATTGTTATTTCCTCCTGTCATCTCTTACAAGTTAAAGAAGATCTGCGATCTCGTAGATGAGCTTCTCTGTTTTTTCCCATCCCAGGCACGGATCGGTGATGGATTTCCCGTAACATCCGCCGCCGGGCTCCTGGGAGCCGTCCTCGATGTAGCTTTCGATCATAAAGCCCTTGAGTATTTTGGCTATGCGTTCATCGTGTCTTGCGGAATGCAGTACTTCCTTTATTATCCTTCTTTGCTCGAAGGGGTTCTTGTTGGAGTTGCAGTGATTGGTGTCCACGATCAGTCCGGGGTTTAGAAGTTCCATTTCATCATAAACATCACAGAGTCTTACCAGATCCTCATAATGATAATTCGGCTTCATTGATCCATGCTGATCGGTATAACCGCGCAGGATCGCGTGCGTATGTCTGTTGCCGTCGGAATGAACCTGCCATCCGCGGTAAATGAAGGTGTGCCCGTTCTGTGCGGCGCTTATGGCATTCATCATGACACGGTAATCACCGGAAGTCGGATTTTTCATGCCGACTGGAACGCTTATTCCGCTTGAGGTGAGCCTGTGCTGCTGGTCCTCAACGGATCGCGCTCCCACAGCCACATAGACCAGGAGATCGTCGAGATAAGCGTAATTTTCCGTGTAGAGCATTTCATCGGCGCAGGCAAAGCCGGTTTCCATCACGGCCCGCATATGCATGTGTCTGGTTGCTTCTATTCCCTTGAAGAGGTTGGGTTTTTCTGTCGGATCGGGCTGGTGGAGCATCCCCTTGTAGCCTTCCGCGTTGGTCCTGGGCTTATTCGTGTATATTCTGGGCACGATAAAGATCTTTTCCTTAACCTTTTCCTGGACCGGAACAAGCCTGCTTATATAATCAAGGACAGATTCTTCATTATCGGCCGAGCATGGTCCTATTATCAGGATCAGCTGATCCCGTCTTCCTTCGAATATTGAGATCAGTTCCGCTTTCTTTGTCTGTATCGTCTCGTTCATTTTTGCGGTAAGAGGATACATCTCCTTGAGCTCCGCAGGTATAGACAGCTGCCTTTCATACATCATTCCCATGTTTTTTATTCTCCTTTTTTTATTATTTCAGCGGAATAAATTTCCGGTTTTTATCTGTGTTACTGCACTGACAGCGCCGCAAAGGTGGTCACATTGTCATCTTTTTCATTGATCTTTTCATCAAGCACCTTAAGTCCGTATCTGGCTGCCGTTTCAAGACCCGCTATGGCAGCGACGGACATATCACATCTTTCAATCACCTCATGAGCGGCGACTGCCGTGTTTACAGCGGTGATAACTTTGTACCCGCGTTCTCTTATGTAATTGTCGCACTGCTCAAGCGCTTTTTGCTGGCTGATGACGGTTCTGATATCACCGATCCTGCTCCCGCGTATGCCTAAAAGATTCTGAACCACGGGCAGGGAGTATGTACTGTCTATCTTGAGCGCTCCTTTCTCCAACAGTTCCGATACTTCCTTTACTTCGCCGGCATAACTGTTTCTGACGGGGAGAACGGCTGTGTCACATTCACCTGATTCGACAGCTTCATAAGCCTCCTTAAAGCTGCCGAAAGAAACATACAGCTCATCGGGAAGCATCTTTTTTGCAGCCGTATGAGCGAAACATCCTTCTATCCCGCTGTAGGCGATCTTTTTCATTTATTAACTCCTTTCCGCATAATAAAAGCGGCCCGGATTTTTCTTTTCCGGACCGCCTGTAAGTTCATTCATGATCTTGCATCCATCACAAATCACCCTTACATCGGTCCGACGTAAAGGTAAAAAAGAAGAATGCTGCAGTTGTGAATAATGATCTGTTCATTTTGTTCCCTCTTCAACTGTCTTTCCACAAAGGATAACTGCCGGATCGGATTCTGTCAACAGTTTTTTTGATTTTGTGTGTTTTTGTATCAAAAGTTGTCAGAGGGACGGTTCTGGTGACAACTTTTTCAAAAAAAGGTGACACCAGAACCGTCCCTCTGACAACTTTATGGACAAACATTAAAAATATTGTTATCTTAAAATAAACTGCAGTTACGGTGTTTAAAATGTTGGGTGTGAACCTATTTAATTGCTGAAAGGAAAAATATATGGATCTGAAATTTCTTGAGAAAACAGAGTATATCATAGACGCCTGGGCACGGAGAGTATCGGAAAACCCTGCCGCGCCTGCATTGGCGGATGAATGTCACCCGCGGGGCTTAAGCAGACGCAAGGTGGATGAGCTGTCCGGAAAAGTTTACGGGTGGCTTAAGTCAAAGGGAATCGGAAAAGAGGACTTCGTGCTTATCTGCCTGCCAAGAGGCTGCACTGCCTTTATATCCATTCTCGGTGTATGGAAGGCGGGAGCTGCATTCACTCTGGTAGAGGACAATTATCCGCCGGAGAGGATCGCTTTTATTAAAAATGACTGCGGATGCAAGGTTGTGATCGATCTTGAATCCTGGGACGAGATCCTCAAAACAGATGCGATGCAGGGCTATGAGAAGACTGACATGCACGATGCTGCATTTGCCATATATACATCAGGAACGACAGGCAACCCGAAGGGTGTCCTTCACGAATACGGCAGCCTCAGGCTTGTCCAGGCAGCTTCTGTCGACAGAAGGACCGGAAAACCAAGACTTCTGGAATCAGACAGGCTGTCACTTATTACCCCCTTAAATTTCAATGCATCTATCAGACGCTATATCGTTACCGTGTATAACGGAAGTTATCTTTTCGTTGTTCCTTACGGGATAATAAAAAATCCCATACTGTTCAAACAGTACCTTGAAAATAACCGTATTTCGGTTCTGTTTGCATCACCGTCCCTGCTCCGTCTCATAGGAGACCCGGGATCATCCGTGCGGCAGATCCAGATCAGCAGCGAACCGGCGGGCGGTTATTTCATAGAAGGACCGGAGCTGGTGAATGCCTATGCGATGAGCGAAAGCGGCTTCCCTTTGGCGGAGTTTATCATTGATAAGGAATATGATGAATGTCCTGTCGGAAAACCCAATATAGATCAGATCGTCATCAGGATCCTGGATGAAGACGGAAAAGAGGTTCCCGTCAATGAAACGGGAGAGATCACCGTGGAGGATCCGTTCTTCCGCGGATATATCAATCTGCCGGAACAGACAGAGGAGGTATTGAAAAACGGCGTTTATCATACCGGTGATCTTGGAAGAAAACTTCCTGACGGAAATCTGATCCTTATGGGACGCAGCACGGACATGGTCAAGATCAACGGCAACCGTATCGAGCCGGCGGAGATCGAGGCTGTGGCAAAAAAAGTTCTGGGTGTTGACTGGTGCGCGGCCAGAGGCTTTGAGGAGCAGGTGCATGCTTTTGTATGCCTGTACTATACAGCGGACATCACGATAGATGAACTGGAAGTGCGCAAAAAAATGGAGAAGTATCTTCCCTACTATATGATCCCCTCGTATTTCATAAAGGTTGATGAAGTACCTCTTCTTCCTAACGGAAAAATGAACAGAAGAGCTCTTCCGAAACCCGAGATCAAAGCGGAAAGAACCGATTATGAGGCTCCGCGCACCGAAACGGAACGCATCCTCTGCAATGCTTTTGAAAATGCACTTTCACTCGATCAGGTCGGGATCAATGACAATTTCTATCATCTGGGAGGGGATTCCCTGGGATCGATGCGCGTGCTTTCATCAGCTGATCTGCCCGGACTTCTTGCTTCGGATATCTTTGAAGGCTGTACTCCCGAACGCATTGCCGCGATCTACGATGAACGCGCGGCAGGAAGAAAGCAGGAGGATGTGGCAGAGACAGAAAAACGCGAGCGTATGAAGGCACATCCGCTTACGCCTAATCAGATATCGATCTTTGATTACTGCATCTTTTCACCTCAGACCATCATGTGGAATCTGCCCAGGCTTTACCGGTTTGAGGCGGGTACGGATGCAGAGCGTCTGTGCGATGCCATGAACAAGGCGCTGGCAAACAGGACGGCATTGTATACGGTCTTTGAATTCGATGAGGAATGTTCTTTAGTGCAGCGTCCCGCGCCTGAAAAGAAACTGAAGATATCTGTGGAAAAGGTTACTGAAGCGGAATTTAAAGAGATGTCGGAAAATCTCATGCGTCCGTTTAAGATGATCGGGGAACCGCTGATCCATGCCGCGATCTACCAGACCGAAGAGTCTGTTTATCTTTTCTGGGATGTTCATCACATCATGACTGACGGTACGGGCATGCATCTTCTGAACGAGGATATCGTGAAGGCCTGGAACGGCGAGGAACTTTCGCTGGATACTTATTATGCATATCTGCACAATGAAGAAGAAGCCCGCGAAGGAAAGAAATACAGGGAAGACAGGAAATATATCGAAGAAGCCTACGCAGGTAAGGAATGGAGCATCAATCTTTTACCGGATACAGGGAACCGTCCCTTCGGAAGGGTTCTGCTTCCGCTCAAGCGTACAGTGTCTCTTGAAGAAATGACTGCTTTTGAACAAAGGGCTCATCTTTCCAGAAACCTTCTGTTTACCGCGATAGGTCTTTTGGGTAACGCTGTGATTGAAAAGAAGAACCTTGTTATGGCTGACTGGATCTTCCATGACAGGACCGACGAGATTAAAAAGAATGCTTTCGGATGTCTCTTCCGCTATGTGACGATCGGTATGGAATTAAATGACGATATGACTTTGGGTGAATTCTTCAAAGCCCTCTCCGACAGGTCCAACGGAATGCTTGCTCATTGTTCCTATGAATGGAGCGTGAAGCAGGACAATGTCTTTGAACATGACACCATGATAGTCTGCTACGAGACTGCTGAGATCATGAGCACGAATGATGTCGGTTCTATCGGAGGAACAAGGCTTTCTGTTTCAAGCAATGCTCCCGTAAACTCCAGGAGCCTGGCATTCCAGATAATAGAAAACCCGGATGGGATCATGGCACTGCTCATGTTCAATCAGGCGCTTTATTCAGATGAAAAGATAAACCTGACATTGGACACTTTTTCCGGGCTGCTCGATAAGATCCTCAATGCAGAGGATCCGGATAAGATCCTGATAAAAAATATTTTTTGAAAACATATTGACAACCGTTTAAAACAGGTCTATAGTTTCATGACATAAAGAGCAAAGGCGCTTTGGATTTATATCCAAGGCGCCTCTTTCTTTTTCAGGATTAAGCCTGTGTGAGGGTGGCGCGGATCCGAACGCGGGGCATTCCCAAAATAATACTGATTAGGAGGAGATCAAAATGGAAAAATCAATCCCTGAACTTTTCGGAAGCCTTGTTTTCACGGATAAGATCATGAGAGATATGCTTCCAAAGGACATGTACAAAGCACTGAGGAAGACGATCGATAATAATACCCACCTTGAACTTGATGTGGCAAATGCTGTTGCTGTTGCCATGAAAGAATGGGCAGTAGAAAACGGTGCCACACATTTCACACACTGGTTCCAGCCGATGACCGGCTATACGGCAGAGAAGCACGACAGCTTCATCTGTCCCATAGATAAGGGAGAAGTCATAATGGACTTTTCCGGAAAGGAACTCGTAAAGGGCGAGCCCGATGCATCAAGTTTTCCTTCGGGAGGGATCAGGGCAACCTTTGAAGCAAGAGGATATACGGCCTGGGATCCCACAAGCCCCGCATTCATAAAGGACGGAACACTCTATATTCCTACAGCGTTCTGTTCCTACAGCGGAGAAGCACTTGACAAAAAGACCCCGCTCCTTCGTTCGATGGACGCCATCAGCCGTGAAGCTGTAAAAGTATTGAAACTTCTCGGAAAGACGGATGTCACAAATGTGCTTACAACTGTCGGACCCGAGCAGGAATACTTCCTCATAGATATTGACGATTACGCAAAGAGAAAGGATCTGATCTTCACCGGAAGGACACTTCTCGGAGCGCCCGCACCCAAGGGACAGGAGATGGACGATCATTACTTCGGAAATCTTCGTACAAGAGTGGCGGCATTCATGCACGATCTTGATGTGGAACTCTGGAAGCTCGGGATCCCTGCAAAGACAAAACACAACGAGGTTGCGCCCTGCCAGCATGAGCTTGCGCCTGTGTTCGATACGACAAATGTTGCGGTCGACCACAACCAGCTGACCATGGAGATCATGAAGAAGGTTGCCGAGAAGCACGGATTTGCGTGCCTCCTTCATGAAAAACCTTTCGCAGGCATCAACGGATCAGGCAAGCACAATAACTGGTCGCTGACAACAAACACCGGAGAGAACCTCTTAAATCCCGGAAAGACACCCGGAGAGAATACGCAGTTCCTTATCTTCCTTTCGGCAGTAATAAAGGCGGTCGATGAGTATGCGGATCTTTTAAGACTCTCAGTGGCAAGCGCAGGAAACGACCACAGGCTTGGAGCAAACGAAGCGCCGCCGGCCATCATATCGATGTTCCTCGGAGATGAGCTTACTGCTGTATGCGAGGCCATCGAAAAGGACGAATATTTCGGAAAAGTCGAAAATGTCCAGATGGAGACCGGAGCGAAGGTACTTCCTCATTTCGCAAAGGATACTACAGACAGGAACAGAACATCGCCGTTTGCATTTACGGGTAATAAGTTCGAGTTCAGGTCGCTCGGATCATCGGTATCCATCGCAGGACCGAACATCATGCTCAACACGGCGGTTGCGGAATCCTTAAGCTTCTTCTACGAAGTGCTCAAGGACAAGGATCCGGAAAGGATGGATGAGGCCGTACACAAGCTTGTAAAGGACACCATAATAAAACACAAGAGAGTCATATTCAACGGAAACGGATACACCGAAGAATGGGTGAAGGAAGCGGAGGCAAGAGGACTCTTCAATCTGAAATCCACTCCCGATGCCATGGGCGCACTTATTGCAGAAAAGAACAAAAAGATGTTCATCAAACACGGCATCTATACGGAAACAGAGCTTCAGTCCAGATATGAGATAAGGATCGAAAACTATACGAAGACTCTTCATATTGAGGCACTGACATTAAAGGATATGATCCAGAAACAGTTTGCTCCCGCGCTTATGGGATATATCGATGACCTTACCCAGTCAGCTCTTTCAAAGAAAGAACTCGGCATCGAAGAGGCAGCCGAGACGCAGAAGGATCTTATAAAGAGGCTGGCAGGACTTTATGACAAGGTTGTAAAGACTACGGTCAATCTGTCGGTAGATGTGATGAAGGCAGAATCCATGGAGCCGGATATCGATCAGGCAAGGTTCTATCACGATACGGTTCTTGCCGACATGGAGGAGATAAGAAAATATGCGGATGAAGCCGAGCCGCTCATCCCCGAAGGATACCTGCCGTATCCGACTTACGAACAGATCCTGTTCTATGTTTAATAAATAAAACAAACCAATAAAACGGGCACCTTCCTCAAAAGGGAAGGTGCACCGTCGTTTTGATTAAACCGGAGGAAAATACAATGTGCTCGATCATGGGTTACCAGGGAAAAAAATATACTGCAGCCGATCTTAAACCTTATCTGGAAAAGACTGTTTCCAGAGGTCCCGACATGCAGAGAATGGAAGAATATGACGGGGCGGTCCTCGGATTTGAGAGATTGTCGATCATGGGACTGAATGAGGAAGGAATGCAGCCCTTCGAGCTTAACGGAAATCATGTCGTGTGCAACGGCGAGATCTACGGCTTCAGACCGGTGAAACAAGAGCTCATCGACAAACACGGCTATGAATTCAAAAGCGACAGTGACTGCGAGATCCTGCTGCCCATGTATGAGCTGTACGGTGTGGAGATGTTTGCAAAGCTTGACGCCGAATTTGCATGTGTGATCTATGACGCAGAAAAAAAGAGTCTTATCGCCGCAAGGGATCCGATAGGCATCAGGCCTTTATTCTACGGCAGAACCGAAACAGGCGGCATCATATTTGCAAGCGAGGCAAAAAACCTTGTAGGATTCGTTGACAGGATATTTCCGTTCCCTCCGGGTTTTTATTATGCGAACGGAACTTTCACGAGATTTTATGATCCCACCGAAGTTAAAGAAGTAATAAAGGACGATCTTGAGACTGTATGCAAAAACATACATGACAAGCTTGTCGAGGGAATCAATAAAAGACTTGACGCCGATGCGCCCGTCGGTTTCCTCCTTTCCGGCGGGCTCGACTCATCGCTTGTGTGCGCGGTGTCGGCAAAGATACTTGACAAGCCGATCAAAACCTTTGCCATCGGAATGAGCACAGATGCCATCGACTTAAAATACGCAAAGGAAGTCGCAGACTATATCCACTCCGATCATATGGAGGTCATCATCACAAAGGATGATGTAATAAAAGCGCTGCCGGATGTCATACATCTTCTCGGAACCTTTGATATCACGACGATCAGGGCATCTATCGGAATGTATCTCTGCTGCAAGGCGATCCATGAAAGAACGGATGTGAGAGTGCTTCTGACGGGAGAGATCTCGGATGAGATTTTTGGCTATAAATATACGGATTTTGCTCCGAATGCCGAAGCCTTTCAGGAGGAAGCCGCAAAGAGAGTCAGGGAGCTTTATATGTACGATGTGCTCAGAGCCGACAGGTGCATTTCCGTTAACTCGCTTGAGGCCAGAGTTCCCTTCGGAGATCTGGATTTTGTGAAATATGTGATGAGCATAGATCCGGAGATGAAGCTTAATAAATACAATAAGGGAAAATATCTGCTCCGCCATGCTTTCGAAGGTGATTACCTTCCGCATGATATACTGATGCGTGAAAAGGCAGCGTTTTCCGATGCCGTAGGACATTCCATGGTAGACCATCTGAAGGAATACGCGGAACAGAAATACACGGACGCGGAGTTTGAGGAGAGGTGCAGAAAGTATGATCATGCAAGACCCTTCACGAAGGAGTCACTTCTCTACCGCGAGATCTTTGAAGAATACTATCCGGGACAGTCGGAGATGATCGTTGATTTCTGGATGCCCAATAAAAACTGGGAAGGCTGTAATGTGAACGACCCTTCGGCAAGGGTGCTGTCAAACTACGGCGACAGCGGCAAGTGAGGTGCATATGGTCAGGTATGTGTTTGTTACAGGCGGAGTTGTATCGGGACTCGGAAAAGGAATAACGGCGGCATCGCTCGGAAGGCTTTTAAAAGCCAGAGGGTACCGTGTTACCATGCAGAAGTTCGATCCCTATATAAATGAGGATCCGGGAACGATGAATCCCATACAGCACGGAGAGGTTTTCGTCACCGATGACGGAACCGAAACGGATCTGGACCTCGGACATTACGAGAGATTCATAAATGAATCCCTGGATGCCGACTCAAATGTGACCACCGGAAAGATCTACCGCACGGTCCTCAAAAAAGAGCGCCACGGTGACTACGGCGGAGGCACGGTGCAGGTAATACCGCATGTTACAAATGAAATAAAGGAAAGATTTTACAAAGCAAAAACACCCGGCGAGGAGACCATCTCAATAATAGAGATAGGCGGAACCGTCGGAGATATAGAAAGCCAGCCTTTTTTAGAAGCCATCAGACAGTTCCGTTTTGATGTGGGCATGAAGAACACTGTCATGATCCATGTAACGCTGATCCCGTATCTTAAGGCTTCGGGTGAGCTGAAGACGAAGCCCACGCAGATGAGCGTAAAAACTCTGCAGAGCATGGGACTGTGGCCGGACATCATCGTCTGCCGTTCCGATCTGCCGCTCGATGATCACCTGCGTAAAAAGATCGCTCTCTTCTGCAATGTAAAAAAAGAAAATGTACTGCAGAATCTCGATGCCCCTACCTTATATGAAGTTCCTCTCATGATGGAGGAGGAAAATCTGGCCCAGTCAGTCTGCGAATGTTTCGGCATTCCGTCGGGAACACCGGATCTGACGGAGTGGAAGAAACTGGTCAATGATTTCAAGAATCCGCTCTTTAAGACAAGGATCGCTATCGTAGGCAAGTATGTGGCGCTTCACGATGCATATCTTTCGGTTGCGGAAGCGTTGAAACATGGCGGGATAGCAAACAGGACGGAAGTGGATATACGGTGGGTAGACGCTGAGACCGTAACGGATGAAAACGCCGCGCAGATCTTTGAAGGCATAGACGGAATGATAGTGCCCGGAGGATTTGGAAGCAGGGGAACCGAAGGAAAGATCGCGGCGGCAAAATTTGCGAGAGAAAAAGGTGTCCCATATCTTGGACTGTGTCTTGGGATGCAGATCGCGATAATAGAGTTTGCAAGAAATGTCTGCGGACTAAAAAAAGCCGCATCCGCAGAACTTGATCCCGATACTCCGGATCCCGTGATCCATATACTTCCGGACAAGGAAAAGCTTGAGAACATAGGCGGGACTTTAAGACTCGGTGCTTATCCGTGCAGGCTTCAAAAAGATACGAAGGCATATGAACTTTACGGCTCGGAAGAGATCAGTGAAAGACACCGCCACAGGTATGAAGTGAACAACGATTACAGAGAAGTTCTGCAGCAGAACGGAATGGTCATCTCGGGACTCTCTCCGGACGGAAGGATAGTGGAAATGATCGAACTTGAAAGTCATCCGTTCTTTGTTGCAACGCAGGCACATCCGGAATTCAAATCCCGTCCGGACAAGCCGCATCCGCTGTTTGCAGGACTCATAAAGGCTGCACTTAAATCAGATAAATGAGGTAATAAATCCATGAAGACTTTATATCAGACAGAATTTGAACATGAAAACTGCGGAGTCGGTTCAATCATCGACATCAACGGAAAGAGGAGCCACGATATCGTAAGCGATGCGCTGTCTATCGTTGAAAATCTTGAGCACCGCGCAGGAAAGGACGCCGAAGGAGAGACCGGTGACGGAGTCGGGATCCTGACGCAGATCCCTCACGAGCTTTTTGTTAAACAGTGCAAAAAGGACGGGATCGAGCTGGGAGATTTCAGATCCTACGGCGTGGGCATGTTCTTTTTCCCGCAGGCAGAGATCAGGCGCATGCAGGCCATGAAGATGTTTGAGATGATCGTTGGACGCGAGGGACTTAAATTTCTTGGATGGAGATGCGTGCCTGTAGATAAAAATGTTCTGGGACAGAGAGCCCTGTCTACCTGTCCTGCCATCTATCAGGGCTTCGTGGAAAGACCTTCGGCGATCGCTGAAGATCCGGATTTTGACAGGAAGTTATATGTCATCAGGAGAGTGTTTGAACACTCAAATGCCGATACCTATGTCGCTTCCCTTTCATGCAGGACGATCGTTTACAAGGGAATGTTCCTTGTGGGACAGCTTCGGACATTCTTCCCGGATCTGCAGGATAAGGATTATATCTCAAGTCTTGCGATGGTCCATTCGAGATTTTCAACCAATACAAACCCGAGCTGGCAGCGGGCGCATCCGAACAGATTCATCGTCCATAACGGCGAGATCAATACGATCCGGGGCAATGTGGACAAGATGCTGGCCCGTGAGGAAACAATAAAAACGAGCTGCCTGTCGGAAGAAGAAATGGGCAAGGTACTTCCGATCATCTCAAAGGAAGGCTCTGATTCCGCAATGCTTGATAATGCTTTGGAATTTATGATCATGGGCGGAATGGATCCGGCTCTGGCAGCGATGATCCTCATACCCGAGCCCTGGGAAAACAACGATACGATATCAAGAGAAGAAAGAGATTTCTACCAGTACTTTGCAACGATGATGGAGCCCTGGGACGGTCCGGCATCCATCATGCTTTCCGACGGGGATATAATGGCAGCCATCCTTGACCGCAACGGACTGCGCCCGTCGAGATATTACATAACCGATGAGGGAAGACTGATACTTTCGTCAGAGGTCGGTGTCTTAAAGATCGGCGAGGAACATATTAAGGAAAAGGGTTGTCTCCTTCCCGGCAAGATGATACTTGCCGATACGAAGACCCACAGGATATATACCGACTCGGAAATAAAAGACAGATACGCAAAAAAGCGTCCTTACGGCGAGTGGCTTGATTCGAATCTTGTCAGACTTTCCGATCTCAAGGTGCCCAATGAAAGCGTGCCGAGTCTTACGGGCGAACCACTTGCAAAACTTCAGAAGGCCTTTGGCTACACCTATGAGGAGTGCCGGGAACGCATCTATACGATGGCACTTACAGGAAAGGAAGAGATCGGATCTATGGGTGTGGACACGCCTGTAGCAGCGCTTTCGACGCAGTACCGTCCTCTCTTTGATTATTTCAAACAGCTTTTTGCGCAGGTCACAAATCCTCCCATAGATGCTTCAAGGGAGAAGGTTGTCACTGCAACCTGCGTGTATGTGGGAAGGAACGGGGATCTGCTTTCGGATGATCCCGCAAACTGCAATGTCCTTCGCATAAATGATCCGATACTTTCGGATCTTGATCTGATGAAGATATCACATCTGCACGGAAAGGGACTCAAGGTCGCAAAGGTTTCCATGCTTCATTACAAGGGAACTCCTCTTGACAAGGCAATGGCAAATCTTTTTGTGGAGGTTGACAGGGCATACAGGAATGGTGCGAATATACTGATCCTTTCCGACAGAGGCGTTGATGAAAACCATGTGGCGATACCGTCGCTTCTGTGTGTGTCTGCAGTGCACAATTATCTTGTTACAACGAGAAAATGCATGGCGATGTCTCTGATACTTGAGACCGCGGAGCCCAGGGATGTGCATCATTTCGCGACACTTTTAGGCTTCGGAGCCTGCGCCATAAATCCCTATCTTGCGCATTCCACCATTCATGAGCTGATAAAGACGGGAATACTTGACAAAGATTATTATGCTGCAGTCTCTGATTATGATGCGGCTCTCCTTGACGGCATAGTAAAGATCGCTTCCAAGATGGGTATCTCGACGATCCAGTCATATCAGGGAAGCAGGCTTTTTGAGGCAATCGGAATTTCGGAAAAAGTTATCGAACCTTATTTTTCAAAGACGGTTTCAAGGATAGGCGGCATAGAACTTGAGGACATTGCGCGCGCTGCCGACGACCAGCATTCAAAGGCTTTTGATCCTTTGGGACGGGAAACGGATCTGTCAGCGGATTCGGAGGGCTTCCATAAGATGCGGGCACAGGGCGAGCATCACAGATACAATCCCGCAACCATCCATATGCTGCGTGCCGCGACATGGGAAAATGATTATGAGAAATTTAAGCTCTATACCGGTATGGTCGACAGGGAAGAGACAGGATATCTTCGAAGCATACTCGATCTTAAGTATGCCGAAACTCCGGTGCCGCTTGATGAGGTTGAAAGTGTTTCGGAAATAGTTAAGAGGTTCAAGACCGGGGCCATGTCCTACGGTTCGATCTCTGAGGAGGCGCATGAGGCTTTGGCCATAGCGATGAACCATCTTCACGGCAAGTCAAATTCCGGAGAGGGCGGAGAAAGCGATGAGAGGCTTGAGACCGCCGGAACAAAGAACGACAGGAGCTCGACAATAAAGCAGGTTGCGTCGGGAAGATTCGGAGTGACTTCAAGGTATCTGCAGAGCGCAAAAGAAATACAGATAAAGATGGCGCAGGGAGCAAAGCCCGGAGAAGGCGGACACCTGCCGGGCAAAAAAGTCTATCCCTGGATCGCAAAGACAAGACATTCGACACCGGGTGTAAGTCTCATATCACCGCCGCCCCACCATGATATTTATTCCATAGAGGATCTGGCGCAGCTCATATATGACCTGAAGTGTTCCAATAAGGACGCCCGCATCTCGGTAAAGCTCGTATCCGAGGCAGGAGTCGGAACGATAGCAGCAGGTGTGGCAAAGGCCGGAGCGCAGGTTGTTCTGATATCTGGCTACGACGGAGGAACAGGCGCGGCTCCGATAAGCTCCATCCACAATGCGGGTCTTCCGTGGGAACTCGGTCTTGCCGAGACTCATCAGACCCTCATGATGAACGGACTTCGTGATATGGTCGTGGTCGAAACAGACGGCAAGCTCATGAGCGGAAGGGATGTTGCGATAGCGGCGATCCTCGGTGCGGAGGAATTCGGTTTTGCAACTGCACCGCTTGTGACTTTGGGCTGTGTGATGATGCGTGTCTGCAATCTGGATACCTGCCCCATGGGTATTGCCACGCAGAATCCCGAGCTTCGAAAGAAGTTTGAAGGAAAGCCCGAATATGTGGAGCACTTCATGCTCTTTATCGCTGAAGAGCTTCGTGAATATATGTCGCGTCTTGGAGTCAGAACGGTTGACGAGCTTGTGGGAAGGACCGATCTGCTTGCCGTAAAGAAGGACATCGGCACAAAGGCTGCAAAGCTTGATCTTTCAAAGATCATGGGTTCACCGCTTACCATTAAAAGAGCCTATGACAAAAAGAAGCTTTATGATTTCGCGCTCGACAGGAGAAAGGATTCAAAGCTTCTGTCGGGAAAGACGGGTATGAAAAAAGCGATTGAAGAAGGAAAGAAGATTTCTGCTGACATATCCGTTGAAAATATCGACAGGACCTTCGGAACGATGATAGGCGCTTTTATTACAAAAAATCACCCGGCCGGGCTTTCGGATGACACGGTGACGATAAACTGTGAAGGCGCAGGCGGACAGAGCTTCGGAGCGTTCATACCGAAGGGCGAGAGCATAATACTTACAGGTGATGCAAATGACTATTTCGGAAAAGGCCTGTCGGGCGGAAAGCTCATTTTGAAAGCACCGGAGAATGCCGGATATGATGCGGGAAGCAATATCATCGTCGGAAATGTGGCATTTTACGGAGCTACCAGCGGTGAAGCATATATAGCCGGAAAGGCTGGAGCAAGGTTCTGTGTCAGAAATTCCGGAGCGAAATGCGTGGTCGAGGGCGTGGCTGAGCATGGATGCGAATACATGACAGGCGGCGTGGCGCTGATACTCGGAAGCGTGGGAAAGAACTTTGCAGCAGGCATGAGCGGAGGTATAGCTTATGTTCTCGATGAGGACAATTCGCTTTACAAGAACCTCAACAAGGAGCTTGTTCTCATGGAAAATGTGGAAAAGGAAGCGGATATCGATGTGATAAAAAAGCTTCTTGAAAACCACAAAAAGTATACCGGTTCAAAGGCTGCGGAAAGGATACTTGATGATTTTGAATCGTTTATCCCGAAGTTCAAAAAGATAATACCGGAAGAGTATAAAAAGATAATCGAGAACAGGGTTAATAAATAAATCGGACGATAAGGTTTAAGTTTGCCGGAAATGGAGATTTAAGATGGGAAAAGCTACCGGATTTTTGGAATATGAAAGATGTGATGTTAACTGCATACCGCCGAAGGAAAGAATAAAAAACTTTGATGAATTCCACACGCCTCTTTCGAAGGAGGAAAGACAGAAACAGGCTGCAAGATGCATGTCCTGCGGCGTACCCTTCTGTCAGGCGGGTGTGATGCTGTCCGGGATGATGTCGGGATGTCCTCTGCACAACCTGGTGCCGGAGACGAACGAACTGGTATATCACGGAAATTATGAGCAGGCGTATCTGCGTCTTTCAAAGACTCACAGTTTTCCGGAATTTACAGGAAGAGTCTGTCCGGCTCTTTGCGAAAACGCCTGCACCTGCGGGTATGTGGCAAAGCCTGTCACGACAAAGGATAACGAGAAGGATGTGATCGAATATGCCTTTGAGCACGGTCTTGTAAATGATAAACCTCCGAAAGTCAGGACAGGAAAGAGAGTTGCCGTCGTCGGAAGCGGACCGTCGGGGCTGGCCTGCGCGGACATGCTCAACAGGATGGGACACAAAGTAACTGTTTATGAAAGATCCGACAGACCGGGAGGACTGCTTCGCTACGGGATCCCCAACATGAAGCTTGACAAGAGGATCGTGGACAGAAGGATAAAAGTCATGGAGAAAACCGGCATTGAGTTTAAGTGCAATGCCGATGTGGGAAAAACTGTTTCCGCAAAGGAACTGATGGATTCCTTCGACAGGGTGGTACTATGCTGCGGCGCCTCAAAGCCCAGGGATATAAATGCTCCCGGAAGGGATGCAAAAGGTATCATGTTTGCGGTAAGCTTCCTCGGGGAAGTCACCCGGAAGATCATTGATAAAGACTATGACTATGCCGGAGTGATAAAGGATCAGGAATTCAGCTTCGGATCATTAAAGGATAAAAAGGTAGTTGTGATCGGAGGCGGTGATACAGGAAATGACTGCGTCGGAACCTCGATAAGGCTCGGCGCGTCGTCAGTTACGCAGATCGAGATGATGCCCTGTCCTCCGGAAAACAGGCTGCCTTCAAATCCCTGGCCCGAATGGCCAAGGATTAAAAAGACGGACTACGGGCAGGAGGAAGCTATATTCTGCTTCGGAGAGGATCCGAGGATCTTTTCGACTACCGTAACCGAATTTGTAAAGAATAAAGACGGTGCGCTCGCTGCCGTAAAGACTGTTGAGCTTGAAAGAAAGACCGGAAAAGACGGAAAGGTTACTTTCGAGCATGTGAAGGGAACAGAAAAGGAGCTTCCGGCGGACATCGTTCTGATCGCCGCAGGATTTCTGGGAAGCGAGGATTATGTCACGGGCGTCTTTGGTGTTTCCGTGAATGAGAGAGGAAATGTGACTGGAGGAGACGGAGAATTTGGCAGCGGATGCGACCGCATCTTTGCCGCAGGCGACATGCACATCGGACAGTCGCTCGTGGTCAGGGCCATCGCACAGGGGCGCGAGGCTGCGCTGGAAGTCGACAAAACCTTAATGATGTAATAGTTGACAGGGGTGACAGGGGGACGGTTCTGGTGTCAACTTTTCCCATAAAAGTTGACACCAGAACCGTCCCCCTGTCACATGTACCTTTTGACCCTAACATCATGTTATAATAGAAAACGGCAGGTAAGTGATCATGAACGAGAGAGATGAAATCCTTTACAACCGTTTTCTGAAAGAAAAAAATGAAGAGGCTCTCCTTGTGCTGATCAAAAGACACAGGGACAGCCTTACTTTGTTTTTGAACGGATTTGTTCATGATATGGATACGGCACAGGAGCTTGCTCTTGACAGCTTTGCCGAGATCGCTGCGGGACCGACACTGTTTTCCGGCAGAAGCTCTTTCAGGACCTGGCTTTTTTCGATCGGGAAAAATCTGGCGCTAAAATATATCAGGAAACAAAAACGGATCCTGCCTATGGCGGAAGCACAGGATGCGGATACAGACCCGGCTGTTTTTCCGGAGATGGAGATCCTAAAAGATGAGCGCAACAGGCAGCTTTATGAAGCACTGTCAAAGATAAACGAAGATTACCGCCGCATACTGGTGCTTCTTTATTTTGAGGATATGTTCGTTGATGAAGCGGCGCGTATCATGGGAAAGAATAAAAAACAGATCTACAATCTCGCCGACCGCGGGAAAAAGGCACTGAAGGAAGAGCTTCAAAAGACAGGTTTCGAATATGAGATCGATCAATGATTATATACCAACTCTTATACATGTCATATTGCTTGTCTTTATTCTGATCCGCCTTCACCGAACATCGGTCGGGAGAGGACGGGAACTCAGCCTTAAGCTTGTGTTTTTTACGATTTCCATGGCGGTTTATCTTCTGATAGATTTTTACTGGGTGGCATTTGATATTCTGTATCCCGAAGACCGCATGCCTTTTGCCGCAAACGAGATCGGGGAGTGTGCACTGTTTCTCTCCCTGGCCTCTTCGATCAAGGCTTCGGCCGCGTCG
>JAILOK010000127.1 GCA_024690825.1 Lachnospiraceae bacterium | reverse complement strand
GATCCCATCAGATCGGCATCAAGATAGACCACGCACTTATCTTCCTCCATAAGTGACGCGATCGTATCATGAAACACTTCATAAACTTCCTTTTCAGGCTTATCACCGGTATATCTCAAGCCCATGACTGCCCCCATATCTTCTCAAGATCCACTCCCAGTTCTTCTGCTCTTGTCTTCAGCTCCTTCATTGCCTTTGCAACCATTTCATCCGGAAATCCTATACAATGATTATTCGGAAGCGAAGACACGCACTCTATCCCATAGCCTTTCTTTGTATCAAGGACTATCATCGAAGGCCTTCCGTTTTTTTCCGAAACGGCTTTTCTTACCGCATCCTGTATTTTCAGTGTATCACTTCCATCCACAAGTTCCGCGTTCCAACCGAATGCAGAAAACTTTTTTACCGGATCGCCAAGTAACATGACCTCGTCATTTGTCCCGTCTATCTGCATCTTATTCCAATCCAGAAATGTGATCAGATTATCCAGCTTAAAGTGGGCCGCTGCCTGAGCGGCCTCCCATATCTGTCCTTCGTCGGACTCACCGTCTCCTATCACGCAAAATATCCTCTGATCCGTATCTTTTATCTTTGCTCCCAAAGCTGCGCCGCAGGCGATGGATAACCCCTGTCCGAGACTCCCGGTTGTTGCATCCACTCCGGGAACCTTGTTTCTGTCGCAGTGTCCCGGCAGTTCCGAAGAGAACTTATTCAGTCTGTCAAGCCTGTCCTTTGGAAAAAAGCCTCTGCATGCCAATGCGGAATACAAAGCGGGACCGGCATGCCCTTTTGAAAAGATCATAAAGTCCCGGTCTTCCTTATCCGGTTCACTCGGATCCACCCGTAAAAAGTCCGAATAAACCACTGCCAGCATCTCGGAAAGATCCAGGGACCCTCCGATATGTCCACCGTGGTTGCCGGCTATCTCTCTTATGATCCCGCAGCGGATCTCAAAAGCAGCAATATCAAGTTCTTCTTTTGAACTTAAGCCTTCCTTTTGAATCATGATCCCTAATCCTTCCACAGCTTCCACGGAGCATTTCCTGCCGCCCACATTTCTTCCAGCTTATCCTTTTCACGTTTGGTATCCATACACTGCCAGAAGCCGTTATGAAAATATGCTGTCAGATCACCCTCTTCTGCCAGACGCTCCATGGGTTCCTTTTCAAAAACAGTGTCATCACCTTCTATATAATCAAAAACTTCCGGCTCGAGGACCATATAACCCACATTTATCCTCGTTCCGTCCGATACTTTTTCCTTAAATGCCCTGACTCCCTTCTCATCATCCAGATCAAGGACTCCAAAACGCTGTATCAGTTCCGTTGCAGTCAGAGTCGCTTTTCTTCCCGACGCAATATGATGATCGAGCAGCGCCTTTAAATCTATATCCGCCACACCGTCACCATAAGTCATGAAAAATCTTTCATTCCCTATATACGGCCGGATCCTTTTTATCCTTCCTCCGGTCATCGTATTCAAACCCGTATCGACCACCGTGACCTTCCAGGGCTCCGTATACTTCCGGTGTACTATGACCTGGTCCTCATCACGCGTAAAATCGAAGGTTATATCCGAGGTATGAAGAAAATATTCCGAAAACCACTGTTTGATCATGTGCTGCTTGTACCCGGCACAGATCACAAACTCATTAAAACCGTAATAAGAGTATTCCTTCATGATATGCCAAAGTATCGGCATACCGCCGATCTCCAGCATAGGCTTGGGTCTTAAAGAAGACTCCTCGGAAATCCTCGTACCAAATCCTCCCGCCAGGATAACTGTTTTCATATCTGTTATCTCCCGTTATTTTTTTATTTTGTCAAAATAACTGCACTATGTCCGTAAAACCCTTATTTCTTAAACTGCGGGTTATCTCCGCCGCTGTGTCGGGCAGAGCGGAAACAATAATAACCCTGTTCTTATCTTCGTCATAATCATCAATATTCTTAACCTTTTTTTCAAATATTTCCGCGACATTTTTTGAAGCATCCGAAACCGCTATTCCGGCGATCTGACGATCATAACCGTCATCTATAAGCTTTTTTACCACATACTCACCGTAAAGACCCGCTCCGTAAACAATGATCTCTCTGTCTCCTATGCTTTTTTCTATTGCTTCAAGATTTTCCTCCCACCTGTCGATCCTGCCGTAATTCTCTCCATACTCAGATTTCAGCACTTCCACAGGTGTCCTTGCTATTGTTAGCAGTTCCTCATAACTTAATGTGGAAACAAGCGGCCAGAACCTCTTATACTTTTCGCATTCTTTTTCAGAAAACAATCCCCTGATCCTTAAGGAAATCAAAGACTGTCTTTCAAATCTTCCAAACAGGATATTATCTGAAGTTCTGATAACCTCCTCTTTCCCCGTATAACTTTCAGGGATCTTCATAATGGTCTCCGGATAGCTCCTCGCCCAGGTTTCAAATATCAGCTCATCCCAGTAGCTCCTTCCCTTTTTTAAGGGACAGTCCCGTCTCCATTTGATCCGGTTTCCTATCAGAATACCCTTAAAGCCTCCATCAGCTGAAAGCCCGGCGATACGCTCCAGATAGAAACCCACTGTAAAGAAAAAGCCGTGTCCTTTTGCATGTATATCATCCGTACCCACATATTTTTCATAAAGACCGTCCCAGTCAATTTCTCCCTTTAAAAGCCGCGTACTCATAATGGTAGATGCCATGTGCGCCATGCCTTTTGAACAATGAGCAAACCAGTCATCCGGATCTGTCGTCTCATGATCATCCGGCTCACCCGCTCCGGCAACGGGAAGTCTTATCAGATCGTAATCTTCATCCAGATATGACAAAATCTCCGTCAGTGCTTCCTTTGTGACGGAGATCGAGTCGTTAATAAGCCAGATATATTTATAATCCTTCAGAAACTCTTCATTTTCCCATATATATACGATCTTTCTGTCTATACAGTAATCCCGGGGCGTGCGCTTATGATACAGATTATCAAACCCGCTGCCACGGTACTTCTTTATCACTTCCTCCGTTTTTAAGTCCCGGCCTGAATCAAAATACACTATATCAATATCGAACTGAGGATAGTAGGATTTTTCGTATTCCAATACTTCAGCGATCATATGATCCCTGTTTTCGGTAGGCACACATATACAGACTCTTTTTTCTGTCCTCATTGTTTTTCTGTCAGAG
>JAILOK010000122.1 GCA_024690825.1 Lachnospiraceae bacterium | reverse complement strand
GTATCCAGCGACAGATAGTATTCGATCAGACGCTCTCTATCATCGGCCGTCTTAACCGGCTTGGCCTTCTTGGGTGCGAACTTGAAATCTGTCAGATAGAACTCCTTCGAGTAGTTGATGTCCACAAGTCCGATCGCCTTGCCAAACTCCCAGATCTTGTTCAGCGTCGTCTTGATCTCATTCGCCCGGGACTTACTGATATGCATTCCTTCGCAGATGCTGTAGAACTCTTCGAAGTCCGCATACCGGATCTTAGCAAATGTTTTGCGTCCGAAGTCCGTTCCCAATACCAGGGATTCATACACCTCAAAGTTTTTCTTTGCCGTATGCATCGAACGGTCTCTCTGGACGATCCTCTTGATGCGTTCCGGTCTCCAGAGCTTATAAATCTCATCCAGTGACATCCGCATCCTTGCCATCTTGCGGTAGTCGCTGTAAAGAATGTCGATGACTTCCCTCTCGCTGTTCTGTTTGTATTCCGCTTTCAATTCGTACTTGTCTCTTAAGGCTACCGGGATCCGGATCTTATACCGGCCATCACTCTTACAATACGTAAACTTAAACTTATCTTCGAGTCCGTTATCCCTGAAGAGACGTCTTAGTTCTTCACGTTTTCCTTTCATCTGTATATTAAGGACAGTCTCAAATTCCTCAATGGAAATTATACCATTGTCCAGCAGATGTTGGAATTCTTTATGATCGTCGTCATAACTTTTTTTCTCTGCAAAATCCGCATCGCATATCATGACCATCTTGTCCGTCCTTCCCTCTGTTTTTTTGTTCATTGGGAAGGTACGGATACGGGTGGTCGCGCCGTGCCATTTTTAGAGTCTTCGCACAGTTTGTTGCATTTTTTGCCTCTTAGAAGTGATTTTTGGCACATCACGACCATTTTTGCCACTTAGGAGCCAAAAAGTGGCGCGCCACAATCTTTGGGATTCTCGCACTTTTTTGCATTTTTTGCCTCCTAACCCCGATTTTTGACACATCACGACCATTTTTGCCACTTAGGAGCCAAAAATGGCACGACACAATCTTTGGGATTCTCGCACTTTTTTGCATTTTTTGCCTCCTAACCCCGATTTTTGGCACTACACGACCATTGTTGCCACTTAGAAGCGATTTGTGGCAAAAAAGGCGGGAATCCCATGTCTCAATCGGATGAATCTTCGCCCGGATCATCTCTTCATTTCCGTTTCTTCCAAACAAAGGGATGCGAAAAACAGGAGCTAACAAGCAGAGATTGTTCATTGTAAACAACTCACGATCGCTTGATCAGGGTTCCCCTGATAACCCATTGTCGGGCAAGCCCAAACCCTTCTCACCGGTGGTGAGAAACAGTAAATCCTGACGGATTTTATTACCGGCAACCTTTACCAAATGAAAAACGGAGGAAAATCAAATGGAAAAACAGGAAATGAGCAAACGTATTCAGGTCTACTTACCGGCAGAACTTGCAAGCCAAGTGGAGCAACTGGCCAAGGCAGAACACATGACCGTGAGTTCCTGCTGCACAACCATGATCGGTGATGTCATGCGGGAGATGAATGAAAACGCCTTTATTGAAGATGAATCTGAGGAAAGTGACAGCCCGGATGAAATGGTAACGGTTCAGCTTCGTGGAAAGGAAGCATCACTGCTGAAAAGAAAAGCCAACGAGCTGCAGCTTACTCCGACTGAATGGGTTCGTAACACGGTTCTCAGGAAAGACCTTACCATTCACCGGATCCGGCTGGATGACCTGGAAGAACTGCTCGATCTATACGGACGAAATGTTGCGGCTATCGAAGGGATCGTAACGGCATGCAGAGAAAACAACAGTGTTCTCAAGCAGGACGTCGAACTGATCCGGGAACTCATGGAAACCGT
Organism: Lachnospiraceae bacterium; assembly: GCA_024690825.1. Lineage (GTDB taxonomy): Bacteria > Bacillota > Clostridia > Lachnospirales > Lachnospiraceae > NK4A144. Next base: position 7,853 of record JAILOK010000122.1, on the reverse strand, counting down.
ACATGACCAGTTGCAGATACAGCTACTGGCAACCCTGGGAAAACGGAAAAAAGAAAAACAGAAACAGGTTAAGAAAGGGATGGCATGATATGAGCATCGAAAAAGACATCGCCATCCACGGCCTCAGAGGTGTCAAAAGTGTTCTATCCTATATCACAGATGAGGATCACGATGGCGGCAAAACGGATGTGCAGTCTTATCTTGCATCTAACTTCGGGATTTATGATATCGATCACATGACTGCAGAAGAAGCTGCGCTGCTTAAGAACGGCACCGTAGGTATATCCGATCTTCTCTCCTATGCAGAGAACATTGAGAAAACTGCCTTTACGCTCGATGGTGATCAGACATTGCTGGTAAGCGGAGTCGGATGCCCTGCTGACAGTGCGGCACTCGCATTCCAGTTTTCCCGGGAGAATTATTACGACCTGAAGGGTAAAGCGGCACTTGTCGAGCCGGTGTATATGGATAAGGAAACCGGGGAGGTTAAAACAAAACAGTCTATCGAATGCTATCATGTGATCCAGTCATTCCCGGCGATCGACGGCCTTGATCCAAGACTTGTTCATCGTGCAGGCATTGAATATGCCAAGCGCGCATTCCCCGGTCACAAGTGCGTGGTGACTACACATATGAACACGGAACATCTGCATAACCATATCGTGGTGTGTGCGTATCATGAGTCTGAACCGCGTAAGTTCCTTATGAACATGACAACGCGCCGTGAGATCCGGCATATCAATGACCAGATCTCTTACGAATTCGGACTCCCGATCCTTCTGGATTCGGATTTAAACCATAATTCCACCATATCCTATACCGAATGGGAAGCAAGACGCAGCGGAGATCTCTGGAAGGACCGATACCGTAATGACATCAGAAACATCGCCCGTATCTCGCACAACTGGGATGAGTTCGTAACGATCATGAGACAGGCGGGATATCAGGTCAATGATGAGAGGAAGTATGTGACCTACCGATTTTTAAAGCCTGACCCAAATGACACGCGTGATTTCCGCAAGGTCCGCGATAAGACCCTCGGAGTCGAATTCATGCGTGATGCTCTCGCCCGGGAATATGACTGGAATTCCGAAAGAAATGAACCGACGCACCATGTGAAAAGAAAAGCCAGGGATGAGAAACCGGATCTTTCTGTCAGCCGCTACTCTCCCACCGGACGGAGGCGTTCTGATCTGGAGCTGCTCTTCCTTTTTGCGATCAAAAATATACAGTTTTTCAAGGACTGGTTCTTTGATAAAGCAGGATTGGAGCGAAGCCCCGATAATCCGGTCTATCTTCCTTATCAGAAGAGACTGACACTTATGCAGCATGCAGCATTTGCAGTGCAGGAACTGGGCCTTGATAACAAAGACCAACTGAAGGTACGCCTGGACCAGGCAGGTGCAAAGCTCTCCCATGTTCGAAAAGAACTGGAGAATATCGAAACAAATCTTGAATATATGCAGATTATTGCCAACAAAATCCGTACCGTCAAAGCAGTGAGCACCGAAACCGAGGGGATTTCCTCTGATATGGCCTCTTTGCGGCTGCATGAGCCGACCGAGGAGCAGCTTTATACTTGCGTTGCCAGGGAAATGCCTATGAAACCGCGGATTAAGCAGCAGTTACACATCAAACTCGAAGATAACCCGCAGTGGAAGCTGAAATATGATTTTTCCCACGTGTCCCACCTTTTAGCGCAGGATATCATTGCTTTTCTTGACGGAAAAAATCCGGTAAAGCCGGATTGTCTCATTACACTGGACGAATTCAAACAGAAACGGCTGGTGGCCAAGTATGAAGCAATTGCTATAAAAAAGGATCAGCATCTGAAAGAGAAGCACTCTTCCACTCCGATCACATCTGCCATGAGGAAGAAACTGGAGTTTTTAAAGGATACGGAGGGACTTGATATCGATATTGACAGGCTCTCCATGTATGACGGGATGCGTGTGATCGGATATTTTGAGAACCGGGTAAATCATTATGGGAATGATCAGTCGTATATCCTGTCGTCGCAGAGAGAAAGGCTCGAGGATCTGCTTATCCGCAAGGGCATGAAGATTGCAAGAAACACACGCTTTGTCCTTAAGTCCGAATATGACCAATTGATCGACTATCTTGAAACCGGGAAAGGCAGGCTGCCGGATCTGCTGAAACCTGATGCACCAATTCGGGAAAGCGACCGTATCCAGCTTGCCGAACTGCTTGAAATCAAGGGCGAATCCTGCGTGATCCCGCTTGACGAGTTAACGCAGCTTGACGGACAGAAGCTCATGACCTATCTTCTGACAAATGATACCGTGCCGGATGTCCTTAAAAAGCGTGCGGAAATCGATCCCGAAAAGCAGAAAGATATTGATTTTGCCAACGATCTCTTCGTTAGACCCCCGCAGGAGCGGCGTGTACTTGACCGCTACCGCAATGTCCTTAACGATCTTATCGAACACGGCATTGACCCGGATAAGCTCGATGAGATTTTAGCCCAAGAGAAGGCTCTTCTGGTTACCCGCGATATGCTAAAAGCACAGGAGAAGGATTTGTCTAAGGAATACCGAGATCTCAAACGGGTGGAGACCAGCCTAGAACTTGCCAACACACCGGAATTCACACACGGCCCGTTGTTTACAAAGGAAGAACTTGAACCGACCGAAACCGTGGAGATCTGCGAGGAAAAAGAACAGGAATTGGAAGCGCCACAGGAAGTCATGCCTACATCACAGCCAATTTCCAAAGGAAAAGAACTATGGGATGGTCTTGACGAAATGCTCTCTTCTATGTGATCGTTGCGGCATTTTTATGAAATCATAAATTGTGTTAAAAATAGACTGCCGGAGAGGGGCTCTTACAGCAGTCTTAATAGTAACTGCGACCATCATCTCACACAGATAACCTTTACTCCCGTTCCCTCCAGCATTACAGACTTACCGCATTCTATCCGGATATTTTCAGTAAGTTCTTCTCCGTCAAACGGGAACAATACTTCCTTTTCTTCATCCGTGTGATTAATAAGATAATACACTGTCTTATCATCATCTGCTCTCGCGGCAACCTCGACACCTCCCCATTCCTCAACGTATCCTACGGGATTGTCCATGACATCTTTCACACCCGCTTCGTCACACAGATCCTTCATCAGTTTTGAATAGAACCTGTTCGAAGAGCATGTGGCAATATAGTAAACAGAGCCTTTACCCAGCTTGTTTTTCGTTACGGCAGGCTGTTTGGCATAGAAATCCTCATTAAATACCGCCAGCACCTCGGCCCCCTCACTGTACATAATATCACAGACCTTATATGCCGGATATTCGACTCCCTTATATGAAAATGAGTTGGTCATATCATCCACATGTTCAGGCAGCCATACACCATCACATTTGAAATGCTCCATATCCTCATACAGCAGATCTCTTTCCTCTATCCTTGCTCCGATAAGCTCCTTTAAACTACCCGGGTAACCACCCTGAAGTATATGTGCATTTTCATCCACACAGCCGGAATAATAGGTAAACAGAAGCGTCCCGCCGTTTTTCACATAACCTGCCATCCTGTCCTTCACTTTGTCACCAACCATATAAAACAGCGGTGCGATAACAAGACGGTACTTTGAAAGGTCATCTTCCGGTCCTATGATGTCAACCGGAACATTGCTTTCAAATAACGCTCTGTAATATCTTAATGCCTCATCGGGATATCTGACCCCGGACGGTAGACCGCTTGCATCCTCAAAAGCCCACCAGGTCGGCCAGTCAAAAATAATGGCGCACTTTGCTTCCGCAACTCCTCCCAGGGGTATCTTTCCCAGTTTCTTCAGTTCCTCACCGAAGGCTTTGCATTCCCTGAACACTCTTGTATCATCTCTTCCGGAATGATCTATGATGGCACTGTGATACATCTCCGCTCCGGCGGGAGACTGTCTCATCTGGAAAAACATCAGCGTATCCGCTCCGTGAGCTACTGCCTCATAACTGAATCTGCGCATCTGCCCCGGACGCTTCAGGCTGTTTATGGGCATCCAGCTTGTCATTGACGGGGCCTGTTCCATCAGCATGAACGGTTTCCCGCCTTTCAATCCCCTGATCAGTTCATGTGCAAATGCATCAAAATAAGGACTCGTGAATTTCTGAGGATAATTGTCCCACGATGCGACATCTATCTCCTTTGCCCACTTGCGATAATCCAGTCCCTTGAACACATTCATCATATTGGTTGTGCAAAGAGCATCACTTATAACTTCCTTGATCGCATTTCTTTCATCGATGTAGTTTTGCAGCATCGAATCGGAATTAAACCTCATATAGTCCAGCGTGATCCCCGTAAACTGGCTCCTCTTACCGCCCTGAAATTCAGACAGCTCATTAGGCACCACGATCTCATCCCAGTCATAATATGTATGGCTCCAGAATGCGGTATTCCATGCACTGTTCAATCTGTCCAGTGTATGATACTTATCCTTAAGCCATTCCCTGAAGGCACGCTCACAGTTCTCACAGTAACAGGCGCCGCCATACTCATTGTTTATATGCCATATAACGATATTATCCTGATTGGCAAAATGCTCTGCCAGTCTCTTTGTCAAAAGCACGGAATATTTCCTGTAGGAAGGTGAGTTCGGACAGGCATTGTGACGGAATCCGTATTTTTTCTTCCTGCCCTCGAAATCAACACGCAGAATATCCGGATACTTTTTGGCCATCCACGCCGGATATGCAGCTGTGGAAGTTCCCATGCAGATCTTCATACCCTTTTCGGTTACCCGCTTTACGATACTGTCAAGATCCGAAAAATCATAATCATTTTCCGACAGTTGAAGCCGCGCCCAGGAAAAAACGTTTATAGTCACAATATCCACTCCGGCCTCGGGGAGCATGATCATATCCCGGTCCCTTGTAGCCTCGTCCCACTGTTCCGGATTATAATCTCCGCCATAAAGTATTTTATTTACGCCTTTATCTTCAAACATAAAAATCTCCATTATCAGTTATCTTATTTCACAACGCCTGTGATACCCTCGGCAAAATTCTTCTGAAGCGAAAGGAAAAGCACCGCGGTGGGAAGCGTTGTTATCAAAACAGCAAGCATGAGCGCACCGTAATCGGTGAAGTAGCCGCTCGTAAGGTTGCTTATCATCATCGGCAGCGTCTGAGCTTTCGAGTCCTGCATGATGACCTTGGGCCATATATAGTTATTCCATGCGTTCATGAATGTGACCGTAAGAGCTGCCGCAAAAGTCGATCTCATGGTAGGGATGAACATACGGAAAAAGATCCCGAATTCTCCCAATCCGTCAATACGTGCCGCCTCGATCATCTCTGCCGGGAACGACCTTGCTGCCGCCCGAAACAGCATGATCAGAAAAGGAGTGGACAGTGACGGAAGGATAAATCCCAGTGTGGAATTCAGAAGTCCCACTCCGGAAAACATCCTGAACAGGGGTATCATAAGTGCCACAAACGGGATCATCATGGACATGAGGATGACCGCCATCAATGTATCCTTCACCTTATCGTGAAAAACCTCAAAACCGTATCCCGCAAGGGAACATATAAGGACGGATATAACCGTCTGGATCACGGAATACTTGACTGAATTCATAAACCCACGGAATATATCCTGGTTGGTTATCAGATTATGATAATTGGTAAACAGCTGTGTACCGAATGTAAGCTTGCCGGCTATTATATCAACGGTTCTGTTTGTGGAAGCGATCATCATCCATATCAGGGGAAAAACCGAGATCACGGATGCGAAGCCCAATACAATGTACTGAATGATGATTTTATTTTTCTCAGTCACGTTTATCACCTACTTTCAACTGCACAGCCGCAAGTATTGCCACCAGGAAAAGGATCACAAAGGACATCGCCGAAGTATATCCGAATTTGGGAACCCCCTGGAATGCCTGATTGTAAATATAGTGAGACATGGTAATGCTGGCATTGGACGGGCCTCCGTTTGTCAGGTTGACCGACTCGTCAAACAGCTGCAGCGTTCCGTTTGTTGACATTATGGCCGTAAGAAGTATCGTAGGCTTAAGCAGCGGTACCGTGATCTTTAAAAATGTCTGGAACGCCGATGCTCCGTCGATCTTGGCCGCCTCATATACCGAGTATTCAATATTCTGCAGTCCGGCCAGATAGAAGACCATGTTGTATCCTGTCCATCTCCATACAAGCGCTATGATAATGACTATCTTGGCGCTCGTCGGGTGAGCCAGGAAATTGTACGGTTCTGAGAGAAAATGCAGTCTGGTGGCAACAAGATTTACAAATCCGTCGGTTGCAAACAGTGTCCTGAAAATAATGGAGTAAGCCACCAGTGAAGTGGCACAGGGAAGAAAGATACACGTCCGCATGAATCCCTTGAACCGGAGTTTCCGGTTATTAAGCATGGAAGCAAGGATCAGTGCCAGGATCAGCATGACGGGGACCTGTATGATCAGATAGAAAAAACAGTTCTTGACGGACTGAATGAACACATCGTCCTTCAGTATCCTTGTATAATTCTTAAAACCGCCGAAATGCAGATCCGTACCGTTACCTGTCTGAAATGATGTTACAAGTGCGCTCACGGCAGGTACGAAACTCATGGTGGCAATGAGTGCAACTGCAGGTATCAGAAACAGCCATCCGTATATATTTCTTTTTTGATTCAATCTGGATTTTGATCTCATAAAATATCCCTTTCGAGCCTTGTCAAAGCTCGTGCTTTACCTGAAATCAGGGGTGAATTGCCTTGGGATCCCGTGTTCCTTGGTCATTCCACCCCTGATGTAGTTCATATCCGACCTGCTCTTATATCCGACAGCAACCCATATCAGTTACCCATATTAAAGTTTACTGTCTCCTCTGCAGCAGCAAGCTCCTTCTCAATGTCAGCACCGTTTACGATGTTGGTTGCAGCCGTGGCGATCGCCGTGTTGGCTTCCGTAAAGTAAACTCCTCTGTCAAAGGAAGGTACCTTTGTTCCGAAATCAGCGATCTTGGAGTATATGGCATCTCCCCCGAAGAACTCTATCGGCTCTGAATATACGCTTGAAGAAGCTGCAGGAGCCCAGCATGAGATCGCGGCACATCCGGGAAGAATGGTGTCATAAAGTTCAGTGCTTCCGGCAAATGTCTTTGCAAAGAAATCACTTGCAAGTTCAGGGTTTTTGCAATTGGAAGTAACAACCCATGTTGATCCGCCCTGATTTGAATAGTTGGTTGCCGTGCTTATACCGGACAGTTTAGGCATATTTGTCAGGCTCCAAAGTCCGGACTGAGTCTCATCAGCCTGTACAGACGCGATGATCCAGCATCCGTTTATTGTTCCGAGTGTCTTTCCGCTTGTAAATGTAGCTATATATTCATCCCAGCTGTTACCTGTATCCATTACACCGGTATCAAAGAGTTCCTTGTATGTCTCAAGGCTCTTGACGAGGATTTCGTTTCCTACGAAATAAGGTGTATTGTCATCATTCCAGATCTTTCCGCCTGCGGACTGAACCATCTGCATGATAAAATCAGCGCTTCCGGCCTGGGTAGAGAAAAGTGAATACCCGGTCTTAGCCTTTACATCTTTACCTATCTCGATAAACTTATCCCAGTCTATATCGGTAAGATCATCAACAGTGTATCCGGCCTGTTCAAGGATATCCTTTCTGTAGCAGGCTACCTCTGTTCCGGCATCAAACGGAACACCAAGATTCTTTCCGTCAACCGTTGACTCTCCCAGTTTACCCTGTCCGAACTGTGAAAAATCAATTCCGGAGTTGGTAAGATCGGTGAACATATCCGGATAAGTTATGGCATATTTCTGGAATGCAAAATCCTGCATGAGAAGAATATCAGGAAGCTGTGACAGATCGCCGG
>JAILOK010000093.1 GCA_024690825.1 Lachnospiraceae bacterium | reverse complement strand
AAGTTTTGCTGCATTTACCTTTTTTGTATCCAGATAAGCATCATGATAAGCGACCCACATCCCTGTCACCCTGCATTTGGCATCCGGATGTCTTTGATATTTTCCTGCTTTGACCTTTGAAAAATCAGCTGTGACGTATGGAATATCCTGCCCCTGCCAGGTTGCCACACTCCTTCCGGTCATGGTCTTTTTATCCTGTAAAGTACTCTCAAACGGCACATGTGTGGGACTTACCATGATCAGATTCTCAAACCCTCCGATGTACTGCGCAGCAAGTACAGCGAAAATAGATCCCATAGACTGTCCGTAGATGCTGACATGTTGTATTCCCTTATTCTCCTTAAGTATCCGGACAGCCGGAATAAACATATCTACAGGAATATGATCCGGCGAATCAGGCAGCCCATCGGCGCCAAACAGAGAAACCGAAAGCCCTGTTATACCGTAATCTGCAAACCTCTCCGCAAACTTTATACCGGGAAGCAGGCTCTGCTCACCTCCCATAACGATGATCACGGCTCTGTCGCTCCCATTATCCGGTTCCGCAAGATGTCCCACAAAGCCGTTCTCTTTCATATTAAAATTTTCGTACTTCATTGATTTCCCACGCTTCAGTAAATTCCGATATTCTATTAAAACTGCCCAGCTTCCTTATTCCGTGATCAATCCGCACATCGTACGGATCGCTCTACGGCCCTCCCGCAGGAAACTGCAAAGCGCCCAGTCATGACACATGGGTTGTTTATTCTCCTGAAAGAAAACACCCTTTTCCCGTAACATGCATAAATAAGCATAAACCAAGGGGTAGAAGATTTCATGCTCTCCATAAAAGAAAAACATCGGCGGGAAGTCATTATAATCGATGTATTCCGGACTGATATCGGGACTATCGAGCGGCACATTTCTGCACCAGTTGGCCGCGATCATATCATTCATTTCAACAGTCAGAATGGGATCGTAAGGTTCCATCGCCAGACGGATGTCTCTCGTCTTTCCGTTTTCCAGTCCGCATGCCGGCGAAATAACTATAAGCTTTCCCGGTTTCTCCTTTAAGCGGTAAGTAAGACTCAGGATCAGATTTGCTCCGGCACTGTCCCCTATGAAAATAATATCTTTAGGATCATGCTTCTTTAAAAGAGCGGCATATACTTTCTCCAGCCAAAGAAGAGCATCGCGGACATTATACTCAGGTGCCAGCGGGTACGCCGCAATATACACATCAGCACCCGTTCCTTTGACAATCCGCGCTGCCGTATCATAGTGCAGAATGGTCGCCCTTTGCATTCCTCCGCCTCCGGGCAAGAATAAAACAACCTTTTTTGTCTTTCTTCTTCCTCTGCAGTCACTGATCCTGTGGATCCGGAATCCCCGAAAAATCTTACTTCTTGTCCTGAGGCCATTTCGATTCAAAAAGCCCGGGAGCCTTTCCTGCTTCGAAAAAGCCTCCCATTCCCCCATATCAAAGACTTTTATCCCGCCGCCCGGCAGACGCTTCATTATAAAACAGGCTTTCTCGATACAATTATACAGGATCATCTTTTCGCTCACCTCGGTGGTATCGCAGTTAGTACCTGCTAACTATGTATATTATCACCAAATGAACGAAAAATCCATATAAAATTTTATCCCTTACGCTTCTCTCACAAGATCATACATAAAGCTTTTCTCTCCAAGTGATCTTGTGTTTACATGTTTCAATCCGATATGTTCATATTTATCCTTCTTAAGCTTTGCATCAGTAGATACGATAACCGGAAGATTACCCTGCTTTGCCACCTCAAAGGCGGTCTCTACAAGTGGGCGCATAAAGCCTTTTCCCTGGTATTCCTTCTTTACGGCCAGCAGTTCTATCTGTACAAACTGCTTCTTACTGTCCCTGTATGTCTTTTCAAGACTTGCACCGCCGGCCTGGAATTTCTTGATGATATCGCTAAAATTCTTAAAACCGAGTGCTCTTGCCATTCTCCATACCATCTTAAACATGGCTATGCCCGGATAAGGATGTGTTGTATCTGTCAGGATAAGGATCCCTTCTTTATTTTCAGATGTTGCATAAATGCC
>JAILOK010000076.1 GCA_024690825.1 Lachnospiraceae bacterium | reverse complement strand
CCGGATGAGCGATGTGACGGAAGAAGCGGGAAGCGGTGTGATCGCAAAGCTGGATGGAAAAGAACTTCTCGTCGGAAATGCCAGACTCATGGATTCCCATCACATTCCGTTTGTACCCTATGCCAACGGCGGAACGGTTGTGTATGCAGCGTATGACGGGAAACTGGCAGGCTGCCTGGTGATCGGAGACAGTCTCAAAGAGGGCGCCGTGGAAGCCATCCGTGACATGAAAGAAGCGGGCATCCGGAAAGTGGTGATGTTGACGGGAGATCGTTTGCAGGCCGCAAAGCAGGTCGCTGCCGAGCTTGGAATTACGGATGTGTGCGCGGAACTTTTGCCCGGTGACAAAGTAAGCGCCGTGGAAAAAGAGATCGATGCCCTGCAGAGCTTTGATGAAAAGGCTAAGCTGGGCTTTGTGGGAGACGGTATCAACGATGCTCCCGTTCTGATGAGAGCCGACGTTGGCTTTGCCATGGGTTCCATGGGCTCCGACGCGGCCATTGAAGCGGCTGATATCGTGCTGATGGATGACGACATCCGGAAGATCCCTGCGGTGATCCGGATTGCCAGAAAGACCATGGGCATCGTAAAGGCAAACATCGTGTTTGCCATTGGCGTCAAGGTACTGATCCTTATCCTGTCCGTGTTCGGACTTGCCTCCATGTGGGCAGCAGTCTTCGCGGACGTGGGCGTTGCCGTGATCTGTATCATCAACTCCATGCGGGCGTTATCTTACCGCCGTCGTTCCGGCTGAAAGCCGGCGACACCGAACGCTTCGCGTTCGGACTAAAGGGCACGCTCTGCGTGCCTACATTGGAGGGCTATAGAAAAAACAATAGAGAAACAAGGTAAACTAGGGTATTACACAGCAGAAAAAAATCTGCTATAATCCGTTTTTGTTGAGTTGGTAGAAGATAAAAGCCGGTAGCATTGGAAACGCACACTCGTAAGAGTGATAACGAACAACACGCGAAAGTCTTCTCTGTTTTATGAAAGGAGAACCGAAGCGTGTTACCTCAAAATAAGTTTCAAGATGTGATCTTTACAGTATTTATGGCTTTTGTCATGGTTTATGCGATGATCTGCTACAACATTGCCCTTAATGTTGGCGGACTGCAGAATTTTGTCTTTCTGGCTGCATTTAAGGAAATGCTGATCATGTGGCCGATCGCGATCGCTCTGGAGTTGTTATTTGTCGGAAGGCTTGCACAGAAACTGGCATTCCGGTTTGTTACTCCCGGGAAAGATCCCGTGATCATGATCATCCTTGGTATTTCTGTCATGTCCGTTTGCCTGATGTGCCCGTTAATGAGTTTCGTGGCAACGATCCTTTTTAAGAATGCCGGAACGGAATTCGTTGCTGTATGGCTTCAGACAACCGCCATGAATTTCCCGATGGCCTTATGCTGGCAGATCTTCTTTGCCGGACCGCTTGTCAGAAATGTTTTTGGTTTCTTTGTCAAGGTATTGTCCGGACAGGCTGAAAGCCATGAAGCGGAAGCCTGAGCAATTTAAGCATAACCTGAAAGATATAGCCCCTGCGATGCAGGGGCTTATTTTTTGACCTTGACGGCTAATTCTGATTAGCCTACAATATAGCTAATCAAAATTAGCCATGAAGTAAGAGGAAACAAAATGGATACCAAACAAAGAATACTGGATGAAGCATTGACGCTGTTTTCCGAAAAGGGATATGCAAATGTTTTTGTTGCGGATATTGCAGAAAGAGTTGGGATTAAAGCACCATCTCTTTATAAGCATTACAAAAACAAACAGGCCATTTTCGATGCGATCATCCTGGAAATGAACAGGCGATTTCTGGAGGAAGCGGGTTCTCTGCAGATCAACGGGGCGAATGCTTCCGAAGATGCTGAGATCTATAGGCATATATCGGAAGAGCAGCTGATCGCGCTTGGGAACAATCTGTTTCTTTATTTCTTACATGATGACTATACAAGGCGGTTTCGCAAGATGCTAACCATCGAACAGTTTCATGATAAAAAACTTGCGGCGGCATATATGAAGCAGTACGTGGATGATCCGCTTTCCTATCAGGGAATGCTTTTCGGTCTGATGGTTTCTGCAGGGGTATTGCAGACAGAGAATGTGGAGATCATGACGCTGCATTTTTACGCACCGATCTATATGCTTTTGACCATTTGCGATCGGGAACCCGAGCGGGAAAAAGAGGCACTAAAGACATTGGAAGCGCATATTCGGCAGTTTAACAAACTGTACGCTAGAGGTGAAAACTCTATTCAGGATAACAAGAAGAGAGCGCGGAGGAGTACGAAATGAAGATCACAGTGATAAACGGAACCGAAAAGCACGGTGTTACATACAGAATGAAGGAGATATTCTTAGAGCAGTTCAGAGATGATTCGGAGATCACGGAATACTATCTTCCTAAAGACGGCCCGGGTTTCTGTACCGGATGTACTGCGTGCTTCAGGAATAATCAGAACCTTTGCAAGGATGCCGAAAAGGTGCAGAAGATCGAGAAGTCCCTGCTGGAAGCGGATCTTTTGGTGTTTACCTCCCCCGCATATGTTTTCCATACAACCGGGGCAATGAAGGCTATGCTTGATCATTTCGGCTACAGGTGGATGCCCCACCGCCCGGCAAAAGAGATGTTTGGGAAGCGGGCTGTGATCATCACACAATGCCTTGGAGCAGGCGGAAAATCCACGGCAAAGGATATCAAGGACAGCCTTTCCTGGTGGGGTATTTCCACCATCAAAGTCGTAAGTTTCAAACTGATGTCTGAAATTGATTGGGACAAGATCGAGGACAAGAAGAAAGCATCTTTCCAAAAGCAGCTGAGCAGCGTCGCACGAAAAATGCATGCCATCAATTATGATAAACCGGGTCATACGAATGTTATCGTGAAAACAAAATTCTATGTGGTAAGGATGCTGCAGACGAGCCTTGGTAAAAAGGATCCCGAATACACCGACTTCAAGTATTGGAATGAGAACGGCTGGCTTGGTAAAATAAGACCGTGGAAAAGGGAGGAAGCAAAATGATCATTTTCATTTCTTCATCCCTAACTTTTTAGCGGAGTGAGATTTTATGATCAATGAATTGAATGAACAGGAGAAAAAAGTAATAGAGCAGTATACCGGCTTTCCGGAAGGGAAAAGGCTGACTTATACCAAGGCTCATGAAACGGAGTTCATCATAACAATGCATTATTTGCATAAATATCTTGCACCCGGAGCCAAGATTGCTGATGTGGGGGCCGGAGGCGGAGTGTATACAAAGGCCTTGGCTGATGAAGGATATCATGTTGATGCGGTAGAACTAACGCCTGAATACGTAAAACAGATGAAAACGGATTTTGCCGGAAACGATCTTATCAGGGTATTTGAGGGAAATGCAAAAGATTTACATTTCCTGAATGATAGCGAATATGATCTTGTATTGGCGATGGGGCCTATTTACAGTATGAAGGATTTTGATGACCGAAAACGAGCCTGTAAAGAGGCACTTAGAATAGCGAAACCGGGAGCACCCGTATTTATTGCCTTTTGCCTTCAGGATGCTCCGTTGATCCATGAGATTTTCATGTCAGAAGATCCGGCAATTGAAATAACCGGTATAGGATATGATAGGGAAAAGGCGCTGGTGACCGATAATACAGGATCTTCGAGACTCCTTGATACGATCAGCGTGGTGGACGAGCTGATAGATGCGGTATGCAAAGATAATGACGCCCGGAGGGTTTGCAGATTTGCGCAGGATGGTATGTCGCAGATCATCAGTAGTTATGTGAATTCCATGTCTGAGAGATCTTATGCTGAATGGATCCAGTATCTTATTGCAACGGCTGAGCGGCCTGAGCTGATGGGATTCTCGGATCATATTGTGCAGGTTCTTAAGAAATAGAGTACAGTTAAAGAAATAATCCGGAGAGAAAATCTCCGGTTTTTTTTGACAATGAAATAGAAGATAAGTATAATATGTTATACAAATCATACTTATCATACAGAAGGGGATGAGAGCATGAATGCACCAAAAGGTAAATATGCATGGACAGCAACAGTAGGAGAAAAAGGACAGATTGTTATTCCTAAACAGGCGCGTGAAGTTTTCGGAATAAAACCCGGTGACACATTGATCCTGCTTGGTGATGTAGAACGTGGTATAGCGATTCCACCTAAAGAATCTTTTGGAGATTGGTTCGGCAAGGTGTTTTCTGAGAATGGCGAGGACTAACAGATGAGAAAGACATATTTAGATAATATTCGCTGGATAACAGTAGTGCTGGTTGTTATATATCATGTAGTTTACATATTTAACAGCGTGACACAGCATGGGATCATCGGTCCCTTCAGCGAACATCAGCCACAGGATACATATCAGTACATAGTTTATCCATGGTTTATGCTGCTTTTGTTTGTTGTGTCCGGCATGTCAGCCCGCTATGAACTGGGCAAACGAACAGAGAAGGAATTCATAAGAGTGAGGACGAGAAAATATCTTGTGCCTTCAACAATAGGCCTTCTGGTGTTCGGATGGATCCTTGGCTACTACAACATGCTGATATCCGGCGCATTCAATTCCATGAATAATGTGCCGAAGCCGGTTCTCTTTCTGATAATGGCAGTCAGTGGCTCCGGGCCTCTGTGGTACGTTCAGATGCTCTGGATCTTCAGCCTGATACTCGTACTGATAAGAAAGATAGAAAAAGACAGATTCTACAAAGTATGTGGCAAGGCGGGTCTTCTGATAGTCATGCTGCTTGTCATCCCCATATACGGAGCGGCTCAGATACTTAACACACCGATAATAGTGGTGTACAGATTCGGTATCTACGGACTCGGATTTTTGATCGGATATTTTGTATTATCACATGATGAAGTGATGGAGCAGCTTGGTAAATACTGGCTGATCTTAAGCATACTTGCACTTGCGGCCTGTATCGCCTTTGTAATACTTTATATAGGCCAGCCATATCCGGAGCATGAGGTTCTGGATACGATCATGTGCAACGTATATGCCTGGTTTGGAAGTATCGGTATACTTGCCTTTATGAAAAAATGGGGTAATTTTGAGAATTCTTTCACAAAGTGGATGTGTAAAAAATCATGGGGCTTATACGTGTTCCATTATCTGATGATCGCGGTCAGCGGATGGTATCTGCATACACTGTGTCCCTCCCTTGCACCCATCATCGTATACCTATTGGTTGCAATAGCAGCATTCGCAGGCTCATTCCTTCTTTATGAGATCATGAGCCGCATACCCATCTTGAGGTGGTGCGTTCTGGGAATAAAGAATAAAGAATTAAATTTCAGTAAAACTGACCAAGACAGACCGGGATTGAAGGGGTGATCATGGTGAATGAATTTAATGAATATGTACATGAAGTTTTTTCCGCAGTCGGTGATATTGTCATAAAAGCCATGATGGGCGGGTACCTGGTATATTTTAATGGTAAGCTGATAGGTGATATTTGTGATAATGAAGTGTTTTTAAAGAGAACACCGACATCGGACAGACTTCTTGTGGATTCAGAATTGCGTTATCCCTATGAAGGTTCAAAAACACTGATGCACGTATTCGACAGATTTGAGGATACGGATCTGATCACAGAGTTACTGGAAGGCATGTATGCAGAACTGCCCGAAAAGAAATCAAAGAGAGCCAAATGAGACGGATAAATGTTAGAATGATGTTCTTACCGTGGATGGAAAGATAGTCGGAACTGGTAGTCGGACAGATGATCATATTACAAGGGTGTATGTACTTCCTGAATATGAGGGGAAAGGCTATGGCACGGAAATCATGAATCATTTGGAGAAAGAAATTTTTAGTAAATATGATCACTGCGACCTTGATGCGTCTTTGCCGGCAGCATTGTTTTATGAGCATCGTGGATATAAGACGGTGGAACATAAGAAACACGATATCGGTGATGGTGAAGTAATGATTTACGAGATTATGCGAAAAGATAAAAACGAGTGAATATCTTCCAGTAAAATCGACTATCGAAAGGTGAAATTCAATGAAACAGTATATTGTTGATGCTTTTACAAACAAACCGTTTTCAGGGAATCCTGCGGCGATTTGTGTGATGGACAAATGGCCAAGTGAAGACTTCATGATGAAGCTTGCGATGGAAAATAATCTGAGCGAGACAGCGTTTATTGTTAAGGAAGAACAGGGGTATCACTTAAGATGGTTTACTCCCGGATCCGAGGTTGAACTATGCGGTCATGCTACCTTGGCGTCTTCTTTTGTGATATTTAATTACTTTGAGACGGATAAGGATGTGATAGAGTTTGATACGCTCAGTGGAAAGCTGACAGTTACCAGGAAGAAAGATCTGTATGAGATGAATTTTCCTACATATGAGCAGGAAGAGATCCCGGTGACAGATGATATGGAACGAGCTTTCGGAGTAAGACCTGTAAAGGCAATCCTGGGTCCTGACCTCGTATGCATTTTTGAATCGGAGGATCAGGTGAGAGATATGTGTCCGGATCAAAACAAGTTAGCGCAGCTTCCCGGAAGAGGACAGAATGCTACGGCAAAAGGAACTGATACGGATTGCGTTTCCAGAAGTTTCTTCCCTAAACTTCTCGTTCCCGAAGACCCCGTATGTGGCTCTGCGCACTGTCAGATAGCAGATTACTGGTCA
>JAILOK010000071.1 GCA_024690825.1 Lachnospiraceae bacterium | reverse complement strand
TAATAAGAGAAAGTGAAAATTGCATATTGTCGGGGTGAGTGAGTGTTTCTCATCTCGTACTTTGTGCATTAACGAGGTGTATCATGAGTGAAAAGATTATTGCTGCGTGTGGAAATGACAGTTCGGTTTGTCCGAGATATGTTGCAGAACCATATTTTGAAAAAGAAAAGAACCTGAATAACAGGGAATTATACTGTGCAGGATGTTGCCTTTTGGAAGGTTGTTTCGACCGGATCGGCAGAGAATAACATCGGGTCGGATCATCGCTTCACGATCCACGCAGAGCTTACAGATGGCGTGCTCGACTTACGGCTGACCGGACGTCTGGATTCACTGACAGCTCCGCAGCTGCTGGCTGAATACGAGGCGCAGAATGCATCCGGCACTGTCAGAAAAGTGCAGATTGACTGCCATGCCCTGGACTACATTTCTTCTGCCGGACTGCGGGTTCTGCTGATCCTGAAGAAGGGCTGTAAAGAAGGAGTGAGCCTCACAGGCATGAATGATCTGGTGTCCGACATCCTCAATCAGACCGGCTTTTGCGAGCTTTTCTCCTGTAAACTATGACTCCTGCATATATTTTTACGACATGATAAGAAAGATGGCTGCAATTTTCTTCTTTATATACTGCTGTTTGATCTTTATGACTGCATAACATATCCCCACAACAGAAATTATCAGGATATTCATCCTTTTAACGATGGTAATGGAAGAATGAGCAGACTTCTGACACTTCTTTTGTTATATAGAAGCGGTTATCTTGTTGGGCAGTATATCAGTATAGAAAAAGCGATTGCCGAAACAAAAGAATCCTACTATGATGCTTTGCAGAAAGCAGATAAAGGCTGGTACGAAGAAAAGAACGATCCGAAGCCGTTTATATAATATATGCTTGGAGTGATACTTTCCTGCTATCTGTTCAGGGGACCAGAAGCTGTTAAGCTTATCAACTACATAAATCCATTTCTTCGATCCGGGAGAAATGGCCCTTATAACAGCCTTTCGCCGATCAGAAGCAAGCCTATCAGCTTTGTATGGACTATATTTTCCGTTTACAGAATTGCGCGATATCTCTCGGCTCACTGACGAAGCATTCCGCCCCAGGTAATTGCTAATGGTTCTTAAAGAATAGTGCTGTTCTAAAAGTTGAAGTAGAATAATTCTTTCATCTAATGTAAAATGTGAGTACGACATAACGGACCTCTTTTCTGTAAAAGTTTGTGTGGTAACTTACATTTTACATCAAGAAGAAGTTATGTCGTATTTAATTATTAACAAAAACTGTGACTTGGGTATTGCACTTCAGATGATAAACCAAGCAGTCCCCCTGTCACATGTTATACTTTTAAGAAACGGTTTTATTATGAGGGAGATGAAAATGAAAAAGATGATCAAAAGGTTTATTGCAGTACTTCTGGCAATGATCATGGGACTGATGCTTGCAGCCTGTGGCGGAAAGGAAGCGGAGCAGACCGGTGCGCCGGCATCTGAAGAGGAGGAAGGTGCGGCTGCGGAGGAAGAAACGAAAGAGGAAGAAGCGAAAGAGGAGGAGACGAAAGAGGAATCCTCCAATGAGATCAGTGATGCACCCTCCTGCATCGGGTACTGGAAGTATGACGGTCAGGAGGTTTACATGGTTGTCACAAATGATCTGAACTGGATCACTTATGACAAGGACGGAAATCCTTCTCTTCGGGGAGAAGTGGAAGTGGACGGAGACAGTTTCATCCTGAAGGGTGACGATATTTCGATAAATCTTCGCATGACGGAT
Source organism: Lachnospiraceae bacterium (assembly GCA_024690825.1). Lineage (GTDB taxonomy): Bacteria > Bacillota > Clostridia > Lachnospirales > Lachnospiraceae > NK4A144. Next base: position 831 of record JAILOK010000071.1, on the reverse strand, counting down.
GAGGGAAAACTGGTGGACGAGGATGGAACTTCCTTTACCCGTATGGATGGTTTCGAGTTTGCGACCTCAGGTGATGATGAACTGACACAGACTGCAAATTTCCCCGGGAAATTCGAGGCGTATTCGATCAATTATCCGGACAGGATGAATGCAAAGCCGCGTACGGATATTGCAAATTCACTGGATTTTGGAAACAAGTCAACGATGAAGGGGTCGGATGATTATTTCAGTACGATCATGGTAACTTTTCAGCCCCTGGTTGATGTCGACAAGTTTATGGGAAAGGGTGCCGGACTTGCAAAACCCTGTATGGGCTATCTGCTGAACAATGCCATGGATACATTGTACGGAAAGTACATTAAAAAATCCCTGGGAACTGATTTTCGCGACAGAGGTTCTTATTATGAGATAACCGGTTATATGTGGCTTGATGGCAGCATTTACCCGGAGGCACCTGACAAGGAAATGATGGGTGTCATGCAGATGAGATATTTCGGACCGACGGGATATGCACTGATCGCCGTGACCGTTGCGCCGACGGAGACCATTGAGAATTACTTCAAGGTCTGCCTGAGAATGCTCAATACCTGCACATACAAGACGAACTGGTCAACGACACCCAAGCCCGTTCCCAAGAAGGCAGGCAAAGCGAAGTCAAACAAGGTCAAGCCCTCCGGAGACAGTGGTGATTATGGAACTCCATACTACTGGACTGATTCTGACGGTGATATCTGGTACTGGAACGGAAGGGAGAATATCTTCCAGAGCTACGGCGATGACGGATATATAGATGATGACGGGCAGTTCTACGAAAGCAATGATGCCGGCTGG
>JAILOK010000039.1 GCA_024690825.1 Lachnospiraceae bacterium | reverse complement strand
TACAGCTTCTTTGTCGATTTTATTCATATTTGGTGTTATATCTGTCATCGAAATAGTTGCCCTTATGATCATCCTTACTCCTGCAGAAGGTGCGAGAGCATCTGATCCCTGTTCTCCAGAAACATCTTTGTGACCTGATAGCTTTCCGTCTCCTCATACTCAAGGGTATGCACATATCCCTCATCAAAGCTTAGTATCTCAGCACCGGGGAACCCGAGCAGTATCGGAGAATGTGAAACTATTATAAACTGGGATCCTTCACGAGTGCACCTTTCTATCTCGAGAAGCAGTGTCAGCTGTCTTTGCGGGGAAAGTGCCGCTTCCGGCTCGTCCAGAAGGTATATCCCGTTTCCCCTGAAGTTGCTCTGTGCCATGGCAAGAAAACTTTCTCCGTGTGACCGTTCGTGAAAGTGCTGAGGACGGCCTCCGGGACCTCGGCTGTACTCATCTTCTGCTGTCGCAACGTTATAAAAGCTCTCAGCACGAAGAGAATAGCCCCACCCCGGCTTACTGTATCCGCGTATCAGCCGCAACGCATCACATAGTTCCGAATGCGAATCAAAAGTCGAAAAGCTGTAATTTTTTGTTCCGCCCTCGGGGTTAAACCCATAAGCAACGGCTATGGCTTCAAGGATTGTGGACTTGCCGCTGCCGTTTTCACCGACAAAAAAAGTTACAGGTTTTTCAAAACTCAGTTCATTTATCTTTGAGACAGCCTCGATCCCTCTCAAATAGCTTCTTTCGGAGATCTTGGACCAGTCTATGTTTATTCCCTTTATGAATAACTCCATCTGTTTTTCACTCCCATATACTCATAAATCTTATCACGGAAAGCAGAAGAAATATATTGCGAAATAATCCTGCGTATGGTATGTTCTTATCATCTCATTACGGCATCAGGTGCCGTCTTAAGTAGATCAGACATCAGAACTGATGAAGAGCTGAGGCTCTTACCTGATCGCACTTCACTGCCAGAATTCTTTCGGCAATGATCCACAACTTTTTTTGTAACAAGAAACGAGGCACTTTAGCGCAAAGGAGGAAACTGTATGTTTACTGCAAAAGAACTGAATATGGTCAGCCGGAAGTATTTCCGCGTTCTCGATCAGGAGGATGACATCATCTCCCTCGAATCAAAGAACACCCGTCACGGATGGTACATCTACCGCCCTTACAACAAGTATCAGAATGTTACTAACTGTATAATCTACCACCGTCACGAGAATCAGACGGAATATCACAAACACGGATACACAAAGACATTTGATGAGGCAATAAACCAGAACAAGCAACATGACAACTACCAGATAAACGTACGCTGGGGCGGATGGTTCTACAAAGGCGGCAAAAAGAAATGACCGTATGCCATTTTACGTCCCAGATGACGCATCATCTGTCCCGATGATAAAGGTTATGCTAAAATGATCCCGTACGCTGCAGATGACAAAAGTCAAAGCCATAGGGGATTTATGGAGTTTACGTTTAACAACAGCGGTATAGACATAAAAGCCACATACAGCGAGCGGGAAGTTTCCGAGATCTTCCTGCCGCTGCTTGATAAGCTGTATACGATGCAGTCCGAAAAAGGCGGGCGTCTTCTTGTTATGCTATCAGCCCCTCCCGGCGCCGGAAAGACCACTGCCGCTGCCTTTTTGGAACACCTTTCCAAAGACCAAAACCCAGATATAAAAGTACAGGCCATAGGTATGGACGGATTTCACAGAAGGCAGGATTATCTTACAAGCCATACCGCAAACGTTAACGGAAAAGAGATCCTGATGGTCGACATCAAAGGCGCGCTGGTAACATTTGACCTTGACCGCTTAAAAGAAAAGCTGGAAGAACTTAAAAACAACAGGGTCTTCGCATGGCCGGTATATAACAGGCTCCTTCACAATCCCATCGAAGATGCCATATCGGTCGATGCGGATATAGTGATACTTGAGGGAAACTATCTTCTTCTTGACGAGGACGGATGGCGTGATCTTTCGGATCTTGCAGATTATACGATATCGATAGATGCCGACCCCGCCATGTTAAGGGGCAGGCTCATAGAAAGAAAGCTCTCTACAGGATGTTCAAAAGAAAAAGCGGAAAGCTTTGTGGACTTTTCCGACATGGCAAATGTCAGGATATGCCTTGAGAAGACAAAAGCGGCCGACATGAAACTGATACTGTCGGACTCATCCGGATACATGATTGCAAATTAGCATGGTATCAGATCAATTCGGACCGCTTATGTTTTATCCGGTAAAAAAACGAAACCAAGAACAACTAAGGGGGAGCCGCGAGAGTGTGGGCTAATGGAGGCAAAAAGCGGAGGAACTATTGTTTTTCCGGAGAACAGGAGAATTGAAAAAATGTTTCTTTTTATTATTTTGACCTATGGAATAACATGGGTGTTATGGTATTTTGAATTCCGCGGAATGAGTGGGTTTCGCATTGCAGGATCCTTTGTTCCGTCACT
>JAILOK010000001.1 GCA_024690825.1 Lachnospiraceae bacterium | reverse complement strand
CATGAGCATTGTTTCCTTTCTGGAAGTGTTGGTTTGGCGATTGACATTATACCAAAAAGGGAGGTCAATGCTCAATTTATTTTGAACTCCCGAGAAATAAAGCTTTTATAACAAAAAAGGAGTGTCAGATTTGACACTACCGCAGAAAAAAGGAGGGTAAAGAAAATGATCACAAGGGATGATGCATTTAAAAGAAAAAGTTTATAAAACTGCTTGACAGATGATTATTCGTATGATAATTTATACATGTTAGCTAACGTCATTAGCGAATAATGTTAACATAAAAAGGTGATATATGCCGAGAGATAAGACAGAGAATCATATTAAGATAATGGCTGCCGCCAAGGAAGAATTCCTGGAATACGGGTATGAGAAAGCGTCCATGCGTGGCATAGCAGACCGCTGTGGTCTGACGGCGGCCGGGATCTACAGGCATTGCAGGGATAAAGAGGATCTCTTCTGCCAGCTGGTTTCTCCTGCGGAAGAAAAGCTGAAAAAATGGGCGAGAGAACATATGCGCAGGTATGAGGAACCTGTTAAAAAAGGACATAAGATCACATGGCAGGATTCCAATATTGATATGATGAGAGAGATTGTATATCCGAATATGGTGGATTATCATATCCTGGTAGCAAAATCAAAGGGGAGCAGGTATGAAAACTTTCTCCATGACATGACGGAGGAATCACAGAACAGGTTTCTTTCATATCTCGAAGAACTGAGAACAGCCGGGTTCAATACACCCAATATATCCCCGCAGCAGTTGCACCTTTTGCTGACCGCATATATAACGGCATTGTTTGAGCCGGTTGTACATAATTATTCTTATGAAGAAGCTGTTGGTGCACTTGAAACCCTTGAAAAATTCTTTTTACCCGGCTGGAAGCAGCTGATGGATTTATAAAACTGAATAATATATAAAAAAAATACACTCACCGTCTGGTTCCGTAATGGAATCAGGCGGTGAGGCCGTTTCAAGGGTAAGCAAACAAAAACCACCGGTTGTTAACTAAGGAAAAATTACTTAAATCAGTTTTTCCAAAAATAAAGAAAGGGCAGGAAAAAACAATGAGTGAAGAAGTAACAAAAGAAGAAAAGAAATGGTTTGGCACATTACTATCCTATGCGAAGGGCAGCTCAGGTAAGCTGGGAACATCGGTTATTTTTTCGATGGTCAGCCTTATCGCAGGGCTTGTGCCATATTATCTTGTGTATCGCATACTGGACAGATATATGGCCGGAACCCTTGACGGAGGTTATGTGCTTAAACAGGGCTTGGCAGCGATCCTTGCGTATCTGTTAAAAGTGATCTGTTTCGGAATATCAACAGGTATATCACATTATGTGGCATTTAACGTACTGGAAGGGCTCAGGCTTAAGGTGGCGGATGTGTTCTTAAAGGCTCCGCTCGGTGAGGTTACGGCTCATCCGATCGGAGAGATCAAGGGCGTGATCGTAGACAAGATTGAGGATATTGAGCCGCCGCTGGCCCACGTGGTGCCGGAGGGGGCGGGACATATTCTGCTTCCGGTTGTATGCTTTATTGCTCTTGCCATGGTTGACATCCGTGTTGCGCTGGCGGCTCTTCTTGCGATGCCTCTGGGACTTGTCTTTATGATGCTCACTTTCAAACTGAGCGGAAAGAATATGACAAAATACCAAGAAGCAAACGCACATATGAGCAGTATGATCGTTGAATATGTGGAAGGCATAGAGGTCATCAAGGCCTTCGGCAGGGCAGGGGTAAGCTATGAAAAATTTGCCGGTTCCATCAGGAACTACAGGGATTTTGTCATCGAGTGGATGGAATCCACCTGGGTGACTATGAAGCTGGCGTTTGCGTTCCTGCCGGCTACATTGCTCGGGGTGGTTCCGGTAAGCATCCTTCTTGTGGGAAAAGGAAGTATGACGGTTTCCCAAATGGCACTGTCCGTAATGCTGGCAATGTCAATGGTCATCAGTATGGCAAAGATCGAGATCTTTTCAAACGGATTAAGACAGATGCAGTACACGGTGCTGGAGATCCAGAAACTGTTAAACATCAAAAGCCTGCCCGAACCCGGGAATGAGAAGCTTCCCGATCATTATTCCATCGAGCTTAAGGATGTGCATTTCGCTTATGACAAAGAAGACGGAGAGGTGCTTCACGGGATC
>JAILOK010000116.1 GCA_024690825.1 Lachnospiraceae bacterium | reverse complement strand
AATAGATAAATTTCTTAAATTTGTCTATTGTTCCCAAATGTTCCCAAAAATTTGGGTGTTTTTTGAGAAATGAAAATGGCTGGAAGTCTTGATTTTACTGACTTCCAGCCATTTTTCAATTAGTAGCGAGAGGGGGACTCGGTCTACGCTCCGCTCCGGTCGGCGCTAAGCGGACGTCCACTGGACGTCCAGCGCCCTCTCCACCACTCCGTGCTGTCTTCGGTTTGATTCTTTTCTCGCTACACAAAAAAGAGCCCTTTCGGGCTCTCTTTTGTGTAGCGAGAGGGGGACTCGAACCCTCGACACCACGGGTATGAACCGTGTGCTCTAGCCAGCTGAGCTATCTCGCCTTATTCATTTTCTGAACCGTGTGCTCTAGTACGGGTCGCATTCGCGCATCGCGCTCATTACGCTCCACATGAACATCCACCGGATGTTCATGCAGCCGAGCTGTCTCGCCTTTCCAAAAACAACTCAATTATTATACTATCGTGATCCAAGACCTGTCAAGCGCGATGAAAGTCCACCGGATCCTGCTGATATCCAATTCTTTTGAAAGATCCGATTTTTTTCTTTTCGTAAGGCATTTACTTTAACCGCATCTGCATAGTAATATATTGAACAGATCACATCCGAATGTAGAAGTTTGGCCGCTATCAATTAAAACAACTCATATACTCTGTATTTCTTATTATTCAAAAAGAAAAGGAGACATATTTATGGAAAAAGTCAGATGGGGTGTTCTTGGAACCGCAAACATCGCAAAAAACTGCACTATTCCGGGAATGAAGATGGCTGAAAACTGCCATCTTGCTGCCATTGCCGGCAGAAATCCCGATAAAGCCAGGGCATTCAAAGAGGAGTTCGGCTTTGAGAAGTCATACGGAAGCTATGATGAGCTGCTTAATGATGATGAAGTCGAGGCAGTCTATATACCTCTTCCGAACGGTATGCACCTTCAGTGGGTGAAAGCTGCGCTTGAAAAGAAAAAACATGTTCTTTGTGAAAAGCCCCTGGCACTGAATTCGGCAGATGCCGCGGAAATGTTCAGGACAGCAGAAGAAAACGGTGTTTTTCTTATGGAAGCCTATGCCTATCTCCACAGTTCCTATGTCGAAAGCCTTAAAAATGAAATAAAAGGCGGCATTATCGGAAATCCGGTGTTCATCAGATCTTCCTTTATCACCCAGGGCTACAGTGAAGACATCCGCCTGCACAGGGATCAGGGCGGTGGTGCCATGTATGATCTGGGATGCTACTGCACTACCATGATCCTCTCTTTAACAGATTCAGATCCTGTCTTTGTTAAAGCCTCCTCCGAGTTTTCAGACGAGGGTGTTGACATGATGACATCGGCTGTCATACGCTTTGAAAATGGCATCCGCGCGTCGTTTGATGTCGGTATGATTCTGGGAACCGATACTGATGCCAGATATGATTCGCTTTACATCTACGGCGAAAAAGGATCGATCAGATCCGATGTAGAATATAATCAGGACGGTGATGTAAACTACAGGATATACACTGACAACAAAGTAACAGAGAAAAAACTTACGGTAAAGCAGAACTACTGCCTTGAGACCGAACAGCTTGGAAGATGTATCTTAAACGGTGAAAAACCTCTTGTCTCTCCTGAATTTTCGATCAGGAATTCAAAACTGATGGACAGCATATTCGCCGAAACCGGGTATTATGATATCAGAAAAAAATAATCCCGGGACCCGGACATCAGATTACATACCCTGACAGATTATGAACCGTTTTGTATAGGAGGAAATAAATGAAAGCATTATTGATCGGCGGCACGGGACAGATCAGCATGGCAATTACAAAAAAACTTGTAAAGGATGGCTGGGATGTCTTTCTCTTAAACCGCGGAAACAGAAACAACGATATTCTTGACGGGGTAAACTCCATCATTTCCGACATTAACAACGAAGAGGATGTGCGCAGAAAACTGTCCGGCTTGCGCTTTGATGCCGTATGCGAATTCATAGGATTTACCGTAGATCAGATCGAACGTGACTACAGGCTCTTCAAGGACATCACGGACCAGTATATCTATATCAGCTCCGCCTCTGCCTATCACAAACCTGTACGCAGCTATATAATAAATGAGGGCACCACTCTTTCAAACCCTTACTGGCAGTACTCCAGGGACAAGATAGAATGCGAAGCATTCCTGATGAAAAAGTATTCCGGGGAAGGATTTCCGGTGACCATAGTCCGTCCTTCACACACCTATGACGAAAGAAATATCCCCCTTGGAGTTCACGGTACAAAAGGCTTCTGGCAGGTTATCAAAAGAATGCGGGAAGAAAAGCCCGTGATCATCCAGGGTGACGGAACAAGCCTCTGGACATTGACCTTCAATGAAGATTTTGCAGTTGGATTTACGGGACTCATGGGAAACCGTCATGCTATAGGAGAAGCATTTCAGATCACTTCAGATGAAACCCTGACCTGGAACCAGATCTATGAAACGATAGCAGATGCTCTTGGCGTAAAACTGAAAGCATACCATGTTTCTTCAGATTTTCTCGCTGCAGTCGGCGAAAAATATGACTTTACCGGATCACTTATCGGTGACAAATCAAACTCCGTTGTCTTTGACAACAGGAAAATCAAGGCGCTCGTCCCGCAGATGCAGACAACCGTACCCTTTCATTCAGGTGTACGGCGTTCCCTGGAATATGTCCTTTCCCATCCCGAATGTCAGGTTGAAGATCCCGAATTTGACGCCTGGTGCGACAGGGTGATCGATGCCCTGGAAAACCTGAAAGAAACTATATAATAAAACACTGACCCTGAAAGAACATCAGCACTGCCTGATCAGATCCATAATCTGCTGGTCCGTCAGTCTGTTATTTCCGGAAACAGCATAACAATCTGCCATGGAAGATGCCACATTCTCTTTGATCGGCTTTCTTTTGCCGGTTGATAATACGGCATAGTAATGCGGTATTCCATTTTTGTCATACTGCACATCAACACCTGCCTCGTTAAGTTTCTGAGTATTATAATTCATCACTCCGCCGGAAACATTATCAAGCACATCGTCGTCAAGTATATTTATGTTTTTTGAATCTCCCATCATATCATGCCTCCTTAAGTAAACTCATGCATAAAAAAATCTGCTCATGAAGGTATACGAATCAACTGTCCAAAAAGGCTAAAATCCACTATTTATTCATATCTCAGCGCATCTATCGGATTCATCTTTGCCGCCTTGTTTGCCGGATAATAACCGAAGAACACTCCTATGGCCATTGAGAAGAGAACGGCTATCACTATGCCTCCGATCGGCGCCGCAGCGGAAAACTGCATGATCTTTGAAATAATATTGCCAAGAAGAACACCGAATGCCACACCGATGATACCGCCTGCGACGCAGAGAGTTATGGATTCCACTATAAACTGCAGCCTGATTGAGGAATTCGTGGCTCCCAGGGCCTTCCTCGTTCCTATCTCCTTCGTCCTTTCCGTTACGGATACCAGCATGATGTTCATGACTCCTATGCCTCCGACCAGAAGAGAGATACCTGCTATAAAGGAGATCGCAAGAGACATCGTATTCATCATTTCTGTCAGGGATTCGATCATGGATGCCAGTGACATGCAGGATATCTCATAATTTTCATTATTTCTGTAGTATTTGGAATTCAGGAAACTCTTGATCTCCTTCATGAGGGCATCGATATCCTCACCAGTAGATCCTATGGCTGTGATCTCCGTAAATCTGTTTTTTGAATGTGCCTGTCTGACCGCCGTTTCAAGCGGAAGATAAAGCGTCGTGGATGTGTCATAATGATCATCACTGTTATAGGGATCGTTCTTATTGTATTGATATACACCTACTATGGTATAGTGATAGAATTTGTTGTCGATAACAACGGTGATCTGCTGTCCCAAAGCGCCCTCATTATCCTCATCAAACATATTCCCGACCATATAATCGGAGACCACACAGACCTTTCTGCCCTCCTTCTGATCGATTGCGGTAAACTGCCTTCCTGCAAGCATGGTCAGATCCTCCTTCTTCATTGAAATGTCGTTTTGACCTGCCACGCTGACATTGGCATATTCCTTCAGATGTTTGACCTCACCGTTTCCGATGCTTTGCTTCAGCATTACGCCGTCTATCTGGTCCTTAAATTCTTCCTTCAGCGCCTCCACCATATCAAGGGTTATCTTATCCTCATCCTTCATGTCATTTCTTCTCGGGCCGTCTCTGAACATGAAACCGGAATCGGACCTTTCAGTCTTGGTTCTTCTCTGCGAAACACTGATCGTGATATTGGTCGCACCCAGACCCCCCATCTCATCATTTAAGGCATTCGTCATGGCCTGACCTATCGTCATGATCGTGATAACCGAAGATATTCCTATGATGATACCGAGCATGGTAAGAAATGCCCTCGTCTTGTTTGCCCTGAGCGCGCTTAAGGCAAGCAGTATGTTTTCAATTATCAGCATTACCGCTGCCCTTCCTTTCTCCTGTGATCATTCCGTCGCTTATGGTCAGGATCCTGCCTGTTTCCGAGGCAAGCTCCGGTGAGTGGGTAATAAGGACGATGGTCTTTCCCTGTTTTTTATTGAGATCATGAAAGATATCCATGATAAGCCTTCCGGTCTTTGAATCAAGAGCTCCCGTAGGCTCATCGGCAAGGATAATGGCCGGATCGTTTGCCATGGCGCGGGCTATGGCAACACGCTGCTTCTGACCTCCCGAAAGTTCATCGGATCTGTGATTCATCCGGTCACCCATCCCGACCATGTCAAGGAGTTCCTTCGCTCTTCTGACACGCTCATTTCTTCCCATACCTGCGTAAAGCATGGGAAGCTCAACATTTTTGAGCGCGTTTGTCCTGGCTATCAGATTGTAGGTCTGAAAAACGAAACCTATCTTTCTGTTCCTGATGCCCGAAAGTTCCTTATCCTTTGCCTGCATGACATCTACACCGTCAAGCACATACTCGCCTGACGTAGGCTTGTCGAGAGCTCCTATTATGTTCATCAGAGTGGATTTGCCGGAACCCGATGCTCCGACAACAGCCACAAACTCACCCTCCCTTACCGTGATATCTATTCCGTGAAGGATCTCCAGCTCGTTTGGCTGACCCACATAGAATCTCTTTATTATATTCTTGGCATCTATTATGACTCTTCCTGCCGACTCATCCATGAAGCTTAAAATCCTCCGTCGGGACCGGGTCCGCCAACCATCATGAAATCACCTTCGGGGAACATGCCGTCTGATGAGTCATCCGAATCGGGTATCAGAACCTGCATGCCCTCCTTCACCTCATCAGAGATGATCTCCGTATAATAATCGGTCTCCAGCCCTTTCTTCACGGTTATATCTTTTGTGGGAAGTTCCGATCCTTCCTTTGAACCGGCACCGGATTTTTTCCCGAATCCTGCAGGCGGCCCGTTCTTTTTTAAGTCTTCTTTGTCAAAGTCCCCGTCTTTCACAGGCTTTCCAAAGGTTCCGTTGGAAGCGGAAGGCTTTCCTTCATCTTTGCCGGGAGCCGGAGATCCGCCATTTTCATCAGCCACGGTGATATAAAAACTTCCGTCGTCATTCTCCTTTATGCTGTCATAGGGTACAGCCAGAACATTCTCCACCTGCTCAAGCACTATCGATGTCTCGGCAGTCATTCCGATCCTTATCCTGTCATCTCTTTCATTTAAGGTGATCTCGATCGGATATGACGCGGATGATGATGAAGATGAACCCTGCCCGGCTGTTGATGCCGTAGATGACGACGGTACGGGTGAAACAAAGGTCACAACTCCCTCCATCTCATCATCTCCCGTTGCATCGGTCTTTACTACAGCCTTCATTCCTTCCCTGATATTGCTGATGTCGTACTGATCCACATTCCCGTTGATTATCCAGCCCGAATCATCCTGGATCACGCACACCTCACTCTTTGTACTGTTTGCGAATTCATCTCCCTCCGTAACCGAAAGCGAGGTCACTATTCCGTCGATCGGAGAAGTGATCACGGTATTGTCAAGCTGATTCTGATAATCATCCATCTGTTCCTTGTTGGAGTCATTTGTAGCCCTTGCCTCCACATTTGTAGTTGTCTGTGAAAGCTCGGCTTCCGCAACGCTTGTATAATCAGAGATCAGCGTTCTGTCTGTCTTTATATTTGCGTCATCAAGATTCTGTTTTGCTGTCCTTACCGACTTTTCGGCATTCTGGATATTGTTTTCATATGAGGTAACCTTGTTTGCTGCCGTATCATATGCAGTCTTTGCGCTGTTGTAAACCTGTGACCAGTAATTGTACTCCTTTATCCAGTTATCCCATTCCGTTTTAGTCGGTTCATCGGCGCTTACCGTTCCGGCTTTGTAACCGTCAGGGATCTTGTCATAGTCTGACTTTGCCCTGTCATATGAACTCTGTGCGCTTTCATATGCGGACTTTGCGTCATCCCTTGCAGTCTTGGCATCCGAAAAGCCGTCGCAGGCATTATAATAATCTCTCATGGCATCGTCATAGTTCTGCTTAAGTCTTGCCGAATTTGTTGTATTGTCCACATAATCATTTGCCATGCTCGTATTGGCTTTGTTTACATTCGTCTGGGCTTTTGTCACCGACTCATTTGTCCGGGTAGACGCGATGTCCATCTGTTTTTCAAGATTGGCCATCTTTTCTTCGATGCTTGAAGAATCAAAGACACAGATCTTCTGTCCTTTTGTTACCCTGTCGCCGACCTTCACATCGACTTCCATAACCTTCGTATTTGCGACAAGAGTGGAAAGCGTTCTTTTTTCCTTCGCTGCCACAGTCCCGGTCACAGCCACCGTATTGCTGATATCTCGTCTTTCTATCTCTTCAAAATTCTGCGAGGACCCGACGGGTCCGCTCTTCATTGCAAGTATCTTCGGAAATACCAGGGTAAAGAAAAGAATGATAAGTACTGCCAGTATGATCAGAAAAATAAAAAGTTTCTTATGTTTCGAAAAGAAATTCGGCATTTTCTGCTTCTCAGTAAGTTCCATATTACGAAAAAACTCCTTTATCTTGTATGATAAAAAATCGCACAACAAGATATAGTATAACACAAATGTGTTTATACTGTGAACAAAAAAATTGCCGGAAACTATACAAAAACAGACAGCCAAAGCCGTCTGCCAGATACGGTAACCTGTTTTTTGACAAAAACCGGTTTCCTACATTTTCTCCGGTGCTTCAAAGCCGAGGACACCGATCGAATCTTCGAGTATCCCCTTTGTCAGCAGAAGCAGGGAAATATAGCTTTCTTTTCGTTTCTCATCCTCCTCGGCCAGAATCTTTGTTTCGTGATAGAAATGATTGAAGGCGTTTGCCAATTCATAGATATAGGCGCATACCCTGTGGGGCGCGGTCTCTTCAAAAGCGCCCTGCATCATGGCATTGTACCCTGTAAGCAAAAGCAGCAGTCCCCTTTCGGAGTCGGATACGGGAGGGATAAATTTACATCCGTCAGTCTTTCCGCCGTTTTCTTCATATTTTCTTAAGATCGATTTGATCCTTACGATGGTATAGAGAATATAAGGTCCGGTATTACCCTCAAAGGATGTGAATTTATCTATGTCAAATATATAATCCTTTGAAGCCTGGTTTGAAAGATCACCGTATTTGATCGCGGCAAGAGCTATCTTTGAGGCAGTATCCTTCCTTTCATCCTCGGACATCTCACCGCCGTTTTCCTTCATTCTTTCATAGCATTTATCATATACATCGGAAAGCAGGGTCTCAAGCCTCATCACCCCGCCGCTTCTTGTCTTAAAGGGCTTACCGTCGGCTCCGTTCATCGTTCCGAAGCCTAAAAATATCAGCTTTACATCCTCAGGCACGATGCCTGTTTTTTTCGCACATCTGAAGACCTGCACGAAATGCAGATCCTGCCTTTTATCAACGACATAGATGACCCTTTTCGGATCATAATCCTTCATCCTCTGTACAAGGGTTGCCAGATCGGTTGTGGTATAAAGTGATGCATTGTCGGATTTTAATATCATGCAGGGAGGTATCTCTTTTGTATCGCTCTCCTCGTTTACATCCACGACCAGAGCTCCCTGGGATTCATGCGCAAATCCATCTTCCTTCATCTTTTCCACCATCGGGTCGATGAAAGGCTGGGCGTCCGACTCTCCCTTCCAGATCTCAAAGAAGACGGAGAGCTTTTCGTAATTTTTCTTCAGATCCTCAACGGAGATCTTCATGATATGCTGCCAGATCTTCGTATATTCCTCATTTCCGTGCTGGAGCTCATATGTTATGTCCATGGCCTTCTTCTTAAAATCTTCATCGTCTGCGGACTTTGCGGAAGCTGCGGGATAGATCTTTTCCAGTTCCGAAAGCGTCGGAAGATCCATATCGTTTTCCTTCATATAGGCGATGATGAGTCCCATCTGCAGACCCCAGTCGCCGAGATGGATATCACCCAGGGTATCATGTCCGGCATAGTTTGCGATCCTCTTTACGCTCTCGCCTATGATCGCAGCCCTTAAATGACCGATATGAAGAGGCTTTGCGACATTTGGTCCGCCGTAGTCAACGATGATCTTTTCCTTTTCTGCAGGCGCTTCGATACCGTATTTCGGAGATTCTGCCATCTCCTCGATATAGCTTTTAAGCGCTTCATCATCCAGATCCAGATTTATGAATCCGGGTTTTACGGCTTCGGCCTTTTTAAAACAAGCAGACCCTGCAAGCTTATCTGCCACATCCTGCGCGATCACAAGAGGAGCCTTTTTATATTCCTTTACGGCAGCCATCGCTCCGTTGCACTGGAACTGACAAAGATCCGGTCTGTTCGACACTGTCACCTTTGCGTATTTTTCATCATATCCGGCGCTTTCAAATGCCCGCGCCACCTCGTTTGTGAGAATATCAAGTATTTTTTTCAATTGTCATCTCTCCCTTTTTTGGAAAACACACACCCGCAGTAATCCTGCCTGTAAAGCTCATATTTCTTTGAAAGCTCGATCGATCTTTTATATCCGTCATTTTTCTTGAAATCCGAGGGAAGATGTTTTATCCCGTATTTAAGTGCAAGCCTCTCCCCGATCTCATTTATCTTTTCCGCATTTTTATAGGGGCTGATCGAAAGCGATGTCGTAAAATAATCAAAGCCTTCCTTTGCCGCATATTCCGCGGCGCGCCCAAGACGCAGTTCATAACATGCAAAACATCTCTTTCCCCCTTCGGGGATATCCTCCATGCCCTTTACGGCATTGTAAAATTCATCCGGTTCGTAGGGATCCGTTACGGTTTTTACAGGAAATCCCGCTTCTTTTACAAGCCTTAAGAGTTCATTCTTTCTCTTTTCATACTCAGATGCCTCATCCATGTTCGGATTGTAAAAAAGAAGTGTCATGTCAAAATATTTCGTCAGATATTCCATGCAGTAGGAGGAACACGGAGCGCAGCATACATGCAGTAAAAGCGACGGCCTTTTAGCTGAAGCCTCATTCTTTTTTATTATCTCATCAAGTTCTTTCTGATAATTGCGTTTGTTCATATATCAGCTATATTGATAAGCTCCAGTTCCCTTTCGGCATTTTCCGTTTCCATGGCGGTCAGAAGAGCGCTTACCGTGTCTAGCGCGGTAAGGCATGTTACTCCCGTTTCTATGGAAAGACGCCTTATTATGAAACCGTCCCTGTTTTTATTAAAGCCCTGGGTCGGCGTATCGACCACCAGATCTATCCTGTGTCCTAAGATCAGGTCCTCGATGTTCGGCGATTCCTGATGGATATTGTTGACCTTGAGGGCATTTACACCGTTGTTTACGAGGAACTTCGCTGTGCTCCTTGTCGCGTAGATCTTGTAGCCCAGCGCCTCAAACCGCCTTCCTATATTTACGATCTCCGGCTTGTCGGCATCCTTTACGGTTATGATCACCTGCCTGTGCTTCGGCAGACTTATGCCTGCGCCGAGGAAAGCTTTGTACAGAGCTTCGTTTAAGTCTCTTGAGATACCCAGACATTCTCCCGTTGACTTCATCTCAGGTCCCAGGCTTGTCTCCGCATCCTGGATCTTTTCAAAGGAGAATACGGGCATCTTGATCGCATAATACTCGGCAGGCTTCTGAAGCCCGGGTTCGTAACCCAGTTCCCTTATGGTCTTTCCGGTTATGACATTCGCAGCAAGCTCAACTATCGGGATCCCGGTAACTTTGCTGATATACGGCACAGTCCTCGAGGATCTGGGATTTACCTCTATGCAGTATACCTCATCGCCCATGGCTATGAACTGTATGTTTATCATGCCTTTAACGCAGAGTGCCTTTGCTAGCCTTGCGGTGTAATCAGCTATGGTCTCCTTTGCTTTTTCGCTGATCGTCGGCGCGGGATAAATGGAGATGCTGTCTCCGGAATGGATGCCCGCTCTTTCGATATGTTCCATTATACCCGGGATCAGGATGTCATTTCCGTCACAGACCGCATCCACCTCTATTTCCTTGCCCATCATGTATTTGTCGACAAGTATCGGATGGTCCTGCGCTATTCTGTTTATTATGCCTATGAATTCGTTTATCTCATCATCGTTAAAGGCTATCCTCATGCCCTGTCCGCCAAGCACGTATGAAGGCCTGACAAGCACGGGATATCCTAAGTCATTTGCAGCTTTTATTGCCTCTGCCGCGGTAAAGACGGTATGTCCCGCAGGACGCCTTATTCCCGTTTCGTTTAAGACCTCATCAAAGAGTTCCCTGTCCTCCGCCTTATCGACATTTTCAGCAGAGGTGCCGAGTATCTCCACACCCATTTCCATGAGCGCCTGTGTCAGCTTGATCGCCGTCTGTCCGCCGAACTGCACAACAGCTCCGTCAGGCTTTTCGACATCCACTATGTTTGCAACATCCTCCTCCGTCAGAGGTTCAAAATAAAGCTTATCGGCTATGTCAAAATCAGTGGATACCGTCTCGGGGTTATTGTTTACGATGATGGTCTCATAGCCCGCCTTTTTGAAGGCCCAGGTGGCATGAACGCTGCAGTAATCAAATTCTATTCCCTGTCCTATCCTTATGGGACCCGACCCCAGGACAAGGACCTTCCTGTCCTTTCCTGTAGGAGCGATCAGCCCGCTTTCATCCTCACCGCCGTAGATCGAATACATATAGGGAGTCTCCGCCTCAAATTCCGCGGCACAGGTATCGACCATCTTGAACGCGGGTCTGATGCCGTATTCCTTTCTGAGCTCCCTGATCTTTCCCTTATATTTACCGGTGAGCTTTCCGATGACATGATCGGGAAACTCCTGCTTCTTTGCCCTTCTTAACAGTTCCGGAGTAAGCTCTTCATTTTTGAGCCTCTGCTCCGTATCTACCAAAGATGCGATCTTGTCTATGAACCATCTGTCTATATGTGTGATCTCGTTGATCTTTCTGGTATCTATGCCTTTGCGTATCGCTTCCGCAATGGCATAAATCCTTCTGTCGTCAACGATCTCGAGTTTTCTTAAAAGTTCCTCCCTGGTATATTTCGAAAAGTCCACGGAAAGAAGGCTGTCAACATTCTGCTCGAGTGATCTGATCGCCTTCATCAGCGCCCCTTCAAAGTTGTCGCATATGCTCATCACTTCTCCGGTAGCCTTCATCTGCGTGGAAAGAGTTCTCTTTGCTGTTATGAATTTGTCAAAAGGAAGCCTCGGGATCTTGACTACACAGTAGTCGATCGCCGGTTCGAAGCTTGCATAAGTCTTTCCCGTTATCGCGTTTTTGATCTCATCAAGCGTATAACCGAGCGCTATCTTTGCCGCTACCTTTGCGATCGGATAGCCGGTTGCCTTTGATGCCAGGGCCGACGACCTTGATACTCTTGGATTCACCTCTATCACGCAGTATTCAAAGGATGACGGATGAAGAGCAAACTGCACATTGCAGCCGCCAGTGATCTTTAACTCATCTATGATCTTCAGCGCGGCAGTCCTGAGCATCTGGTATTCCTTGTCCGAAAGCGTCTGGCTGGGAGCCACGACTATGGAATCCCCGGTGTGCACGCCGACCGGATCGAGATTTTCCATATTACATACGGTGATGACATTTCCCGCACTGTCTCTCATCACCTCATATTCTATTTCCTTCCAGCCCGCTATGGATCTTTCTACGAGCACCTGACCCACGCGCGAAAGCCTGAGTCCGTTGCTTAGGATCTCTCTTATCTCTTCCTCGTTATGGGCAATTCCTCCGCCCGATCCTCCCAGAGTATAGGCAGGACGGAGAACTACCGGATATCCTATCTCACGGGCGAACTTCACGCCGTCGTCTATATTTTCAACGACAAGTGAAGGCGCTACCGGCTGACCGGCCTTTTCCATTGTATTCTTGAATTCCAGCCTGTCCTCCGCTTTTTTTATGGTCTGCGAAGTAGTCCCGATAAGCTTCACGCCGTGCTCTGAAAGAAATCCCGACTCTTCAAGCTCCATTCCGAGGTTAAGGCCCGCCTGTCCTCCCAAAGTCGGCAGGATGCTGTCCGGCTTTTCTTTTATTATGAGTTCTTCAAGGACCTTTACCGTCAGCGGTTCGATGTAGACCCTGTCGGCGATATCCCCGTCAGTCATTATGGTTGCGGGGTTGGAATTAATAAGTACCACCTCGACGCCTTCTTCTTTAAGCGCCCGGCAGCCCTGTGTTCCCGCATAATCAAATTCGGCAGCCTGTCCTATGACTATCGGGCCGGATCCTATCACCAGTACCTTTTTGATATCTTTATTCTTTGGCATGGTCTGCTGTCTCCTTTCCCCCGATCATCGCAAGGAACCTGTCAAAAAGAAATCCCGTATCCACAGGACCCGGACAGGCCTCAGGATGGAACTGTACCGTAAATATCTTTTTATTTATATAATCAAGACCTTCCAGTGTGCCGTCATTTACATTAACAAACGAAGGCTTTGCCACATCCGGAGGTATCTTCTTTTCATCCACCACATAACCGTGGTTCTGCGATGTGATATAAACACGCCCGGTGGAAAGATCCTTCACCGGATGATTTGCTCCCCTGTGTCCGTACTTCATCCTGTGCGTATCTCCTCCCGTCGCCAAAGCCATGAGCTGATGCCCCAGACAGATCGCAAAGATCGGTATGTCCGTCTCATAGAGCTTTTTTATCTCCTCTATCGTTTCCACGCACTCCTTCGGATCACCCGGTCCGTTTGATATCATGATCCCGTCAGGCTCGTCCAAGAGTATCTCGGAAGCCTTTGTCAGTGCGGGATATACCGTTACTTCACATCCTCTTTTCACAAGATTTAACGCGATGTCCTTTTTTGTTCCCACATCAAGCAGTGCTATCCTGTATCCACTTCCCGGTGTTCTCTTCTTTTCGGTACAGCTTACCTTTTCCACTACCTTTCCGGTGGTATAGGCTTTAAGCTTCGGTATGATATCTTCCATGCTATAGTCTTCGTCTGTCGTTATCATCCCGTTCATCGTGCCCTTCTCCCTGAGTATCTTTGTAAGGGCTCTGGTATCGATACCTGCAATACCCGGGATGTCATACTTTATGAGAAAATCACTTATGGTTCCTTCGGATCTGAAGTTGCTGTCCTTTTCCGACAGCTCCTTTACGATATATCCGTCAACCCACGGACGGATCGATTCCATATCCTCGTAACATATCCCGTAGTTTCCTATCATCGGGTAGGTCATGCATACTGCCTGCCCCGCATAGGACGGATCTGTCAGAATTTCAAGATATCCCGTCATCGAGGTGTTAAAGACTATCTCGCTTATTATCTCTTTTCTGGCTCCGATCGAAATACCCGTAAATACGGTGCCGTCTTCAAGGATCAAAAATGCTTTCATATCTGTCTTCCTTTAAGAATACTGTTAACAAGCCGACCCTCTTTCGAGGACCGGCTTTGGTCATCCAAAAACTATGCTCTGTTGTGATTTATGAGACATCCGTCGACAATGATCTGTCTCTCCTTGTCGGTAAGGCTTCCCAATGTCAGCACAAACGGAACCGTCTTACCGTCCTTTATCGTATACGCTTTTATCTCCTCCGTTTTTTCCTGCACAGCCTTTTTGATGTCCGGTATGAAGATATAATCCGAATTGGCAAACGGCAGGTCTTCCTGCTTTATCAAAAACGGAAGCATTCCCCAGTTGATGAGGTTGCTGCGGTAACGCTTTGTTGCATATTCGTTTGCCACATTTGCCCATCCGCCGAGGACCTTTTGAACCGAAGCCGCCTGCTCCCTTGCAGAGCCGTCGCCGGGCTTTACCGCAAATATCGTGGATCCGATGCCCGTATCGGAAAGCGCTGTACCCGGGAATTCCTTCGTAATGACTTCCCATGCCTCTTTAAGAGAGCTTTCCCCGGCCATAAGTTCCTCACATTTTTCGATCGATTCCTCTCTTGCCTTTTCAAATCCGTGGATATGTTTTGCTCTTCCGACATATTCCGGATCTTTTCTTGAAAGCGCATATTCCGCAAGTCCCAGAGGATTCGAGCGGAAGGAAGAAGTCTCCCCGGATGGAATGAGTTCATCGGTCGTTGTAACCGGATCATGGATCTCGGATACAACCTTTAACAGCAGATTATCGGTAAGAGACGGCATTGCCGGCCAGTCTTTGATATTGGGGCCCATAATAAGTTCCTCGTTTTCATCCGCCGTGCCCTTTGAATCAAAGACTCTCTTTTCATAGATCGCAGAATCAAAGAAATATTTATATTTTCCGAGCTTAACATCAAGTTTATCCGCCCCTGTAAGTATTCCTTTGTTTGCAGCCGTTGCCGCAATGGATCTTGCATCCATCAGGGCCACCGACGATATCTGTCCGTTCTGCACTTTGGAACCCTCCCTGTTGGGGAAGTTTCTCGTTGAATGCCTGATGGAGAATGCATTGTTTGCGGGCGTATCTCCTGCACCGAAGCACGGACCGCAGAAACAGGTCTTTATTACAACTCCCGCATCCAGAAGCTTTGTGAATGATCCGTTCTTTACAAGCTCCGCATAGACAGGCATTGAAGCGGGATAGACACTCATAGTGAATTCCCTGTTTCCTATATCCGCTCCGTCAAGGATATCCGCTGCGGCACAGATGTTTTCAAATCCGCCTCCGGCGCAGCCTGCTATGATGCCCTGATCGGTTAAAAGTTTACCGTTCTTAAGTTTTGAATGAAGATCAAACTCTGCCTTGTCTCCGAAGGATGTTTTTGCCCTTTCTTCCGTAAGCGCAAGTATCTCTTCGGTGTTCTCGTTCACCTCATCTATCGAATAAGCGTTTGAAGGGTGGAAAGGCATTGCTATCATGGGCTTGAGTTTCGACAGATCCAAAGTCACAAGTTCATCGTAATAAGCGACGCCCTCTGCCTTAAGTTCCCTGTATTCGCCTTCCCTGCCGTGTATCTCATACCACTCATGTATATTTTCATCGGTCTGCCATATGGATGAAAGGCAGGTGGTCTCTGTGGTCATGACATCTATCCCGATCCTGAAA
The DNA here is from genome assembly GCA_024690825.1 of Lachnospiraceae bacterium. GTDB lineage: Bacteria > Bacillota > Clostridia > Lachnospirales > Lachnospiraceae > NK4A144. The sequence goes on along the minus strand of JAILOK010000116.1, from coordinate 39,270 downwards.
TCGGCAGAGAGATTTTTCACTCCGGGGCCTATAAATTCCATGACCTTGTTCTTTACTATGCCCTTTTCAAAGAGTTTTCCTATGAGAGCTATGGCCGCATCCTGGGGACCAACCCCGTAGGGCACCTCTCCGGTGAGGTAGATCGCAGCCACCTCCGGTCTTTTGATGTCATAGGTCTGTGACAGAAGCTGTTTTACAAGCTCTCCTCCGCCCTCTCCGACAGCCATGGTTCCCAGAGCTCCGTAGCGTGTATGCGAATCGGAACCGAGGATCATCTTCCCGCAGCCTGCAAGCATTTCCCTTGCATACTGGTGGATGACTGCCTGATGAGGCGGCACATAGACCCCGCCGTATTTCCTTGCGGCGGAAAGACCGAATACATGGTCATCCTCATTTATGGTCCCTCCGACTGCGCAGAGTGAATTGTGGCAGTTCGTCAGTACATAGGGAAGCGGGAATTTCTTTAATCCCGAAGCCCTTGCTGTCTGTATTATCCCGACAAAGGTGATGTCATGGGATGTGAGACAGTCAAATTTTATCTTCAGGTCTTCCATATCGGGAGCCGTATTATGATTTTTAAGGATCCCGTAGGCTATGGTATTCTTTGATGCCTCGTCTTTGTTTAAGGACGAGGTGTCCTCAAGGATCGTAAGTCCGTCCTTTATGAAAACCCCTTCGTCCTTTACTTTTACACATTTATCAACTGCTGATGACATATATGATATATCCTCACTGTACCTTATTTCTTTCTTAACCTTACCTTGTCAAGATGCCATATCTCGTCCACATATTCCTTTATGGTCCTGTCGGATGAGAACTTGCCGCTTGAAGCAACATTGAGTATGGCCTTCCTTGCCCATTCCTGTGTATTCTTGTATTCCTTTTCAACCTCTTCCTGGGCAGCCGCGTATGACCTGAAATCCTTCAGGATGAAATAGGTGTCCGCGCGGCTGGTGACCTGGGTATTGAGCAGTGAATTATACAGATCCCTGAAAAGCTCCGGATCGTTCTTGGAATAAAAGCCGTTTATGAGCTGCATCAGGACCTCGCGGATCTCCTGGTCATTATTGAAGATGTCCATGGGGTTGTAACCGCCGTTGTTCTCAAATCCTATGACTTCATCCGAGGACAGACCGAAGATGAACATATTTTCCGCTCCGACTTCCTCTGCCATCTCGACATTTGCTCCGTCCATGGTACCGATCGTCAGCGCTCCGTTCAACATGAACTTCATGTTTCCGGTTCCGGATGCCTCCTTTGAAGCAGTTGATATCTGCTCGGATACATCTGCAGCCGCAAAGATCATCTCGGCATTGGATACCCTGTAGTCCTCGATAAAGATAACCTTGATCTTTCCTTTTATGGACGCGTCATTATTTACCACATCAGCAACGGAATTGATAAGCTTGATCGTAAGCTTTGCGTTCCTGTATCCCGCTGCCGCCTTTGCTCCAAAGATGAATGTCCTGGGATAAAACTCCATGTCGGGATTTGCCTTGATCTTATTATACAGATACATGACATGCAGGATGTTTAAGAGCTGTCTTTTGTATTCATGCAGACGCTTTACCTGCACATCAAAGATCGATCTGGGATCTACAGCGACCTTATTGTGATCCATGATGTATTTTGCAAGTCTTTCCTTGTTCTTGAACTTGATGTTCATGAACTCGCTCTGAGCTTTCTTGTCCTCGGCATAGACCTTGAGGCCTTTGATCTTTGAAAGGTCGGTGATCCAGTCATTTCCGATATGATCCGTAACCCAGTCGGCAAGCAGGGGATTTCCGTGAAGCAGGAATCTCCTCTGCGTGATACCGTTAGTCTTGTTGTTGAACTTCTCGGGCATCATCTCATAGAAGTCGCGAAGCTCCTGCTTTTTGAGGATCTCGGTATGAAGCCTTGCCACGCCGTTTACTGAAAATCCTGCGCAGATAGCAAGATTTGCCATCCTCACCTGTCCGTCGTAAATGATCGCCATCTTGCGGATCTTTTCCTGATCTCCGGGATACTTTGCGGTTATCTCGAGACAGAATCTCCTGTTTATCTCTTCGACGATCTGATAGATACGCGGCAGAAGTCTTGAGAAGAGCTCCATCGGCCACTTTTCCAGAGCTTCCGACATGATCGTATGGTTGGTGTATGCACAGGTCTTTGTGGTCACTGACCACGCATCATCCCATGAAAGTCCGTAGTCATCCATGAGTATCCTCATGAGCTCCGCTACGGCAACCGTAGGATGGGTATCATTCAGCTGGAAGATATTCTTTTCGTAGAATTTCTTCACATCGCTGTGTTTGCGCATATACTTTGCAACCGCTTCCTGAACGGATGCCGATATGAAGAAATACTGCTGCTTAAGTCTCAGTTCCTTTCCTGCATAATGATTGTCATTGGGATAAAGGACCTCAACGATGTTGCGCGCCAGATTGTCCTGCTCTACTGCCCTGTGATAATCACCCTTGTCAAAGGAATCGAGCTGGAAGCACTCCACGGGTTCCGCATCCCAGATACGGAGAGTGTTCACTATGCCGTTACCGTATCCGACTATCGGCATGTCATAAGGAACTGCCATTACAGTCTGGCATCCCTCCTGGATGAATTTGTTCCTTCCGTTCTCTCCGGTCTCAACTCTCACATAGCCGCCGAATTTGACTTCCTTCTGATATTCTCTTCTCCGAAGTTCGAAAGGATTTCCTTCTCTTAGCCAGTCATCGGGAACCTCCATCTGATATCCGTCCCTGATCTTCTGCTTGAACATTCCGTAACGGTATCTGATGCCGCAGCCGTATGCGCTGTAACCCAGAGTTGCAAGTGAATCAAGAAAGCATGCCGCAAGCCTCCCCAGACCGCCGTTTCCGAGCGCGGGATCGGGCTCCTGGTCTTCTATCATATTAAGATCAAGATCAAGCTCCTGCAGTGCCTTTTTTACTTCCTTGTACTCACACAGGTTTATGAGATTGTTTCCCAAAGCCCTGCCCATCAGAAATTCCATGGAAAGGTAGTAGACCGTCTTCGGGTCCTCCTTTTCATAGGCCTTCTGTGTGTTCATCCACTTTTCAATGATGGTGTCCTTCACCGTATAACACACGGCTTCGTAAGCCTGCTGCGGCGAGGCTTCGTTCAGGTTTTTTCTGTAAAGGACCTTCACATTCTCCTTGACCGCTTTCTTGAAAGCTTCCTTGTCAAAAGTCTGGTTGATCAACATTTCGCTCCCTCCACTCTAAGCATTTTTCTTTACTCCAAGTTTAACCTTCTGTCCGTTTATATCCCAATCCTTTGTATATCCGTCAGTGCTTCCCGATACTATATTATCTGCCATTACTTCCTTTAACACGAACGCCGAATTCTTTTCAAGATATGCGGCCAGCTTCTCGTTTCCTTCGGAATAGACCGTGATCTTGTCCATTACCTCAAAGCCGGCTTCCTTCCTCATGTTCTGGATCTTTGAAATGAGTTCTCTCACAAATCCCTCTTCAATGAGATCTTCAGTGAGGTTTGTATCGAGCACTACAGTGATCTTATTATCAGACTGCTCGACAAATCCTTCTTTGCTCGTCATTTCTATGAGGAGATCGTCCTTTGCAAGACTCACATCGGTACCGTCCGCATCAAACTTGAGTTCTCCCTTTGCTTCAAGCTCATCCATTGCCGCATTTCCGTCCAGCGCTGAAAGGTATTCTTTTATTTTTCCCAGCACCTTTCCGTATTTGGGGCCCACGGTCTTTAACTGCGGTTTGAATGTGTAGGTCGTGAAGTTCCTGACATCATCGGAAAATTCCGCTTCCTTGACATTGAGCTCATCCGTGATGATATCCTTATAGAATCCCGACAGTTCGTTTTCGGCCTTCACATACATCTTCGCGATTGGCTGACGGTTCTTGATGTTGCAGGCATTCCTTGCTGCCCTTCCCAGGACCACTATATCAAGAACCTCGTCCATATCCCTCATGAGAGTCTCATCTATCATCGTCTCATCACATACCGGATAATCTGTCAGGTGTATGGACTCGGGCGCGTCCTTATTCACGGACCGTACCAGATTCTGATATATCTCCTCTGTCATGAAGGGGACCATGGGAGCTGCCGCACGGCAGATGTCAGTCAGGCAGGTATAAAGCGTCATATATGCGTTTATCTTGTCCTGTTCCATCCCTTTGGCCCAGAATCTCTCCCTGCAGCGTCTCACATACCAGTTGCTTAAGTTTTCAATAAATTCCTGCAGGCATTTTGCAGCCTCGGTGATCCTGTAGTTTTCAAGATCCTCGTCGGTCTCTTTGATGCAGGCGTTAAGTTTTGAAAGGATCCACTTATCCATTACGGAAAGCTTATCCTTTTCAAGGCTGTATTTTGATGCATCAAATCCGTCTATATTTGCGTAAAGCACAAAGAAGGCGTAGGTATTCCAGAGTGTTCCCATGAACTTCCTCTGGCCTTCCGTCACGGCATCATCGTGGAAACGGTTCGGGAGCCAGGGCGCCGAATTGATGTAGAAATACCACCTTATCGCATCAGCTCCGAATTTTTCCAGGGCATCAAAGGGATCCACCGCATTTCCCTTTGACTTGCTCATCTTCTGTCCGTCCGCATCCTGCACAAGACCCAGGACTATGACATTTTTGTAGCAGGGACTGTCAAAGAGAAGCGTGCTCTCCGCAAGCAGTGAATAGAACCATCCTCTTGTCTGGTCAACAGCTTCGCTGATAAACGATGCCGGATACTGGCTCTTGAAAAGATCTTCATTTTCAAAAGGATAATGATGCTGTGCAAAGGGCATTGCTCCCGAATCAAACCAGCAGTCAATAACCTCGGGCACCCTCTTCATGGTGCCGGAGCACTCATCGCACTTTATCGTTATCTCATCTATGAAAGGCCTGTGAAGCTCAACCGTCTTTGCTTTCTCATTGCCCGAAAGTTTATAAAGTTCCTCTCTCGAACCGATCGATACTCGCTTCTTGCAGTCCGGGCATTCCCAGATGTTTAAGGGTGTTCCCCAGTAACGGTTTCTCGATACCGCCCAGTCCTGAAGGTTCTTTAACCACTCTCCGAACCTTCCGGTCCCTATCGTCGGAGGGATCCAGTTTATCTGATCATTGTTTTTGATCATGTTATCCCGGACCTCGGTCATTTTTATGAACCATGATTCTCTTGCATAATAAATGAGAGGCGTATCGCATCTCCAGCAGAACGGATAGTCATGTTCAAATTTCGGAGCCGAGAATAAAAGACCTCTTTTTTCAAGATCCACCAGCACATCCTTGTCGGCATCCTTGACAAACTTTCCGGCAAACGGTGTCTCTTCGGTCATGTTTCCTTTCTCATCGACAAACTGCACAAGCGGCAGGTCATTCTCTCTTCCGACCCTTGCGTCGTCCTCACCGAAGGCAGGCGCTATATGTACTACTCCGGTACCGTCCTCAGTTGTGACATAGGAATCCGCGACTACAAAGTGAGCTTTCTTTTTCTGTTTTCCGGCCTCGATCGCGGAGCATTCAAAGAGCGCTTCATATTCCTTTCCGCAAAGATCCTTTCCGGCATAGGTTTCAAGCACTTCATAAGGTGATGTCTCTTCCCCTCCGAGTACCTTTTCAGCCAGCGCTTCAGCCAGATAATAGGTATAGCCGTCCTTTGTCTTTACCTTTATATATGTAACATCGGGATTGACGCAGAGCGCCACATTTGAAGGAAGCGTCCACGGGGTCGTGGTCCATGCAAGGATATAGGCCTCCTCTCCCTTCACCTTAAAGCGTGCTATGGCTGATCTTTCTTTTACATTCCTGTATCCCTGGGCAACCTCGTGCGATGAGAGCGGTGTTCCGCATCTCGGACAGTAAGGCACGATCTTGAAGCCCTTATAGAGCAGGCCCTTGTCCCATATGGTCTTTAATGCCCACCATTCGGATTCTATGTAATCATCTTCATAGGTGACATAGGGATCGTCCATATCGGCCCAGAAGCCGACTGTTGAAGAGAAATCCTCCCACATTCCCTTATATTTCCAGACAGATTCCTTACATTCTTTAATGAAGGGTTCCAGTCCGTATTTTTCTATCTGGTCTTTGCCGTCAAGCCCGAGTTTCTTTTCAACTTCAAGCTCCACGGGAAGGCCGTGCGTATCCCAGCCGGCTTTTCTCGGAACAAAGTATCCTTTCATGGTCCGGTATCTGGGTATCATATCCTTTATCACGCGGGTCAGCACATGGCCGATGTGCGGCTTGCCGTTTGCTGTCGGCGGCCCATCATAAAAGGTGTAGGTGTCGCACCCTTTCCTGATCTCCATCGATTTTTCAAATATCTTATTGTCCTTCCAGAATTTCTCGATCTCTTTTTCTCTTTCGACGAAATTCAGATCGGTATTGACCTTTTCGTACATCTCTTCCTCCAACCAGTTTTTCGTGCACACACACTTCAATATCATACCAATTTACAGTTAAAAAAACAAGTAATTATACCCCGGCCGCAGGTGCTGTTTTGCGCGCCGGTTTTTTCACGCCTATGATACTACGAAAGTGCATTTAATCTGCAATCAGTCACGGGACCGGTACAGCGCAATCGCCTGATCAATATCTTTGACAGGCGGAGCAAACTGATATTTCAAACGCGGCCCATTAGCGCAGCAACGAGAGATAACTGCTTGCGAAGACTTGGCCCGCCGGGAAAGAGGCAGTGCCGAATTTCCGGCAGGCTTAGTCGCAGCCGGCAGTTAACTCGACGGCGGCGGAGCGTGGGCCGCATTGAAAATCAGTTTGATTCGCCGAAAACAAAACATGATATCAGGCGATCATCCTGCGGCCGGGGTATATATAATATTGACATTATATCCGCGAAATTACATAATCGATTACACAGCAAATGATCGCAAAAATACATGGAGGATGAGATGGACAGACAAAATCTGACTCTTTTGACAGACCTTTACGAGCTCACGATGATGCAGGGCTATTATAAGAACGAAAACGCGAACCAGACAGTCATCTTTGACATGTTCTACCGTACGAATCCCCTCGAGAGCGGCTATGCCATCATGGCAGGCCTCGAGCAGATGATCGATTACATCAAAAACCTTAAGTTTGAGAAAGAAGATATAGATTATCTGAGGTCGCTTGGGATCTTCCAGGAGGACTTTCTCAATTATCTGAAGGATTTCCGTTTCACGGGCTCAATATGGTCGATCCCCGAAGGAGAGGTCATATTCCCCAGAGAGCCCATAGTAAAAGTCATAGCTCCGATCATGCAGGCGCAGCTTGTCGAAACCGCGATCCTGAACATAATAAACCACCAGTCGCTGATCGCCACAAAGACCTCCAGGGTATGCTTTGCGGCAAAGGGAGACGGCGTGATGGAATTTGGCTTAAGGCGGGCGCAGGGTCCGGATGCCGGAATATACGGCGCAAGGGCTGCCATGATAGGCGGATGCATCGGAACCTCGAATGTACTCTGCGGACAGCTTTTTGATGTTCCGGTAAAGGGCACGAACGCCCATTCATGGGTAATGAGCTTTCCCGACGAGCTTACCGCTTTCAGGAAATATGCCGAGATCTATCCGGATGCCTGCCTCCTCATAGCGGATACCTATGATTCCTTAAAGAGCGGTGTCCCCAATGCGATCAAAGTCTTTCAGGAACTGAAGGAAAGAGGCATCCATCCGAAGCAGTACGGTGTCCGTTTTGATTCCGGGGACCTTGCTTATATCTCAAAGAAAGCCAGAAAGATGCTTGACGAAGCAGGCTTTACCGATGCTGTCATCTCCGCCAGCAATGATCTGGATGAATTCCTCATAGATTCCCTGAAAGCGCAGGGAGCCACGATAACCAGCTGGGGTGTGGGAACAAACCTCATAACCTCAAAGGACTGGCCCGCATTCGGCGGAGTATATAAGCTTGCCGCGATACGCGCAAAAGACGGCTCCTTCATTCCGAAGATCAAGCTTTCGGAAAACAGCGAGAAAGTCACAAATCCGGGAAACAAAAAGATCTACAGGGTATATGATGAAGAAGGAAAGGTAAAGGCCGATCTCATCTGTCTTGAGGAAGAGACCTTCAGCGAAAAGGAAGATCTTCTCCTCTTTGACCCTCACGAGCCCTGGAAGAAAACACATTTATCCCCCGGAGAGTTTACGCTCCGTGAGATAATGATCAAAGTATTTGACGAGGGAAAATGCGTATACGAATCACCTTCGGTAATGGAAATGAGGGAATTCTGCAAAAAAGAGCTCGATACGCTCTGGGACGAGACCAGGCGTTTAGTCAATCCCCACAATGTATATGTGGATCTTTCAAAGAAGCTTTACGATACAAAGATAAATCTCTTAAATGAAATGTCGGTTGAGGGAAAGACCTTTAACTGACCAAAACCTTCATCTTTTCAAGGATCTCGTCGGCCGTGTCGATGAGATCCTTTTCATTTTCACTGATCTCACACACAAAACACGGTCTGCCCTTGGTCTTAAAGGACATCCGCCCTTCAAAGCTTTCAAGCATGGGCGCTATGGCGGCCGGATCTATCCCGGCATTGACATAGATATCAAACCGGATATGATCCTTTCTCACCTCCATGCTCTCGACAAAGATCGAATGGGCTTTTGAGCGCAGCAGAGCTATCCTTATGAGATTTTTTGCGCTCTGCGGAAGCGGTCCGAATCTGTCGTTGAGCTCATCTTCCATATCCGAGGCCTCTTCCTTTGTTTCTATTGATGCTATCCTCTTATAAAGATCGAGCTTGATGTTTTCATTCCTGACATAGGTATTCGGAATAAAAGCGTCCACATCCATATCTATAAAGGTGGAAAAATCGGGTATCGTTTCCTCGCCCTTTTCCTGTTTTATCGCGCTGTCAAGCATCCTGCAGTACAGATCATATCCGACCTCCTCCATATGTCCGGACTGCTCGGCGCCGAGCACATTGCCCGCTCCCCTGATCTCAAGATCCTTCATCGCGATGCGGAAGCCCGAGCCCAGATCGGTGAATTCCCTTATGGCAGCAAGCCGCTTTTCTGCAGTTTCCCTTAAAAGCTTGTCTCTTTTGTACATCAGAAATGCATAGCTTGTCCTGTTCGATCTGCCGACGCGCCCTCGAAGCTGATAGAGCTGGGAAAGACCCATCCTGTCGGAATCATGTATTATCATGGTATTGACATTCGGTATATCAAGTCCTGTCTCAATGATCGTGGTGGAGACAAGCACATCTATATCTCCGTTGATGAAATCAAGCATGATATTCTCAAGCCTTCTTTCTTCCATCCTGCCGTGCGCGTATTCAACCGTGGCTTCCGGCACAAGCGAGCGGATGCGGGATGTGATATCAGCGATATCGTTTATCCTGTTGTAGACATAGTATACCTGCCCGTTTCTTGCGATCTCGCGGTTTATTGCTTCCCGCACAGTTTCATCACTGTATTCCATCACAAAGGTCTGGATCGGCAGACGGTCCTGCGGCGCCTCCTCAAGCAGGCTCATATCCCTGATCCCGACCAAAGACATATGCAGGGTCCTCGGTATGGGGGTTGCGGTAAGCGTCAGGACATCCACATTTTTTCGCAGTTCCTTTATCTTTTCCTTTGCGGTCACGCCGAATCTCTGCTCCTCATCCACGACAAGGAGTCCCAGATCCTTAAAGGCAACATCCTTGGACAAAAGCCTGTGGGTTCCTATCACGACATCGACTGATCCGTTCTTCAGACCCTGAATTGTTTTTTTCTGTTCCCCCTGGGTCCTGAACCTGCACAGAAGCTCGACTTTCACAGGATAATGCGACATTCTCTGGACAAAGGTATTGAAATGCTGTTCGGCAAGAATAGTCGTCGGCACAAGAACCGCTGCCTGCTTTCCCTCCTGGACTGCCTTAAAGGCCGCACGGATGGCAACCTCCGTCTTTCCGAAACCCACATCCCCGCAGATGAGGCGGTCCATGATCCTGCGGCTCTGCATATCCCTTTTTACATCCTCTATGGCTCGCAGCTGATCCTCCGTTTCCTCATAAGGGAACATTTCTTCAAATTCCTTCTGCCACTGGGTATCTTCCGAGTAAACATATCCCTTTTCCTGTATTCTTTCGGCGTAAAGCTCGACCAGCCTTTTTGCGACACCCTGAACCGCGGTCCTGACTTTCTGTCTTGTTTTTTTCCACTCACCCGTACCGATCCTGCTGATCTTTACCTTTTTATCGGTATCGGAAGACGCATATTTCTGAAGGGACTCGAGATTTGACGCTATGACATTCACAAAGCTGTTGTCGGCATATTCGATCCTGACATAGTCCCTTGTCACGCCGTCAATATTTATATGCTCTATGCCCCTGTATATACCGATGCCGAAATTCTCATGCACCACATAATCGCCCACTGTAAGATCCGTGAAGCTTGCGATCTTCGTTCCCTCATAGCGGATATGTCTTTTTCTTTTCTTTTTTCCCGTTCCGAAGATATCGGTCTCGGCTATCACAAGAAACCCGATGTCAGGTATCTCAAAGCCCTTTCCGAGGTTTCCATATGCCGTGATGACCTCACCTTTTTTAAGGATCCTTCGGGGATCCTCACAGTAAAATGCCGTCACCTCATTTTCCGTAAGATCCGCCGCGATGTGTTTTGCCCTTGTATGAGAGGGCGAAAGGATCACCGTTCTGAAGGAATCCCTTCTCTTTTTTGCCAGGTCCTTTGATAACATCTCAAAGCTTTTATTATATGCGGATACCGGTCTTGAAAGGAGGCTTAAGCTTTCCCTTTCCCTGTAGCTGTCATGCCTCATCCTGATCGTTGAAAAAGCTATGCAGTTTCTTTGGGAAAGCTTTGCAAATACCGATTCCGTGCTTATAAGGATCTCCGTCTGTCCCGAAAGAATATAGCCCCCGGAAAGCCTGTTGGTCATGCTCTCTTCAAATTCCTTTTCCGTAACCCGGCCTTTTTCCTCAAGCCTTGAAGGCTCATCTAAAAAGAAGACCGTATCTTCGGGAAAACGGTCGGTAAGCGTTACAAGTTCATCAAAAAAATAAGGAAGAAAAGCGGCCGGATTTGCGGCAGGCGCATATTCCTCAAGTTGCTCCAAAAACTCCGCAATGCCCGATTTTATTCTGTGAGCCTCTTCGGTTTTCATCTTTGACCTGAAGAATTCTTCTCTTTCCTCTGCTTCCCTGCCTATCTTTTCCCTTCCCGCAAGAGCGGCTTCCTCGCTGATTATGAGATCCGATGCCGGATATATGGTCACTTCCTCAAGTTTTTCAATGGATCTCTGGCTCATCGCATCAAAGCCGCGGATCGAATCGACTTCATCCCCCCACAGCTCGATCCTGACGGGATTTTCATCGGTCAGCGGAAAGATGTCAAGGATGCCTCCCCTTAAAGCAAACTGGCCCGGAGACTGAACTTCGACATTCTTTTCATATCCGCAGGATACAAGTTTTCTCTGAAGCACACCGGTATCGAGAACATCACCTGTCCTTAAGGTGATCACGGCGTCAGTGACTGTATTAAGCTTTGGCATCCTCTCCATCAGCGCATCAAAAGTCGTAACGATGACAAGTTCATCGCCTGCTCTGTGATCAAGAAGGGCGCGTATGGCTGCCATTCTCTGTGTTGTAAGGAGATTTCCGCTTAAGCTCGACTGATAAAAAATGATATCCTTTGCAGGATAATAAAAGACATTTCTGGTAAAAAGCAGATTTTCTTCCATGATCTGCCTTGCCGCGATATCGTTTGATGTCACGAAAACACAGACACCCGCATCTTTAAGGGCGTGGGCAAGAAATGTCTTTGCGCCGTCAACGCATCCGTCCACATCGGTGATACCCTTTAAGGACACGGCTTTTTTCAGTTCATCAAAGATCCCCAGTTCTTTTAGAGGTTCCGTGAAAGCTTTCATGAGTTATACCTGTTCATGGCCCGGTCCGCTCCTTCGGAAATGATGTCGGGTATGCTGTCTGCCGCCTTCATCCTCGCATCCTCCATAAGCGGAATATCATCTCCTTTGAAATGACCGAGGACCCAGTTTACCAGATCATATCCTTCAGGCTTTTTTCCGACTCCGACCCTCACTCTTACAAACTCCTGCGTATGGAGATGCTCAATGATATTCTTCATGCCGTTATGTCCTCCGGCAGAGCCGGATTTCCTGATCCTTATCCTCCCCGGATCAAGGTCGACATCATCATAGATGACTATGAGTTCCCTGCTCACATCGCACTTGTAATAGGAGCATGCCGCGGCGATACTTTCCCCGCTTAAGTTCATATATGTCTGAGGCTTTAAGAGCAGCACATCGGTATTGCCGATCTTTCCTTTCCCATACTTGCCCTTAAACCTTCTCCTGTTCACTTTTATGCCCTGTCTGCGGGCAAGGATATCAAGCACTTCAAAACCGGTGTTGTGCCTTGTTCCCTCATATTCACTGTCAGGATTTCCGAGTCCCGCTATGATAAACATATAAACTCCTTTAGACAAAAACAGGAAGACTCCGCTTTTGCGGGTCTTCCTATTTTATCAGCATTCTCTTATTCGTTCAATACTGCCCTGAACCGAATCTTATGAGGTTCATTCGGCGGCGATCTCTCTGTTATATGTTTCAAGTATGAGATCCTGAATCTTTGTCCTCATGTCCGAATTGATGGGATGCGCTATATCCCTGTACTCACCGTCAGCTCCCTTACGGCTGGGCATTGCGATAAACAGGCCTTTATCTCCTTCGATCACCTTGATGTCATGTACGACAAAAACATCATCCAGAGTGATCGAAACGATAGCTTTCATCTTTCCCTCTTTGTCAACCTTTCTGATCCTAACATCGGTAATTTCCATGGTATAACTCCTTTACTGTGTAATGCACTTCCAATCCTTTATATCATAACCTGAACACATTTATCAACTATATTTACATTTATCGGGCAATCTTATACAGAGTGTTCTAAGTCAGTCACAGTATATATCTTTCATTTGATTCCACAACGATCTCAACGGTACCCGCTCCCCTGTACTCGGAGTTACCCCTGATTGTCCCGTGGCTTTCAACGATACAGTTTTCTATCACGGAGTTGTCACCTATGTAAACATCATTGAGTATGATCGAGTTTCTGATCGTGCAGTTGCTTCCCACAAACACCTTCTTGAACAGCACCGAATCCTGTACTGTGCCGTTTATTATACAGCCGGCAGAGACAAGGGAGTTTCCGACCTTGGATCCCTTATTATACTTTGCCGGGGGAAGATCATCCACTTTGGAATATACATCCGGGTACCGGTGAAGGAAATAATCCCTTACATCGTTTTTGAGGAAATCCATGTTGGTCCTGAAATAGTCTTCAACGGTTGCCACATTTCTCCAGTAACCCTGCATCTTATAGCCATAGATCCGCTTCAGCGATTTATACCGGATGAGGATATCCCTGACAAAATCATGCCGGTCTTCCCTTGCACTCTTTTCTATGAGCTCTATCAGCTGTCTGCGTCTTATTATATAAATACCGCAGGATACTGTATTCGAACGCGCCACTATGGGTTTCTCTTCAAAGTCCTCTATGCGCGAATCCTCATTCATCCTGACAATGCCGAACCTTTCAACCTCCTCTCCGGGAGCCAGTTCCTTTACGACAACGGTTATATCCGCCTTTTTTGCTATGTGGTATTCCAGGAGCTTTCCGAAATCCATCTTGTAAACACAGTCTCCGGAAGCTATTATCACATAGGGTTCATGACTGCTCTTCAGGAATGAGAGATTCTGGTACATTGCGTCCGCAGTCCCGCGGTACCAGAAATTATTGTCAGCCGTCACCGCAGGGGTAAAAACATATAGCCCTCCCTGCTTCCTGCCGAAGTCCCACCATTTGGATGAACTTAAGTGCTCGTTTAACGACCCGGCATTGTATTGCGTAAAAACGGCCACCTTCTGCACATGAGAATTTGTCATGCTCGAAAGCGCAAAATCAATGCTCCTGTAGCTTCCCGCTATCGGCATCGCGGCGATGGCCCTTTTCTTTGTAAGTTCCTTCATGCGGTGATTGTTTCCTCCCGCAAGGATGATACCTATCGCTCTCATGATACCTCACCTGCCTTTATGAAGCTCCTGCCGGAGGGAAGTTCTTTATTTTCAAAATCATCCTTTTCAAATCTGCCGCTTAAGACAGTATTCTTTCCGATGGTTATGCCGGACGGGATCGTTGTATGCTCCGCTATGGTAACAAGTCCGTTCGTGTATATGGACGGCTCGCTTTCATTCGGCACCTCCTGCCCGACACCGATCCTGTCATTATCTCCTATCAGAACATTTTCGGCCGCTATGACCTTGTTTATATCACAGTCGCGTCCGATCCTGGCCGCATTCATTATTATGGAATCCTTCACTATCGTTCCCGGGCCGATACAGACATCACAGCCTATGACGGAATGTTCAACATGTCCGTAGATCTCGCATCCCTCTCCTATGATGCTTCCTTCAACAAAGGAGCCTTCACCTAAAAACTGCGGAGGGAGGGTTTCGCACTTGGTATAGATCTTCCAGTATTCTTCATACAGATTGAATTCCGGAATGATATCTATAAGCTCCATATTTGCTTCCCAGTAGGATGAAAGCGTTCCCACATCCTTCCAGTAGCTGTTGTATTCATAAGCAAAAAGTCTGTGCTGACCTGCGTGGCAGTACGGGATGACATGCTTTCCGAAATCGAGGTTCGGCTGGTCCGCGTTTGCAATGAGCGCTTCTCTTAAGACCTTCCAGTTGAAAATATATATTCCCATGGATGCCAGATTCCCGTGCGGTTCCTCGGGCTTTTCCTCAAATTCGGTGATCCTGCCGTCATCGTCGGTTATCACTATGCCGAATCTCTTTGCCTCTTCGGGCGGTACAGGCATTGCCGCGATCGTGACAGCGGCATCATTTGCCTTGTGATAATCAAGCATCACCTCATAATCCATCTTATATATATGATCACCCGATAGGATGAGCACATAGTCCGGATTATAGCTTTCCATGTATTCTATATTCTGATATATGGCATTCGCAGTCCCGGTATACCAGTCGGTATTTATATTTCTTTCAAACGGCGGAAGTATCGTCACTCCCCCGATATTCCTGTCCAGATCCCACGGTATGCCTATTCCTATATGGGTGTTTAGCCGGAGCGGCTGATACTGGGTCAGAACCCCGACTGTATCAATGCCTGAATTGATACAGTTAGACAGAGGAAAATCTATGATCCTGTATTTTCCTCCGAAAGGGACGGCAGGCTTTGCCATCCTCGTGGTGAGTACTCCGAGCCTGCTGCCCTGCCCCCCGGCAAGCAGCATGGCGATCATCTCTTTTTTGACCATACCCCCTCCTTAAACCCGGACTTTGCAGATGGAGCATACGGGACTTGAACCCGTGACCTCCACACTGCCAGTGTGGCGCGCTCCCAACTGCGCCAATGCCCCAAATCATCTGTTATTGTATCACACTTTCGTTTGACAGGGAACAGTTAAAATAATACAATGACACTGTCTTTTGACAGTGTGTCTTAAGGGGTTTTTTAAGAGGGGGTAAATAAATATGGTGACAAAGGAAGAACGGTACTATTCGCGCCTTTGCATGAATATTCCGTGCACGGTTTATTCCGGTGATCTGGAGGTTCCCGGAAGTGTCGCAAACATCAGCGAGGAAGGGATCGCTGTCAGGCTGACCTATGACAATTTCAGCAGGATCGATCCCGGTAATAATATCCGTCTTCTGATCCAGTTCATAGACGAGGTCGATCTCTTCGATGAAAAGAGGCTGGAAGATATCCTCCTTACCGTCAAGGTAGTTCATGAGGAAGATATCGGTGACGGATTTGTGATAGGATGCCATGTGGACGAAAGCGGAAACAGTTCAATGGAGTATTCAAAATATGTTGATCTGAAAAAGACCACGGCATTTATCTTTTCAAACACAACAAATTATGCGTAATAGCTGCTTTATCGCACTTTTCTGAACATGAATTTTCTTGCGATATTTATTCCTATCTTAAACGGAAGCGGACGGAGAGCTCTGTCTGCTTCTTTCAGTTTTTCACGGATATTTATCTTCTGCGGACAGTGGGTCTCGCATTTCCCGCATTCAATGCACTGCGTGGCAAATGAAGGTTCCTTTGTCATGCCGACCGCCTGGGCATATTCAAAGCGTCCCTCGGATTTTGATTCGATAAACATTGTGTTATAGCAATGAAAGATCCCGGGAATATCGACCCCCTTCGGACAGGGCATGCAGTATCTGCAGCCGGTACAGCCGACCTTCTCCTTTTCCCTGATCTTTTCGGTGACGGTCTTCAGTGTCTTATTATCCGCATCCGTAAATTCTTCGGTCTCCGAAAGTGACGCGGTCCGGCAGTTTTCCCTAACCATTTCAACGGTATTCATGCCGGAAAGGACCACAGTCACCTCCGGCTGCGCATAAAGCCATCTGAATCCCCATTCCGCCGGAGTATAATCCCTTCCGCTTTCCTTCATCACCTTTTTTGCGGAATCGGGAAGCATGTTCACAAGCTTGCCGCCTCTTAAAGGCTCCATAATGACAACGGGTATGCCCTTTTCGTATGCAGCCTTAAGCCCCTTTACGCCCGCCTGCGAAAATTCGTCGAAATAGTTGTACTGGATCTGGCACATATCCCAGTCATAGTCGTTTAATATCTCGATAAAACCATCGGAATTGCCGTGATAGGAAAAGCCGATGTTCTTTATCGCGCCCGATCTTTTTTTCTCTTCGATCCACTCAAGGATCCCGGCTTTTTTAAGTTTTTCCCACATGGCTATATCAGTCAGAAGGTGCATCAGATAATAATCAATGTAATCGGTCCGAAGCCGCGCCAGCTGCTCATCGAAATATCTGTCAAGGCTTGCCCGTCCCGACACCAGATACTGGGGAAGCTTTGTGGCTATCTTTATCTTTTCCCTGATGCCGTTTCTTTCAAATATCTTTCCTATAGCTGCTTCGCTGCCGGAGTAAATATATGCGGTATCGTAATAATTGACGCCCATATTATAGGCTTCCATTATCTCTTTTTCCGCCTCATCGATATCTATGCTTCCGCCCTTTTTCTGAAACCTCATGCATCCGAAGCCGAGTATGGAAACATCTTCTCCCTTTTTATCCTTTCTATACCGCATTTTACCTCCGAGATGATAATCAGTTTTCATCTTTCCGACGGACCGGACTGATCAGGCGATTGCCCGGTGTTATTAAGCCGATATAAAGACATTGAATCTGATGTGTGTTAGAATAAAAAAAAGTGGGACCGACGGGGCTCGAACCCGTGACCTCTCGCGTGTGAGGCGAACGCTCATCCCAGCTGAGCTACGATCCCAATGCAAGGATTATATCACTTATTTTTCGATATTAAAAGAGGCTCTTATCATGGATAATGGATCATACGGGAAACCGTTCTATGAAGTATTTCCGTTTTATACGCCGCAGGATCAGGATATAAAGCTTTCGTTTGAGGATGCCCTGGTAAACAGGGTTGTCAAAAATAAAAGCGGAAGCAGGATCGATGTTTATTTCACCAGCAGCCACCCGGTGCATAAAAAGGAGATCTACGAAGCGGAAAGGGGACTTGAAAGGACGCTGCCGGTAAAAACAAAGGTGAAGTTTGCCCTCCATGAATCTTTCACGCTGTCTTCACAGTACGATCTGGAAAGCCTGTTAAATGAATATGACAGGAGCATACTTTATGAGCTTAAATGCGTATCGCCCATTCTTTTTTCCATCTACAGGAACGCTGAAAAAAAGATCGATGATAACTGTGTCGATATCACCATCGCCGACAACGGCATAGATCACGACTTTGAATCCGAACTCAAAAAGTTTCTTTACCGTGTCATATGCGAAAGATGCGGCATAGAGGCAACCATTAACATTTCATATGAGAAGGCATCTCCCGACAGGGTGTATCTTGAAAGAGCCGCCGACTTAAAAAGGGAGATCGCTGCCATTTCAAGCAGGGCGGTAAAGTCGGAGAGTACTGACAATCCCGCAAAAAAGACCGTTAAAAACACAGAGTACAGGAAAAAAGAGGGAACCCATAAAAAGAGTTCCTTTAAGAAGGTTAAAAGTGATGATCCCAAAGTCCTCTTCAGATATGATACGCCTGAACCGGCAATGCCCATAAGCGATATCATAGGTCCTGTCGAGGATGTAACGATAAGAGGCATGATCAGAAATTTTGAAGCCGCTCCCACAAAAAGCGAAAAGTGGGTGGTCATCAGGTTCGATCTGACGGATTTTGAAGATACGATCGGAGTGAGGATCCTGCAAAAACCGGAGGATGCCGAAGAACTGATCCCGAAACTTAAAAATGCAGGTTTCATAAAGCTCTGCGGAAATGCTTCAGAATCGCAGTTTGAAAAGGATCTTACCATAGGCACGGTAAACGGGATCCGGCAGATAGAGGATTTCAGAGAAAAAAGGATCGACACCGCCACGGAAAAAAGAGTCGAACTTCACTGCCATACGAAAATGAGCAGGATGGACGCTGTAAGTGAGCTGAAGGATCTGGTGAATAACGCCGTTCAGTGGGGATGGAAATCTCTTGCCATCACGGATCACGGAACCGTCCAGGCTTTTCCGCTGACAAAAAAACTATCCGTTCCGCTGCCGGAAGATTTCAAATTCATCTACGGCATGGAAGGGTATCTGGTGGATGATTTTGCCGAGGCAGTAAAGGTGTCGGGCGAGCCGGAAGATACCGTACACAGGCTGGATGACACCTTCTGCGTTTTTGATATAGAGACCACGGGGTTTTCGGCCAAAAATGACCGGATCATAGAAATAGGCGCGGTACTGGTCCAGAACGGAAAGGTCGTGGATACCTTTGACGAATTTATCAATCCGAAGATTCCCATTCCCTACAGGATAGAGAAGCTTACGGGCATAAATGACAACATGGTAAAGGATGCGGATACCGTCGATGCGGTGCTTCCAAGATTTCTGGAATTTACAAGAAACGCTCCCCTGGTGGGACACAACGCCACTTTTGATGTCAGCTTTATTGCCGAAAACGCAAAGAGGCTTGGACTTTCTTTTGACAGAGTCTATACCGACACGATGATCCTTTCAAGGATGCTTTTGCCGAAGCTTGCGCATCACAAGCTTGACAACACCGCAAAGGAACTCGGGGTGGAACTTTTAAACCATCACAGAGCATGTGATGATGCAGGCTGTACGGCACAGATATATATAAAATTCTGCGAAATGCTTAAGGAGATGGGAATCGAGGATCTCGGTTCGATCGACGAAAAGCTTAAAATGCCTGAGGAATCCATAAAGAAGCTGTATCCCTACCATGTGATACTGCTTGCAAAAAATGAAACGGGCAGGGTCAATCTCTACAGACTGGTGTCCATGTCCTATCTTCAGTATTTTCATCAGAAACCGAAGATCCCGAGAAGCGAGCTCATAAAACACAGAGAGGGTCTCATCATCGGCTCGGCCTGCGCGCAGGGCGAACTGTATGAAGCGATAATGGACGGAAAGAGCGACGGAGATATCGCTTCTATCGCGGATTTCTATGATTATCTTGAGATACAGCCCGTCGGAAACAATGCCTTTCTCTTAGGAAAGAGCAGGGAAAACAATATAAACAGCATCGAAGACCTGCAGAATATAAACCGCAGGATAGTGGAACTCGGGGAAAAACTGGACAAGCCCGTATGCGCTACCGGTGATGTGCACTTCACTGAACCGGAGGATGCTCTTTACAGGAGCATCATCCTTGATGCGCAGAAATTTGAAGATGCCGATGATCAGCCCCCGATCTATCTTCGCACCACTGACGACATGCTGAAGGAATTTGAATATCTGGGCTCGGACAAAGCCTATGAAGTCGTGGTTAAAAATACAAACATGATCGCGGACATGGTCGAAAAGATATCACCGACAAGGCCCGATAAATGTTCTCCAAAGCTTGAAAACTCCGACGAAACACTTCGTAAGATCTGTTATGACAAGGCTCACAAGATATATGGGGAAGATCTCCCCTCCTTTGTTACCGACAGGCTTGAAACAGAGCTTACATCCATAATCGGAAACGGCTACGCGGATCTTTATATCATAGCCCAGAAGCTTGTATGGAAATCCAATGAGGACGGCTATACGGTCGGAAGCCGTGGATCAGTCGGCTCTTCCTTTGTAGCTTATCTTGCGGGCATCACGGAGGTCAACTCTCTTCCGCCCCACTATGTATGCCCGAAGTGTCATTACAGTGAATATGATTCCGAGGAGGTGCTTGCCTATGTGAAGGAGGGCACCTGCGGTATCGATATGGCGGACAAAGATTGTCCGGAGTGCGGAAACAAACTTAATAAATACGGGTTTGACATCCCGTTCCAGACCTTCCTTGGTTTTAAGGGCGACAAGGAGCCTGATATCGACCTGAACTTCTCCAGCGAATATCAGTCAAGGGCGCACAAATACACAGAAGAGATCTTCGGAAAAGGGCATACCTTCCGCGCCGGCACAATGACCACCGTCGCTGACAAGACAGCCTTCGGATATGTGAAGACCTACTTTGAAAAGAAGGGTGAATACAAGCGTGACTGTGAGATAGCCAGAGTCGCCGAAGGCTGCACGGGAGTCTTAAAGACAACGGGACAGCATCCGGGAGGAATAGTCGTTCTGCCTCACGGCGAAGAGATACATTCCTTTACTCCCATACAGCATCCCGCGGACAAGACAGAAGAAGGAACCTCGATAACAACGCATTTTGAGTATCACTCTATCGAGCATAACCTTCTCAAACTTGATATCCTCGGGCATGATGATCCTACCATGATCAAAAGGCTCGGAGATATGACAGGCATCGCCTATGAAACGATACCTCTTGATGATGAGGATGTCATGGGACTCTTTAAGGGTACGGAATCACTTCGCATAAAACCTTCGGATATCGACGGCATACCCACCGGCACGATGGGCATACCGGAATTCGGCACAAACTTTGTCATAAACATGCTGGTTGACGCAAAGCCTTCAAACATCTCGGATCTGGTAAGGATCTCGGGTCTGTCCCACGGAACCGATGTCTGGAACGGAAATGCCGAAGAGCTTATAAAGAGCGGTACGGCGGAGCTTGCCACCTGTATCTGCTGCCGTGACGATATCATGAGCTACCTCATCGGAAAGGGAATGGACAAGCAGCTTTCCTTTAAAACCATGGAAAGCGTCAGAAAGGGCAAGGGTCTTGCTCCCGAGATGGAGCAGGCGATGAATGATGCTTCGGTTCCTGACTGGTACATAGGCTCCTGCAAAAAGATCAAGTACATGTTCCCGAAGGCACATGCGGCAGCCTATGTAATGATGGCTCTGCGTGTGGGCTGGTACAAGGTTCATTATCCGCTTGAGTATTACAGCGCATTCTTTTCCATCAGAGCCAAGGGCTTTAACTATGAAAAGTGCTGCAGGGGCAAAAATACGCTGCTTGCCCTCTTTGATGAATACAAGAAAAAGGACAAATTAAACGATGTGGAAAAAAATGAGTTCAACGATATGAGGCTGGTGCTTGAGATGTATGCGAGGGGATATGAATTTACCCCCATCGATCTTTTTAAGGCCCATCCGAAATACTGCACCATCGTTGACGGAAAGATAATGCCGCACTTAAGCTCCGTGCCCGGGATCGGCCTCAAGGCTGCCGAGGATATGCTTTCAAGGATCAGCCGGTTCGAGAAAACCCCCTTCCTTTCGTTAGAGGATTTCTGTAACCGCAGCGGCGCATCAATGGATACGGCAAGACGCTTCGTGGAGCTGGGGATTCTGTCTGAAATGCCCGAATCAAACCAGCTGTCGCTGTTTGACCTATAGGAATCTGCAATAAATCAATATGGCATCACGGAGGCTTTTATAGTATCATTGTTGCTATGGAAAATCATATCACGGATTTCACAACTTCAGATTCATCCGGAAAAATTATCCGGGCGGTCAAGATCCTTTTTCTTATCGTCCTTATTATTTCCGTGTCCGGCCTGCTGTGGTTCAGCGGGATAGATACTTCCGACCCCATGGAGTACCAGGAACCCGTGTTCATAGAGAACTGGACCGTCACAAGTCCGGACGGCACCGTATTCAGCGCGGGAAGCTCCTACAGAAACGAGGGATACTCAAAGGGAGTCTTCACCATGGTCTCCAATCTTCCCGAAAATATCACTGATGATTCGTATTTCTCCTTTATAAACGGAGGAGATGTAGCTGTTTACATCAACGGACAGCTTCGAAAGGATTTTATAGCGGCAAGGGATGTGATCGTACCCGGTGGCTGCGTGAAAAGATTCTATTTACGGGTTCCCCTGTATCCGTCTGATTCGGGAGCTGAAGTAAAGATGATGCGAAAAACCACGACACATAACGGCTATGTCTATCAGAATACCTTTGTGGCGGAAAGCGGTGATTTCTTCGCTTTTCTGATGTCCTCCTACGGTCTTTCCTTCATGCTCGAGGCGATCCTCCTGCTCTTTTCGGTTGTCATCGTGATCGTAAGTATCATAATGATGATCCTTTACAAACGTCAGATAGAAATGCTGTACGGCGCGTTATCGATCCTTGTGATCGCCGGATGGCTCATAACCAATTCATTTCTTTATCCGTTCATATTCGGACACTATCATGTAGACGGTGTCTTAAATTACATGCTCTGCCTTCTGATGCCCTTCAGTCTCGCTTTTTACCTGGATGCCCTCCAGCATGGACGGTACCGCAGGATCATGGAATGTTTATTGTGCATGGCCGCCCTCAATCTTATCATCTGGCCGATCCTTCATTTCACTCGTGTTTTTTCTTTTTCCAAGGCGCTTATCTATATAGATCTGTTTCTGGGGATCGAGCTTGTGACAGTTGCGGGCATTCTTATCAATGATACTGTCAAAGGAAAAATAAAGGAATACGGTTATACCGCAATAGGATATGCCGGTTTCCTGGTCTGCGGGCTGGTGGAGATCACAACCCTCACCTTTTTGCCTTCGCTGAACAATGACATACCCATGCTTTTCGGACTTGCTTTCATGCTGACACTTTCAGTGGTACAGCAGATCCGCGATCTTCGGAAGGTACATGAGGAAAGACAGAGGGCAGTCGACCTGTCGGAAGCCAAAACAAGATTCCTTGCCAGCATGTCTCACGAGATCCGTACTCCCATAAACGCGATACTCGGCATGAACGAGATGATCCTCAGGGAAAACAGTGACCCCGTGATCGGCGAATATGCCGGCAGCGTGAAAAGCTCCGGACAGATGCTCTTAATGCTGGTAAATGATGTGCTCGATTTTTCCAAGATCGAAGCAGGAAAGATGGAGATCACAAATGCTCCTTTCAGATTTTCATCCCTGCTGCCAAACATCATGCCAATGCTTAGAGAACGCGCAGTTGAAAAGAACCTGACACTTCAGACCGTGATCTTAAATGAAGTTCCGGACGGACAGATCAGCGATGAATTCAGGATCAGACAGATACTGATAAATCTCATGAACAATGCCATCAAATACACGGATTCGGGTTCGGTCACGCTCATTCTCGGAGGACAATATACCGGAGAAGACTCGTACATGCTCAAAATGTCCGTGAAAGATACGGGACGCGGGATCAGAAAAGAAGATCAGGAAGCTTTGTTTGAGGCTTTCTCGCGTGCCGACATCAAAAAGAACCGTAATATCGAAGGTACCGGCCTGGGACTTGCCATAGTAAAGAGCATCACCGATTCCCTGGAAGGCACCATAAGGGTTGAAAGCAATTACGGAGAAGGCTCCGAATTTATCGTAGAACTCCCCGTAAAAGTCACGGACAGAACACCTCTTAAGGAGGATTATGAGCAGTCTGCAAAAGAAACAACACCGGCGGGCGCCGGATGTGATTACACCGCGCCGGAAGCTTCCGTGCTGGCTGTGGATGACAACAACTCCAATCTCAGGATCGTAAAGCTCTTCCTTAAACGCGCGCATATAAATCCCGATCTTTGCGACAGCGGTTCGAAAGCAGTTGAACTATGCAGAACAAAGCATTACGATCTGATACTGTTGGATCACATGATGCCCGATCCCGACGGCATCAAGACTTTAGGTATCATAAAGACCGATGAAAAATCCCTTAACAGACAGACGCCCGTTGTCGTGCTTACCGCCAATGCCATTGCGGGAAGCCGGGAAATATATACCAAAGCCGGTTTCGTGGATTATCTTACCAAGCCGATAGATTCTTCGCTTTTAGAGCAGACCGTAAAAAAATATCTGCCGGATGAAAAGATCCTGCCTGCAGATGCGATACTGGATAATACCGCAGATAAACCGATGTCTTTAAGGGAAAAGCTTGAAAAGGTAGAAGGCCTTGATTATGACATGGCTCTTCACTACTCGGGGGACGACGAGGAACTCTTAAAAGAGGTCGTAGACATCATTGCATCGGAATGCGATGAAAAGATCAGTTCCCTTCAGAATCATGTCTCTTCCGAAAACTGGGAAGGCTATCAGATAGAAGCGCATGCGATCAAGGGTCTCCTGCTCTCGGTCGGATTAAAAGACTTAAGCGAGCGTGCCAGGAAACATGAATTTGCCGTCAAAGAAAACAATATCGATTTCATACGCTCTGACTGCGATTCATTTTTTGAAGCCTACCGTGATGTATGCAGGCATCTGAAATGATATTTCCCCAAATCAGACTTAAGTCACCTTTTTTGTGCTTCGAAGAACTCCAGTATGAGTTCATTCGTTTGGATCCCCGTCAGTTTTTCATCCGGCCATGAATGATATCCGTCGACCACAAAAAGATTCCATACCTGTCTTCCTGTTTTTGAACCTGAGTATTTCGTGAGCACGCTGTCCTTCTTTCCGATCACAGTCTCTTCCTTTTCGGTCAGTCCGTCAGTCGATACCCAGTAATCCATCGCATCCTCTATCGCCGGAGCCTTGTTATACTTTGCGCTTCCGTCACTGTTTTTTGGGACCACATTATCCTTTTCCCCCGTGATCTGAAATAAGCCGATCTTATTTGATCCGTTTTTTTCATTCCAGACATATTCAGTCATAAATCCCGCTACGCTGACAACAGCCGAAAAGGTATCCTGCGCCTCCATCGCAAGTCTGTGGATCATGAAGCCGCCGTTTGAGAAGCCCGCCGCAAAAATCCTGTCATCGTCGAATGAATAAGTACTTTTAAGGTACCGGACAAGTGCCTTTATGAGTCCGACATCATCATTTTTACCCGGATGCAGTCCCGAATTCCAGCCGATCCCATAGGCAGGATTATCGGGATCCGCTGCAGCCATCACATAAGCAACCGCATATCCTTTGGGGAGCGCATCTTCCTCAAAATGCACGGTGTTCCTGAATGATTCTGCCGTATTACCCTGTCCGTGAAGCATTATCACAAGCGGCGCGCCGGAAGGCTCCTTAGGCAGATAAAGGATCATATAATGCTCTGTTCCCTCATATGTGAATGTAAATCTGCCGTCACCTTCATCCTTAACATCTTCTATCTGTGGCAGTTCCTCTTTTGAATGAGTTTTTAATACCACCGTCGCTGCCAATATTATCAGAACGATGACTGCTGCAGCAGAAAGCCATATCTTTGCTGTTTTAGATCCTTTTTTTATCATATGCTTCTCCCCTATTTGCAGATACTGCGTTTAATATACAATTCCCCGAATGATACATCAAGAGTTTTACCTAAAACAGGGATTTTCTTATTGATGGGGGGTTGATTTTTCCGCATTTTATGCCGAAATCATATATGGAGACAGCATGGAAGCAAAGGCATACTCAGGGCAGGTTTTTGGCCGGTCCGGGTATGTTTTTTTATGCTTTTTTTGCTTCCTTGCTGTTGAATGCAGCATCATTTTGAAAAAGGAGGAAAGGGAGACAAACTTTAAAACTGAATATTGAAAAAGCATACCTTAAAACACATGATTATTTTTAGGCAGGGAGGCATGCGTGTACAAAGGAGTGTGCAGAAAGGAAGGAGTAAATGAAGATTGCACACGACAGCATTGCTATGCAGTCAGAAAGAAACTATTACCAGTCGGGAAAAAGACTGTTTTCTTCCGGGTCAGAGAAGGGTTCATTTGAAAGCATAAAAAACGCGCTTAATTTCGGAAGTGATCAGGAGATCGGAACAAAAGACCGGAATCGTGACTCTTTTTCCAGAACAGGAAACATGACGGAAGAAAACTGTTTCTGCATGATGACCTACAGCAGAGTATCAAAAGGAGAGATAAGAGGTGAAACACAGGCGTCAAAATTTCAGTACGGCCTGCTTTATCTGCTTATAAAGAGACTTATGCTTGCGGGTATTGCCGGAAGGACGGTCTCCGGGATAAACTACGGGTCACCATCGGGTATGACAGGTTTTGGCATGCAGCAGTTTACTTCATATGAAGAGTATGAAGAAACATCCTTTCAGGCAAGGGGACAGGCAGTTACGGAGGACGGCAGAAAGATCGATTTTAATATCGGGATCGAGATGAGCAGGAGCTACATGGAATATATGAGCATCAATACCTCATCGGTCACTGACGCGCTCTGTGATCCGCTTGTTATAAACATGAACGGAGGAATAACTGATCTCACCGACCAGAAATTCTTCTTTGACATCGATTCGGATGGAAAGAAAGATGAGATATCCATGCCCGGGAAGGGATCGGGTTTTCTGGCACTTGACTTAAATGACGACGGTATAATAAACAACGGAGGCGAACTTTTCGGAACAAAGAGCGGTGACGGTTTTTCGGATCTTTCAAAATATGATCTTGACGAAAACGGATGGATAGATGAAAACGATGAGATTTTTTCAAAACTTAAAGTCTGGTGTAAGGGAGATCACGGTGAAGATATACTGATGGATCTGAAGAAGGCGGATATAGGCGCGATCTTCCTTAAGTCTGCAAAAAATGATTTTACATTAATGGGCAGTGATTTCAAAAGAAACGGCGTGATAAGATCGACCGGCATCTTTCTTCATGAAAGCACCGGAGAAGCAGGAACGATCCAGCATCTGGACCTGGCATTAAATGCCTGATCCGTAAAAGCCTGACAAAAGTAAGGCCTTAAAATTTAAGAACCGGGGGGGCGCATTTGCGTACGGCACTCCCCCGGGATTTTTACTTTACCGGAATTCATACCAGACCGAGGATCCATTCATTTGAATGGTTGGCCTGGGCCATCATCGCCTGTCCGGCCTGAAGCAGTATCTTTCCGATGGACATCTTTACCATTTCCTTTGCCATATCCGTATCGCGGATGCGTGATTCCGCGGATGTGGTATTTTCAATGACATTTTCAAGATTGGCGATCGTGTGTTCCATGCGGTTCTGCACGGCGCCATAATAACTGCGGACACCGCTTACAAGTTCTATTGCCTTCTTAAACGCATCTATGCCTCTTTCGGCTTCCTCCATGGTGAGGCTCTCATGTGCCTGCACGGATATGCCCTCGTCTGCCGTTTTGGAAGAAGTATCGGACACTCCGATATCTGCTATGCCAAGATCCTTCGAAGTCATACGAAAGAGCTTAAGCGAAATACGGTTCGAAAGATCGCTGTCGGCACCTGCCTGAATACTGGTCCCCGGGTATCCCGAGGCCGCAGGTATGCCGCCGCCCGAGCCGCCTGAACCTCCGGATCCACCCGAACCACCGGACCCTCCTGACCCTCCTGAACCTCCCGAGCCGCCTGAGCCTCCGCTCCCTGCGGGAGCCGTTATATGTTCCGGATCAATATATACCTTTGCCGTCGTCGAGGAAGTTCCAAGCACATTTACGCCTGTGGCCGAAAGACCGCCGGAAGCGATTATGGATCCCGCGCCGTTTCCGTTCGTGGCCTGTGTCAGCTTTTTTACAAAGTCAACAGCGTTTGCGCTGCCGTTATTGATATCATTTATCACGCCCTGAAGCGTTCCCGAAGGAAGCACATGGTTTACGGCAGCTTCCAGACTCTCCGAAGGATTACTGATAAGCCTCTGGAAGATCTTGTTGATACCGGACGCTATGCTCTGCGCAGTCACGGATGACTGGCCTGATGCAAGGTGTCCTAACCAGGCCGCTGCAAGATATCCGTGTCCGTATACATTGGATTCAACCGTACGCTCCTTTAAAAGAGCCGAGATCTCGGAATCCGTTTTGCCCGAAGATAAAGCCGTCTGCAGATATTCATTCCATCCGGTGGTATAACCCCCTCCTGTCAGCTGGGCAGTGCCTTCCACGAACCATAGCGGAAAATCCTCGGCTCCCCCGTTTCCGTACATCCTTGAAGGCATGGCAGCATCCATCAGGGCATGCATCATTTCGTGTCCTATCGTGGATTCGAGCCTGCCGAGCTTTGGACTGTTTCCCGTTATGTCCTCTTCCGAAAAATCGGAACTGTCAACCTCAAGCTTCATACTGGCAAGCTCCTGGTTGTTTGTATAAAAGGAACCGGATACCCGGGCAAGTGTCCCGCTTGGTCCGTCCAGATACTTTATATCAAGATTCATCTTCAGCTTATCCGCATTGCTTCCCGTA
The DNA here is from genome assembly GCA_024690825.1 of Lachnospiraceae bacterium. Classification (GTDB taxonomy): domain Bacteria; phylum Bacillota; class Clostridia; order Lachnospirales; family Lachnospiraceae; genus NK4A144. The sequence continues at coordinate 10,814 of JAILOK010000116.1, read as the reverse complement.
TACATGGAATTAATGGCGCTTGAAAGTGACGGGATTTTGGAAAAGATCTGGTTTACGGCATTGGGCACATATTCATAAGCGATCTTGTCAGCAAGCAGATTTCCGGTGTTTACAGCGGAAGGACTGCCGACTCCGATCTCACCCGATCCGTAGGATACCCTGCTGACACCGCTGCTGTTAAAATCAAGCGAATATTTTCTTGAAGATATGATGTTTGCGCTTTCAGGACTTGCACCCGCAGGCGGAAACAGATCGATCTCATTAAATCTTGTACTCAAAGCCACCCCGTCAATGGCATCCCTCAGCTGTTCGATCTCCATATAAATGCTTTCCCTGTCGCTGTCGGACAGAGTGCCGTTTGCAGCTTTGATCATAAGTTCATTGCCGCGCTGAAGCATGTCATGAACTTCTTCTAAGGCTCCGTCGGCAGTCTGAACCATGGAGATACCGTCCTGAACGTTATCCCTTGCCTGTGACAGTCCGCGGATCTGTCTTCGCATTTTTTCGGAAATGGAAAGACCTGCAGCATCATCTGCCGCCCGGTTGATCTTGTAACCGGAAGACAGCTTCTCCATGGATTTTGACTGGGTGGCCCAGTTTTCCCCATATACTCTTCTGGAGTTTAATGCTATAAGGTTATGAGCAGCTACATTCATGACTAACCTCCGTGTATCCGTTATGAATGTCAAAGATTCGTTTTTCCGGCATCCTTGCCGGTTTTTATACTAAATTTTGTGGCTGAAATGGTATGTCATACTATATATCGTCCAAAAGCAGACATTTTTTAGGCGAAATGTATATTCGGTTGTTTTTTATGTCCATGGTGAAAAGAGCTGATCTTTACTGTACTTTGCCGCTTTTCCAGACATTCAGTTCTTTGTTTAACCGTGATATCTCCTTCCTGTCAGCGATATAACCGATTACCCAGATCATGGCATATCCGGCCGTTACCAGGAAAAACCAGAGAATGCAGTACCGTATATTTTTCGGTGAAAGCCAGCGAAGAAAGAAAGCTGCGCAGTAATAAGCGGTCATGGACAGAATATAATGGATCAGGGTAGCTTTTAACGGGCTCCACTCTTCGATAGAGTAGACAGCCGAAAGTCCGGTACAGAACGCCCCTAAAAGGCCCGAAACGGTCATCTCAAGAAAGAGCGCAAGAATGGGATTTCCTATGGATTCGAGGAATCCGGGCGCACAGACATACAGTCTTCCGTCTCCCGCGTTTGCTGTGGAAAGAATTGCGGTGAGCATCACTCCGAAGAGCATGCCTGCAGAAAAGCCGATGGATGAAAGAAAGATAACTTTTTGCGAAAAGGTTTTATTCATCGGACTCCTCCTTTCTTCCTGTCAGAAGATCCTTTATGGCCTTTACACGGCTTCTTGAAACCCAGGATTTTATGCCGTTTTCAAATTCCACGCCGATCGTTCCCGCCGTGTTGATGTCAAAGCATTTCACCTTGTAGAGGTTTATTATCTCCGACTGGGATATCTTTAAGAAGCGCCCGGAATTCAGCTCTTCGTCAAGGCCCGACAGAGTCTTTTTTACAGTATAAACGCCTGTTTCGGTCTGTATAATGACTTTTCGGCCGGATGTGTAGGCTCTGATTATATCTCTCTGACAGATGACAGTGAGTTTATCCTTTCCCTCGTAAGCTGTGACAGGCGGAAAATCACTTTCGGAGGCGTTTTCTATGGCATATATGATGTTTTCTACCTGTCCGGTCCTTTCCTTTGTCTGGATGGTGATCTTTGGCTCTGTGTATTTTTCATCGATTATTACTTCGATATCAATATTATCCCGCATGTGATCCACTTTCTCTTATATATTTTGCAGGTCGCAAGTTCCAAATTCTCTTTTCGCAGGCGAAATCGGATTTGTACTTTTTAACCCTGACATAAAAATAATTATACATGGAAGAGAAAGATGTATCTTCTTGTTTTTGATTATTCGGTCATTTTTTATGTATATCCGGTTCATTTGACCAGGGTGCAGTTTATGATTATGATGTAAGGGTCAAAAGGTACTTTTCAATCATACGAGGTGACTGCATGAAAAAAAATGTTCTTATTAAGCGAATACTGTGCTCTCTATTATCCGTTATCTTAAGTTTGTGTCTTCTTGCCGGTTGCGGGGGCAGCAAAAACGAACCCGAAAAAGAAGCAGCCGCGGCGGAAGAGTCTGCTTCGGAAAAAGAACCGGTTCCGGATTCCGGTGCGGAAAAACCTGCCGATGAGACCACCGGAAAAGACGGAGAAAAAGAGGCCGGAAAAAAGACCGGCAGCGCAGATGACATTGAAGGGAAGTGGGAAATGGCATATACGCTTTCACATTCGGAATACGGTTCGGATTCCGAGCCTTATGACAGCTGTACCATGGCGGATGACCCTTACAGTGCCTCTTCCGAGTTAAATATCGAAAAAAAGGATGGTAAGATCATCGCCGACTTCCTTTATGACGGCTATGAAAGCACCTTAAAATATCTGGGTACGGAGCTGATAAAAAAAGACGGTGCCGCCTATGAGGGCTGTGAAAATAAAGACTGGTATCTGGAATTTTCCGACCCGTTTGAAAAAGAAGGCGAAGGAAAAAAATATACCCTCCTTAATGACGGAAAGCTCATAGGCGTATCGATCAGCACAGACGGAAAAAAAGGAACGGACGATTATTATTACTACAGGAATATCGATGTCTACCTCAGGAAAGATGCTCCGGAAATGGAGAACAAAGAAGAATTAAGATATTTTGAAACGGTCACTGTATCATCTCTTGAGGAACTCATAAACAATATGGACAATAATAAGAAAGTCATATTGAAGAGCGGCACCTATAACTTTTCAAAGCTCGACAAAAGACGGATCGATGATGACCACAAAAAGCATCTGCTGGGCGCGGATGAGATTGAAAACGGATATATCACATACACGATCTCCGATCTTTCAAATTTCTGCATCGAAGCGGAAAAAGACGGAAAAGTTCTCATCTGTACCGAGGAAGCCTATGATCCGGTCATGTATTTCAGATATTCAAACAATCTGACTTTAAGAGGTCTTACCTGCGGCCACGAAGTGGAGCCCGGTTACTGCTCCGGAAGCGTGATCGGCTTTGACGGATCCTCCGGCATTAAGGTGGACAAATGCTCTCTTTACGGCTGCGGAACCTACGGGATCGAATTTCACGATACCGATCATGTCGAAGTGAAAGACAGCGAGATCTATGAGTGCACCTACGGACTCCTCGATATATACAACTCTTCCGAAATGAATTTCAAAAACTGCACCTTCCGCGACAGCAAAGATATGAGCATGATCTGCGTCCAGAACGGAAGCGGGATAGGTTTTGAAGACTGCACCTTCAAAAACAACAGGATTAACCCCGATTATACCAACACCTGTTTTGTGGATCTTTCTGAATATTCGGATGTCACCTTCACGAAATGTCTCTTTGAAGACAATCAGTACAATCAGTTCTCAAACCGCAAGGTGACACAGAAAAACTGCACGGTAAACGACACGACCGACTGAAGTAAAAACAACCGCCAAAGCGCTTAGCCTGAATTTATATGACCATCATGATCTTGCAATGATCCTCTGTCTTGTCTCTCATGATCCAAAAACCCTTCTCAAGGTTTTCTATACTGAATCTGTGAGAGATGAGCACAGAAGGATCGATTTTTTTATCCTTAAGCTTATTTATCACATAATGCCAGTCGTCTTCATTTCTTTCAGAAGTTCTATCTTTTAAGAAAGTCGAGTTCCATGTTCCCCTGACGGTAAGCTGATTTCTTAATATCTTCCAGTATATGTCTCTCGGGAATGTCATATCGGAATAGGGATTTCCGATAACCAGTACCGTTCCTCCCGGGGCAGCAGATTCTATCCCGTCCGTAACACAGTCATTTTTTCCGACACATTCAAAATAAACATCCGCTCCGGTTCCGGTCTTTTGCATTATCCATTCGGGCACGCATTCCCGCCTGCTGTCACAGTAATTATCCCCGTGTATCCCGAAAGCGGCAGCCCGCTCCTTCTGGATGTCTTTATTACCCGTCACATAAATGTTTCTGTATCCGTGCTCCGAAAGGAACATCAAAAGCATCAGGCCTATGGGACCGAGACCGCAGATCACGATCTTTTTTTCACGGTCACCTGTGCTTTCTTCCATGGTCATCCTCATGGCATGAACAGCCACAGCCATCGGCTCAAGCATAGCCGCTTCTTCAAAACCGACCCCGTCCGGAAGTTCTATCAGATTTGAGGCAGGAACCGTAACATACTCGGCAAAGGCTCCGTCCCGACGGGATCCGATATAATCATAATCCCTGCACATTTCGGGATGTCCCGACCTGCAGGGTGCGCACCTGTCACAGGGTATGAGAGGAAATATACCAACCCTCTTTCCTGCAAGATCTTCACTTACATCCTCCCCCGTATCTTCAACGATCCCGGAAAACTCATGTCCGGGGATCAGCGGCATTTTGTGAGCACCGTTTTCATAGATCCTTGGTATGTCGGAACCGCATATTCCCGCAGCCTTCACTTTTATCAGAACTTCACCGCGTGAAGGAGTCGGGATCTCCCTTTCAGTGAGGCTTATGTCTTTTATTTCTCTTAATTCCCATGCCTTCATCATGACCTATGCAAATCCCTTCTCCATGATCATCCTGCATTTTTTCATATCCTCTTCCGTCGTAACCTTAAAGTTCTTCTCATCACCGGGGATCATCACGACATCCATCCCGTCCATCACAGCGCACTCGGCTGATCCGTTTATCTTAAGGATCTTTTCTTCCGGAAGCGATACATTTGCGTGATGATATTTTTTTAAGAGGAAAAGCTCCGGCGCCTGACCGGAGTACACCTTTGATCTGTCAAGCAGACTGTCTATCCTTTTTCCGTCACTGCTTAAATAGACCGTATCTTTTACGGGAAGCACCGGCATTACTCCGTCATGGCCGGAAAGGGCTTTGTAACAGCTGTTTACAAGTTCCTCCGACAGAAACGGCCTTGCGGCATCATGGATGAACACGGTATCATCTTCGCCGGGCTTTCCGTCCATATCGGAAACGATCATGACAAGGGCGTTTTTGATCGAAAGCTGGCGGTTTTTTCCCGGATCTGCAAAACCCCTGATCTTCTCCGCCGGAAGTCCCGCCTCTTTTATATCTTTTATTATCGGGTCACGCCACCTGTCTTCTGCCACTATATACATACAATCCGTATGTCCGGATTCAAGCAAAACGGCTGCAGACCGGGTCAGCATCATATGATCCGAAAGTTTTATATACTGTTTGGGGATATCGGAACCTGCCCTGGTTCCCGTACCTCCCGCCAAAAGGACTGCAGCGTTCATCCTTCCTCCGAAAACTTCATTTTCCTGATATCGGCCAGGGTGTCCTTGTAAGCCCTGGATTTTCCGAACAGGAGAGTTGTTCCCAAAACAAAACCCTTCACTCCCAAAGGAACATATTCTTTGATCTTGTCAGCTCCGCAGGCCCCGTCCCAATAGATATCAAAACCCATTTCATCCTTTAATTTCAGCAGCTCGGTATATTTCTCCCTGATATAGGGCAGGAACATCTGCCCGGCGTTGCCGGGGTTTACAGACATGACCAGCACTTTTTTTACTATACGCAAAAGCATCCTCACATTATCGACGCTGGTTCCGGGATTTATCGCTATGCCGGGAGTTATTCCCGCATCTATTATCTTCTGCAGAGTCGTGGACGGATGATACTCCGCCTCGGGATGAATATAGATAGTATCGCCCTCTTTCAGGCTCTTTATGAAAAGATCAATGGTATTGATCGGATGCTCCACCATCAGATGAACATCCAAAGGCTTCTCTGTGGCAGACCTTATAAATCTTAAGTCATTAAGAGACATCGCGAAATTTGCTACATAACGCCCGTCCATTATATCTATATGAAATGAATCTATGCCGCCTTCATCCAGATCATGCACCTCCTTTGCCAGATTCCCGTAATCGGCACACATCATTGATGCCAGCAGCTCAAATTCCCTGATCTCCTCCATTTTCTACCGTCCTTTACCTGTTATATATATACCTTTTAAGCATTTCCTTGTTCTTGCCCACGATCTGTTTATTGACCCTGTTTCTCTCATTCAGCTCTTCATTCAGCTGGTTTATATGGCTCTGCAGGACCATCATGGTATTGGCCATGCTCTTCATCATCTGCAGGACGCTGGTGTGATTCTCCCTTATGAACTCGCTCATTTTTTCTTCGACGACCCTGTAAAGGATCACATCCGAATATGCGGTCACTGTATAGGGCGACGGCTTATGAAGCAGCAGGCCGAACTCGCCGAAACAGGCATCCTTTCCCAGAAGTCCGAGGAACACCTCATTTTCGGTACCGTATCCCGAATACAGCTCGACATTACCCTTAAGGATCTTGAACATATCGGGATTTATCTCATTTTCCTTTATTATCACGCTGTCCGCAGAAAAAGTGATCAGACTTTTTTCATTGCCGCTCATGACTATTCCCCGTTTACATTGCAAATTGCCCCATTGCCGGGGCATCCTTCGCAGTTTATTGTATCACATGCGCATCAAGGTAAAAAGGTCTTTTGTCTTTAAGTTGTGTTACAATAAAAAACAGGAAACATCGAAAGCGACACAAAAGGAAGGAATATTTCAATGGAAGAAACCGTTTCAAAAACAGATAACACTGATACGAAAGCTGTTGAAAAACCCGCAAAAAAGAGTTTCTTTAAGAATCTGTTCAAAAAGATCACTGACAGTCTTGCCGGCGTGTTCAGGGATTATCCCGTGACCATGGCATCGATCCTCGTTGCGGCGCTCTTTGCGGCAATACTGGTTCACCTTGACTATAAAGACAAAGATGTGAAGGAAACCTGCGAAAAGATCATGCAGTTTGCCTTCTGGATGGGCGCGCAGAGCTTCGTTATCGAAGAGATCTTCAGAAAGAAACTCCTGCCGAAGATCTGTTCATTTGTTTTTGCCGTACTTTTTTCCTCTGCCTTTGTTTTTATGGCTTCCTATGAGGGAAGTGACCTCTTCGGACTTGATTTTGAAATGCTCTCCGATATCTGGCTCAAGGTCTGCGTCGTATACGGCACGATAATAAGTGCCCTTGCCATATATCATATATACAGGCGGCTGGGACAGGGGTTTGAAGAATACTGCACCCGGTCTTTTCTCACGCTTTTAAGATCATATGTGCTTTACGGACTCTTTGCCATAGGTCTGGCAGTCATCATCTACATATTCAGTGAACTCATCTTTGACACCGGCGATTTCCTCGAGTGCTCCGAGGTATTTCTCGCAACCGGCTTTATCGCAGCCATGACTATAAGAGCCGTCTCATCGGCACATGAAAAGTGCGGGCGGTTTGCAAAGATATGCGTGATGTATGCCCTTCTTCCGATGCTCCTTATCGCATATGCCATCATATATATTTATATGATCAAGATATTCGTGACAGATGATGTTCCTTCAAATTCGGTATTCAGGATACTCGCAGGTCTGTTTTCCGTGGGAGTTCCCATATGGACCATGGCCCACGATATTGGAAGTGACCGGAAAGGTTTCGGGAAAATATCCTTCATTGTTCCCTACATCTATATCCCTTTCATCTTTCTGCAGATCTGGAGTCTGGGGATCAGGATAGGACAGTACGGCCTCACCTCTCAGCGGTACTTCGGGATCGTGCTCATCATATTTGAGATCCTGTATTTCATCCTCTATGCCTGCGGACAGATATTAAAAAAGGATCTCATCTTTATCCTGCTGTTTCTCTTTATGACCGCAGCCCCGATATGTGCCTTTATTCCGCGCATCTGCTATGACGATGCAGTCATCGCTTCACAGCTGAAACGGGCAAAAAACATTCTGACCCTCGATGATCCGTCAGCTCCGGAAAAAAGACAGCTTTCAAGCGCATATCACGAAATAAGAAATATCGGTTACAAAGGGAAAAAGATTTCAGAAACTGCCTTTACGGCAAAGGAAAAGGATTTAATAAAGGACTGGGATGAAAACGGTTACGACTCATATGCAGTAACGGAATATTTAAGAGACGATAACAGGCTTGGAGATCTTGATATCTCCGATTACAGAAGAATATCCGAAACCGGATATATAAACTGGGAATACGGCGATATCAAAGATCATCCGTATGAAGTTCATTTTTCCACATCAGATGATGATGATGCGGAATATGCGGTCAACCTTGAAGGCCTTGTCAAACATGCTGTCTCCCAATACGATGAAGGGAAAAAAGACACATTTGAACTCGGAAACTTCAGCCTCATAAAGATAGATGCCGGAAATGACCTGTACATAAAAGAGATCACCTTCATTTATAATGAAGAAGAGCCCGAAAAAACCGAGATCAGATTCTCAGGTTATGTGCTTAAGCGCTGATCAGAAAATCTCTTCCATCCGCGCGTAGATCTCCTTAAGCCTTGCATCGCTTAAATCTGTCTCATTTAAGATGGTATATCTGTCTGAGCGGGTAGCGGCCGCTTCCTGCCAGGATCTGACAAAGATCTCTTCCGTGACACCGTTAGCTGAGGGCTTTATCGGAATGTTGAAATGTTTTACGACCTTTTCGATCTTTGAGGTATCCCTTTCCTGGAAGATACATGCGGGAAATGTTCCCATGGCTGTAGCGATGCCGTGCGGAACAGTCACCTCTTCCGAATGGTTCTCTTCCATCGCGTGACAGAACAGATGCTCCGAACCGCTGCTGGGTCTTGAACAGCCTGCTATCTCCATCGCAAGGCCCCCCATGACCAGCGCATCGGTAAGCCTGCGTATGAAATCAAAGCTGTCCAGTTCTTCACCGTCACAATGAAGGATACTGTCCAGAGCCATGTGTGACATCATGCGTGCAAAATCATCAACGGCTTCCCCCGTCTTTTTACCGGCCAGTTTCCAGTCGTACAGCGCGGTATATTTTGATATCGTATCCCCTATGCCCGCAAGCAGCTGACGCCTGGGAGCGCTTTTTACAACACCTGTATCCACGATTATCGCATCCGGTATGGTACACCTGAAGCTCTTTCTGGCCTTTCCTTCCGTACCGAGAACAGCCACAGGCGAAGCAAGTGAATCATTTGAAAGCGTCGTCGGCAGCGAGATAAGCGTTGTCTTTGAAACAAAGGCCGCAAACTTGGCAAGATCCAGCACCGTTCCTCCGCCGAATCCGATCACGAGCTTGATATCCTTCATCGTGATATATTTTGCCAGCTGTACGGCGCTGTCGTAGTCAACCTTCTGTATCAGATAAAGTTCACTTTTCGGAAAATCCTTCTGTATCTCATCAAGGATCCCCTGAAAGATCCCTTTTAGATTTTCCTCCGTGACAAGAATCGTCTTCGATTTTTTAAGTTCCGGAAACACATCCTTCATGCATTCCGGGATATCATTGAAAATACCCTCCTCTACCACGAGATGATAGGGCAGCCTGAATCTGTTCATAAATCTGTTCTCCTCCTGATTCTGTATAGCTTTATATCCGGATCTTCCTTTTTGCCTTCTAAATATACATCCTGCACTCTGCAAGCGCAATATTCAACCGCTCTGCATTCTTCATAAAATACAATGTTTCCAGCGTTTCACCCATATACCCTATATATCTGTCCGATCTGTCACATCCTTTGGGAACGGAGTACTCCTCCGTTCTTTCAAGTATGGGAAAAAGCCAGCTGCAGTATTCGTTTAATACAGACCTTTTTGCGGTTATCACATTATAATTAAAAAGATAACGCTGTCTTAAGACCTCGGGAAAGGCATCCGCATATTCCGGCTGAATTTCCTTTAGTGCTCTTAACAGTGCATTCCAGTCCGTCTCCTTCAGATACCGTTCATGATGCGCATTGATATCAGGATCATAGGGCAGTGGATAGGGCAGGACGACATCGATATCATTCTCCTTCATCCATCTTAAGTTATCTTCGGATAATACAAGCATCCTCCTGTATTGGGCCAGTCCAAAATAATCATGTCCGTCTTTATCGGAAGAATCTTCTTTGCACAGCCGGTTTTTCCATATCCAGTACAGCCCCGTCAGTTCCGAGTAATTTCCGTTCTTTTGCGAAATGTTGTCACCCGTATCATCCGAAAGCTCCGCTATACTTTCGTCACACAAAGCCTTTCCGACCTGAAGCGGACAGACATATCCCGACAATACGGCACTACTGCCCAACGCCTTGTCTTTATGCGATCTTGCAGCAAATACGCATAGTTTTGCCAGATCCGGTCCTGTCATTAATGAACCCAGAGGCTGAAACTTTCCTGTTTTTGCATGGAATCGTTCCATCAGATCCGCCCATCCGTCCGAATCAAGTCTTTTATTATTTGTAAACCCGTATCTTTCAAGTAACTCCACGATCTCCGGCTGAACATTGTCCGGAGTCGCGATCAGGACCTTTACGCTTTTTCTTTCCTCTTCAGACATCTCAGGCAAAACAGACGAAATCTCCCTCACCGGCAGACCGGCCAGGACAGGAGCATTGTTTTCCTTCGAAGAGACCATAAAAAAAAGGATCTCATGCTCGGGATATAAAGTTTTGACTGCTTCATACGCTCCCAGGGCATAACCCTGTGCACCAAAGATTATCAGTTTCATTTATTCCATATTCCCTACCATTTTGTTTTTCATATTGTTTAATCCACATCCCTACTATTTCACAAGCCATGAACCTTTCTTCTTAGATCCGATTCTTTCTATCACACCCTCGTCCAGCAATTCCTTCATCAACATTTGCACTGTTCTTCTGGACTTATCCATCATTTCTGACAACTCAACCTGCGTTAATGA
>JAILOK010000098.1 GCA_024690825.1 Lachnospiraceae bacterium | reverse complement strand
TACCCCCGTTTTTGGTATTCTGTTAATGTATATATCATCAGAAACAAATGAGGATATCCTGTATTGAAAAAAAATGATTCAAAAACCGATAACGAAAGAGCCGTAAAAGCCGCATCCGATCCCCTTGAAAAGGAACGGTTCCTTAGTGATGCCGGCATGCACATCCTTGCACTCACGGCCAGAATATGCTCTCATCCGGTTACCCGAAGTGATGATGAGTGGTCTGCTGCCCTGCTTGCCGTCTCGGATGCCATTGACACATATGATCCCGAAAAAGGGGATTTCTGGGGATATGCCGCAAAAGTCATAAAGAACAGGCTGATAAATATGTATCGTAAGGAACAGCGTTCATCCCGTGAGATCCCTGTAAGTCCGCAGGTCTTTGACGGAGAGATCACTGAAGATGATCCCGAGATATCAGTGAAACTGAAGGTCATGGAAAGTCTCACTGCAGATAATCCTGATCCTTCGGGATCTCTGGCTGATGAGATACTCACACTCACAAAAGAGCTGGAAAGCTACGGTATAACCTTTTTTGATCTCACAAAATGTTCACCGCGGGCAGAAAAGACAAAAAGAGGCTGCGCTGAAGTAATCGCCTCGATCTTTCTTCCACCACCCCTGGTGGAATACCTGAAAAAGAAAAAGATCCTGCCCTCCGCGGAACTTCAGAAAAGAAGCGGACAGAGTGTTAAATTTCTGGATAAGTTCAGAAAATATCTGATAACAACAACTTTGATACTTGACGGTGACTATCCACAGATAGCGGAGTATGTGCAGTGCATGAAACCCGCCATACAGGAAAATTCCGGAAAGGAGCATTTTTCATGAAAGCAACGGTGGTAAGCATCAAAGGTTCCAGGGCAGCAGTACTCGCCCATGACGGCACCTTTAATGAAATAAAAAACCATGATTATTCCATAGGCCAGATCCTTGATTATAAGACCCAAAACCCCAATATCGTAAACTTTGCATCAGTGCATTCTGCAAAGATCGCGGCCGCTGCTGCGGCAGTCCTGCTCATAACCGGGACTGTGAGTGCAAATACCTACGCATACAGTACGGTCACTCTTGATGTGAATCCGTCACTGCGATACGAACTGAATGTCTTTGACAGGGTTATAGGATTTGATTCCTATAATACAGACGGTAAAGAGATCGTATCGGACATCCGCAGCGAGGTTCTGGGTAAAAAGATAGATAATGCCCTCGGGATCACTTTAGATGCTCTTGACGAATCTGATTACATCTCCGAGGACACTCCTGTTGTAGTGACTGTTTCAAGCCACGGCAGGAAGGATGATACCCTCAAGCAGAAGGCTGTCGAAGAGATGAACGACTGGAATGAGAAAAACCTGCCGGATAATAAGAGCATCAGCGGAAATGCCGTTATCATCACAAAGGACGAACTAAAGGATGCCAAAGAAAAGAATGAAAGTCCCGGACGCAGTATCCTCAATGTAATAAAGGATCAAAACATTGAAAACATGTATGAAGAGCCGCAGCCGTCTGAGAATGACATGATCGTACCTGAAGAGTACGGTAGCCGGAAGCCTCAAGACGCAGATGATCACAGTCAGCCGGAGCAGGAAAACAGGGACATGCAAGAACCCGAAGATCTCGACCGGAAGTCTCCTGACGATCAGAGATCAGAACCGCCCGGTGATCAGGGTTCAAAACTGCCTTCAGATCAGGGAGCACAGCCGCCTTCGGATCAGGGGTCACAACCGCCTTCGGATCAGGGAGCACAGCCGCCTTCGGATCAGGGGTCACAACCGCCTTCGGATCAGGGAGCACAGCCGCCCTCGGATCAGGGGTCACAGCCGCCTTCGGATCAGGGAGCACAGCCGCCTTCGGACCACGGCTCCACTCCCCCTTCGGATCAGGGCACACAGGATCCGGGAGGCCAGGAACCTCAGGCTCCGCCTGCTGAAGGATCTCAGGATCCCGGAAATCCCGGTGGACCGGACCCCGGCGGCAGGCCTCCGATGTAACAAAAAATAATTTATAATTTTTCCCTCCCTACCCCCGTTTTTTATTCCGGAAGCTTGTAGTAATACTCAGACCGGATCAAAGGCCAAAAATCCGGTCCCGGAATAAAAAACCAAATAAAGGAGGGAAAATTTATGTTTATATTTAAAGATCATTTTTCTGCAAAAGCTGCTGCATTTACGATGGCAGCAATCCTGTCACTTAAGCCCTTGCCGGGCGCTCTTTATGTTTATGCATCGGAAGATGGATCCGATACGGTTTTGGAAACGGTTTCTGAAGATTCCCTCACATCAGAAGAAACCGTTCAGGAAGATACCGGATCATCAGAAAATGTAACTGTTTCTGAAAATGAAGCTGTATCCGAAAACGAAGCTGTTTCTGAAAATGAAACTGTATCCGAAAACGAAGCTGTTTCTGAAAATGAAACTGTATCCGGAAACGAAGCTGTTTCCGAAAATGAATGTGTTTCAATTATCGAGGAAGCAGCGTCGGGATCTGAAACGGGATCCGGAACCGTGACCTTTTCAACATCGAACGGCATCACTTCGGCCATTCTTTCAGAAAATGCCGACGGCATATCTGCTGTTTCAGATGAGTCGTCGGATGCGCTCACCGTCACGATCTCAAAGAACGGAGCCTATACCCTCACCGGAAGTGCGGTCAATACGATCGTATGTGTCAGTAAGGGCATCGAGTCCACTCTCACTCTGGACAATCTCACCATAGATGACTCGGGACTCGCAGCTGTTATCTCAGATGATTCCCCCGTTATTGAGACCGGGAAAAATTCCGTGACCACCATAAACCTGACAGGCAGCAGTTCCTTTACAGGCAGCAGCACCTCCATCGAGGATCCTTCAGCCCTCATCAAGGGAAAGGACGGCAGCACCTTCACCTTTGCCGGAGACGGATCACTTTCCGTGACAGGAAGCCTGGATGATGCAATAAAGGCAAAAAACGGAACAGTCAATATCACATCGGGAACATTAGATCTGACAGATATATATGGCGACGGGATCCAGGCCGAAAACATAGATATAAGCGGCGGTGAATTAAATATCTCAACAGTTTTTTCGGGTGCGTCAACAGGTTATTATACAAGCGGAAGCTCTTCCACGACATTGAACTATATCACCGAGGATGAACGCTCAGGCTTAAAGACCGAGCGCATAAATGTGGATACGGGAGATCACAGCGCCCTTAAAGCCGGAACAAAGGCCTCTACAAGGATATATACGGATACCACGGAAACCTACAGTGCGTCAGGACATCTGAAGATAAGCGGAGGAATGCTCAATCTGGATACCACCGGCGCCGGACTTAAGGCGAACAACGTAACTACAAGTGGTTATACCGCATGCTCAAATGGCGTTTACATCATAGGTTCCCCTGATGATGCGATAAAATCAAATAATACCATCTCCATCACCGGCGGCAATATTACAATAAATGCCTCGGATGATGCCATAACCTCTGCAGGTGATCTTACGATCACCGGAAACGATACAGTCATCAATGTACAAAGCTGCTATGAAGGATTTGAAGGAAAAGATATCGTGATAGGTACAGAAGGTGCATCGGGCGGCCCGTCCGTTACGATCAATTCCAACGACGACGGTATCAATGCGGGATACAAGACAAATGTTACCTATACATATGACTGCACCTCATCTGAAGATCTTGATTACGGATATACAAAGACAACAACGAAGGGAAGCGGCTGCACCTGCAAGATATACAGTGGAAGCGTAAATATAAAGATCGACAGTTCATCGACGAAGAGCACTTCTCTTTCAGGCAGAAGCATAAGCTACAAGGCTGACGGCGACGGCATAGACTGCAACGGCAGCCTTGATATAGAGGGCGGTACAGTCTGTGTCTTCGGAGCATCAAACACCAGCAATTCACCATTTGATACGGACAGCGGTTTTACTTACGGTGCAAATGTCGTGATACTGGGAACAGGTTCAGACGGAATGGGTGAATCCACTCCCGAAAGCGGAGGCGGAGTATATCTTACCTATGGCAGCAGCAGCGGAGGCGGTATGCCGCAGGGTCCTGGGAATCAGACCATGGCTTCCTCCCAGATCGCGGCAGGCTCTTCATTTAAGGTATTGTCCGGAACTACCGAGCTTATTAACACTACCCTGCCCTGTGCTGCAACCTTCCTTATTTACGGTTCGCCTTCTCTTACAAGCGGACAGGAATATACACTGAACATAGCAGGCCAGACAACTGCTGCCACTGCTGTAACAACCGGAAGCAGCAGTCCGTCAGTTCCCGGAGGATCATCACAGCCGGGACAGCCGTCACAGCCCGGCGGACCTTCAGAGCCGGGACAGCCTTCTGACCCGACACAGCCTTCTGACCCGACGCAGCCTTCTGACCCGACACAGCCTTCTGACCCGACACAGCCTGTTGAACCTGCCCAACCTGCAGATCCGGCTGAAGAAAGCGGCACGGAAGAAACAGCATCAAAAGTCACAAAAATATATCTTAACTCAAATGCAGTTTCACTCGGAGTCGGAAGGACTTATCAGCTGAAGGTAACCTCCGTGGCTCCGGCGGATGCAGATCCTGAAGTCACCTGGTCAAGCTCCGATATATCGATGGCGACCGTAAAGGACGGTCTTATTACGGCAATATCCACGGGAGCCTCACCGGCAAAGACCGGAACCGTTAAGATAACCGCCACCGCAGCGGACGGCAGCGGCAAGAGCGCAGTCTGTACCGTAACCGTAGGAAATGCCGTAACCTCCGTAAACTTTGAAAACACAGTTGCAGATCCTTCATCGGATGACATCTGCGGTACTCTGGAGCTTACAAGGGGAAGTTCAGTGAAACTGAAGCCCGTATTTACTACCACCTACACATCAGCAGGTATCACCGAGCCCATGAGTAAGGCTCTCATATGGACCAGCTCAGACGGAAGCATCGTTTCCGTGGGCTCTGACGGAACCGTTACAGCGATCAGGAGCGGTGAAGCCCTCGTAAGCGCAAGAACTTCGGGATATTCCGGAAATAACGGAGATGACGGTGATGTCATCTCATCCGTTAAGGTATCAGTAGGAGTCTGCCCTTCTTCGGCTTCAGTCACAAAGAAAGTCACGATCGAAGAAGGAAAAACGCTTGATCTTTGTGGATTTATTACAGTCAAACCAGCTGATGCGGCATACAGTATAAAATTTGCGGCAGCAGACAGTTCATTTATCACATTGTCTGAAGACGGAAAGCTCACTTCCCTTGCACCGGGCAGCACAAAAGTCAATGTAACGGTAACATCCGTAGACAGCACGGCTTTCAGTAAAAGCCTCACCATGAACATCAAAACCGTCTCTGCACTGACAGATGAGCAGAAGGCAAAGACGAAGCTGACACTGAACAAAAAGAAAGCAGTCCTCGGATGCGGCGCCGGTCTGCAGCTTGTTACAAAGTCAAGTCCCGCCATATATGACACCGTAACCTGGACAAGCTCGGATCCCTCCATAGCCTCGGTAAGCAGCACAGGCTTTGTGACGGTGAATACTGATCAGAAAAAGGGATCCGCGGTGATCACCGCAAAGATGGATGACAAGACCGCTTCCTGCACGATAACAGCAAAACCCGCAACCTCCGAAAGCCTCACTCTTGTCACGACAAATTATGACAAGCTTGGTGAAAACGGACTGGCCGTAGGGAAAAGTGTACGGATAAAAGCCGTATTTTCTGAAAAGCCTGCCAACAGCAGGATAATATGGTCATCGAATGATACATCCGTCGCCACGGTGAAAAACGGTCTTATAAAAGCAACAGGGGAAGGTACAACCGTGATCACGGCAACCAGTGCAGACGATCCGAGGATCAAAAAGACCCTTACGGTAAAGACATATGTTCCCGTAAAAAAGCTTTCGCTGAACAGCAAAAAGATAACGATCGCTAAAGGCCGGACCGGACGTATCAGATCCGTGACCGTAAATCCTTCCGATGCCACGAACACTACCCTGTCTGTCACGCTTTCAGGAAAGACCGGTACAGCATCGCCTGAAAGCACCGCTCTCATAGCAGTAAGAAAGGCCGACGGCACGACCGACACCTACGGTACATCCATAGCTTCCGTTGATCTTTTGGCCGGTGAATCGATCCTTTATAAAGGGGTCGGTACGGGAACCGTAAAGCTTACTGTCACTGCAAACGACGGAAGCAAAAAGAAAGCTTCTCTTAATCTGAAGATCACGGAATAGAAATATATAAAGAGGCCGTCTGATCAACTGATCGGACGGCCCTTAAAAGATCAAAACCCCTTTTCAATTACGTAAATAAAAAATATCATGACTGTCACATTACGCCAACGGTATCATAAGTACCGCGCAAAATCCCTTCTCCGGCTTTTCGATGACCAGCTTTCCTCCCATCAGTTCCATGAGAGTTCGGGCTATGTACAGGCCGAGACCGTTGCCGGTCTTGTCACTTTCCTTCCACTGTCTGCCGCGGTAAAACTTGTTTGTGATAAGCTCCGTCTCGTCAGAAGGCACGCCCGGACCTTCATCACTTATCCGCATTTCAAGAAATCCGTCAGACAGTGAATAGTCCACATCTACGGGAGTTCCCGCATATTTTTCGGAATTTGAGATGATGTTTCCGATCACCTGCGCCATGCGCTTTTCATCGATCTTTATTATGACTCCTGGAACTTGGGCACTTTTTACCAGCCCCCTGTTGTCATATTTTTTTATTATCCCGGACAGCACCCTTGATTCGGACTCTGTACAGTTTACCCTGAATTCACCCAGATCATCGAGCGTTGAATCAAAGAGGTCGCTTACGAGCACATCGATCTGATCGGCTTTATTAAAAATATTGTCCGCCTTTTCCATGATGTCCGAAGCATCGGGTTTGCCGGCCTCCATCTTTGCCTTCAAAAGCTCGGCGGTCAGCTTGATCCCCGTGACGGGAGTCTTGAGATCATGGCTTAGGGAAGCCACAAGCTCCCTCTCCTTTTTCTGAAGTTCAAGTTCTCTTTCCCTTGACTTCAGAAGTTCTTCCCGCATGATGTCAAAGCTTTCCGAAAATGCTCCGAAGAGATTTTCACGGTCCATCGGAAGAGCCTCATCAAGCTGCCCTTCGGCAACCCTTCCGGCAAAATCCTGCATCCTCTTAAACGGAAGTATGATGCTTTTTTGGATATAAACTCCCGCTATAAAAACTGCGGTCAGCATAATAAGACCGCACAGCGCAAAGACCGCCGTCATCCTGAAAACAAGGGTTTCGGCCGCCGATCTTCCGTTTCCGGTCACTATCACGTAACCTGCCAGCCTTTCACCGTTCATCACGCACGAATAGGGAAGATGCTGCATCACCGCCTTTGAGACCGTCATGTCTTCACCGGCTTCTGCGCAGCTGCCGGATGAAAAAACCATGTTTTCATTACTGTCAAGGACAACGAAATCCGCTCCGAAATCCCTGCCCGAAAACACTTCGGGTGAAAGACCTTTTTCTTCCGCGATCTGCGTGATGTCGTTCAAAACAAGAACCGCCTTTTTCCCTTCGGGATCTTTCTTTATGAGATTACCTGCCGTGAGATAAAATATGATGACCGCAAGGAAATATATGATCCCTGCAGTCACCATGACCTTAATGTATCTGTTCATCGATCATATATCCAACACCCCAGATTGTTTTTATTATACGGGGCTCCTTCGGATCCTCCTCCGTCTTTTCCCTCAAGTGCCTGATATGAACCGCTATCGTTCCCTCACCCGTGAATTCATCCTCCCAGACATTTTTCAAAAGCTCGTCCTTTGTCACGACTCTGCCCCTGTTTGATACCAGGTACTGCATCAGCCTGTATTCCATATCCTTTAAAGGTATCCTGCTGCCGTCTTTTATTATGCACCGCTGATTGGTATCAATGCTTATATTATCGGTAAGAGCCGCGGCCGGTCCTTCAGGCAGGCTCCTTTTTCCGGATACTTCCGCATCCTTTACGGCCCTGTCATATCTTGCAAGCGCAGCTTTCACCTTCGCAAGCAGGATGCTTAAGGTGTAGGGCTTTTTGATATAGTCATCGCCTCCGATGTTGAGCGCTATGAGCACATCGTCGTCACTTGTCCTCGCGCTAATGAAAAATACAGGCATGTCGTAGTCCTGCCTGATCCTCTTGCAAAGATCGAAGCCCGAGCTTTCACCTAAGTTGATATCAAGGAGCACAAGCGATACCCTGTGTGCATCAAGAAAGGACACAGCCTCATCAAAGCCCGTGACATAGGCCGTCTTCACATTGAACATATTAAAATATTCTGCCGTTGACTGCGCGATGACTTCATCATCATCTATCATCAGCACCCGGTATTCAAAATCTTCCATTTTGCTGCTCCCCCTGCGATCATCGATCCGTACATCATCAGTATAATAAGTACGCCCGCCATATTGCAAGTTTGTGATCTTGCTGCACAGATCCCGAATAAAAAAAAGAATGATCTGGTGGAGGCGTATATGTGTTTAAAAACGGCTCGGACGATTGTTTTTAAACACATATACGCCTCCGCGAGACCGCCCCTGATTGAAACAATGCACGAATAGTATTATAATCGGAACACGAATTTCGATCAGGAGGAGACCGGCTATGAAGGACGGTTTTGTGAGGGTTGCCGCGGCAACTCCAAAGATAAGGGTCGCGGACCCCGAATATAATGCGGAAAGGATCATTGAGATCATAGAGCTTGCAGCAAGCGAAGGGGCAAAGATCATCGTGTTTCCCGAGCTGTCTTTGTCGGGCTATACCTGCGGCGAGCTGTTTTTGCACGATACGCTGATAAATGAATGCAGGGTGCAGCTCAAAAATATAGCCGATGCAACAACGGGATATGACAGCCTGATCTTTGTGGGTCTGCCTGTAAGATACGCCGGCAAGCTCTACAATGCTGCAGCCTGTCTTCACAGGGGTCTCGTACTCGGTTTTGTGCCAAAGACAAATCTTCCCAACTACAGCGAATTCTACGAGGAAAGATATTTTACTCCCGGCTTTGATGAGCCTGTGTTCACAGACTTTTTCGGCCTCGACATACCGTTTGGCACGGACATCATCTTTGAAAACGGAAAGAGTGATGAAAGGATCAAAGTTGCCTGCGAGATCTGCGAGGATCTTTGGGTCGCTGATGCTCCCTCGGTGCGCCATGTTTCGGCAGGAGCAGATATCATCGTAAATCTTTCGGCAAGCGATATGCTCGTGGGAAAGGGCGATTACAGGGAAAGGCTTGTATTAAACGCCTCCGCAAGATACTCAGCCGCCTATATCTACGCCAATGCCGGCGATGGCGAAAGCACCCAGGATCTGGTCTTTGCGGGACACGATCTTATTGCTGAAAACGGTACTCTCCTGGCAGAGTTAAAACCTTTTGAAACAGGATATGTGTCCGCGGATATTGATATCGACAGGCTGACAGCCGATAGGTCCCGCATGAACTCCTTTTATTCAGACGAGGATCCTGACTATGTATATGTGCCCTTCCTCATCGATGAAACCGACATTCGCATAAAAAGAGAATTCCCCAGATTTCCCTTTGTGCCCGAGGATGCGTTCCTCCGCGAGGAAAGGTGCGAGGAGATCTTCAACATTCAGGCCTATGGTCTCAAAAAGAGGCTTGAGCACACCGGCATAAAGGATATGGTGCTGGGTCTTTCGGGAGGTCTTGATTCCACTCTTGCTCTTCTTGTCGCTGTGCGGACCGCAAAGCTTTTAAAGCTTCCGATGTCCGGTATTCATGCCGTGACAATGCCGTGCTTCGGGACAACGGACAGGACAAAGAATAATGCCGAAAAGCTTGCCGAAGCTCTTAATACCAATCTTTCGGTCATCGATATCAAAAATGCCGTGAGAGTCCACATGGAGGATATAGGACAGAGCGAGGATGTGCATGATATAACTTTCGAAAACTGCCAGGCCAGAGAGCGGACTCAGGTCCTGATGGATCTTGCCAACATGAAAAATGCTCTTGTTATCGGCACCGGCGATATGTCGGAGCTGGCTCTGGGCTGGGCCACCTACAACGGAGACCACATGTCGATGTATGATGTGAACGCGGGGGTTCCGAAAACTCTGGTAAGACATCTTGTAAAATATGTTGCAGACAAGGCAAAGAGCGAGGGGTCGGACGATGTTTCGGCGATCCTTGAGGACATCCTCGATACTCCCGTAAGCCCCGAGCTTCTGCCGGCGCATAACGGTTCCATTTCACAGAAGACCGAGGAACTTGTGGGTCCCTACGAGCTTCACGACTTTTTCCTTTATTATTTCCTGAGGTTTAATCTGTCGCCGAAAAAGATATACAGGATGGCAGCCCTTGCATTTGACGGGGTATACGACAGGGATACCGTAAAGAAATGGCTGCGCGTTTTTATTAAGCGCTTCTTCTCCCAGCAGTTCAAGCGCTCCTGCCTGCCCGACGGGCCGAAGGTAGGAACCGTGGGGATCTCGCCGAGGGGTGATCTGCGCATGCCGACGGATGCCTCGGCTGCACTCTGGTTAAAGGAGATCGACGAACTTGACTGAATTCATTCTTGCCTCCGCCTCTCCGAGGCGTCTGGAACTTTTGAGAACGATAGAGATAGAACCGTGGGTAATCCCCGCCGAATGTGATGAAGACTACGGAAATCTGACGGTTCCCGAAGATATCGTAAAGGAGCTTTCAAAGAGAAAGGCCGAAAGCGTTTATTCGAATCTTCCCGCAAAGGCCGGTACCTACGTGATCGGTGCCGACACCCTCGTTTACTGCAGCGGTGAGATCCTCGGAAAACCTAAGGATCAGGAGGATGCGGAAAGGATGCTCCGCCTCATTTCCGGCGGGACGCACGAAGTCACCACCGGCGTCACCATAATAAAAACGGACCGTACAGGTTTACATAATTCAACCGTGACCTTTTCCGAAACTTCAAAGGTCACGGTTTATCCCATAAGCAATGAAGAGATCCGGGACTACATCAGCACCGGCGAACCCATGGACAAAGCCGGCTCCTATGCCATCCAGGGGATCTTTTCAAAATTCATCAAAGGCATAGTCGGCGACTACACCAATATCGTCGGCCTGCCGCTCGGACACCTGTATGATGCATTGAAAAAAATGGAGCACTCATGAAATACGAAAGTTTAAAAGCCGAAAACATCTCCGCAGCGATCCTTGTGGGCAGATCCAGACGCATGGGATGCGACAAGGCGCTTCTTGTATTAAATGACCAGACCTTTATCGGACATCTGGCACAGGAATGCTCCGTATGCCGCGAGGTTTTCGTATCCGCTGCGGAAGCGAAAGACTATTCCGAATATGGCCTTAAGGTGATCGTTGATGAGAATAAGGACATAGGTCCCATAGAAGGCATACGCCGGTCCCTCAGTCATTCCGTGTCAGATAATGTCTTTATCTGTGCGTATGACATGCCGTTTTTCTGCAGTGATATGATCCGATATCTGTCGGGATTGTTTACGGATGATGCGGATATCTGTGTATTCCGGGATGAAGAAAGGATCCATCCTCTATGCGGCATCTACAGCAGAACTGTCCTGCCTTTTGCCGAAGAGATGATCGCAAAGGGCAGCTACAGGATGACAGATCTGTTGTCACAGGTAAGGACAAAATACGCGGATATCAAAGACAGCCCCTTTAACAAAGAAACACTCAGCAACATCAATACGCCGGAGGAATATCACGCAGTCCGGGAGAGGAATAGCAATCCATGAAATTAAAATTACCTTACAGGATAAAGGCAATCCTTCTTAAGATCCGCGGAGTCGATATCCCTGTCTCAGGATCGAAAATAAGCATGTCCGTTGGATTTGAAGGAACGGGAAGATTCATTTTCGGCAGAACGGAATGCCGGCCGAATGTGTATTTTGCATGTAAGAAGGGGGCAAAACTTCAGCTTGGAGATAATGTCTTTATTAACAGAAATACCATAATGGTCTGTCATAAAGAGATCTTAGTCGGAGACGGAACGGCGATCGGTCCAAATGTATGCATATTTGATCATGATCACCGGTACGGACCGGACGGATTTAAAACAAGAGAATTCAAGGACGGTACCGTAAGGATCGGGAAGAATGTCTGGATCGGCGCCGGTGCGGTCATTCTCCGCGATACAGACATCGGTGACAACTGCATCATCGGCGCCGGAACGGTTGTCAAAGGAGATATCCCGGCAAATACCATGGTCGTTTCGGGCAGCGAGAACAGATCCATCAAACTGGATGCGTAAAAACTATCAGATCATTTCTTTCATTCCTGCCATCCCCATTCCTGCTTTCTTGCTTCATCCAGCGGTTCTCCGTTTATCGTGTAGACATCGTATTTTTCGAGCAAAATAAGGTCATCTATTTCACCGGCTTCGTCTAAAATATATCTAAAATAATATACAGTTGTAATATCATCCGATTCATCAAAATCAAAAATACTACTTTTTTTCTCGGCGTAAATAATTATAACATCTTTACCATATTCTATATCCAATCCGCTAGAAACATCAGCTATATTGTTCACATCTTCCAATATGTTTTTTCGGTTCTTATATTTTTTCTTAAAGTTTTCTGACAAATACAAATTATCCCAATTTGTATATTTCGAAAGAGCCAGCCTTACTTCGTGCGCTATCCCAGATCTGCTTAATTTATTTTCACCTGTAGATAATATGAGATTATGTACCCGCTCCTCTTTGTCCGGAATGCTGAATTTGTTCATGAAATAATTACATATCAAAGCGGACATAACCCCGATAATCAGTAATGTACTAAATATTATCAAAAACTTTTTATTAAAAATCACTTTCAATTTCCCCCGAATGTCCCTGATATCTGTACACTCTCCGATAACGCTCTATATGACCGGTATTATTATCAAGTGAAATGAATTTTACTCCATCATCTTCTGTCACAAATATCTTATAGTTTATCCCTTTTCGGAAAAGTGTCCCTAATGCCTATTAGCACCTACCGACCTGTATAATTATACCGAAACCCTACTGTTTTATACATTTTGAGCTACTGAATATCTTTATGATTTGAATGGGACACTAATGTTTTAGTTCCAATGCCTTTAATTCGTCATATGGAAGCAATTCGCGGTTCTGGCGTATATAATGAGACATCTCCACAAAAGCTTCAATTATCTGTATACTAGCAGAAATCGCCCTCGGTGTATGCAATACTGATGTGAGCATTGCCACACCATGTTCGGTATATACTGTAGGATTATTGCTGCGTCCGCCTTTAATTCCTTTGGTTTGCATCGCTATTCCATATTGGAAAATCGATAGTTCCTGATCGGTGAGCATAAAACAAAAATGTTCCGGAAAACGTTCAATATTCCTGTTTTTAGCCTTGTTCAAATTGCCTGTTGTTACAGCAAAATACATTGCAATATCGCTATCAAGCATGACTCTATGACCACGAACTTCATAAATTTTGGCTTTGACCTCTTCTTTATCAATAGACTCGATAGTAGTAACTACATTATCATTCATCTTGTGTGTACTCTCCATTCAGTTTGATCAAAATCCCAATATGAATTCTTATTTGACATAAGTTAATTATCGGCATTCCAATTTGGAATACCGATATCAATTGTCTTTTCTCACCGAGTTAGATATATCCGTGCGAATTCCAACCTTTATATTCGAGATATCCTGTACAGTGCCCTGCTCCTGACATCGTACAGCCTCACGCTGGATCAGGGCACTGACGCAGGACTGACCATAGGCATCAAGCCTTAAAAACTGACGGAAGATATCTACCTGTTCACTCTGTATTTCCCACTCGCCAAGCTGCTCTATCTGTTTCTCCGTCATCTTTGGCGAAGAATCATCATTCGAATACCCAAGAATATAGTCTATCCTTCGATTGAACATATCGGACAAAGTATTGATAATCTCATAATCCGGAGTCCTTTTTCCAGTCTCCCACATCGCCACAGTTCCTTTTGAAAGCCCAAGTGCAGCGGCAAGAGTAATCTGCGTATATCCGTTTGCCTTTCGCAATTCCTTTAAACGTTCTGCAAAATTCATGATTTCACCTCTTTTATCTTATAATAATAACACATATGGTTAGAATTTTCAAACTTAGCCGTACAATCCAATGCAATTTTCTCACAATATATAGAATATCTCTATCAACACATATTATAGTTTCTGGTACTATTATGATGTGACAAGGTACTATGTACAATTTTTTCTTCATAACAAAAATTAAGAGAGAAGTCTAATTCCGCAGTACCGGTCTTCTCCCTAAATTCATATAAACCAATTACAACTACAGGCTTTTATTCCCAGAACAGTTCATCAAGTGTTTTTCCCAATGCTTTGCATATCGCTATGCAAAGATTGATCGTCGGATTGTAGTCTCCTTTTTCGATGGCGCTTATTGTCTGGCGCGAGACATTGCAGGCTTTGGCAAGATCCTCCTGCGACATATCCATGCCGGCACGGGCGGCCTTCATTCTCAGATTCTTCATGGTCAGTCCCCGCTTTCTTCGGCTGTCGCATGTTTCCTGTCCATGCTGTCCTTGATCAGAAGTTCAATACCGATAACTACCATCAGAATGCAGCACAATAGATTTGTTCCCGCATCGGATACCACACCGTTGACGATGAAAGTTCCGCCTTTGATGTTGCCGACGACACCCAGCAGATTACACAGACCCGCGATGATGCATATGATCATCAGACGCTTCTTATTTGTGTTGATACCCAGATATGCGTCATTAAAGATGCTGTATGTGACCTGTACGAGGATGCCCACAAACATAATAAAAAAGTATTTCGTGAAGCTGCTGGCCAGAGAGATTTCAGCCACATCCGTTATCATCACGACCGCTGCCGTTGCCATGCTCGCCCAGAATCCGTACTTATATGCCCTGCCGCGCGCCATCTCCTGTCTTTCATCGTACTTTGTCAAAATCTTTTTGTCTTTGTTCATATACCTGAAAAGGATCACGCATATGATCAACCCTGCAACCAGCCCTGCGGCCATACCTGACGCTCTGAAAATTCCCATCTTTTCCATCTCCTTCAACCTTTCTGAATTATGAGGCGTTTCAATGCCCTTGCTTTCTGTGTTGAACACATACTAAACCCTCGATGGAAATTTGTCAAGTATATTTTACATTTTTCTATTCCAATATTAGGTAAAGTTGTCACCGGGACGGTCCTTCTGACAACTTTTTACATTGATTGAATGGGCAGGTGCATGTGATGTATTGCTTGCCAATTTTTTCATGTCTATGATACTAAGAAAGTGCCCGTAATCTTTGTATAGTCACGGGTCAGCCGCAATTCGCATCCATGCTCATGCGGCTTCAAAAGTACATCCATGTACTTTTGCCCCTGTTTATTCAGCACTTTCAAGTATCATGTACGACACGAAAAAGGGCGGCGCAATACATCACATGCGACCCGCCCTTTAATTCACATTATATATAAAAGTTGTCACAAGGACCGTCCCGGTGTCATCCCGAGAATTGATGCCAGGAAAAAGCATAAGACTCTGTCATTTTCCTGCCAGATGCGGTGCTTCCTGTTTGAAGCAAAGATGAGATATAGGGTCTTATCAGTGTCTGCCTTAAATTCCACTCCGATAAAGGACGCCAGCTCAATCTCCTGAAGCGCTTTGCAGAAAAGCGGGCTGTCCTTTTCTATATCTCGGACCGAATTGCAGATCACGGGTTCATCTCCTATTACATTCCCCGCATCCTGCGCGTTTTTCTTTAATTCCTTTTCAAGCACTGCCCGAAGATATCCCTGTTCGTCTATATAATATACATCCCTGATCTGAAGCGCCTCTTTTAAGAAGGGCATGACATCCAAGAGTGCTTTGCTTGTATCCTCCGAATTCACCACATGCTTTTTCAGATATGACATATCCGAGCACAGATTGTGCTTTACGATCTGCCTCATGTCTATATTCCGGTGTTTGTCATCATCATAGACGGTAAAACAGTTCCGTCCCCTGTTCTTTCCGATGTAGAGGGCAGTGTCTATCATGGAAAACAGTTCCGTAAGATTTCCGGAATCCGCCGGACAGGATGCTGTTCCGCTGGTACAGGTAATAAAAACGGACGCATTCTCCACCTCTACTTCTTTTCTGAACACTTTTCCTGAGGCATACAGCGCTGACCAGAACTTTGAATTATCCTCATGCTCCGTATCCTTTAAATTGATAAGCAGGAGTTCATCCCCGCCAAAACGCCCGATCAGGCCATAACCATCCGTATATGCGGCAAGGGAAGCCGTTACATCCTTTAACACTATATCACCGGAATGATGCCCGTAACGGTCATTTATAAGCTTGAAGTTGTCAAGATCGAGAATGGACATGGAAAACGGCTTATCCTGTAAAATAAGTGAATCCGCAAAATCCATCATATAATTTCTGGTGATGACACCCGTTAAGGGATCCAGTATCTCGTCGAGCGCCGTGCTGTCAAGGAGCTTGTCCCAGTAGGGGATTTTTCGAAGTTTTTCAACAGTATATATTATCTGTCTTTCATCAGACATTTTCTGTCTTCGCACTATATCCGTAATATCGATGAAACTACCGACGAGTCCCACTATCTCGTCGCCTTCATAAAGAGGGCGTTTTGAAGCTATGATATCCCTCTCTTCTCCGTGAACCATGCATTTTCCCTGAACCTTATATGTCGACTCACCTCCAAGGACGCGCAGTTCATCCTGCTTAAAAGGCTCCGGATCATTATGCCATCCCATGTCCTCATCATTCTTTCCTATGAGTTCTTCTTCCGATTCAAAACCATAGTAATCAAGAAAAGCCTGATTGACACCCAGAAAACGCCTGTCTTTGTCCTTCCAGAACACACAGTCCTGGGAGGTATTTATTATGCTGTCAAAAAGAGAAATCGTCATTTTCATTCCGTTATCTTCTCCTCGATGCCTCTCTCCTTGTAGTGCTTTTCTTTCTCCGCGTACATATCGGCATCTGAAAAATGTTCAAGGTCATCTCTGTCAACTTTCGTTATATAATTTAACAAGTTTTTCCGGTGAGATGATGTATTTCTTTCCGCAGAAGCTGCAGCCCATCTCCACTTCTTTTCCTTCATCAATAAGATCCTTTAGATCCTTTTTTCCTATGCTGATCAAAGCCGCCTCGATCTTTGCGGCGCTGCAGTCACACTTAAAGACAACATCCTTTTTTTCAAGTACGGTCATATCAAGACCGTCAAGGAGTATCGAAAGCAGATCCTCGGGTGTCTTTCCGTCCTTAAAAACATCCGTCACCGACTTCACAAGCCGCAGATTTTCCTCAAGCTTTGCTATGGAGCTTTCCGGGGCATCGGGCATGAGCTGTACGATAAAGCCTCCTGCCTCCGCAACAGTATTGTCTTTGCTCATGAGCACACCCAAGCCCACCGCAGAAGGCGTCTGCTCACTCTGCGCAAAATAATAAGTGAGATCCTCGGCTATCTCGCCGGAAACGAGCTCGGTCTCTCCGATATAGGGTTCCTTTAATCCCAGATCCTTTATCACGCGAAGATACCCGGGACCCAGAGCTCCCGCCACATCAAGCTTGTGATCGGGACGTGCCGGGATCAGCACCATCGGCTCGATACAATATCCTTTAACATGACCCTCCGCATCCGCTGTTACGGTAAGTCCTCCCGCTGCTCCGCTGCACTTTATCTGAAGAGTAAGCAGGTCATCACCCTTCATCATCGAACCCATCAGGGCACCGGCAGTAAGAAGCCGTCCCAGGGCCGCTGTCATCACGGGAGATGTGTTGTGCGCCTGCCTTGCATCCTCTGCTGTTTTTTTCGTATATGCGGCAAATGCACGGATATGACCGGCATCCGCCGACGCTCTTATTATATGATCCTGCATGATCTACCTCTGTCCCAAAATATTACTGTTACATTGAATGGTGTCAAGGTGACGGTTCTTCTGACAACTTTCTAAATGAAAATTATATCATCGCGTATCGTCTCTTGACAACAAACCGGTATTGTATTATTGTTCTATTGTATTAGTTATCTAATACATTGAGACAATGTGAAAGAAAGGAGACAGCCATGTCATGGAATCTAAGCTCAGACCGTCCGGTTTTTATGCAGATCGTGGAGCACATCGAGCTTGACATAGTATCGGGCAAGCTTCCGCCGGGCGCAAAATTCCCCAGCGTGCGGGATCTTGCTGCAGAAGCTGCAGTGAATCCCAATACCATGCAGAGAGCCTTAAGCGAGCTCGAGCGAAAGGAACTTCTGCGCACAGACAGGACCGTCGGACGGTTCGTAACCTATGATAAGACCGTGATAGAACGGCACAAAAAAGAGATAGCCTCGTCCTCGGTGTCCGCTTTTATTATACAGATGAAAAAGATGGGACTCGATAAAGACGAGGTCTGCAGACTGATAAATGAAAACTATCAGACAGATACAACCAAGGAGGAAAAATGAGTTCATTACTGACTGTGAGTGATCTCACAAAAAAATACGGATCCGTGGCAGCCTTAAAAGGCATCAGCTTCGAGCTTGAAAGCGGCCACATCACGGGTCTTTTGGGGCCGAACGGAAGCGGCAAGACGACGCTTATAAAGATAATCTGCGGACTGCTGCAGCCCACGGGCGGCGCCGTTACCGTGAAGGGAAACCCCGTAGGCCCGGAAAGCAAAAAGATTATATCCTACCTTCCCGATACGACCTACCTTGATCCGTCACAGAGGGTGGAGGATATAATAAGATATTTCTGCGATTTCTACGAGGATTTTGATATGAGCCGCGCCTATGACATGCTCTCAAAGCTCGGCATCAATGCAAGGGACAGACTCAAAACCATGTCAAAGGGCACGAGGGAAAAGGTACAGCTGATCCTCGTCATGAGCCGGAGGGCTGAACTGTACATCCTTGACGAACCGATAGCAGGCGTTGATCCTGCAGCCCGCGACTACATCCTCAATACCATAATCACAAACTACGATGAGAATGCATCCATCCTGCTTTCCACCCATCTCATTTCCGACGTGGAAAACATACTCGACCAGGTCATCTTTTTGAAAGAGGGAAGCATAGTCCGTTATTCGACTGTGGATGAGATCAGAAGCGAAGAAGGGCAGTCCGTAGACAGCCTGTTCAGGGAGGTGTTCAAATGCTGAGTACATTATTGAAACATGAATTTTCTGCCACATGGAGGGTGCCTGTTGCACTGGAGGCCCTTCTGATCCTGCTGGGTATCATGGGGGCCGTGACCATCGGCTATATCCCTCAGGCAGGAGAATCCATGGGAACATCCATATTAATGTTCGCGTTCATGGCACTATACTATGTGGGGATCATCGCGGCAAATATAGTGACCATAGTCTATCTGGTGATGAGGTATTATAAAAACCTCTACACATCCCAGGGGTACCTTACCTTCACTCTGCCGGTTAAGACGAGCAGCATAATAACATCAAAGGTGATCACCGGATCCGTATGGATGCTTTTGGCCTATATCTGCACTATTCTTTCCATACTGATAACATTGTTTGGGATCATTTCCAGAGTTATCCTGTCACCGTCGGATTTCGTAAGCATCATGCACGAATTTCAGGGAACCTCTGACATTTTGAATCCGAAATTTTTCCTTTCGGTGATATTCCTGATAATAGTATCCGCCCTGGGCACCATTCTGTCCCTGTATTTTTGCATCACTGTGGGACAGCTCTGGGCAAAGCACAAGATCTTAGGCGCTGTGCTCTGCTATGCCGCGCTCTATGTGGTCAATCAGATCATTTCGACAGTAATAATGTTCACATCGGGATTTTTCGGAATGGCGGCGCAGTCTTCATCCGATGCAGACATCTTTACAAGAATGTACGGAAATATGGCCTTCACACTTGGCGGCATTGTACTGATCGAATGTGCCATATATTATGTGGCGTGCCTGCTGATCACAAGGAAAAAAGTGAACCTGGACTGAACTGTTACCGTTCTTCGCGGAAGTAGTTCAGACCCAGTGAAGCCGGCGGCTGATCCTCCCTGCGGTTTCGCATGCTCGTCACTATCAGCACTATGATGGTGACGACATAGGGGATCATCTTGTAGAGTTCCTTTAACTCCATGTGCTCCATTCCGGTGGGAATGTAGAGATACAGGATGTAGAGTCCGCCGAAAAGGATCGAAGCAAGGATGCCTATATCGGCTCTCCAGATCGTGAAGATGACGAGGGCTATGGCAAGCCAGCCCCTGTCTCCGAAGGCGTCATTTGACCAAACGCCGCTTGCGTAATCCATCACATAATAAAGACCTCCGAGACCTGCTATCATGCATCCCAGTACTGTGGCAAAATATTTGTATGCAGTGACATTGATGCCCATGGCATCAGCTGTTGCGGGGCTTTCACCGACAGCGCGAAGATGCAGGCCGACCCTGGTCTTTTTTATTATCATGGCTGCAGCAACAGCAACAATGATCGCCAGATATGCCAAAAATCCGTAGGATAAAAAGATCTCCCCAAACCACCCTAAGTTCTTTGCAAAAGGAAGGGTGGCGGAAAAATATGAACTGGTCTTTGACAGGGCGATGGTGGGCACATCAAGGTTTGACAACTTGATCAAAGATCCGCCGAAGAAATTGCCGAAGCCCACGCCGAAGGTGGTCATCGCAAGACCTGTGACATTCTGGTTTGCGCGCAGGGTTACTGTCAGGAAGCAGTAGAGCATCCCCATTAAGAACGATCCTAAAAGCGAGCAGAGCACCGGGATCATTATGGCAAGAAATGCGTTCATCGATCCCTCTCCCACGGAATTTTCATAAAAGAAGGACCCTATGACTCCGCTGATCGCTCCCACATACATGACACCGGGGATTCCCAGGTTCAGGTTTCCCGATTTTTCCGTGATTATTTCCCCCGTACATCCGAAAAGCAGTGGTATTCCCTGCCCGACGGCTCTGGGTATGAATGAAAGAAATCCTGTCATGACCGCCCTCCTGACATCTTTCTGAACTTAATACTGTAGTTGATGAAAAACTCGCATCCTATGATGAAAAACAGGATGATGCCCGTCATGATATCCGCAAATGACGGATTCAAGCCGAAATTGGTCGCTATCTCTCCCGCTCCCCTGTTCATGAAAACGATGAGGAAGGCGCACGGGATCATAGTGAACGGATTGAATTTTGCCATCCACGAGACCATGACCGCAGTAAAACCCTGCCCTCCCGCTATCGTCGTGGTTATCGTATGATTGATCGAACCTACGAGCAGCATTCCTGCTAGCCCGCACAGAGCCCCCGAAAGCAGCATCGTTCTTATTATGACTTTGCTTATATTGATACCGACATATTTTGCGGTATTGATGCTCTGCCCGACGACCTGGATCTCATAGCCGTGCTTGCTGTAGTTTAAGTAGATATACATGAACACCGTCACAACTGCCGAAACCACGATGCAGAGCATGTATTTCGAACCGAAAAGCTGCACCATCCAGCCGTCATGCGAGTTCTGGTTTATGATGCCGATCTTTCCCGAACCCTTCGGCACCTCCCAGATGATCACAAAAAACGAAACCAGCTGGGTTGCGATATAGTTCATCATGAGCGTCATAAGCGTTTCGTTCGTATTCCACTTTGCCTTGCATACCGCCGGGATCAGCCCCCAGAGCGCGCCTGCAAGAACAGCTGCGATAAAGGATACCAGCATAATAAGGACGCTGGGTATTTTGTTTTCAAGCAGTATCATGCACGCGGCAGTCGCAAGTCCTCCCACGAGCACCTGTCCCTCGCCGCCGATATTCCAGAATTTCATGGTAAAGGCCGGTGTGAGCGCGACCGATATGAGAAGCAGGATGGACAGATCCTGGAGTGTAATCCAGGTTTTCCTGACACTTCCGAAAGCGCCGCCTACAAGGCTTCCGTAGACCTCAAGAGGGTTTATCCCGGTCGCAAGCGCCGTGAGAAGGGCGCATAATAAAAGCGCGGCAACTATGGCGATGATCCTGATGATAAATTTCTTTTTCTTTGAAAGTTCCTCGCGTTTTGCAAGATGGAACAAAGGCACCCTGATCTTTTTTTCCATCAGTTACCTCCTTCCTTTTCCGGATCCGATCCGGTCTTTGCATACGCCGGTTCCGATACCGACTCATGGTTTTCCGCCAATGATGTCATGAGAAGTCCGACCTCCGACTTTTCCGCTTTTCTGCCGTCAAGTATCCCGTTGACCTGACCGTCACAGAGCACGCAGACCCGGTCTGAGATCTGAAGCAGGACATCCAGATCCTCTCCCACAAAGATCACTGCCGTTCCGGAGAGCTTCTGAAATACTATGAGATCATAGATAGTATATGAGGAATTGATATCAAGGCCCCTGACCACATATGCTGTCATCAGAACACTGGGTCGAAGATACAGTTCCCTTCCCACCAGTACCTTCTGGATATTTCCGCCTGAAAGCTTTCTTACAGGTGTTTCGATCCCGGGGGTATCCACATGAAGCTGTTTTACTATCTTTTCAGCCCTTTCGTGCGGAGATTTCCTGTCGGTGAAGACTCCCTTTCCGTCCCTGAAACTTCGAAGCATCATATTGTCGGACAGATCCATATCTCCGACAAGCCCCATCCCGAGCCTGTCCTCGGGAACAAAGCTTAGGGCCACTCCGAGTTCCTTTATTTTCACAGGATCCATGCCGACAAGTTCCTTTTCGGTGCCGTCATCATCATAATATATGATCGAACCGGAATCGACCTTCTGGAGTCCGGCAACCGATTCAAGGAGTTCCTTCTGTCCGCATCCGGATATTCCTGCGATACCAAGGATCTCTCCGGAATAAATATCAAGATTTATATTCTTTAATTTCTGTATCCCTTCCGCATCGGTCACGGAAAGGTTTGATATCCTCAGTCTCAGCTTCGGATCAATGGGCTCCGGTCTTTCTATCCCCAGCTCGACCTTGCGTCCCACCATCATATCCGTCATTTCCTTCGGGCTTGTATTCTTTGTGATAAGCGTACCGACATATTTTCCCTGTCGAAGGATCGCCACTCTGTCCGAGATCTCCATGACCTCTGCAAGCTTGTGGGTGATAATGACGAGCGCCTTGCCGTCTTTTTTCATGTTCCGCATGATCTCAAAGAGCTTTTTCGTTTCCTGCGGAGTGAGCACCGCGGTAGGTTCGTCAAGTATGAGGATGTCCGCTCCCCGGTAAAGCACCTTGACTATCTCAACCGTCTGTTTTTCGGAGACCGACATGCTGTATATCTTTTTGTCGGGATCCACTTCAAAGCCGTATCTGGCGCATATTTCCCTGATCTTTTCCTTTGCCTTGTTAAGATCGAGGGCGCCGTCAAGCCCCAGGACAATATTTTCCGCGGCAGTCAGCACATCGACCAGCTTGAAATGCTGGTGCACCATGCCTATTCCCAGTTCATAGGCATCCTTCGGGGAATTTATGCTGACAGGCTTTGAATTGATGAATATCTCACCTTCATCCGGATAATAAATGCCTGAGAGCATGTTCATCAAAGTTGTCTTGCCGGAACCGTTCTCTCCGAGAAGAGACAGTATCTCTCCGTGGTAGATATCAAGATCTACATCGCGGTTCGCATATACACCTTTTCCAAAGGTCTTTACTATGTTTCTCATCGAAACAGCAGCTTGTGGTTTTTCCAATTTCTAAATCCTCTGACAACCTTTTTAAATTTTTCGCATCAGCGGTATGTGTTTTGTGAACGGCTCGGACAGTTCTAAGCTCACCGCGCGCCTGATAAACAAAATTTGGGAGGCCCCGTTCTGCGCTGAAAAGCGCGCAGCCGGCGTACTCCCAAATTTATCAGACTCCGGTTCGCTAAGAACTGCCGGCTTATTGTTCACAAAACACATCAGCTGATGCTGCCCCAAAAATCAAGTGATTTACAAAACCGTCTCCTGTCTTCTTTTTTATTTAGAACGCAGTATCCAGAAGTGAGATGCCGTCGATCTGAAGATCAAAATAAGGTGCGGACCTCATGCCCTCTCCGGACTCATTGAAGTATCCGTCCTTTATGGCTTCGTGATCTCCCTTGTAATCGGGATCAGTATCGACATCTGCCATGTAAGTGGTCAGTTCCTTGCCCTCAACAGTGAAGGTTGATGTATCAAATACATGCAGTGAGCCGTCCTGAAGCTTCTTTTTTGCCTCTTCAACCGCCTCTTTTGTTCCGTCAGCAACACTCTTTCCAAGATCAGTCAAAGCTACCGAGCCGGTCTCAAGCGTGCCTGTCCAGTCTGTATCGTAGGCTTCCTTGTTTGCCGTTGCCTTTATGGCATATTCGAAATAAGGAGCCCAGTCTATCCTTGATGATACAAGGAAGGTATTAGGACATGCAGCCTCAGTGGAGCCGTTATAGGAAACATCCGGTACTCCGGCATTTTCGCAGGCTGTGGGAGCTCCCATAGAATCGGCATGCTGTGAGATGAGCACGCAGCCGTCCTGAATGAGCTTTGTTGCTCCTTCCTTCTCGGCTGTCTCATCATACCATGAACCGGTGAAGGTAACTTCCATTGTGGCCTCGGGAACAACGCTCCTTGCTCCGAGGAAGAAGGATGTATAACCTGAAATAACCTCAGCATAGGTAAATGCTCCGACATATCCGATCTTTGCCTGGTCGGGAGTGATCTCTCCCGCATCGATCATTTCCTTTAACTTCATTCCGGCAACAATGCCTGCAAGGTAACGTCCTTCATAGATAGAAGCGAACGCATTATGATAATTTGCAAGTCCCTCCGTATGGGCCTTTGTTCCGGTAGCATGGCTGAACTGGATATCGGGATATTCCTTTGCCGCCTCGATCATGTAATCCTCGTGTCCGAAGGAATCCGCAAAGATAAAACTGCATCCTGCATCCGCAAGCTCGCAGGCTGCATCGTAGCACTCCTGTCCTTCCGGGATATTGACCTTGATGATCGGTTCGATCCCGAGATTTTTGCAGGCCTCTTTTGCTCCGTTTATGAAGTTGAGGTCATAGGTGGAATTTTCATCGTGAAGGCAGATGAAGCCGACCTTGATATCGGATGCTCCCGATCCTGCATCCTTTGCGCCGCCGTCTGCCGCGCTTCCGGCTGATGCTCCGCAGGCACAAAGAGAAAGTGCCATCATCGCCGCAAGTAAGACTGAAACTAATTTTTTCATTTGTGATCTCCCTAATCTGTATTTGTTTTCCTGTGACAACCGGACTTCTTTCCGGCACCACAATATACTATCCTATAATTTGATTTTTTTCAATATATGACAAAACTCTCTCAGGACGATTTAAAAACATAGTTTTTTTTAAGGCGTCCCAAACTGATCTTCAACGCAACAATAGCTGTGAATATCCTCTTAGCCATATTTATTTTTTGTTCGTATAAATACTCAGAAGCAATAAAACATACAGCTGATAAAGATCAGAAGGAGAAAAAAATGCTCAATAGATTAAATGATGATGATCTTGAAAAGGTAAACGGCGGAGCGGGAAAGACACCGGGCGGTTATCCCATTGATAATAAGGGAAATGTTCATTTCACGGGCAAAGACGGGGTGACTGTTGTTATAAATGCTGCAGACTGGAAATGGCTTCTTGGCAATTTCGGTCCGACAAATCCCGAAGCATATCTTGCCGTCACACCCGGACATGATGTTTCTGTCGCTATTGATGAACATCACAGAGGAGCCCGATAGATCTCATCCGACAACAAATAAAGCTCTTGCGGAATCTGCTTTTAATGGTGCGCCGGTGTAGCCGTCCGTTATTGAAAGGATGTGCATGCCGGCGTTTTCAGCCATTTTCTTTATGTCAACCATAGAATAAGCTTTTTCTATGTGTTCTTCCTCGTATCTTCTGTATATTTCCTGATCATCGAGATCGTTTAGGTTGACATAATCCTTGATAAAGAGTGTCACATTATATCTGTTTTCGCCTGTCTCTTCATCGTAATCATTTTCCCAGATATAGGCTCCCTCTTCGTCCACGGAAGAAAAGGTATTTGAACCGCATATCTCTTTGTAGTAATAAGGGGTATGAACATCAAAGATGAAGATCCCGCCGGGATCGAGATAGTTTTTCACCAATGCGAAGACTCTGCAAAGATCCTCTGTATTTATTATATAATTCATCGCATCGCCGGTTGAGACAAAGGCACGGACCGTGCCGTAGAGTTCAAATGATGTGATATCCTGATTAAGATAGAGTATATCCCGGTCTTCAGATCTCTCTCTGGCCTGCATAAGCATTTCGGGAGAGGAATCAATCCCCGTCATGTCGTATCCAAGGCCGGCAAGCTTTACGGTCATCATCCCGCTGCCGCAGCCCAGATCACAGACAAGACCATCATTTATACCGTTCTCTTCAAGTATCTTTTTAATATGAAGCGCCCATTCATCATATGGAATGTCGCCATCCATGAAGACATCATATACTCTGGACAGTGCCTCGTAAGGTTCAACCTGCATGATGTCTCCTTTACAGCTTAAAACCGGTCGCGGTAAATCTTGCTATGCTGCGTCCGGAATCATCAGTCACATCCACTATATATACACAGGTGGTCTTCCCGTCCTTTACGCAGTCGGCACGGGCGGTGAGCTTTCCGTTCTTTGCCGCGTTCAGATAATTGATGCTTACCTGCTGGGCGACCGTGGGCATGTGTTTATTATTTGCGGCTACCGCAAAGGCAAAATCCGCAAGTGTGAACATCACTCCCCCCATGATCCCTCCATTGGCGTTTTTGTGTCTTTCCCCGATCTCGAGGCTGCAGACAGCTGAGCCTTCATCGAATTCATCCAAAACCATGCCGTTTTCGGTCGCGAACCTGTCGCCCTTAAAATACTCTCTTGCTTCCTCAAGCGTTGAAAAAGTACCCATAAAATCCTCCCGATCTGAAAATCTGATTCTATCACTTTATTATATGATAAGAATTGCTCAGCTGCCAAGCGCGTTTAAAATATCTAAAGCGGAGAACATTCACATTTCGAACGTCTCCGCCTCAGATACTCGATATTTCTTCTTCACATCCCATTGGACTGTACCTCTTTTCCGTTCCCCGTCATGCTCTCAACTCTTCTATGGCGCCTCGTCCTCATCACCTTTTGATAGGACATCTCATACGGAATTTTTGCCATCATTTCTGCATTACGGAAAACTCACTTGGTAAAATGTCGCGTTGTCTTTAACTTCTTACTGCTGTGACTTCCGGCAAGGCTCATCACTCCTTTACCGAACGTCTCTCTATATCAACAGCTTCATGGTTATCAGGATACATCCACTACTCTGGTCGTGATCCCTTTCCCCCATCGCTGATCAATATAGGGGTATTCAATTGTCATCAACGCTTTTGCTGTTTTCCGGCCGATATGATCATCAAGCCTCAGATCTTATTGTCCGGTGGTCCGTACCTCCTTTCGATACCGCCTTCGCAACTTTCCGAAAGGCTTAACCAAAATTCCTACTAACCATTACCAACCTGTTACTTACTTCTTAACTTCTCGAGTTCTTTTTTTATCTCTCTCGTTTGTTTGTAATTGAATTATATAGCACCCTTATATAATTGTCAACACATTTTTGTATTTATTTTTGTTTTTTTCTAAATACAATCCTGTTTTGACTGAATTGTGTACACAATAATCCCCGCCCCCGATACTGATGCAGTGTCCGGGGTGCGGGGATCCGCTTTTATTATTCTACGTCCTGCAGAGCTTCCACATCCTCTTCTCCGGTACGGATCTTTACGACCTTCTCTACGCCGTATACGAAGATCTTGCCGTCTCCGATGTGGCCTGTGTACAGAGCCTTCTTTGCAGTCTCTATGACCTTGTCAACAGGGATCTTGCTTACCACGATCTCAAGTTTGACCTTGGGAAGGAGGGTCGCATCCATCTCAACGCCTCTGTACTTCTCGCCGGCGCCCTTCTGGATGCCGCAGCCCATGACCTGTGTTACCGTCATGCCGGTGACGCCCAGATCGTTCATCGCCTTTTTAACCTTCTCATATCTGGACAGTTTTGCGATTATTACCACTTTGTAGATTCCGGTTGTAACAGGTACAGGCGCTGAAACCTTCACTGCCGCATCCTTCTGGAACTGGCTTGCCTCCTCATAGGCGTCTGTTCCGAGATCGGTGTTTTCGTTTACATCCATGGTCATGGTGTTGGAAATATCCATGATCGAGAATCCTGAATATGCGCTCGGAAGACCATGTTCCGTAGCATCAAGACCTGTGATCTCCTCTTCCTCGGTAACTCTCAGACCAAAGATCGCTTTTATTATAGTAAAGACAATGAGCATTCCGATGGCTGCCCAGGCTGCTACCGATGCAAAGCCGAGAAGCTGGATCCCTAACTGATCAAAGCCGCCGCCGTAGAAAAGTCCGTTTTTGATCCCTGCAGTTACGAAAGCAGGCGCTGTGTCGGTTGCAAAAAGACCTACAGCTATGGTTCCCCAGATACCGTTCAGGCAGTGAACTGCAACCGCACCGACGGGATCATCGATATGAAGCTTGTAATCAAGAAGCCATACGCCGAATACTACCAGTACTCCGGAAACTGCTCCGATTATGGATGCTCCGAATACATCGGTAACATCGCAGGGTGCGGTGATCGCTACAAGTCCTGCAAGTGAAGCGTTTAAGCACATCGAAACATCGGGTTTGCCGTATCTGACCCAGGTAAAGATCATGCAGACAACGGTTGCAACAGCGGGTGCTACTGTAGTTGTCAGAAAGATGCTTGCAAGTTCCGATACGTTTGTAGCGGCTGCGCCGTTAAATCCATACCAGCCAAACCACAGGATGAATACTCCGAGTGCGCCGATCGGGATGTTGTGTCCGGGGAAGGCGTTGACCTTTGTGACTTTACCGTCTTTATCTTTGGAAAACTTTCCGATCCTGGGTCCTACCATTGCTGCGCCGACCAGAGCTGCTATGCCGCCGACCATATGTATCGCTGTCGATCCCGCATAATCATGGAAGCCCATCTGTGCAAGCCAGCCGCCGCCCCAGATCCAGTGTGCTTCTATCGGGTAGATGAGAGCGGATATCACTGCTGAATAAACGCAGTAGGAAAGGAATCTCGTTCTTTCAGCCATAGCTCCGGATACTATCGTGGCCGTCGTTGCACAGAACACAAGGTTGAATACGAAGGCTGACCAGTCAAACTCGGCATATCCGGAAAAGATCTGCAGACTGGGTATTCCGATAAATCCTCCCAAAGCATCCTCTCCGTAGAGAAGTCCGAAGCCTAAGAGCACGAACACACAGGTTCCTATACAGAAGTCCATCAGGTTCTTCATCAGGATATTGCCGGCATTCTTTGCCCTTGCAAATCCGGACTCGACCATCGCAAATCCGGCCTGCATCCAAAACACCAACGCGGCTCCTATCAGGAACCACACTCCGAATACTTCGGAATCGATAACTTTCATAATCTCCTCAGTCATGATAATGTCCTCCTTATTTCTTTATAAACAACAAAAACGGCTTGTTGTCTGTACTTATTAATAAAACAAAAAAGAAACGGCACTTAAGGGGTCTGCACTCCTTTGTGCCGTTTTTTTCAAAATAAAGTGGACAGGGCGCCGGAATGATCCGACGCCCTCGTCCTTATTTGGGTAGAAAACTGGTTTTTCTTCTTAATCAGAACTTTGCATTATGTGCATAAGTCTCATACAGTTCCTCAACAAAAAGTTCGATCTTTCTTAACATCTTCATAATCGTACCTCCTTTTTATAATCCATATTTTTTAACTGCCGTTAAGTTGTTTTCTTCTTTGTGATTTAACTATAACCCCTTGCAAGTGATATGTGAAATACATATAATAAAAGAGCAGTGATACCTTTCAGGTATGGCAGAATATGACAGAGGGACGGTTCTAGTGTCAACTTTTTCACATGCTGTTGCTATCAATAATGCAGTATATGTTTTGTGAACGGCTCGGACAGTTCTAAGCTCACCTTCGGCCTGATAAACAAAAATGTCTCCGCCGCTGTTCTGCTCGCAAAAAGCGCTCGCAGCCTTCGTACTCGACATTTTATCAGTCCTCGGTTCACTAAGAACTTCCGGCTTATTGTTCACAAAACACATCTGCATTATTTCAGCAACAAAATATAATATGAGGTTTTTATTATGGAACTGAGACATATCAGATATTTCCTGGCTGTGGCTGAGGAATTGAATTTTACGAAAGCAGCTGAGAAGCTGTGTATCGCGCAGCCGCCGCTTTCAAGACAGATAAAGGATCTGGAGGATGAGCTGGGGACGCAGCTTTTTATAAGAAAGCCTCATTCTCTCTCCCTGACTGAAGAGGGCGTCCGTTTCAGACAGTATGCCGTCCATATCATGGAACTGGTGAATAAATCCATAGATGATGTGAAGGAAATGGAAACGGGTCTTGGCGGCAGACTCTATATCGCATCAGTCGAGGGAGCAGCTCCGAGACTTCTTGCAAAATGGATCGCCGCCTTCCAAAAAGAAAATCCCAATGTACAGTACGATCTGTGGTCCGGGACCACGGATGAGATCATATCAAGGATGGAAAAGGGACTGTGCGAACTTGCCGTGATCATGACACCGTTTTCCGAAGAGAAGGTAAACGCCGTTGAGGTCTTAAGTGAACCCTGGGCTGCCATAATGTCCAAAGACGATCCTCTGGCAAAGAAAAAAGGAAGTACCGTCACCCCCGAAGAACTGGTGGAGCGCGAGCTTATCATCCCTTCAAGAGAATCAAGGAGAAATGAGATCAGAACCTGGATCAGCGGACTTGAAAAACCCTTGAATGTCAGATGCCGCATTGCGCACATAATGAATGCCGTCGAGCTTGCAAGAAACGGAGTCGGGATCACCATCTTTCCGGCCTCTTTCGGGATCATCAGCTCCGAAGAGGGAGTGGTTGTCAAAGCCATAAAACACAGGGATGCAGTAGCAAGATATTTCATCATCTGGAGCAAAGAAAGACCCCTGTCGAAAACGGCAGAGGCCTTTCTGGAATCTGTCAGATGATCTTGTTATTCCTGACCCCCCTGAGGTCCTATGTACTGTGAACTTCCCAGTCCGAGGATCAGCGTGAACAACGGGCTTAAGAAAAGAAGACCAAGGGTAAATCCGAATCCGTGGCCAAATGATTTTGACATTTTCCTCCTCTACTCTATGACCGGAAAAGCTGTTCTCCCAAAAGCGGAAAGGAACCTTACAACCGCTGAATACATCAGTCCCAGGCTATAGATTATCAGTGCAGTGTTTGATTGACGTAT
This sequence comes from Lachnospiraceae bacterium, assembly GCA_024690825.1. GTDB lineage: Bacteria > Bacillota > Clostridia > Lachnospirales > Lachnospiraceae > NK4A144. The sequence continues at coordinate 75,986 of JAILOK010000098.1, read as the reverse complement.
GAAGATCAGACACGCTATCGCGAGAATAAAATTAACTACTCCGTGTGAAAACTTTATCTTCCACGGTCCGGCAACCGTCTTTTTAGCCTCCATGGCTCTCAGGATCTCTACCACTCCCGAAAAAGCATGAATGCCGATCAGATAAAGAAGAATATATATCTTCGGTACATCCGCAAGCGAGCCTGTGATCATCGCAAAATCAAGGATTATCACGCCCTGGATCAGGATCATCTTGCCTCCGACCATATGTCTGGCCATCGTAAAATAGAATACAATATCTTTTATCCCTGTTATGGCCAGTCCCAGCGATAATATAGCCACAACGACTTTGTACGCTGTATCCGAAGGATAAAGGATAAAGAAAAGTGCGACCGCAAACATGCACAGGCTGAACAGGATCTTTTTTATTCTCTGATATACCGTCATTTATCTGCCCTCTTTATTGATCTTTTTCTTTGAGAAACCGGCCAACATGTTCCCGGATCTGAATATCTCGTCGATGACCATGCCCTTATGTACCAAGGCTCCAAGTATAAACCTGCCCAGGAATGTATTATCCCTTTCCGCTTCCGGGCTGTTCGTATACTCCTCAAAATACGCATCCATCACATAATCCGTTATCGTCTTTCCCGAAAGTTCCTCTCCAAACGCTTTCCAGTCATCACTTGCCAGAAGCTGCCTTTTTTCGATGATCTCCTTTATCCGGGAAAGCCAGGGCGCTGCCGCATCCTTATCATATGTATCCTTCTTAAAGGTGTCATGTTCACCCCGTATAAACTTCATCGCATATATCATCTGCGTAAAAGCCTTCATGTAATCTGAAGGATTATCCTTGACGATCTCTTCATACCCGCCCCATGCGGGAAGATACCTGTATCTCACAAAACTGTAATCCGGAAGATGTCCGGCCCGGCCGTGGCCCAGGTTCATTATCGTATTCTCGCTTCTCTGATACAGCGTGTTTGTATATATGCTGTTATCCAGATCATCCGGTGCCGAAGCCTTGTGCACGAACTTTATCTGTTTTTCCCTGTATCCGTCACCATCGGGGAAAAGTTCATAAAAAGCGTAGTTCGTATTGTTGATGACAAGTGAAGGAGTTCCCGCAAAATTCGCATGTGCCCATGTATCCGCAAGAACATGCATCGCTATGCCAACCGACTGTAAGGGCCTGCCTTTTGCAAGCTTCACGGTCTTTACAACAAGATCCCCGTTCGGTCCGCATATGAGCCTGTATTTGTTAAGGTATTGCTTTGAGCACTTTTTCTTTACGGCATACAGATCCCGGGGCAGGAAATGAAACGGTGACCAGATCCTTGTTATATCCTGAAGTCCTATCGGATCCGTCCTTGCATCCATCATTTCAAGCTGCATCTGTGTGGTCGCTGCATTTAACGGGCCTTTGATCCTTGCCAGCAATGTTCTCGTACAATGATCGACAAACTGGGCGCTGTAAGCTATATCCAGACTTTCTTCATGGGAATAGCCTGCGATAAATGCCGCACAATAAGTCGCGTAATAATGAAAATCCATCTGCATGATAAATTTACTCCTGCGTATGTAATGATGACTTAAGCTCTCTTATCTTTCGTGTACTTGATACAACGACCCACAGAATGTAGATCGTGGTCAGGTCAACAATAAACGAAGCCATGGTAGTATCAATATTATCCAGATCTTTGAAATCTTCAATGTAGAGAAAAATACTCGCGGCGGAAAGAACAAGCAGTATTATCGCTCCCGCATAATACCCCTTTTTAAATGGCTCACCCTTTGCGGCCTTTGATGCATTCAAGCCGATATAAAGATGGATCTTGAAAATAAGGAATAATATGAGCAGGACCACTGCAAGTATCGCTATAACAATAATACCCGTGACTGCTCTGTCCTCAGCAGCAACCTCTTCAAGACTGAGACCATCTTTTGCTTCCGTTACTATCTGCATGGCGACTTTCAGAACACCCCATGCACCGAGTATGACTACTCCGATCCCTCCCACATTGAGGTCATCCTGGAAACGTCTGAGCTTAACTTTGTCGATATCGTTACCCATTGTCTTTCCTTTCATCCGCACCAATTTAAACACAAAACCGTCAGAAAAAGTAATATTACCTTTTCTGACGATCTTAATAAATATCCGGTTACAAGAAAAAATATAAAGTTTTCCTGAGCGTAGAGAATCCTGTCATATCCGTCGCACCTTGTCCTCCTGTACTTCACTTAACCGTGATCTTTGTGATGTGCGGATTCGGGCCCTCATACCAGTACATGAATCCCTCACAGTCGATCTTATCACCGATGTTAAGTGTCTTTGCAGTCTTGTAAACATCGGTATCCGGCCCTGTAAGATATGCTCTTACGAGGAATGTGAATGTCTGTCCATTCTTTGAAACATTGAAGTAAACATCGTTTCCTTCCTCACCTGATCCGTCCCAGTTATACAGCCATGGAGCTTCGTTTCCGTTTCCGTCCGTTGATGCAACGATCTCAAGATCCTTAAATGACACAAACTGGTTCATACGCGAAGCTAGTTCGTCCTTGCCGAGAAGATCCGATACATCGACGGCTTCCGCAATGTAGGATCCTTCCTCGATCTCATATGTTGCATCAATGATCTCAACTTCACCGGACCACTCAGACTTGTAACCCTTTGCCTTGATCTTTGTTCCCGGTGTGAGCTTAGCCGCATCCTCTTCGGTACAGGGCATCTCATAAAGGAAATAGGCTCCGTCACGGTCAGCGGCATAAAGAGTTATCTTTCCGTCCCACCAGCTCATGCATGCCTGAACATATGCCTCGATAGTCACTTCGGAATCAATGGCCGCCGCCTGGTATTCCTCATAAGTCATAACACCCTCGGATTTCTTGTCAGCTCCGCCTTTGGCGCCGCACGCGACAAGTGCGAGTGCACATACAGTTGTCAAAATGATCGCAATTACCTTTTTCATAATAGTTCCTTCCTTCCAAAAACTGTCATTACATGGCAGAGATATTATAAACCACCTTTCAGATAATTCAAGACTTGAAATCTTTCCGCTTAGCCATTCTGCCGTAAAAATACACGACCGCTATCAGTATCCATGCGACGGCAAGTGATATGAGAAGCGCTTTTGAAGCTGCCGGAAGTTTTCCGGCGGCTTCTTTTGACATCGGTTTACCACCGAGCTGATCGAGTTTATAAAGGCTTCTGACATCATCGTATGTTTTTTCAATGAACGATTCATCAACCTTTGTTCCGCGGCGCTCAGCCTTTACAACATTTTCAACAAGAGCCCCGGCTGCATCGCGCAGGGAAGCAGAGCCTGAAAAAACCGCCGTGGTAAATGTATTATCGGTATTTTCAAGCAGAAGCTTTGAGGCATCCATCTTGACACCGTAGTGCTCATTGTTATCCGTTCCGGCAAGCGACAGATACTCTTTGTAATCATCGGAGTTTCTGGCCTTTGTTGTTACCGGCACATAACCTTCCGTTTCGGCATATGCATTCTGGACATCATTTGTCAGGAGGAACTGGGTGAACATCCATGCGGCAAGGACTTCCTGCGGATCCTCCTTGTTGAACACACATACCGACGGACCCTGCGAGATCATCTTGGGATCATTAACATCAAACTGCGGGATCGGTCTCACGATCGTGGTGAAACTCTTCTTGTTGTCTTCGGCTATGTCCGAAAGCGGTGCATCAGCCCCCATCCATGTCGCACCGGCCGTCGAATCTGCGGCAAATATACACTGACCGGCATTCAGGAAGTTGCCGGGATAACTTGATATCTTGAACGTAGAGAATGCTCCGGTCCCCGCATGTTTTGCGGTCTCAAGCAGCAGTCCGGTCGTTGTTTCATTGAAGATCCCTATATCGCCTTCTTCCGTCGAATACGGCGCGTCTTTCTGCCGAAGCTGTGAGATCATCATGTTATCGGTGGATTTGTATATGAACGGTATCAGAACCTTCTGTCCGTTTACCGCAAATGTTCCGTCAGCGTTCTTTTTCATCGCCTTTTCGGATACTTCCCACACAAAATCCCATGTCAGGATATCCGGAACCTCATATCCCAAAGCTTTTACCAAATCCTCATTTATGTATAATGCTTCCGTGGAGCGCATGAAAGGAAGGGCATACAGCGTCCCCGAAAGCCTGCATTCATTCATGAACTTTTCTATTATCTCTTCCTTTTTGGGACCGTCAAACTTAAGCGCACTTCCTCCAAACCCGTATTTTTCATCACACGAAATCTCATCGAGCGGCACGACGATATTGATCCCTTTCATATAGGTCGCTATATGATCGGGATAAGTTATGCATACATTCGGTGTTGTTCCGGTGGAAATGTTTGTTATGACATCGTTGTATATGCGGCCGTAATCCGTATACAGACGCATATTGACGGTGATGTTCGGATAAAGCTTTTCAAATTCCGATATGGCTCTTTTATATATGTCGGTCTGGATCTTGTTCGTATCATTCTTTGCCCAGAAAGTGATCTCATACTGCCTTGACTCGTCAAATTCTTCAGGCATCACAAATTCCGGAAGACCTTTCGAGCCGTGACAGGCTGTAAGGAAGACAGGACAGGCCAATACAAAGACAGGGATCAGATATTTTGCAAAAATAAGCGTTATCCTTCTCATCCCTTGGTTCCTCCGGTCGCTACACCTTCCATGATCTTCTTCCGGAATATCAGAAAGAGTATTATGAGAGGCAGTGAGATAATAACAACGGCCGCCATCATCGCGGGGATGTTCTCGCGTCCGAAACCGTTCTCCCGTATCTGCTGTATCCCGTTTGAGACGAGGAAAAATTCCTCCTTATCCGTAATAAGCCTCGGCCATACAAATGAGTTCCAGCACTCGATGACCTTAAGGATGATAATAGTAATCATTGTCGGTCTGCATATCGGGATAAGGACTTTGATGAGATACCGCAGGTCCGATGTGCCGTCAACCTTGGCGGCCTTGTACAGATCGTCACCGACCTGCGCAAAGTTTTCCTTCAGCAGATAGATATAAAACACCGATGTTACCGACGGCAGGATCAGTCCGGCAAAGGTATTTCTGAGTCCCAGATCAGTGATAGTGACATAGTTTGTGATTATGACAAGCTCATTTGGTATCATCATAAGCGCCAGGAACAGAGTGAACACGAGATCCCTGCCGCGAAACGACAGTCTTGCGAATGCAAATGCCGCGAGTGTTATCACTATCAGCATCAGGGCCGTAGTTATAAGCGTGAATACGAGCGTGTTAACAAGATACCTTGACAGAGGGACCGATGTGAACGCATCGGCATAGTTTGCAAGCGTCGGGTCCGTTGCATAGAATTTGGGTATGTATTCCCTGTTATAGGAGCTGTAGCTCTTGACAGAGGTCAGGAGCATCCAGTAAAACGGAAACAGGACTATAATGGCCCAGAGCGCCAGGCAAAAGTATATAAAAGATTTTTTTATGATTTCCGCTCGTTTCATTTTCATGTTATTAAACCGATACCTTTTTGCTGACCAGAAGGTTGATGACCGTGATCGTCAGGACTATGGCAAACAGTATTATCGCCGCAGCCGACGCAAAGCTCGGGTATCCGCCCGAATTGCCGTAAAGCATGTCATAGATATATCCGACTATTGTATTCATTCCCGCGGAATTAAGATCCGTCCCGAACAGTGCCACTTCATCCGAATACGCCTTGAACGCGCCGATGAAACCGGTTATGACCAGATAAAATATCATCGGCGAGATCATCGGGAGCGTGATCCTGTAAAATATCCGAAACGGTCTTGTCCCGTCAACCTGTGCAGCGCTGTAATAGACTTTCGGCACGCTCGCAAGCGCTGATGTCAGTATCAGTATCTTGAACGGGAGTACGATCCATACAGTATACAGGCACATGACAAACATCTTCGCGGCGTACGGTCCCGTAATAAAATCGACGCTCTCTCCTCCAAAGAAGTTTATGAGCATATTTACAAGGCCGTCCGAGTATGCGGTCTTTTTGAACAGTATCATGAACACGAGACCGACGGCAAGCGTGTTGGTTACATACGGCAGGAAATATATCGTCTGGAACAGCTCCCTAAGAGGTTTGATCGAACTTAAGCCAAGTGAGATAAGAAGCGCCAGAAGCGTTGACACCGGTACTGTTATGATGACTATGATGAATGTATTCTTCAGTGCCTGAATGAAATACGGGTCACGAAGGACATAGGAATAGTTGTAGAAACCCGTTCCGAAAAAGGTCTGCGTTGCAAAGTTGTAGCCTTCCTCGAACGAATACACAAAAACATCGATGAGTGGGTATACCAGAAATGCGCCCAAAAACAATATTGCCGGCAAAAGATACAGCCAGGCTTTTAACTTGACCTTACCGTCCATCCGCCACCTCAAATCTTATACGTTCTTCCGTTTCTTTATCAAACACAAAGACTTTGTGCGGTTTGAGCGAAAATCTCACTTCCCGACTGTCCGGATCGATCCTGTTGTCCGCATCAACTATCGATCGTATGAGCCCGGTATCGTTTAACACCCCATCATGTGCGGATATTATCGAAACATCCCTTCCCATGACTTCGAGCCGCTCCAGCCTGCACTTAAACGGACCGTTATCATCCGGCCTGAACCCTTCCGGACGGATCGCAGCATATACATCCCGGTCATTCTGGAATTCGTCCGACTCAAGTACTGCATCTTCTCCTATAAAAAGCCGGCCGTCCTTCATCTTTCCCTCGAATATGTTTATCGCGGGAGTCCCGAGGAACCCGGCAACAAAAAGATTTACCGGATCATCGTATACATCCTGGGGTTTTGCCATCTGCATCATTATCCCGTCTTTCATGACAACGATCAGATCGCATATGCTCATTGCCTCGTCCTGATCGTGGGTAACAAACACTGTCGTGATCTTTGTTTCGCGCTGTATCCTTCTGATCTCTTCACGTGTCTTAAGCCTAAGTCTCGCATCAAGGTTTGATAGCGGCTCATCAAGAAGGAGTACTCCCGGCGTTTTAACGAGCGCTCTTGCTATCGCAACACGCTGCTGCTGTCCTCCCGACAGTTCCGAAGGTTTTCTTTCGAGAAGTTCATCTATCTGAACAAGCTTTGCCGCTGTTTTGACACGTTCAGCCATTTCTTCTTTTGAAAGTTTTTTATCACCCTTAAGGTTTTCAAGCGGAAACCTTATGTTTTTTTCGACCGTAAGATGCGGATAGAGCGCATAGCTTTGGAACACAAGTCCGACACCGCGATCCTGCGGCTGCAGATCTGTCACATCTTCATCACCGAAGAATATTTTTCCTTCGGTAGGCTTTTCAAGGCCTGATATAAGATTGAGGGTCGTGGATTTGCCGCATCCTGAGGGACCTAAAAGACCGACGAGCTTTCCGTCGGGTATCTCAAAGTCAAAATCGCTGACTGCGATAACATCGCCGCCCTGTTTTTTGTTCCGGTTGGGAAACTTTTTTGTGAGGTGCTGTAAAACTATCTTCATGATCGTCTCCTCAGATTTCGTATGAGTGCATGAGATCGCGTGATATGTGATCAAGATCCGGATAGATCGAGCCTTCGGTGATACCGAACACCCTGAGTGAATCTATAAAGTATTTCTTGCGGTCTTTCGGTATGATGATGCGGTACAGCGTTTCATCGTCACATATGTCTTCAAGGCGCCTGAGCGAATTATGCACAGTGAAGTTTGCCTGCTGGGAATACATACGCAGGTTATTATCTGTTGACGATACGGCAAGTATCCTGTCATCAAGTTCGTGATTGTGGTGGTTGTGTTTGAACGCCGGAAGCAGCATTTCCTGTGTTGTTTCCGCATCGTTCGGATAGATGCAGTGTCCGAAACCCTGCGATTCGTTAAGCGACATCGGCGAAAGCACCCATACACATGCATCTTTGTCGGGTACCGTCATATGTGTCTCAGTTGCAAAGAATGATGCTATCAGAGGGGATTTGCTCCAGTCGAGCATCCGGGTCGGAAGGCCGTAGTGCTGCATGATCGCAACCCAGCCGGCATAGTTCTTCTTGTCCGGCGGATTGTTCATGATCTGACGTGCCTTGATGTAGAAATCATTTGTTATGAAGCGCTCGGCATCGATCCTTTTCTGTGTGCGCTGTATCGAAGGTATCAGGGAAAGCGTGGAGTCATCCTCGCCCCTGTACCAGAGATTGAGCCCGTGCCTGTCGGCAAGTTCATTCACGAACTTCAAGAGCTCGTCTATGCTTGTGATCCGTTCCTGTCTCATACCCTGTCCTTTTCCTTTAATATTTCTCTGATCATTATACGACTTTTTGGCAAATAATTGTATAATGTCGGGGGACAAATTTGATCCCGTTAGATCAATCCCAAATTCCGATCAGGGTATAAGAATCTGAATTATTCAGCTGTATTCTTTTATTATATCCTCGACAGTCGAGCCCTGTGAAAGCTTTCCAAGCATATAGGAAGCCGGATTTTCCCTGTTCTTCACTCTTTCAAACAAAGGTTTTAAGAATCTCTCCTCGCCGTATCCTCGCTCATAAAGACCCTCTCCTGCAAGCTCAAGGATCTTCTGCGCAAGCAGGTAAACGTCATCGGCATCCACAAAGGATGGCAGATCCTTTCTTATGAAAAGATGCCTAAGTTCCGTTGCGTTATAGCCGTGCCCATAGAGGACATGATCCGACTCTAAAAGTCCCGTCAGTTCATGAAGCTTTTTCTTCAGTCCCGCATGAAAGGCTGCCACCGACATTGCATCCTTTATCGGCTGGCAGCAGACGCTCCTGAATTCCACGGTCCCCCTGTAGGTCAGATCCTCATGCTTAAAGGATCTTAAGTATTCGATATCGTCTTTTCTCGGGTTTATTATGATCTTGTGATACCTGCCGTCCGCATAATACTCGCCTTCAACCTCATCCTGCATAAAATAATCCCTTAGGGGCATCATCCTGAAATTCACGTATTTGTCGCCTCTTTCAGCGCAGTAGATGCTGGTCGACTGTATGTAATCCAACAGGTCATCCACATCACGGAAGGTATATTCATACGGCCCGACATTGTGGGGGTTGATGCCGTGGGTGGAATTTTCCCACAAAATATCCCTGTAGCACAGATAATCCTCCGCTTCGCCAAGCAGCACGGAATTTGAGAATATAAGCGCCTTTACGGGTTCTAAGAGCGAGAAGGTATTGATCACCTCGGGTATATCATCATATGTCACATCAAGCTGCACCTGAGACGCGCTGGCAAATGTGCCGAACTCGGGATGCGGATGAAAATACATCGGCAGCGTGCGGTATCTGTCATAGGAGTGCAGATGGTGAAAGAGCATGCGGTATCTGCCGTTTGGCACAGGTATGTTCTGATTATATATCCTGTAGGGATTGATCCCCATTCCTGTGAGGGTATATCCGTATTCCGCAAAAGACTCCTGCAGGAAACCGTAGTAACTTTTAAACCTTTCCTCTGCCTCGCTGATATCCTTTACCTTTCCCAAAGACAGTTCCAGATTGTTGTAGGAGCAGTCATAAGAAAGCGAATCCTCTTTACTCTCATGCTCTGCCAGGCATACATCCGCGTTTTCATCGGTTTTTGCGGGCTTGAAGCCGAAATGCTCCATGAACTTTGCTGTGACCCGGTGGACATTCTTAAAATCCACACCCTCTTTTGACAGATTGAGGATCGGCATTTCGATCTCTATGCCGATAAAATCACCCTTTTTCTTTTTTGTCGGAGCGATATATTTTTCATAAAGCAGCGACCGAAGCGTATTTTCGGCTTTCCCGCTCTCGCCTTTGAGCATCTTCATGCCCTTTTTCACAAAACCGTCCGAGTAGAGCTCGCGGACTTTATAGGCATACCTGTTCCTGATCTCCGTAAATTTCGCGCGTTCAAATAAAAGCGCATCCTCGATATCCCTGCGTCCGTATTCCTTAAAAAATCCCCTCATCTCATCTATAAATCTTACGGCCGCATCCGCTATGGATACGGATTCACCCTTTTCGGTGACCAGATGAACCGTCTTGAGATCATATCTTGCCGCGTTCTTTGTGTTGGCTATCGCCTTGATCTGGGCGTTGGCATCTGCCGGCTCATCCTCCCTGCATGCAAGAAAGATCAGAAAGAGCTGGAAAAAAAATACATCCCGGACATCTATACCCGCTTCATCCAAAGGGTTCAGATCTATCATCCGAAGTTCGATATGACCGGCGCCGTTTTCCTGCAGCGCTTCTTTTGTGTATCCTCCCGCCGGTTTTACGCGCACGGGAAAATAGAGCTCTGACGGAGATCTGATCAGCTCATACTGCTCTATGCTGTCAATGCTTTTTACATAGGACGGAAGATCCGTATAATCAAGGAGAGGCGTAAAAAAGTTCCAGTATCCTATGTCAGAACAACGGCTGGATGCCATGCCGTTAAATACATCCTCCCCGCACTTTCCCTTTTCAAAATAAGAACTGTCAAGCAGCGGACTTGCCGCGGATACGGCAACAACTATCCAGTTATAGAGCAGGGCTTTTGCCGCGAGCGAAACATAGAAACTATTTTTGTATTCTTCAAAATCAGAAATGCCGGAAAGCTTATGATCCGCCTTCAGAAGCTCATCGCCAAAAGAATAATTGAAATGGATGCCGGAAAAGGTCATCTTGTACCTTCCGTAGCGCATGGCAAGATATTCTCTGTACTCCGTCTTCCAGCTGTCTTTGCCTTCAAACTGCGCTATGGGTATATTCTCCTCATCGAGGATATAGGGCGGATTTGAAAACGGCCAGAGATACTCCCTCTCTTTTTGTTTCTTAAGAGTCTCCCTTATCCTCTGGGTCTGGTATTTCAGTTCCTCCCAGGCTTCTTTGGCGGAATCCTTCGGAGGCGTGTTTATCTCCGTCTGATTTTCGCAGAAATCCCGGACGATATAGCGGTCATCCGGCGAAAAAGGATGCGGCGTAAGCGCAAAAAAGCCGTCTCCGGTAACCCGCAGACCTTCCTTTTCAAGACCGGTCAGTCCCTCAAAGAGGAACTTTCGTACTTTTTCATCGTTAAAATTCAGCATATTCACTCCTATAGATCACAGTCCCGAATATGCAAGATACAACGCATTGATGCTTTCCTCATCGGGAATATATTCATTTTCATGGCAGGTTCCTGAAAAAAGAAGTTCCCCGCTCTTGTAGGATAACAGCCTGGTAAACGGCACCTTTTCCCATGTACCGTCACTTAAAGGTTTTGTCGAGAAATACATGCTTCCGTCTTTTTCGCTGAAAAAGAGTGTATCCCTGCTGTTTGTGTGAACATACAGGATCTGACCGTCAAAGATAAGCAGATTGAGCTTGTTTTTTGCTGACAGGCCGCATACCATCCTGTCCAGGATCTCAAATCTTTCAGCCTCATCAAGCGCACGCCGTTTTTTTCTGATCGCTTCGTTCACACAGTCAAGCATATAAAGAAAAATACGTTCACTGTCAGTCTGTCCTTCCTGTTCGTAAACGTATTTCGAGAGATGATCGCTTTCAAATATCGTGCCGTTGTGAGCAAATATCCACTCATTGGCGCTTAAGTCATAACCTTTAAATGGATGGGTGTTTTCGATCTCGTCATAACCCACGGTGGCAAGCCTGATATGGGCTATCGCATCCTTTGCTCCGATATCATCCGTAATAAGTTCGTTAACCCTCGCGCTCCGGTCAGCCCTTTTTTCTTCCTTTTCAAAAAGATCACCGCCGTCATTATGAAGAAAAAGGCCCCATCCGTCAGGATTTTTGGGGGCATGCGAATAAAACTCTTTCAATTCCCGTCCGATATTCACTTTTTTCTTTCCTGAAAGCCCGAATAATTCGCACATATTATCCCTGTTTATTCCATATCTGATTCTCAGGCTCACTTTGTTCCACGCATTCCAGGGAACCGGTGCGACGGCAAACTTATCGACAACTGCGACTTAAACCCGCAAGTCATTCGCACTTCGCATGTGCTCATGGCTTGCAGGTTTAGTCTTAGTAGTCGATAATTTCACCTGCACGGTTCATAATGGAATGCTAAGGAATCAAAATGAGCCATGTTTTCCATTTTTTTAATCCGCAGTGAAAAGCGGTGTTGAGAGGTATCTGTCGCCTGAGTCAGGAAGCAGGACCACTATGTTCTTTCCCTTGTTCTCCTCTCTCTTTGCAAGAACTGTGGCGGCCTTGAGTGCGGCACCGGAGGAGATACCCACGAGGATTCCCTCGGATACCGCAAAGGCTTTGCCTTCGGCAAAGGCATCGTCATTTTCAACAGTGATGACCTCGTCATAAACCTTTGTATTGAGGACATCCGGTACAAAGCCCGCGCCAATGCCCTGGATCTTGTGAGATCCTGCGGTTCCCTTTGACAGAACCGGGGAGGAAGCCGGTTCTACCGCAACGACCTTCACATCAGGCTTTTTAGTTTTAAGATATTCACCGACACCTGTGACGGTTCCGCCCGTACCTACGCCGGCTACAAAGATATCGACCTTTCCGTCGGTCTGCTCCCATATTTCGGGACCTGTTGTTTCCCTGTGTACTCCCGGGTTTGCGGGATTTACGAACTGTCCGAGGATCACGGAGCCCTCGGTCTGATCGCGGATCTCTTCAGCCTTTGCGATCGCGCCCTTCATTCCCTTTGCACCCTCTGTGAGTACAAGTTCCGCACCATATGCCTTGAGAAGGTTTCTCCTTTCAACGCTCATGGTCTCGGGAAGGATGATGATCGCCTTGTATCCCTTTGCTGCAGCCACAGCCGCGATGCCTATTCCGGTATTTCCGCTTGTAGGCTCGATGATCGTCGCACCGGGCTTAAGAAGTCCCTTCTTTTCGGCATCCTCTACCATCGAAAGAGCGATCCTGTCCTTTACGGAGCCGGCGGGATTTAAATATTCAAGCTTCGCGATAAGCGTTGCGTCAGTGGCGCCTGCTTTTTTTGAATAGTTGTTGAGTTTCAGTAACGGTGTTTTTCCTATGAGCTCCAGTGAGCTTTCTTTTATATCTGACATATTTTTTTCCTCCTTATATATGTTTTTATTTTACTGCATCAAATGCCTGTGACAGATCCCAGATGATATCGTCGATATGCTCGGTTCCGATGGAGAGTCTGATGGTGCTCTCGCTGATACCGACCTCAGCAAGCTGCTCGGGTGTCATCTCCGCATGCGTTGTGTCGTAAGGATGGATCACGAGGCTCTTCACATCGGCAACATTTGCCAGAAGTGAGAATATCTTTAAGTTATCTATGAAGGTATAGGCCTCCTTCTGTCCGCCCTTGATGTCAAAGGTAAAGATCGATGCTCCTCCGTTCGGGAAATACTTCTCGTAGAGTGCATGATCGGGATGGTCAGGAAGCGACGGATGGTTAAGCTTTGCCACCAGAGGATGCTTTGAAAGGAATTCCACTACCTTCTTTGTATTTTCCGCATGTCTTTCAAGACGCAATGACAGAGTCTCAAGTCCCTGAAGAAGGATCCATGCGCTTATGGGAGCAATACAAGATCCTGTGTCGCGCAGAAGGATGGCTCTGATGTAGGTGACATAGGCTGCAGGTCCTACTGCTCCGACGAATGATACCCCGTGATATGAAGGATTGGGCTCCGTAAACTGCGGGAATTTTCCTGATGCCTTCCAGTCAAACTTTCCGCTGTCCACTATGATGCCGCCGAGTGTGCTGCCATGTCCGCCGATAAATTTCGTAGCGGAATGAACAACTATATCTGCACCGTATTCGATAGGTCTGATAAGGAACGGTGTTCCGAATGTATTATCGATAACCAAAGGGATCTTGTGGCTGTGCGCTATCCCGGCCAGAGCCTCGATATCCGGTATATCTGAATTCGGATTTCCCAGTGTCTCGATATATACAGCCTTCGTTTTGTCATCTATGGCTGCCTTTACCTTATCAAGATCATGGATGTTTACGAACTTTGTCTTGATCCCGTAGTTGGGAAGCGTATTGTCAAGGAGATTGTAGCTTCCTCCGTAGATGGATTCCTGAGCTACTATATTGTCTCCCGCTCCTGCAAGTGCAAGTATGGAATAAGTGACTGCCGCTGCTCCGGCTGAAACCGCAAGCCCTGCAACTCCGCCCTCAAGGGCTGCTACTCTTTCTTCTAAAACTCCCTGGGTTGAATTGGTAAGTCTTCCGTATATATTGCCGGCATCCCTTAAGTTGAATCTGTCAGCTGCATGCTGTGCGCTGTGGAAAACGTAGGAAGTGGTCTGGTAGATCGGCACCGCCCTTGCATCCGTTGCCGGATCGGCCTGTTCCTGTCCCACGTGAAGCTGCTTTGTTTCGAATTTATATTCGTGTCCGCTCATAATAAAATCTCCTCTCTTTTTTGTTTTTGGATTACTCCTATGTGTTTGGTAGGTTTTGATTTTTGATTATAATAATGCACCTTTTTGGGTTTGTCAATAGGTTTTTAAAAATTTTTCTTGAAAACCTACTGGATTAGTAGTATATTGATAACAAGTCGAGCAAAGTACGAATGTTTCATGCTCGCATGAAAACATTCGTACTTTGTGAGACGAAAAACACGAGCAAGTAGTGCTGTTGCACGGATTGCGAGTGTTTTTAGGATCGTGAGAGCTGCCGCAGGCAGCGAAGCGATCCGTGTTATCAATTATATGTAGAATAAGAAAGGGGAGCTAAATATGAAGATTTCAACAAAAGGCAGGTATTCGCTCAGGATGATGATCGATCTTGCCGAGCATTATGAAGAGGGGTTTGTTTCTTTAAAGGATATTTCAAAAAGACAGGATATTTCGAAAAAATATCTGGAGCAGATCGTTCCGTTTCTAAACAGAAGCCAGCTTTTAACCGCAAACAAGGGACATCTGGGAGGATACAGGCTTTCGAGGGATCCCTCAAAGATAACTGTCAGAGAGATCCTTGAAAGCGCGGAAGGGACGCTGACACCGGTAAGCTGTATGGACTGTGAGCCCAACAACTGCCCGAGACTTGAGGGATGCCTCACGCTTCCCATTTATAAAGGTCTTTACGATGTAGTCACCGGATATCTCGACAGCATCACCCTTGCCAAGATAATCGAAAACGAAGAAGAGGCCTTTACCTATTATATATGAGATATCTGAATATGACCGGGCCGTCCCAGTTCTTTCTGACGGAGGCGGCTCCGATCTTGAACTTAACGGCCTTAGAGCCGCAGAGATTCCCCTTGCCGGAAATTATCAAAACCGCACTTTTCCCACGGTTTATATTATTGTAATAAGATACGATATCATAGTCGGATGCTGACAGCGGTTTTCCGTCCAGGGTGATCTCGATATCAGCAGGGACAGGCTTTACGGCGCTTCCCGTGTAGGGATAAGCCTTGTTTTTGTTCACCTTCACCTTTGCCCTCGATATATCCTTTGACTTCTCTATTATCTTAAATGAGGCAGATGCCTTACCCTTATATTTACCACCCGGCTTTGCCTCGATATTTACAGTCACGGTATCGCCCGGGACCGGCTTTGCGTTTCCGGAAGATACGGTAAATTCCGCCGTATAATCAATACCCTTCTTTAATTTCTGATCCTTGTAATCCGTATCCGTAAACAGTATGGGATTCTTCATGTAATCCCCTGTTGTCCGGCTTTCTGCCCTGTCGTTTACGGTAAGGAGCATCGAGGAAAGGTCCCTTTGTGACACCGTAAAGTGAAGCACTTTGCTTCCCTTATAGTTTCCCTTTCCTTTAGCCGTAACCTTTGCCGGCTGCCCGGCTTTCTTATTATCCTTGTAGGACAGAGTGTAATCCGTCTTTTCCTTAAGCCTTTTTCCGTTATATGTAATAACAACCTTCGGCTTTGCGCCTCCGTAAGCATAGGGAACTTTTCCATCTTTATCGAGATCTGCCGGGGCAATGACTGCCGTCACCCCTGAATCTGCAAGACTTCTCTTTCCGGTGATCTTATAAGTGAAGCTCCTGCTGCCGATCAGATCCGTACCGTTGCCCTTGAATATAACGGTATGATTTCCGGGTTCGGTATAGTCATCACCTGATACGGTAAGCATTTTATACGCGCTGTTGTTCAGGGTCTGACCATTGTGCTTTAAGGAAAATTCCGGGATCTGCTTTGTACCGTTGTAAGGCAGGCTCTTTTTTGAAGGAGTCACTGTTACATCACACATGGCAGGTTTATCGGTGACCGTAAAGGGAACTTCGATGAAACCGGTATATCCCCTGCTCGTCGTCTTTGCTCCCATGCTGACAATATAATCACCCACATCGATGCAGTCGCTTTTCTGCCTGGTTTTTGCATCAATATAGATGTATTCAAAATCTTTGTCCGAATACTTTAACCTTACCCCGTTCATGGTAAGAACAGGCCTGATATTGTTATGCTTCCCGCCCGCCTTATAGGATACCACCAGTCCGTCCTCTTCATAGGAAACATTCTTAAGAGGATTCTTTTCGATCTCAAAGGACATGTTTTCTGTTCCTGACAGATTGCCTTTGAAGTTGATCGAAATACAGGCATTAATGCCGACATTCTTATTATTCTTATACGACAGCGTATAATCAGTGCCTTCTGTAAGCCTGCGGCTTCCCTTATACACCCTGATCGAAGGCTTTATGGCTTTTCCGGTGTAAGGGTAGCTCTTCTTCAAGCCGCCGACCCAGATGCCTTCGGGCGCAGTCCTTCCTTCGGGGAGGTCACCCGGCTCCACCTCATCCTCTTTTTCAACGGGTTTATTTCCATCATCCGGTTTCGGCTTGCTTCCGTTTTCAGGATCTTTGCCCTGCACAGCCAGAATGAACTGACCATGGCTTGTTATCCCGTCCACGGTAACGGAATTTGCCGCCTTGTCAACTTTACCGCCGACACTTATATAATCACAACTATTCTCATCGTATCTGAATATCTCTATATTATCCTCATTATCAGATGTAAGGCCCGCAGCCTCGAGCATGGCATCGGAATATTCGAGTGTTATCGTAAGAGGAGCCTCTGAAAAGTCCACAACCTCTGTCTGACCGTCTTCTTCAGTTACATACACATCATAAGGACTGCCTAAAGTTACAGCGGATCCTCCCAGATGATCGCCTGCAGCCATCAGATTCATCCCGTCACTTACATCAGTATGATCACCGTGAGTGGAGATAGTATAGGATACCAGTTCACAGTCCAGCTGATCCGCAGCAGTATGCTTCAGGCTTTCGGTAGATGCAGTTAAGTTTCCGTCCTTGACGGCTTCTATCACTATCTTCCAGTTTTTATTAAATCCCTCGCTTAATATGGCTTTCGCCGAACAGAATGCTTCTTTGGCTTCTTCTTTCACAGAAGTAACAACTTTTTTGATATATTTCTTTGCTTCCGCTATTACGGTGTTGGCAGCCTCCGAGACCAGATCGGAAAATTTCAGTTCATATTGCGAAATATTTACATCATTTACAGCTGTGGGAACAACCAGGCCATTGTAAAATTCATCTTCGTTTGTTTTAAAAGACTTATATATACCTCTTTCTCTTACATAAGTGGTCTGTTCCGTGCCTTTGTATCCCACACCCGCTTTGACAGCCAGTTCAAGCATGAGCCCAAGATTCAGATCATAACCGTACTTTTCAGTCTCGGATATTTCTTTACTGTACTCGGCATCAACTCCGGATTTTTGGACATATTCATTAATATCGGAAAAGACAGAATCCAAAATGAACAGACTGTTTCCGTTGACAAAACTGTCAATGGGAGAGATATTGCTGCACAGTCTTTCGAGATTCTCCCCCTTGTATTCGAGAACATCATATTCTTCCTGATCAATATCCATGTTTTCGAATTCTGCATAAAACCAGTTTCCTGCCTGCGCCGGTTTCTGCGTTATCCCAAGACCCGACAGCTCTCTTACCGTCAGTTTCTTTCCTCCGTCATATTCCGCTGTCAGAGAGTAGTTTTTGGGAAGAAATTCCCTCTTGTAAACACCCACTTCACATTTTCCCGCAGGCGTGATCGATGTAGACGCAGACAATGCCTTTACATCGAGCGCCGACTCTTTTTTCATGGATTTTTTAGAAGATGCCGCATCTTTTGAAACATCTATCGATGCCTCGTTGGAATAAACACTGTTATATCCGCCCGACAGCAGCGAGCCTTCAGCCAGAGTATTGTCACCACCGGCTTTATTAACATCGTAGACCTTCACCGATCCGACATTCACGCCTGCTTCGGCAGTGATATCCGTCCCGCAGGCGACATTATTAAAGGGACTCTTATCGATAAGCGTGATCAAACCCACCAGAAAAGCGTTTCCCGTTCCAACAGCCTCCGTTGCGAGCAGAAACCTGCCGACGTCCTTCATATCCTGTGCAGAGGCCCGGTAATCATTTATCTTTTCGGCAAGCCGCATCATCTGTCCAAGCTTCATTCCTGCCTCTGCCGTAGCAAGGGCAGCATCCACATGAACTCCGGCTTCCACATCCGCTTTCGGACCAACTGAACCGTTTATTCCGATCTTGGTATTAAAAGCCTGCCCTATCTCGAGATTTCTTTTTCCGGATACGTACTCGTGCTTCAGATCCATTGTCGTTCCGACTTCGGCAGATGCCTCCGCCTCCGCGACAGATGCTTTCGCCTCAAGAGGACCGAGAGTCAATCCGACTCCTTCGCCTATACCTGCTTCAACAGAAGCCTTGGTACCCATCGTCCATTCCTGCGAAAAAGAAAGGGGCTCCACGGTGATATCAAATATGACACTGGTATTTGACAATACATTCCTCGAACCGTCAGGTTTATATACCAGATTGGCAGATACCCGGTCCGTTACAGGAGAAGCAGAAAGACTTGACAGATTGTCATAGGTTTTCGTCCTTATGGTGATAAGTCCGTTTTCGTCACTTGAAGCCACGAAATTTTCAGGAAGTCTGTTACCTGACCCGTCTGTAAAATAATATGAGATACCGGTATTTTTCAGGACCTTGTTATCATCTGAAACAAGCTTAAAGCTGTAGGTTCCATAGCCTTTGCCGTTTATGACCGACTTTACTCTCTCGTTTATATAATGAGGCTCCATCCATACAGCATACAGGGTAAGATCTTTCTGGATGTTCTCATATATATCATCTTCCGAGTACAGCTTTCCCGTACCGTCTCTGTTTTCACACCAGCCCTTAAAGACCAGACCCGTCTTCTTTAGATCTCCGAATCCCTTAACAGAAACATTTTCTCCTTTGATATATCTTTGAGCTTCAGGTACGGTACCGGATTCGGCACCGTTTCCGTCATATGTGACCGTACAGGTATCCACCCCGGGTGCATCTGAGAGCGTGACCCTGTAGGAGGTTACACCATAATCATTATTCTGCCAGTTGAAACGCTCGGCATACAGATAATAAATCCCTTTCTGGATGGTGCACTGCTTTGATCCGTTCTCGTCACTCTGATACAGTATCCGGTTTCCGTTTTTATCCTTAAGTGTCATCGTAGCACCGTAAGAGCGATAATCCTTCTGTGAAACACTGAACACGGATGGACAGGAGACAGTGAATCTGTAGCAGTCCCTGATATTGTTCCGGCCCAGTATTCCCCGTATATCGATCACTTCTCCGACATTTTTTTGAAACTCACTTGCATCCAGATCTGTATTGTTCCTTGTGCGGCTGTCTCTGTAGTCTTCTCTGATACTCGGGTTGTTATTATCAGGATCTATGGTTGTCAGGCAAAAACTCACATCGTTACCCGGACTGTTACAATATAGTCTTATCGCATAAGCGCCTTCCGTTAAACCTATGTACATGGTTCCCGCGCCCTGCTGTGTTTCCAGATATCTTCCATAAATATCACCGATATACAGATACGGATATGCATTATTTGTTGCCGTAACATTCACTTTCAGGATATGCGCACGGTCAAAAAGATTAAGCTTATACTGAGTGGTGTTATTATTTCCTGTCAGATGCACGGTCTTTCGTTCGTTAAGGGTATACTCTGTTCCGTCATCAGGCATATACAAAGTTACATGCTCATTTCTTTTTGCATCCTTCCCTATAGCGATCTTATATGAGGTTATGCCGTAAATGTTATTATCCGCATTAAAACGCGAAGCCATTATGTAATAAGTACCTCTTGACAGAAGCCTGACTGTCATCGCATCCGCATCATTCTGACGTGCAATAACGCTGTCAGAGTCATTATAGATAGTGATCTCTCCATCATAATCATAATAATCCGACTGAGACAGCTGGATATATGTGTTGTCCTCGCTTACCGTCAGCTTATACCAGTCTCTTTTATTATTTGCACAAACAATACCGTGATATACATTATCCGGTCGGATCTCATCTGCTGTGGCTTTCGTATCGTTAAGAGATGCGGGATCTTCATAATCCTCAACAAAAGACTGGTAGTGATTGTCCACCTGCTGCGCAGTAATACAAAATGAACTTGTATCAACAGAAGGATCGTATGTTTCATTAAGGCTGCTCGTGATCAGTTTGATATAGTAACTACCCTTTAATAATCCAAGGTAGTAGTTCCCGCGGCCGTCAAATCCGCGTACCTGTTCGCCGTTACTGTCATAGATATACAGATGCGGATATTTGGTGGATGTCAGGCTGAGCATCATTATCCTGGTCTGATCCAATGAAAGCTTATACCATTTGGTAAGACCGCTTACCGGTATGTTTTCTGTCACCCGGCTGCCAAGGGTGTAATTGCTGTATGATGTGGGAAGTGTTATCGCTGAAGCACTTTCTTCTGACAATCCCGTTAGCGGGTCTTTTTCGATACACTCATCATCTGACACCGATCCTTCAGCAGTATTCCCGGATAACTCTCCCATTTCGGCTGAATTATCATCAACCCCGCCGGAAATGTCTTCCGATATCGAAGTCCCGCCTTCTGCCTCATCTTCGCTTATGGTCTCTCCGGTTTCAACGCTTTCTCCGGTTTCGGCAGCAAAAGACACCCCCGGAAGGCCGAAGATCATCGAGAACAGTATCATAAATGCCAGTATTTTTCCGTAATGACGTTTCATGCTTTAATACCTTTCTTTTAACATGTCAGAGGTATCTTCATTCTGATACCCTCAAAAAGGACAGTCATCAGACTGCCCTTTTATCTGATATATTACCCGAATTATTCCATGCAGCTAACAGTCCAAGGACATCCTCGTCAGATCCATGATACTGTATGATGCTTAAAAAACTTAATACTGCACAGGCATAAGAAGAAACCCTTCTTCCGGCAATTTCTCTCCCATCACTTTCCAGCCTCCTTATTGCCTCAATTTCCTCTTCTGACGCACTTTTTTTTTCAACACACTCCAACATTCCGTTTAATATATATGATAATCCTTCAGAATTTAATTTTTCAAGGCAGGACATTTCTTCAATCTTTTTCATATCCAAGAACCTCCCTTATCCTATTGTTTTTGAGGATTTTGAGCCTTTCCACTACATCATAATACCCCATCCTATCAGCAAATTCAATTTCCTCATCATAAGCACTCGATTCAAATCTGGCGGCAGTATACGGATCAGCAAGGTTTCTGAAACCTCTCCATCCGCTGTTTTTATCATCAATGGCATGCCGTCTTTCATGGAGCCATGCGCTGTAACTCGCTTCCGGATCGATTATTATTTTTCCGGGTCTTCCGGAAGAAGGATCCGGTGAATATCCCATAGCATTCATTCTATAAACTATATCCACTCCGATCAAAGTCATCTCTTCTATTATCTGCCTGGTTTCTTCCGGATGTGAATCCATAGCGCTGCCCAGAATCTCCCTGACAGGGTCTTCTTTCGTTCTTAACATCTTCAATATACCCGCTGATTAATAGTAGAAATTACCAAAAGAAAAAATCAAAAGAATTTTCGAAGTCAAAGATTATCACAACATGCAGATAGAAACAACAGATTTTCGTGATCTTTCGCAGATTTGTAACTATTGACGATATTTAGTTGGATTTATTTCAGGCAATATTTTATTCATATGATCATGATAACTAAAAAAGGACAGTCATCAGACTGCCCTTTTATCATATTACAGCTTATCTTTTACCCCGCAAACATCACTCCGTCAAAGAGTTCTTCGATATCGGTTCCGTCTATGGTCTGGGGCCATTCACCGGTCTTGGGATAGAAGCGGACGATTCTTCCGTCTTCCGTTTTCATGTCCATAAAGGTCTCGTTATCGGTCCTGAAATAATAAAGGACTGTTCCCTTTTCAAGCGTGGTCTTTTCAGGCTCGGATGCATCCTCATCCGCATAGACCTCGGCCTCGATATCCTTTTTCAATGTCAGCTTTTCGGAGACCGAACCGACCACATGGTCATATTCCTCGTTTGCCACGGGCATGCCGTCATCTCCCACATGATAGGATCTGTATGTATTATTCGTAGACAGCAGATCCGTGCGTCCGGCCAGATAGAAATTATCGGGATCCGTAGGGCTTGTATCCCTGAAGCCCCTCTCAAAGCTTCCGACTTTCTTGAAAACTCCGGCCTGTATCTTATATATATCTATGCTCTGGTAATCGTTCATCTGAAGCTCGTTCACATAGATAAAGTACTTTCCGTCCTTCTTTACAAGATACGGCTGCATACCCGCGCATGTGATGGTTTCCGAAACCTGCTTGCCGTTTATCTCTACATCCAGCTCATACTCGTAGTCATCCTCATAATTTGCATACCAGGAGAACGATGCCTTATCGCTGTCGGAAAATCTGTACTTTTTCTCCGGGATTATTCCCTCGATCATATTGTCGACATTCTCTTTGTAAACATCGAGAACAAAATCTGCCTCATCGTCATAATCAAATGTCACGATCTGGCTTCCTGAGGCATATGGAGCCAGCTGGTATGCCGAGAAATAAAAGCAGATCCCGCCATTATCAAGCGTAAAGACATATTTATCATCATCTCCGTAAGCCTCTTTTATCAGGCCTTCCACATCCTCGTCAAAAAACATCTCCTTGTCGTATTCCGAAAGAAGCTTGTCACTTAAGGTCTTCGGAAGCGAATCCATGTCCTTTACAACATTTCCGATATTCAGTTCTTCGCCGCCCTTTGAATCATAGACGCCTGACACAAACCATGATGACGGGTGCGCGCCTCCCGAGAATGTATCATAGGTCAGCAGGATGCTTACAACTTCCTCGTCCGCGCGGGTTATCAGAGCATCGCAGTTGTATGTATAATAACCGCCCGGCAGATCTCTTCCGTCCTTGATATCTTCTTTTGCAAAATCCGCGATGTCATCGAGATTCTTTTCCACATCTGCCTTCAGACTGTCCGTAAAGTCATCCAGAGCCTTTGAAAGCTTTTCATAATCCTTTCCCGACGCCTTGATTACCGGATAGTGTCCGTAAGCGATCACCTTTCCGTCATCATCGGTCCGGCTTATAAATTCCTTTGCTGTCGAAATGACGAGACCCTCTGCCGGCTCTTCTTCATCCTCAGCCTTTGCTTCACCGGCTGATGATTCCTCTTCCACTTTTTCGGCAGATTCTTCAGGAGATTCCTCTTCCGGCTCGGTCTGAACCTCTTCCTGTTTCTCCTCAGGTTCGTTTTTTACATCGGATACAGAGCTGCTGCATCCTGCGATCAAACCCGCTGACAACACTGCTGCAATAAACAATGCGATGATCCTGTTTTTCATAATAAAAACTCCTTCCTCACAATGAAACGCCCCTTAAGCATCTATTCTCTGTCTTTCAACGAGATCTGCAAAATAACCTTTCTTTGCTATCAGTTCGTCGTAGGTTCCGTCCTCGATTATCTTTCCGCCGTCAAGGACTATGATCCTGTCACACTCCTGTATGGTCGAAAGCCTGTGAGCTATCACTATCCTGGTACACTTCATCGAAGCGAGGGAATCCGACACCTTCTTTTGCGTAATATTATCAAGTGCGCTTGTTGCCTCGTCAAACATCAGGATCTTCGGCTTCGGTGCGACAGCCCTTGCGATCATAAGCCTCTGCTTCTGACCGCCGGAAATTCCTATTCCGCCCTCGGCCACATAGGTAAACATTCCCATGGGCATCTCCCTGATATCATCGGCAATCCCCGCTATCTCGGCCGCTTCCCACGCATCATCCAAAGACAGCTGAGGCGCGGAAATGACTATATTCTCAAAAAGATCTCCCGAAAAGAGCTTGCCGTTCTGGGTAACGGAACCTATATTTTTTCTGAGAGACTTTAAGTCTATCGTATTGATATCCTTTCCGTCATAGTATATGGCGCCCTTTATGGGTTTTTCAAATCCCAGGAGCAGCCTCATGAGAGTTGATTTGCCGCATCCGGTCTTTCCGACTATGGCGATATACTGCCCGGGCCTGATCTTCAGCGAAAGATCATCTATTACCATGGGCATATCATCATTATACCTGAAGGAAATGTTGTTGAGCTCAACTCCTCCGCCTATCCTCGTCAGCACCTGTTTATTGTCGGAGTATTCCGGTTCTGCGTCAAGGATCGGTTTGATCTGGTCAAGGATCGGCTTGATCTGGGCTATCTGAAGCGTCATGCCGGCAAGCCCCATAAAGGCTCCCGAAAGCATCGAGTATGCTGTATTGAAAGCATAATAAGAGGCCTGTGTCAGCCCGGAAGCCGCTGCGGAATACTGAAGGATGAATGTTCCCGCAAGCGTTACCATCAGAGTGATCACGGGATTTATCTTTATGATCATCGGCGGATCATATGAAAGCGCCGCTTCCTCTGCGTAGAGATTGCCCCACCTGGCAAAGGCTCTCTTTTCCGCGCCAGCCAGCCGTATCTTCTGGATACCGGAAACAAGCGCAAAGGACATGCCTCTCTCCTTTGATGCCAGCTGCATCTGCCGTTTGCTGATCTTCATCTGGACAAATGTCGTTATTACCGAGATCACCACAGTCACCATGATAACAGTCAGAGCCGGCGTCACCATGGTCGGAGCAAACCTGATGATAGATCCGATATAAACCAGTGAAAAGATGCTTGTCAGCGCCGTTGACATGACTGTCGATATCAGCATGGAGCAGAGCGAATTCATGTATTCCATTTTCGAAGCCAGTTCCCCGGAACCGTAGTCACGGAAAAAATTTGCCGGCAGTGATAATATCCTCATCATCGTGGCAGACTGCACATAAATGCTCATCCTTGCGGTAACCCTGGCCGTGCACAGAGTTTTGGATGCTGTAAAAAGCAACAGTGAAATACCCGTACAGACCAGGAACACGGTCACTCCCGAAAATACGGACATACTGTGCGCCGGCACCACATACGAAAAGATGATGTCATTGATCTTTGGCATCAGCATACCGACAAATGATATCACTGCCGTCACCACGACGATAAAAGCGATATCGGAGGTGGACAGGCACTGCGCCATGTAGACCAGGATATCCTTCAATGTCATCTTCTTCTGCGGCATGGGCTTGTAAAATGTAACAGCCTCCTGATCAAACAGTTCCTTATTGGACTCCGATACTTTCTCGTATTTTCCCGTTTCGGTATTCAGAAAAATGTAACCGCTGACCTTGTCGGGAATAAATGCAACGGGAGCGTTGTCCGACTTTCTTTTTCCAAGCATCGGCCCTACGGCGTCCTTGTACCATTTGCCGTTAAGGGTCACATTCCTGTACATGATCCCATAGGGTCTTAAGACATAGTCAAGCTGCGCGGAAAGATCCGTCAGATCGGAAGGGATATCTCCGCTTTTCAGATGATAGTATTTCAGGATCTCGTCGATGGAACTCTTTATGACCTGTCTTTCGTCAAAGAGAAGGGTAGATACTTTTGAACCCATGACGGAACCGGCGATATTTATAAAGGACTCCGCAAAAGCCTCGTCGTCGCTTATTTTTCTTAATCTTATCTGTTCATCAAACCAACCCATCGTCACACCTGATTCCGCTACTGTTCGAGTCCCGCAGGCGGGACTCTCACTCCCGCTGCATCGGTGTTCCTCTCCGACAAAATCTTCGATTTTGCCGGGTTATTTCTGACCGGAATCTGCTCCTTTCTACTCGCTGCTTACAAGTGCGGTATAATAACCGCCCTTCGCATATAACTCATCGTGTGTGCCGCGCTCGACCACATTTCCTTTGTCGAGTACTATGATCTCATCACAGTCGCGGATGGTCGAAAGCCTGTGCGCAACCACCAGGCATGTGATGCCGCGGTCCCTTATCGACTTTACAACTTCATATTCAGTCCTGGCATCAAGCGCACTTGTTGCCTCGTCAAGGATTATGATCGTGGGATCCTGGGCAAGCACACGCGCGATCTCAAGCCTCTGCCTCTGTCCTCCCGAGAAATCCTTTCCGCCTTCGGTTATCTTATAATCATAACCGCCTTCACGGACCACGATATCATCATGGATCTGCGCATCGCGGGCTGCCATGATCATTTCAAAATCCTCGATGGACTTGTCCCACATTTTTATATTATTTGCTATCGTATCCTCAAAAAGGATGATATCCTGATCAACTACCGCAAGGGATCCCGTGAACACGCTTCTGTCGTATTCATTTTTCTTCTTTCCGTCATATAGGATCTCCCCGCTCCAGGGCTCGTATAATCCCGAAATAAGCTTTGATATGGTGGATTTGCCGCAGCCGGAACTGCCGACTAAAGCGATGCGGCTTCCCGGCTTCATTGTCAGTGAAAAGTCCTTGATAAGAGGTTCGCCAAGTTTCGAATAGCCGAATGTCACATTCTTTAATTCCACATTTCCCTTCAGCTTGTCGTACACAACTTCCCTGCTGTCAGTATCATCCGATTCCTCTACGGCATCGGGATACTCCATGACATCCTCTATCCTCTCCATGTCGGTACGCATTTCCTGAATGGTCTGTCCCGCGTTGATAAGTGTGGTCGCAGGCATGGTGAAATTCTGCAGGTAACCCTGGAAAGCCATGATCATACCGATGGTAAACTGTCCGTTCATCGTCAGAAAAACTCCAAGCATCAGCACTATATCGGCAGAGATCGTTGACACAGCCTGAGGAATTAAGGACAGCACGACGGTCACCCTCTGATACTCCATCTGGCTCTGATTGACGCTTGCCTGGTAGCCAGACCATTTTCCGAAAAATCCTGTCTCGGCTCCGCTTGCCTTTATTGTTTCGATCATCTCAATGCCCGATACCGTCGCGCCCGAGAGCTTGCCTGCATCTCTCATCTGCACGCGGGTGATATTGACTCTCTTTTTTGCCATGATGCCGGACATGAAAAGATCCACAAGGATCGAAAAGATCCCCACTACAGAAAGGATCAGACTGTATCTGACCATTACGATAAGGTAGAATATCATCATGAAAGTATCGATAAAAAGAGGCGTGATCGTATTCATGAGATCCTGGGCGATCATAGCGTTTGTCGCCTGTCTCTGCGTGATATCTCCTGCCATTCTCTGCGAAAAGAACTCTATGGGAAGCCTTAAAACCTTCCACATATAGGAGGTATTGCCCACGACCGCCATCTTTCCGTTGACGCGGAGCATATATACTGCCTGGATCCAGGCAACGACTATATTCAACACGGAAAACAGAGCAAGGAATGTAAAAAACGGCATAAACCAGCCCGGATTATTCCCTCCCAGGACCACATCAAGAAAGACCCTCGACAGTCCCGGAGTGATAAGCTCCATCAGGTCCGTAATGATCATGATAAGAAGCAGAAATGCCACGGCAGGGCCCGCGCCCTTAAGGCGTTTTTTCGCATACCCCAGCATGCTCTTCTTCTTTCCTCCGGGTTCAAAATCCTCACCCGGTTCGAAGCCCAGACATATCCCCGTAAAGGAATTGTCAAATTCCTCCATGGTGATCTTTACGGTGCCCCTTGCAGGGTCGTTTATGTAGGCATACCCGTTTTTGAAGCCGTTGCATACCACAAAATGATTGAAATTCCAATGGATGATACAGGGAAATGTCCCCTCCTCCTTCAGCGTATCAGGCTCCATGCGGTAACCCTGTGCCTCAAGTCCGTAGGACCTTGCTGCCTTCAGGACATTTTTTGCATTCGAACCGTCACGGGAAACACCGCAGTCCGAACGGACCTTCTCAAGAGGTATCCATTTTTTATAATAAGAAAGTACCATGGTAAGGCAGGCCGCCCCGCACTCCAGGGCTTCGAGCTGCATGACAACGGGAACTTTTGCAACTCCCTTTGTGACCGGCTTTACCGCTTTTTTTGTCATATTCATCAAACGACCCTCAATTCAGCAGAAATTTAACGGGGTGTACCATCTGAACTGTTCCGGCAGCGTCGGTAACGGGAACATCCCCGATATTTGCCCACGCCAGAAATCCCAGCACCAGAATGATGATAGCCGCCAGAACAAACCACACTCCCGGTGAGACGACCTTTATGTAATCGTCGAGTTTTTCCGGTGATGACACTCTTTCTATGCTCTTTTCCCTGAACAGATTATTATCCATGCTGCCGCTCCTTTGCATAATAAAATCACTCTAACCTATGATTTTATCATCATTTGTTTATACGGTCAAAAATACTTTTTGCAAACCCGCGCCACAACTTGAAAAGAGCACCCTGATCCTTTAAAGATCCGGATGCTCCCGATGTTTGATTTTTGTAAACAGCCTTATTTATCCGCCCTTATTCTTTGCTCTACCGGAATTAAGTACTGCTTACACTTTATATATCGGATGAATTTCAAAATACTTTAGTATCGTCAGATCCTACTTTAATTCTTCAGGATATTCGGGCACTTCATTCAGTTCATCCTTAAACAGCCTTATAAAGTTGTCGTCATAATCGATCTCACCCACAACGGTTCCCATCTGATGCCTTCCGGAAATGTCATAATAATACTGGACATCATCATTCCATACCACTTCAAAATATCTGTTCCATATGCGCATATAACCCGTGCTGTCTTCACGGAGCACATACCAGATATCCGCATCATATTTGCGGGTATCTTCACCGTAAGCATTTTCGTCGACTCCCTCCTTTAAGGGTTCTTCCCCCAGCGGATTTTCGACATTGTACTGATATGCATAGATACGGTCCAGATGCCAGAAGCCCGCCTTTTCATGTGTCCCCTCAGGAACCTCTATGCTCTCACGGTCCGGCACGGGACCTACTGCAAGGTGGCTTATCGGGGCTTCCTCGTCGCCGCACAGTTCATATTCATCGTATTTTTGAGGCATATCTGCATAATCCTTCCAGAGCTTCAGGAGCTTCCCGTCATCCGAAAGTTCGAATTTCCAGCGGCCGTTCAGTCTGCTCCTGTCCTTCGTATTCTCATTTATCGGTTTGATTATGCCTCTGTCACTCTGATAATAAAGAGCAATATCCTCCGTGCCCTCGCGTACATAACCGTATCCGTTATGTGTCTCTTCGTCCGTCTCCACCAGAACGATGAAATGATCCTCGGGTGAATACTGCGGATCATCGGGATTCTCATTAAGCTTTTCATTTCCGATGTATGTCCCTTTGAGTCTGAAAAGCTTTCCGTCTTTAAGCTTTTTTCCCAAAAATCCCGACTGATCGGGCTTCATGGAATCAGCGATCTGGCCATACTCCGCTTCTCTTGCAAATACCCAGGACATGTTCGTCTCCAGTCCGGGATCAAAATAAGTGACCAGATGCCCATCTTCGTCAAAACCGTACAGGCAGTCCTTGCCTGAAATAAGGATAGTCTTTTCGTTCCAGGGAGCATCCTGCTCTCCGCCGTACATATTGCATTTCCCGGTGCCGTCTTCATTGAGGATCAGGTGAAAATCAACGCCCGCATCCTTTATCCAGGTGTAATCCGTCTCTATATCCTGGTATTTGGCGGTGACCGGTATCCAGGTTCCTGCCACCTCCGACATGCTGCCCGGAGTGGTAAGATCGTCATCGCCGTCATCCTCATTCATCTGGGGTATGTAATAATCCAGATTGTCCCTTATTATCCCCTCCGGCATCTTCACATTGTCGGGATGGTTGCCGGGATCCTCCTCCATTATCTTCGGGAGAGAATACAGAGCATCGTAAAAGGTACCGTTTGCTTTCAGGACCTCTATCCACTCTTCATCAACGGGCTCATCGGGAATCTCTGCCGCCGCATCCGGCGCATCCTTTTTGAAGCCTCCCCGCCATTTTCACCGGCATCATCATTTTGAAGGCTTTCCTCCTTATCCCCGTTTCCGGTCTCACTCTGTTTTTGTCCGGCGTCGGCAGCCCCCGTATCTTCCGCCTTTTTGCACGATACGAGGATCATCATTGTCATTGACAATACCAGCACGAGCAGCAGCACTATATGCTTATTGACCGTATTCTTCATATTTTGATCCTGCCGCGAACGCGGTTTAACACTATTACGATGATCGGCCCGAATACATAGCATGAGATTACTTCTCCGGCAAAGACCGAAAAAGCCATGAGTCCGAGGACCGCCCCCCGGCCAGTGGCTGAACCCATGCTTGTTATACCGTAGCCGTAGTAGAGAACGAACGGTATGATGACGGCATTGACAAGCACCGTCGGTATCGGTATCAGCAGGGAATGCTTCAGATCAAGCTTATCCCCGCACTTTTCCTTCACTTTTTTCGCGATAGGTCTCGTCAGAATGACTGCGATCACCGTGGCAAGAGTCCCAAAAACCATGTCAATGACGCTGCCGCTGAAGATATTTGTCAAAAGGCAGCCAAGCGCGACACCCCATGCACCTGCAGGCGTATAAAAGATCATCATGCAAAGCGCCTCAGCCACCCTGCACTGTATCTCAAGGTGCGAAAACTGCCAGGTCAGAAGCGACAGCACCGTATATATCGCCGCTATGACCCCGGCCTGCACCAGAAGTCCGGTTCTGCTTTTCTTTTCCATAATAAAAAACCTCCTGATATTACTTCCGAATTATATGTCGGAGGCGGTCATTTTTCAAGAGATGACCTCCCGGAGTGATATTGAAATATAATATTTATCGACCACCTTAAAGTTCATAGCATTCTGCGGCCAAAAATGCAATGCTGTGTCATTTTGACCGCAGAACAGATTCCGATTTTATGCAATAAAAAAGGTGTCAGAAGAACCGTCCCTCTGACACCCTCCGTCCCTGTTTTTTATTCAGGGCTGAATTAATTGTTAAGTACGGGTCGGCTTATGCGGATTACTCCATGGGTAGCTCACTCGCTTTTTACAGCCACAGAAAATACAGATTTCCTCAAAAAGACTGTTGGGCTCCATGACAAAGGTATGCTTACCCTTTATATTCTTCGGGCATTTCTCGGGAATATTGTCCTCATCGTCAGATAAATCCGGGGGGGTTCGATTTGCCGCCCGATATCATATCAAGCTCATCGTCGTTAAGTTTTCTTATATCATCGTTCATAGCTAAATCCTCCCATCTGTCTTATTATACGATGAAAACAGCTGGAGAGCTAAATTTTTTGGGGACATTTCTTTATTGAATCGTCGGCGCTTTCAGGTTGCTCAGATCCACTTCCTGCGCGAAATTACGTTTTCTCGCGCAAGAAGTCATATTTTTTATTGCGTTATCGGATCGTAAACAAGGATTTAGTGCAGCTTCAGTTAAACTTGCTCATACTCTTTGCTTTGATCGTAAACTTCGCGGTCTTGCTTCCGGCTGCGCCGTCCTTTCCTGTAACCATGATCACTGCCTTGCCTTTGTTGATGTTATTGATGTAGGTCACGGTATAGTTTGCCGGATCTGTCTTAACCCAGGTCTTACCCTGTTTGACAAGAACATCTATCTCCGGCGTTACATATTCTCCGGTGTATTCCTAACCCTTCACTCCCTTCTTCGTATCCTTTCCCACGATCTTTGCCTTTGAAAGATTGATCATATTTCCGGATACCTTTACCACCCTGTAGGTGAAGGCTGCGCTGTCTTCTGCCTTGTAGTTGTTTTTTCCGGTGGCTTTCACGGTGATCGTTTTTTCAGTCTCACTGCCACCCAGAGTTATCTTGTCCGTTGCAGCCAGTTCCTTTGTTCCGTCAAAGTACTTCACTGTGTAGTCTTTCTTGCCGACACTCACGCCGCCTATCGATACGAAGGGTGCCGAACGGTAAAGGTTTGGCTTACCGTAGATGAGGTCTGCCGAATTCACGCTTGCCGATGCGAAAGCACCTTCAGTGATGGTAAACTTGCCTGTCACAGGTTTGTGGCCCTTGAAGTTTCCAATGAAGGTCAGCTTGTAGTCAGCCTCTCCTTTTGCCTTGTTGTTTGAATAAGCGACCTTGTAATCCTTTCCTGCTGTAAGTTCGGTCTTGTCTGTCTTTACATTCAATGCCGGCGTTGCGCCCTTCGGATCATAACCTTTGCTCATACCTTCTTTTAATGCCGCCGTTATATTGCTCTTTGTATCAGCCTCGATCGTAAAGGTTTTGCTCACATTTCCTATGTAGGACCCGAGAGCCATGACGGTAACCTTCGCCTTTCCTGCGTCGGTATTTTTACTGTAGATGACCTTATAATCCTTCCCCTTTGCAAGCGGCGCCGTGCCGCTTCCGGCCTTGACCACAAGCTCCTTTTCGGAAAGTTCCTGTGCAGAGCCGGT
The DNA here is from genome assembly GCA_024690825.1 of Lachnospiraceae bacterium. Classification (GTDB taxonomy): domain Bacteria; phylum Bacillota; class Clostridia; order Lachnospirales; family Lachnospiraceae; genus NK4A144. The sequence continues at coordinate 43,568 of JAILOK010000098.1, read as the reverse complement.
ATATACATGCTTTTCAGGTGAAAGGCTTACCTTGATGGTATTGTTTCTGATCTCTTCCGCCGAAAGGCCTTCACGGGTATGCCTGATATCTTTCCGGTAAAGAAGGTTCCCTTACCCTCGATATCAACGGTCGTATCCTCCTTTATCGCTCCTGTGTTGCTGAGCTTATAATCCTTTTTCGGATCAAGCGTAACACCCTGATAGATGACCACGGGCGATATCTTCTTTCCCTTCTGTACCGCAAAGGAGTCGGGAATGATGAGCATCTTCTTTGCCTTAGCCTTTGCAAGGTCAGCCTTAAGTATATAGAATTCAAGGCTCCTGCTTCCTGCGAAGTTTCCTTTTCCTGTTACCGTCACCTTTGCAGGCTTTGCAGAAACATCCTTATTGCCCGTATATTTAACTGTATAATCAGAACCTTCCGTAAGCACATTTCCCTTGTGGTCCGTCACGGTGATGGCAGGCTTTAACGCTGATCCCGTATAGGTCCATTCATAGTGCTCGTTTCCTGTATTGTAGGTCAGTCCCTTGTAAGGATCGAACTTAAGCTCAGACTCCGTATAGAATATCTTAAACGCTCCCGGAGGCACATCCTCCTCCCAGCGGGCGTAGAGTGTTATATCTGCCGTCACGGGATCGCTGAAATCATAAAGCGACTTGCAGTCCTTGTCGGTGTACCAGCCCCTGAAAATGAATCCGGCCGATGCGGGATTTCCCGGACTTCCCGCCGTACCTCCCTCGGGTACCTTCTGGTCTGCAGGCTTTGTTCCATCCTTTCCGTTCAGGTCAAAGGATACCGTATAAAGCTTAACTTCTTTGCTGACCCACTTTGCATAGAGTGTAATGTTTCCTGTTACCGGAGTATTGAAATCATAGTAATCCTCTCCCGCAGCATCCTTAAACCAGCCGAGGAAGGTGAAGCCATCGGCTGTGGGAGCGGCAGGTTCTGCAGCCTTGTTTCCGTTTATGATATTCTGCGACACAGGTGCAGCACCGGGCTTGCCATTTAAGCTGAAGGTTATGGTATAAGGAACCAGAGGTATCTCCCTTGTTTCCTTTGCTTGACAGCCTTCTCTTTTACATTCACGCGTCTCCTCTCCGGGTACGGTGTGAGTCGCTTCCCTGGTAACCTTCCACTCACCCCAGTCATGTCCGAGGGCACGGATTATTATATCCTTTTCAAATGTAGGCTGTGTTCCGTTTTCATCATAGAAATAAATACCATCCTCATCTGTGGCAAACCAGTACTCTTTATTTCCGTTCATCGTACAGGTAGGTTCACTTGCTGCAACATGCTCCAGAGTATACTGCTGCCTGGCGGTAAGTGTTACGGTGAGGGTGTAATCATTGTAATTCTTACAATTTGTGACCGGAACGGTTACTGTTGCCTCAGATCCAACCGCTGTGCCATTCTTGAATGTAAATTTCAGTTTTTTGCCTGTAATTGTCGGCGCAGCACTTAAATAACCGTCTCCTTCTGTTACAGTCACAATTCCCCATGTTCCGTCATTGGCATAACTTGTCAGATCAAGTATTGTTTCCCTGTCTATCTGTCCTACGGAGGAAATCTCCTTATCTCCCGTGAAATCCACCTTTTTGATCGTAAGAGTACCATATGTCAGTCCGGTTGCAGAACTGAAGTTTGAACCCTCTGCCACATCAAAGGTGACATCATATAATCCGGCATCAGCAGGCGGTGTCACATTTTTTGCATATGATGTTGTACCTGTTCCGGTATAGTATATTGTAATGTCTCCGCAGCCGGTCCTGCCACTGTTCAATGACGGTTCCGGAACCGGTATTGCCGACTCTCCGGTATAATCTCTTGTGGATGCTGCCGTCACAGAAAAATCTCCTGCAACGGGTGTTTTCTTTTTCAGCTTCCATTTTGCCGCAGATGTTGCTGTGCCGGTATAGTTTCCCTTACCCTGAATTTCTACCTGCTGATCTTCAACATCCTCAGCTGCACCGCCGAATAATATCTCATAATCATCGGATGCCGTAAGAGTATTCCCTCCCAGTTTGACACTGTCGATTACAACATTCTGGTTTGTTCCGTCATAAGTACTCTGCGATCCAAACGTGATCACGGTACCTTCTACATTTTTTGGGTTAATACTAAATGATTTGCTCCCGGAATAAGAGTAAATTCCACTCTCTCCTGTGACCGTTACGGTATAGTTTCCGGCTTCAGTAGGCTTTGTTGTCGTTTCACTGTATGTACTTCCGTCGTGTTTGGTACCTGAATATTTTACAGTTGGAGAAGTGATATTCGGAGTCCATGCAGGAGCCGGAGAATCTCCGAAAGTTATATCTCCCTGAGTTACTGTAAGCGCAGCGGATTCCTTATTATCTACGGTGACCGTGATATAGGCTGTCACTGAAGATCTCCATCCCATATAATATTCTGTCGCAGTCGATTTTACCGTCACCTTGCATGTACCTATCCCGCTTCCCGCCGTGAACAATCCACTGGAAGAATCTACTCTGCATCCACCGCCGGCTGTATTATCATTTCCGTCTTCTATCTGAAATGAAGGTCTTCCCAAGGCGCCTGCTGTATTGACCATAAGATCTACAGTCTGTCCCGCCTTAACTCTCGCCGTCGGTACACATTCCACGGGTTCGCCGTATTTCTTATTTATAGTCATTCTGTTTGCTCTGACACTTTGATCACCATATGTCAGTTTATTTGCCACCTTATAATTATTACTTTCTTCCACATCAAAGTATACATAGTAATTTCCCGGCTCTTTTACTCTGGTTGCCCATTCTTTGGTTTCATATTTATAATACCAGACCGTTATCTTTCCCACTCCCGACTTGACCGGTGTTGTTACGGTCTTATAATTCCCGTCATATATGATATGTTCGCTTTCTCTCGAATTGATGTTACTGAAATCAGTATAATGAAGCGTTGCCTTCTGCAGTGACCAGGTTCCGGTTTTGGTACCCGAATAGTTTTTCTTACCTGCGATGTAGAGCAATGTGTCGCCCACATTTGTTGCCGAACCACCACTGGTTATCGTATAATCCGTATCTTTAACCAGGGTTTTCCCTCCGCACTTCACACTTGAGATCACCACTTCCTGTGACGAACCGTTATATTCTTCCTGTGTCCCGAATGTTATCACTGCATCAGATATGTTTCTGGGCAGTATGTTGATCGTTTTAAACCCGGTCATTCCGTTGCTGAGGGTTGCAGAAGCCCGGTAGAGACCCACATTTGTCGGATTATCTACATTGAATTTGCAGGTCGCCGTAACATTCCCATCCCCGTATTTATTCAGATTATGTACTGAAGGGATCTTTGCTGTTTCACCGTATGTCCAGTCATCTATATCTATAACGACTCTTTTTGCATCCATCGTTGCATATTTCCATGAATTGTCGTAGTCATCCTTCAGAACAGGTAAACTTCCGCTGTAGGATGTACTTCCCTCCAGGATCGGCGTATCGTAATTGATCGAACGCGAGCAAACAATGGCACCTGTATAACCTTTTCCCGTCAGTTTTCCGTATCTTACGGACAGAATATATGCTTTATCTGTTTTGATATAGGTACCGTAGCTTAACCCGGGGTTCGGATCCGCACCTTCTGTTATTACTGAAGCATTCCCGATGCTGAGAGCATTTGTGTACATACCGATACTTCTGACACGCTGCCCGTTTTCTTTGGGATCTTTGTGATATTCTGAAGTCCCGCCGCCTTTTGCCGTAACGGTTCCTCCTTCTATGTTGATGGAACCGGGCGTTCCGTAATAATCAAAAGTGTACGTCCCCACCATAATCCCATAAGAGATATTGTCAGAATTAGATTCTTTCGTTCTGTCTCCAAAACTGCTGATGGTCCCCCCGTAGGCTTCGACGATCGTTTTATCGCCGCTGACCTTAATGGTGTTTCCCGCATATAATCCGCAGGATACCCTTCCCGCCTTATCTCCTTTGCTGCCTTTTGCGATAACTTTTGCTCCGTCCTTTATTTCAATATCCTTCAGCGAACTGATCCCGTAGGAAACACCGTAAAGATTGTTTTCGTTCTGGCCAATGACAGTGGCACCTCCTTTGGTCCCTTTGCCGTCTATTACCAGGTTTCCATAGCAATGTATTCCTCGTGAATCATCGTTGAGATTGTACATTTCCCGCCATCCCTCTGAATATCCCGAGGTAGCGGAGACTGTTATGGTGTTATTCCCGTTTTTCACTATGGTCAGGTTTCCCTGCGCAAATATTCCCTCCGTAACTGTTCGGGTACCTATTTTATCTCCATCGTTTGCGTGAACTGTAAGACGCCCGTCAGATCCGCTCACATTACGTATGGTCAGGTTACCCAGAACACTGATCCCTGTCTGCCCCCTAATCCGGCATTTTTAGGCTTTGGTTTAACGACACAATCACCCTTTACCTCAATGATCAGGTCACCATCTGCATAGATTCCGCTATAGCTGTATATTCCTTCCTTGATATATATGCATTCTCATTCTTAAAATTATCAAGCGTAAGAGTGTGTGTATCTGCATCGTAGCTGACACCGCTTGGCGCATCTGCTCCACCATAATATATGCTGCCGTTATTTAAGGCTACTTTTATGACGTTTGCCCAGGTTCCGGGATTTCCCGCTGCCTCTTCCGTCTCATTTTCCGAAACAGTTTCGGGAATCTCATTGCCGGATACAGCTTCGCCTATATCATCCTCCGACACGGTCTCCTCCGCTTCGTCCCCTGACACAGTCTCCGTCGGCATGGTTTCTTCCGGTGTAACGGAAGGTTCTTCCACCGGTTCTGTTACCTCATTTTCAGAAGGTGCTGTGCCTTCGCTGCCATCACCGGGCATCTCACTTCCGGTATCCGGCGCGGTCTTATTATCGGAAACCGCCTCCCCGGACGCCTCATTTACCGGATCAATTTCAACAGTCTCCGTGCTTTCACCTGCCTCTGCCGCAAGTATGCTTTCAGGTATCATGCCCGCAGTAAGCAGCGCGCAGAGCATAAACGCAAGGATCCTTTTTGACATTCTGTTTCTGAACATAGTTTCCCTCCAATGAATCATCGTGTTTTAAGCAAGTCGTTTTTATTATACAAAAATCTATTCCTGCCGCGCATTCTACAAAAGGATGATTTTATAACAAAAAGATCCGGTCTGCTTGTATTACGCTGACCGGATCCCAAATTACTCCCGTCCTCCGAAGGCAAAATCATACCCCGATACTGATTTTTACTCATGCATAACTGCAATGTGGGATCTTTTCAATCTCCTCAGCCAATCTGATCTTTAATTCTCTTATTTCTATATCATTTTGGATATTAATAAAGTATTTTTCCGAAAGATCAAAATATCTGGCCAGTCTCAAAGCAGTATCCACGGAAATCCTGCGCCTGTCATGCAATATATCCTGTATTCTGGATACCGGCACATTTATGTCCTTTGCAAGTCTGTAAGCGGAAAGACCCAGAGGCTGCATGAATTCTTCCATAAGAATTTCTCCCATTGTGGGAGTTTTTATTATTTTATCCATAATATCCCCCTTTTTCAGTGATAATCGACTATCTCAACATTGTAATATTCGTTTTTCTTTTCGATAAAGCATATCCTGTACTTATCATTGATCCTGATGCTGTACTGTCCTTCCCTCTTTCCATGCATCTGTTCAAGGTGATTTGACGGCGGCACTCTCAGATCGTTTATATTTTCGGCATTGTCGATCATGATCAGCTTACGCAGAGCTAATTCCTGAATATCAGAAGGAAGCTTCAATGAAAAAATCTGCCTGTATATCTTCTCTGTTTCTTTATCACCAAAACTCTTTATCATGAACGAATTATACACGGATTGTGTGTATATGTCAACCGTGTATACACAAAAAAACCATCCTTCTGTCAACTTTTGCGGCACACCGGAAACCGGGGTCAGATTCCCGATACTGCATCTGATAAAAAATATGCACACATGCAGATCTGAAGGTTCCGCATCTTACAAAAGGATGATTTTGTCATTCTCCGATCACCAGTCCCGAAAGACGCGCTTTGATCGCAAGCTCGGTGCGGTTTGCAAAGCCGGTCTTTGAGAGCATGTTTGAGATATGTGTGCGGACGGTGGTCGGTGAGATGCATAATATTTCCGCTATCTCAACATTGCTGGCTCCTTTGGTGAGTTCACGCAGCACTTCAAGCTCCGCCCCGGTCAGCTCCGTGCTGTCAATCTCTCCGAGGTTCACAGCCGGAGTTGTATCCGGATAGATGGATTGCCCGGCCATGGTGCGGTTCATCACATCAAGGATCTCGGCAGGCTCCGCTCCCTTGTACCAGAAGCTGTCCACACCTGCCTGCTTTGCCCTTTCGATGAAGGAAACCTCCGGCATGGAGGTCGTGATCACGATCTTCACATCGGGGTGGCTCTTTTTGATGCGCTCTGCAGCGTCAAGACCGTTTGACCTGTCCGACATGATGACATCCATGATCACCAGATCAGGCGTTTCCTTGTCACAGTACATATGCGCGACCGACGCGCTTTCCACCGAATATTTAAGCTCATAGCCCTCATCCTGCTCCACTATCATCTCAAAGAGTTTGCGGGCCATGGGCTGGTCTTCAACTATCATCACACTGTATGGTTTCTTTGGCATTTTTCCTCCCGGGGAATATGACAGGGGGACGGTTCTGCTGTCATCTTTTGTGACAGGGGGACGGTTCTGCTGTCATCTTTTACGAGACTCATTTTGATTCCTAAGCATTCCATTTTGAACCGTGCAGGTGAAATTAACGATTATGCGGACTAAGTCTGCCGGTCATGAGCATGTACTAAATGCGAATGACTGGCAGGCTTATAGTCTGCGTTATTGATAAGTTCACCGTCGCACCGGTTACCTGGAATGCGTGGAACAAAATGAGTCAGAGTGTAAAAAGTTGACAGCAGAACCGTCCCTCTGTCAACATTTCGGTTTACATAATTTTTCTCAACATAAACTCCGGCCTGCTTTCTATATGCATTTGCGCCCCGTTATCTTCCGCTATCCTGCGAAGGTAGCCAAGGCCTCCGGTTTCTGCGATCTCTTCTTCGGGCGCAGCTCCGTTATTTGTAAATACCGCCTCCGTCTGCCCGTTTTCGGTTACCCTGATGTCTGCATAAAGCTCATCACCTTTGGCATGCCTGAAGGTATTTGTTATGCATTCACGCAAAGCCGCCACGATCACGCTCCTTTTATTCTCGTCTACGGGCATCAAACCGTTTATCCTTACGGTGACGCCTACATCAGATGCGGCTCTTAACACGGTCTTAAGATCATCCGGGCGTCGCAGCTCATCACCGGAACCCAGCAGCGATACAGCCTTGTCCATAATGGATACAAGCTCATCCCTCTCCGTCTTTCCCGACAGATATGACCTTACGGCTATTAAAGCCTTGCCCAGATCGTCATGGATATTGACCTTTGTCTGAAGTATCTCCCTTTCGATCGTCAGATCGGTAATGGTCTCGTTTATCTCCTGCAGAATCTTTTTCTGCTCGGAAAGCCGGCGGTTCTGCTCTTCAAGCTTAAGCTTCAGATCATATTCCTCCGTCATGTCACAGGCGACAAGCTCATAAACAGGCTCCGGAAGAAAATCCCTCATGTTCCTGATCATACGGTAAACATGATCCTGCGGCATCTTTACAATGACGCCTTCATCCCCGCCCGTCTGCAGGGCATCCTTTGATGCGGACTCCCACAGCTGCCTGCCGTCGGTAAGGAATGCACCGGTCAGATCTTTTGCTATTCTGTTCATGGCTGGATTTGAAAAGATGATCCTTCCGTCTTCATGATAATAACACAGTCCGTCCGAAAGCACATCGAGTCCCTCTTTTAAGGACATCGGTGACAGATGGTTTTTCCTCCACATATGAGTATGCATGGCCATCGCTGCACAGATGACGGTCAGACAGATGAAGGGTATGACGGCAAAACTTCCGAAGGTTCCCCTCTTTGCAGCTTCCACGGACTGCTGCAGCGCCATGAAACAGATAATAAGATCGAGAAAGGAAAAGGCCAGATATATCCTGCTGCCTCTTAAAAGCACTTCCGCCGTCAGAAATGCCGAAGCCAGGGTCAAAAGCAGTATCCATGCACCGAGTATCACTGTCATGCCATACCACCTCCCGATCCGCTTAAAGCTGCCGAAAAACTTGCCCTGATCATGACCGTCTCCTCTTCTTCGGAATCCATGGAAAAAAGCCTGTATCCGCCTGTCTTCACGGCATAGTCTCTTATGCGCTCCTTAAATATCATCCAGCGGTCTTCATCAGCCTCAACCTTCTTTGCCAGTTCCATGCGGAGCTCCATATACTCCTTCGTCTCTATCCAGACCATGAAGGCGCCAATGAGATAAAAACCGTTTTCAAGTATCTCTTCAAAAAGGTCATAGGCCGAGAGAACAGATAATAAAGGATAGTCAGCCTTTTTTCCGGGCGCCGCATCAGCCATGATCCCGTAAAGCTTTGCGTATTCCAGCGACTCATTTAATGCAAGCTTCAGATCCTCCGTTGAGAGGCTCCCCTTCTCTCTTCCGACCAGCATCAGATTTGCCGTCCTTTTGATATAAGCCGTGATCACTGCCGATAAAAGTATGGCCGTGTCAGATTCATTCGCAGAAAGATCCTTCGTACGCGAAAGCAGTTTCTTTACCTTTTCGCACTTCGGACTCACCTTTGCATCTATCTCGTCATACAGCCTGTTTGCTGTTTCCAGCCTTGCCTGTTCGGATTTGAGTTCATTCTCCCCCGAGATCAGGGTGTTTTCCTCCTGAAGACGTCTGCCGGTTTCCGCAAGTTCCCTGTTGATAGCCGTCACGGCGCTCATGTCCTCCTGCCAGTATATAAAACCTCCCGGAATACTCCTGCCGCAGATCTTTGTATCCTCATCTGTGACAGCAATAAAATTTCCCGTTTTTTTTCTGACCTTTTCCGGAACCGGTCCGGCCTCATTTGAGGAAAACACTGTATTTCCGTTATTATCAAGGATCAGTGCCCTCACTCTGGAATTCTTAAATATGGTCCCGTGATCGATATTTGACGGAATGAGCCCGATGAAGATGCATTCCTCCCAGAAGAACACCTGCATCATGTTCCACAACATCTGAAAGGTCAGTATCTCGATCCCGAAGATTTTCCTGCCGCCCGATGCGCTCCCATAGAAAATAAGCATGAAAAGAAATCCCGTCACTGTGACAAGAAGAGGACGCAGCGCATGTTTTCTGGGATAGGTTACACTGCAGCGCCGGAAAGCCGCAAGGAGAACGAAAACAGGCATTCCGTAATTCCACACGGATACGATATAAAAGAGGATCCCGCGGGTATAATCACCGGCAAGCGCCGTGCCCGGCGGATCAGGCGCAAACACCAGATAATGAAGATCATTTGTCAGAACACCTGCGATGAGGATCAACGCAGGCACAGATAATAAAAGCCATCCCGGCCCCGGCCGTTCATTCTCGGGTCTTCCTATCAGAACCGCGGCCCACAGCCCGAAAAGCGGCGCCAGGATCATCGGGATATAATAAAGATACCAGAGATATCTCAAAAAAACAGGGCTTCCGTCTGCAAAGTTATAGCGCAGAAACTGCAGAAAATGAAGCAGGAGTATCATCCCCGCAATACTTATAAGCAGCCTTCTCTGCCTGGCGTGGGTGATGCGCAGTCTGATCGAAACTGCCCAATAGATACAGGCGGCACAGCAGACAAGCACGGACAACGAAAAGAGCGGAAAGTCCCCGGACTGAAACCTGAAACCCACACCCGCGGCATAGAGTACAATAATAACCGTTATGCATTTAGGAAAACGCTTTTTTTCTTCACTCATGACCGGCTTTTATTATACCTGTGTTACACAGTCCGTACATCCTACAAAAAGATGATTTTTGATGACACCGGGACTGTCCCCCTGTCAACTTTGATGACACCGGGACCGTCCCCCTGTCAACTTTTGCGGCAGATCGAATAAACATAGGATCTGTCCGGTATAGCTTTGGTCTCTATAATAAGACCCTCCGGCACTCCGTCTGAAAAAAGTTCTGCCAGATCGTCGGCAAGACCCGTGCCTTTCTGCTTTAAGAAAGCCTCTTTTGCGGTCCACAACTTCATGAATTCAAGCTCCGGCTCTTCTGCGCCAAAGACCCTCTCCTGCTCCGCTTCGCTCAGTGTTCCCTTTAACAGATCAAGGTTCGGATCTCTTGTGACGGACTCGATATCACAGCCGACAGGATGATCATCGACAACGCACATCACGGCTTCTTTGCAGTGGCTTAGGTTAAAATGGATATCCGGATGATCTTTAAGAAACGGCTTTCCGTACCTGCCAACGGCAAATTCGCTGTCATCCCTGATGCCGTATTCTTCCTGCAGTGCCTGTCTTAAGAGCAGGTATGCCTTCGCGCTCTGGACCTTTCCGGAAAGAAACTTAAACCTCTGCGCAGTCACTCTCCTCCACTCCGGCAAAAGCAGCAGATCCTTCTCAAGTTCCTCTTCGGTTACATTTGTAATATTATCCTCTATGAAAAACCTCACTTCAAATATCTCCGATATGGTGTCAAGGGGACGGTTCTTCTGTCATCTTTTTGACACTTTGACAGAAAAACCATCCCTCTATCAACTTTAAAAAATACCCCGTGAGTTGATCACGGGGTTTCAATAAGTGGGACCGACGGGGATCGAACCCATGGCCTCTCGCGTGTCAGGCGAACGCTCATCCCAGCTGAGCTACGGCCCCATACGACTAATACTATACCATCTGTTTCAACGAAAGGCAAGACATGGAGAACAGGACTCCCGTCAGAGCCCGCCCATGGCGGGCAAACACAAAAAAACCGGGCAGGAAAACCTGCCCGGCCGATAAAAACCTTTTTAATCCTCTTTGAAGAATCCTGTCTCGTCTGAAAGCGTTGTCGAAATATCATGCAGCGAGGTTGCGCTGTCTGAAAGAGTAGATACCGTAGCGGTAAGTTCTTCCATGGAAGCTCCTGTCTCCTGGCTTGATGCCGCATTCTCTTCGGAGATTGCCGACAGGGAATCCATAACCTCTATGACCGCGTCCTTTGCGTTTACGCAGGCATCCGCATTTACGGAGATCTTGTGTACTCCTGCTGCGGTGGTCTCGATATCCTCGATCATCCTGTTAACACTTGAGAATGTGGTCTCGATGACCTCCTGCTGCCTTACATTATTCTTCTGTACATTATCAGCCATGCTGACTGCTGCCTGTGACTCTGAAAGGAGCAGATCCATCTCTGAGCGGATCTGGTCAGCCGATCTGTTGGAATCAAGCGCAAGTTTTCCGATCTCCTCGGCAACGACTGCAAATCCCTTTCCGGCTTCTCCGGCTCTGGCAGCCTCGATCGAAGCATTGAGCGAAAGGAGGTTGGTCTGGGAAGCGATGCTTGAGATTGCCTCTACCATGCCGTTTATCCTGCCGACCGCATCGCTTGTGGCGCTGATCTTTTCGGATATATCATTGATACCCTTATCCATGGTCTCGGAACTCTTCTTAAGCTCTGCAAGACTGTTTGCTGATTCTGCGGACGCTGTCTGCATTCTCTCTGCGATCTCTGAAAGGTCTCTCGTGGAATCCTGAACACTTGCAACTGCTTCGCCGATCTTTTCGATATTGACGGTAGCATTCTGGATCTCCTGAGCCTGCTGTGTAGCACCCGTTGCGATCTCCTGAACCGCGCGTGATACGCTCTCGGTATTGGTGGAAATCCTTTCGGACATCTTTGCAAGTTCATCTGAAGCCGTATTGACATCTCCTGCTCCGTTGGAGATATCACCCACTATGAGTTTCAGTTTATCAACAACATCGTTTGTATTGCGTATGATCTGACCGAACTCGTCTGTCCTGTTTGTAAATACATTGATCTTTCTGAATGTTCCGTTTGTGAGATTCTCAAGCGAATCATTCACAGCTTCCACAGGCTTTGTGATGGTTCTCGAGAATATGATCGCAAGCACGACACCTAAAACGATAAACAAAACACCCAGAATTGCCTGGATCACCACCGTCTTGTATACACTTGCAAGAGCCACCTCCTGTACACGGCAGGATGCAACTACCCATTCGCTGTCCGGAAGCTTCTCCCAGCATATAAGCCATGTATCACCAGCCCACGGTGCCTTATAGGAACCCACCAATTTGTCTCCCCTTGAATCTGTGTAGAAGGGATTCGTATCCTGCTTTTCAGGTTCCTCGGTATTTACCTCTCTTGCCGAATGGGCAACTATGGTTCCGGTTCTGTCCACAATGAGATTTTCCTGACGATCCTGCATGACATCCTCTGCAAGAAGATCATGAAGTACCGACACATCATAATTTCTCTGTACTATACCTACGATCTTTGATCCGTCCAGGCTCTTTACGGGAACTGAAAATGTAATGATAGCGGATCCTGTGGATTTTGATACTATCAGATCAGATATATACTCAGACGCTCCGCCCATGGGGACCTGAAAATATTCACGCTCAGCGACATTTACGCATTTTCCCACGGTACGAAGTCTCTGTTCTCCGTCCGTACCCGAGATCGCTATTGCATTTCCGTCGTTCATACTTTTGTCTATCTCAAGCATCTGGTCTAATATCATCGTTTCCATCACTTCGTCACCGGGCTCTCCTTCCAGATAAGTCCTGACTTCCGGTGTATTTGCCAAAGTCCTGATGGCCTCGATATTTTTCCTGAAAATGGTTTCAAGCTGCTGATGCATCAGCTGAGCCTGCGCCGTGTTAACCTCTTCGGCATTTCCCACACCCTGATTGATAGCGATCGTCATGCTTACAATGGTCAGAGCTACAACCGGTATGATCACGGTGATAGCCATAACAAGAATAAGCTTCGTTTTGATACTTGTCTTTTTCATGTTTGTACCCTCTCTTATTATTTTCTCCGTGTGACAATGCCACAAAATATATTATATCACTAAACCGTTCAATTTCCACAGAATTTTAAAAAGTTGTCAAAAGGACCGTCCCTCTGTCATCTTTTGTCAGAATCCGAGCGAGTCGTTCACCAGGATCACGTGTATCCTTCCTTCGTGACGGGAAAATCGTGTAATAAGAAACTGGCAGCATATTGTGTCCGGAGATTTGCAGTCCATACAGGCTCCGGTCTTTGCGCAGGGGGTATTGAGGCCGAAGCGCTGGGCGTTGATGGGTGCGGCGACATTTCTCGCCCTTTTCATGGCACCGTCTACATCATTGCAGACCTTGTTCATTCCGACTATAAAGACCACCTTTTTAGGGCCCTGCGCGATGGCAGACACACGGTTTGAATTTCCGTCGATGTTTACGATGATCCCGTCCTCTGTCATTGCATTCGCGCTTGCAAGAAAGACATCGGCATCATAAGCCATAAGCATCGCGGCCCTCTTGTCTTCATATTCATCCCTGTCGATAAAGTTATAATTTCCGTTTTTCAGCGCAGTAACAAGCCCGATCTCATGAGCGCTCATGGCTCCGCCCATGGTGACGCTCGATCCTTCCGGAATAAGGGAAAGAGCAAGCTTCTTTGCCTCATCCTTATCCTTTGCGTAATACCCCGTCATATTTCTCGACTTAAGACCATTTATGACCTTTTCGGCAAGCAGTTCATTTCTTTTGAAAATATTATCGTTCATTACGATACCTCCTTTTGACCCTTACATCAGTATACGACAAAGCAGGCGCCCCGGTAAAGGAGCGCCCGCCAAATTGTACGGTACGTCTAACTTTTCGATGATCTGATAAAAGATTATCTGACCGTGATGTTGATGGTCTTGTTGAGCTTGGAGCTTGAGCTGTTGCTCGTCCAGTTGTGCTCGCCGGCATGTACCGTAAAGGAAGAGGTTCCTCTGCCCTTTGCCCTGATCGTATACTTCACGCTGCCGTCCTCGGTCTTTGTTTCCGTGACCTCGATCACGCTGTTGTTGCCGATTTCATACCTGTCCATGCTTACATCCGTTACGGATGAAGGATCGCCGTCCCTCTTCGGAGTTACGGTAACGGTCATGCTCTCACCCAATGCCATCGAAGTATTTCCGGTGCTGATATCCAGATAAGTGGGTGTGCAGACCCTTCCGCCTTCCCTTATTCCTCCGGCGACCTTATCGTAGGTACTTACCACCCTGTACTGTCTCATGACACCGCGGTCAAGACTCCTGTCGTCATTCCATGAAGTACCCTGGGTCGTGCCGAGAGATGTCCATCCGCCGTAGCTTGAGCTTCCGTTTGATGCCTCTCTGTACTCCACTCTGTATGTAATGGTATATCCGTCATCTCCGGGATTCTTCGTCCAGCTTATCTTTCCGCCGCTCCTGTAGCTGCCGTTTTCAACCTTTATATCCGTTACCGCAAGAGGCAGGGATTTTGCGTACTTAACCTGTCCGTTTGTTATCGTCTCACTCCTTTCGCTTCCGGCAAAGATCGTATAATAATACCTCTTTCCGACAGTGACATCATGATCGACAAAAGCGCACTTTGCATAGGCCGTTCTCATCTTCGGATCGGTGGATGTCGGATCTATGACCCATCCTTCGATATTCTTCCAGTCATCCGACTCTCTGGGATCCTTATCGGTCCTGATGACCAGATATGCCGATGCTCCCTTAAGCTTGCTCCAGGAAATCCTGATCCTTCTCACGCCGTGGTTTGCCGCCTTGAAGTTCTTGATCTTGGCGCCTGCAAGGGTGGGCATGCTGTAGGTTACATCGGATCTCTTGTCCATATTATAGTCGGAATAAGAATCCTTTTTGGTGTCATATACCGGAACCACCACATACTGATAAGTATGGCCCTCTTCAATCTTGTTGTTTTTGCTGTTCTTGTCAATATATCTTACATAATCGCCGATTAAATTGCCGCTTGTTGCAACGATAAGCTCCTGATCGGAGGCTTTCTTGCTCGACTCCTTTAAGGTGCCGGTCTTCTTGGCCTTGATCTTTTTCACAAGCTTGAAGTCATCCGCATTTGTTCCGAGGCGCGTAAATTCGCTGGGGTTCTTTCCTGCAGCCTCGTCTTCTTTTGTGAACTCCCTCCTGTACAGCCTGTATTCCTTCACGCAGCTGTCATATCTCCAGTAAAGCTTTAACTTGTCGATGGTTCCGTCAAAGGCATAGATGTTCTGAACCTTGTCAAGCTCGGTTACGCATTCATAACCGTCACCGAAGCCTCCGACTGCGTTGCTCTTTTTGTAAACACCTCTTACCGCATAATAAAGGGGCTTTTCCGGAGGGAAGTTATTATAGTGCATGTAATAAATATCTACTCCGGACTGATCCAAAAGTTTTTTCATTTCTTCGTCAGCCGGCTGCCATTTATACAGTCCGCTGTACTTTACAGGCTCATCGTTGCTGCCGATCTTATACAGCTTCAGTTTTTTGTAATTGCCGTACTGCGAATCACAGCGGAGAAGTTCAAAGCCCTTTAACTTATTGTCACTGATGCGGTCGGCAATGAAAACCACATAACCGCTCTTTGCATCGGGGCCCTCATTGCTCCTGTGTATGAAGCAGTTGCTGCTTAAGGGCTGTGTTCCCGGCAGGCCAAAGTTGTAAGCCAGATAATCGTTCATGGCGCTCATATTTGCAGCTTCGATGGCATCCTTATTTGATTTGCTTCCCGCAGGCTTTGTGTATTTAAGACCGTTGATATCAAACACATAAACCTTTGCGGGACCGGCCTTCCTTGATACCACATTTGAAGGAGCCGAGGTATAGGTCTTTCCGTGCCAGGTATATGAACTCTTAACACGGCAGTAATAGGTTTTTCCGGGTTCTATCTTCAGATCGGCGTCACCCAGGAAGAAATCTCTCAAAGCATTTACGGAGACCTTATTATTGACCTTGAAGTCCTTTATCTCGGTCATATCGGTACTGTAATAAACCGATGCCTTGTTTTTGGTCTGCTCAAAGCCTCTCTTGCCGGGTTCATCTTTTCCGTTTTCGACATTCTTCTCGGCAAGCTCAAGCCTGTAAGCCATATCGTTGTCCTCGTAGAGCTTTGAGAAGCAGTATTCGAGGTTGTTGGTGTCGTAACCCTGCTCAACATAAAGGAGTGAAGGCGCTGCCACCGTAATGTATTCAGCCCGGAAAGCCTTGTTCTTGTCATAACAGATAAGCTTGAATACTGCAGGCGCCGCTGCTCTTTCAACCTCGGTCTTGCCGTAGGTGTAACTTGTTTTCGTGATCTTCTCACCCTTATTGACAACTGTGAAAGTCTCTTCATTTGTTCCGAGCCTTAAAAGGTCATAGTACTTGTATCCCAGACTCTTTGCGGGAGACCACGAAATCTTTATGGTCTGGGCAGCCTTGTTTACAACGGCCTTCATCTTTATTTCTTCATAGCCGTCCTTGGGCGCTCCGCCCGCATCACCGGTATTTTTCGTGGTTGTAAAATTATATCTGTAGGTACCTGCGTCGTCAGCACCAAACTCAGCCGAATATGACGCAACCACGGTAAGGGGCTGCTTTTCGGTTATCGCAGTCCTTTTGTTTGTATCGTAGTAATAGGAATAGATTACCTTTCTTGTTCCCGGTGCAAGATAATCGCCCTGTGCCCAGAGGTTAGCCGGTCTGTTCTGGCTCACCACGGCCACATACATATATTTATCCTTAGAATTGTTTGACACCGTAACCCTGTTGTAGGAAGGCGTGACCACGAGATCATCGTGTCCAATTGGAACCACTGTCTTTTCTTCAACATTATAGGTTACGATGATGGTATTTTTATATCCAACCCAGCCCTTGCCGGCCTCGTTTTTACTTATACCTTCGATTATGATCCAGGCTGTACCGGGGTCGGGTTCTGCGGTCTTATAATCCTTTGTCACATTTTCGCTGACATCCCATCCTTTTTGCTTATACTTCCATGTCACTTTATAATCGGTGCCTTCGGTCAGGATGACATTGCCGCTCATCTTGTTCCCGCTTAATCCGTTTAAGCTGACAACCTTGAGATCAAAGCCCAAGACCTGTCCGGCCATTCTTTTGACTGCTTTCGGCTGGCTTACCGTATTTCCGCTTGCATAGTACAGATCCTCGCTTACGCTTGTAAGCACATCATTGATGCTGACTACGATATCTCCTCCGCTTAGGGAAACCGTATTGTCGGATACCTTGTTTCCGGATAGTCCGTTTTCAGAAATACCTGCCGGCTCTTCGGTCTCGGCCTCATCCTCTGATACGGTCTCTTCCGGTTCCGCGTCATTTTCAGATGCAGACGCCTCATCTTCGGACACTGTCGTCTCTTCCGATGCGGCAGGTTCCTCATCTGCGGGTTTTGAGACTTCCTCCGGCTTTGTTTCTTCTGCCGGGTCGGCGGGATTTGCCGCTTCGTCTGCAGGAGTCTCGTTTGAAGGCTCCGTTACCTCTTCGCCTGCAGGCTCCTGTACCGGAGTCTCAACAGTCTCATTTGCGGAAACCGGGGCTGTACCCTCAACCGCATAAACGAGAGCGCTCTGTGAAAACAGCATTGCAAGCGCGAGAATAAGAGCCACTACTTTTCTGTTAAAATGTCTTCTCCCTGAATTTTTCATCATTCCTCCCTAAAAAAATCATGCGTAACAATATGATTGCATAACAACATCACTATATCTATGATTCGAAAAATAATCAAGGAAAAACGGGGACAACCCGGATGATCGATCACCAGTTTGTGCCGAAGTTGTCAGAGGGACGGTTCTGCTGTCAACAACACAGAAAAACAGGGCGGACGCATGCAATGTATTGCGCCGCCCTTTTTCGAGCCTTGAAGATACTTGAAAGTGCCGATCCCGTAACCCGCCTCAAAACAGATGCACTTTCGTAGTATCATAGGCGAGAAAAAACCGGCAAGCAAGAAATTGCAAGCGTCCGCCCTCTCAAAAAAGTTGACAGCAGAACCGTCCCTCTGTCACCTCTGTCAACTTTCTTATTCAACTCCTTTCAGCGCATCGACCATATCAATGCTCTTCACTTTTCCGGAGAACATGAAATTCACCCCTATGGACACCAGGAAGGTGCCGCCGATCGACCAGACATAGGTCGGGAAATACAGAATGGGAAACATATCGAGAGTATCGGATACCGTGGTGCAGATGACATAGAGCATGCCCCAGCCGGCCCATAGCCCCGCGGCGATGCCGATGACGGTAAGCCAGAGATTCTGCTTCTGCAGGATCCTTCTGATCTTTGCAGAATTAAATCCAAGTACTTTTAAGGTCGCCATCTCCCTCGTCTTTTCGACAAAGGAAAGGACACCCAGATTATAAAGCACGACCACTCCCAGAAGAACGGCGGCGATCACCATGACATAGACCATTGCGTTTAAGATCTCCATGGTCTCCGCAAAGGAAGCCTTCATTCCCTCGATATTGAGGACCGACGACACCTCATCCTCATCGACGAGCGAAGGATCGACGCTCATATTGGTCAGAACAGATGTAGGCTTGAAGGTATACTCCATATCCTCAAAGACCTTTCTCTTCATTGTGATACCCTGGATCGAAGGATCCCTGTAGATCTGTTCTATCCTCGAATACTGCCATTTATCATCGCCGACCAGATGCCATCTGACACGGTCGCCCTCTTTAAGTCCCAGAAGTCCCGCCATCTTTGATGTCATGGCAATGCCGTTTTCATTTAACTTTAACGGTTTCAACTTTCTGTCCTGCAGATGGACGAAGTTTCCGCGGTCCAGGATGGTGGCCGATCCGCTCTTTTTCACCTTGTCCGAAACAAATTCAACGCTCGTTTCCTCTATCATCTGCCCCTTGTAACGGACCGCCAGATCATAGGCATAATCCGCGTCGGCATCGGATGAAAGTAGTATCTTATTGCCCGCCGTCATGAGTTCGCCGTACATCTTGTCCATGAGTCCCTTTATGGAATCAAAACAGCCGAATCCGCAGATGAGCAGCATGGCGCAGCCCATGACGCCGAGGATCCCCATGAGGCTTCGAAGTTTGTTTCGCAGCACATCACGGATGTTCCACTGGGTGGAAAAACTGAGCATGAGCCAGAACCTGCTCTTTTCAAGACCGGAATGCCTGACCTTTTTAGGAGCCGGCGGCTTTAATGTTATGGCCGGAGGGTCTTTGAGTTCCTTGCGGCAGGAAAGGAAGGACACCAGAGTCGATACAAAGATCGCAAGAGCTGTCGCAGCGATGTCAAGTCCCGTCACGGTTCCGTGCAGATCCGGCACCAGGTAACTTCCCCGGAACATGCCAAGGATCCAGGCCGGCATGACGATGGAGCCGACGACGGATCCCGATATGCAGCCGAGGGCACTTATAATAAAACCGTATGAAACATAATGAAAAGTGATCGATGCCTTTGAAAAGCCCAAAGCCTTCATGGTGCCGATCTGGGTGCGCTGTCCGGCCGTGACTCTTGCCATGGTAGTCACTATGCCGAGAAGCGCTATGGCCAGAAAGACGACGGCAAACATGATGCCCATGGCCTTGTGCTGCCTGACTTCGGCATCAAAGGTCGCGTAGCTTAGATTCTGATCCCTGTCGGTAACCGCCATGTCATCCCTGTCAAATTTATTCTCGATCTTTCTCTTGATGACATTTACGGACTCATCGTCGGAATACTCATCATAAACATCGATGAGAAGCTGGTTGTAAACTATATTTTTCGGATCGGGATACATGACATTTGACATGAAGGCCGCCCCGCATTTCGTGTAATTGGGGTACATCACATCGGCCTCGGAAACGAAATAAACATAGTCGGGAGCATCCACGATCCCGCGCACGATCCCCTCTGTCCTCGTGCTGTCAACCTTTACCGAAAACTGATCGCCGACTTTTATGTTGTTTGTCCTTGCAAACCATTCCTCAAGCCAGATGCCGTCCTTTTCGGGATCGAAGGGTTCTCCCTCATAGAGCATCAGGGAATTGATATCATTTGAATCCATGTAATTGACATACATGTAGGCATTGTCATATTTTTCGGCAGTCCCGGTCAGCGCCAGCCGCTTTTCGACATTCTTCACGCCCTTTATCCGCGATGCCATCCGCGCGTCATCATCGGAAAAACCGGCTCCCATCACCCAGAGATCACACAGATTGTATTCCTTATAATAAGATTCAACGGAATCGGCAGCTCCGGAGCTTTCCGCATCCAGTCCGACAAAAACGAGCATCCCCAGAAACGACATCAGAAAGATCGAGATGAACTGGGTCTTGTTTTTCATCAGATCACGCCACATCTTGCGCAGTAACATCACCAGTTCACCTCGTCAGCATCCTTCGGGGATTCATTGTGCACGACGGATCTGATCCCGCCGTTTTTTACCCTGATCACGGTATCCGCGATGTCGGCAAAAAAGCTGTTGTGGGTGACCATGACCACCGTCCGTTTTTTTGTCCGGCTCATATCCTGGAGAAGTTTTAACACTTCCTTTCCCGTGTCGGTATCCAAAGCTCCGGTCGGCTCGTCGCATAATAACAGCCTGGGGTTTTTGGCAAGTGCCCTCGCTATCGAAGTCCTCTGCTGTTCTCCTCCCGACATCTGGGATGGAAACTGATGCATGTGATCTGCCAGCCCCACCGAAGCCAGAGCCTCCTTCGGATCCGTCGTATCATTTTTGATATCCTTCATCAGTGCAACATTTTCATAGGCTGTAAGGGTCGGGATCAGATTGTAGAACTGAAAGACGACACCCACATTTTCGGCCCTGTACTTTGTGAGTTTATTATCCGAAAAGGCAGTCAGATCCTCTCCGTCAAACCATATGTGTCCGCTTGTGGCGCTGTCCATGCCTCCAAGAAGGTTGAGAAGCGTGCTCTTTCCCGCACCCGAAGGCCCTAAGATCACCACCATCTCTCCCTCGTCTATGGTGAGGCTTGCATCCTTTAAGGCATAGAATTCATGCTCGCCCTGCACATATTTTTTACAGACATCCTGAAATTCTATAAGTGTCTTTTTTTCTTCAGACATATTTATTTCTCCGGTTCAGCCCTTTTTCCTATACTGTCATCGGTGATGGCGTCGGTTATGACGATATCCCCGTTCTGCAGTCCTCCTGTCACCTCTATCCGTTCACCCGAATCGGACCCGATGGCGATATACTGCTTTGCGACCTTTCCGTCAGTTATCGTGTAGCAGTAGTCGCCGCCGTCATCGGCATAATGGGCTTCCGTTGGTATGGTGAGCACGCCTGCCTTTGCATTCGTAAAGATCGTCACATCCGCTTCAAGACCGATATATACCCTGTCATCGGGCTCATCGATCTTTACGGAAACAGTGACCTTTGCCTTGTCGGAATCCTTTGCCTCGGCAAATCTCTTTATCTCGAAAACACTTCCCGTGTACTTATTGCCGGCAATGTTCACCTCGGCTTTCTGCCCCTTTTCGATCTTTCCTATGTCGTATTTGGATATGCCGCAGTCGACCTTCATATCTTTGCTGCTCTCCACCGCAAAAAGAGGAGAACCCTTTTGTACGACAGAACCGTCGCTGATGAAGCTTTCCGTCACTATACCGTCATATTCGATGTTCACGCCTGCCTTTCCCTTTGCCAGATCCTCCGCTGCATTTTCCACGCCCAGCTCCGACAGATCGTAGGTATTTCTTAACTGATCCTTCTGATAATCGTTCAGTATCTGATTCTCATAGGTGTTTTTTAAGGTCGATGTCTCCGTCCAGTTTCTCATGATATCCGACATCCAGTTGCCGTTTATGACAGTCTGGGCATATTCCTCAGGGGAAAGGGTCGTCGGGGGAAGCCCCGCCAGGTCTGAATTCAGGTTTGCAATATCCTTGTTGAGTTTTTCGATATCATCCGTCAGTGAGTTGACCGCGTCCTGATCCTGTTTTGCCTGGGCGTTCTGCAGCTCGATGGTCTTGTTTCCAAGATCTGCCTCCTTCTGGGCGATATTTTTTGTGATCCCGTCAGCGATGCAGTTGATATCCCAGTTCTCCTGATACTGTCCTTGGTTTACATAATCATTGGCAAGACGGAAAAGCGCGTAATTCTGTCTGTAGGTATCGATATCGGATTTGGCCTTGTTGAATTTTTTCTGATTTGTATCGGAGGCCTCCACCTGCCCGTTCATGGTGTTTTCCGCCGCTTTTGCGGAAAGGACTGCCTTGTCGTAAAGAGTTGTCAGATCGTAAAGATCGTATCCGACCGCCTTCTCGCCTTTGCTGACCGTATCGCCGGTATGCAGCTTATAAAAATTTACGGGGGCCGTCACCTCTGAATAGTAGGTCATACTATCCATACCGTGTACGTCCCCCGTTGCATCCACATTCTCCGAAATATCCCCGATGGCTGCCTCTCCCACACTGAATTTCTTCGGTCCTCCTATCGCTGCCGTCATTATCAGACATACGCCCGTAAGCGAAGCGATCACCGCAGCCGAGATAATGATCCTTTTGCCTTTCATAACAAAACCTCCTTGTTAGCCATAACTAACTACCCTGACATAATATCATCTAATAACTGACATGTCAAATCCCGGGAAACACTCAGTAAAAATGAGGCTGATCTGCCGGAAGCGGGGCATGTATTGTTTTATCGACTCTCTACGGGAAGGCGGGGCATGTACTGTTTTTCGATGCCCTTTTTCACGGCGTATATGATACTTGAAAGTGCTCTAAATACAGGGAAAAAAGTACATGGATGTACTTTTTAGGCCACATTGAGCATGGATGCGAATGTGGCCGACCCGTGACCATCCACAGAATAAATGCACTTTCTTAGTATCATAGCCGTGAAAAAATTGGCAAGAAAAACAATACATGTCCCGCTATCAGCAAAAAAAACGAAAAACGGCGGAACACATCATATGTGCTCCGCCGTCAAAGAATTCAAAAAGTCATGTGAAAATCATCCGAGAATCTCGCAGTACACCAGCGTCTGGTTGATCAGCTGGTAAGCCACCTCTCCGAAAGTGACCGGCCCCGCATAAGGCGGTATCTTCTTTCCGTTTAAGTCACCGTAAAGATAATTTAAGATACAGTTGCAGGAAAAGACGGGCGCATGGGCTTCTGCCGCATCGATCCTTTTCCTGAACTCGGCCGCATAGTCGCCTACATCAGTCGCAAACCTGTAATCGATATTCCTGAATACCGACGCATAGAAATTCACTCTTCCGTTTTCTATGCTCTTGATGGAGGTATTGATATAGGAGCCGTTGTAGTCGGCCACAAGCGGCATCTTGGTATCGATTCCCTTCTTTTCGATGTACTCCGCAAAATTGATCTCCTGTCCGTTCACGCTGCATTTTTCCACGCTCAGGTCATTTTCATTGAAACGGATGATCGGATCCGTCTTGTCGTCCGAAAAGATATTTATCATATTTACCATGGCAGTCTTGCCCTCGGGAAGCTTGAGATACATGGCCACGGCTCTGTCGGTATAATACTTGCCGGTCGTTCCGTCATATACTCTGGCTTCACCCGTTCCGTCAAGAGACAGACCCGAGATCCATCCGATAACGGGATGCATCAGAAGTTCCTCTACCTCCGGAGCCTCCTTTGCATACTTTGCCGCAACCTGTGAACCGTAAGGAATGATCAGCATCGTCAGACCGTTGTCGTAGCATTCCTCAACGATCTGGAAAATATTGTATTTCCCGTAGACTGCGACCCTTATATCCTCCGCTACGCCGATCTCATTTACAAACAGCTTTTCTTTTGTGTAAATTCCGCCCTCTTCACCGATGAAATACGGTGTGGTGCCGCCTATCCATTTTCCCTTCGGGAGTTTGTCCAAAAGCGATTCATCTGCAGCAATATGCAGTATCTTTCCCTCATTGATCAAAGCAACGGTTTCTTCAAGTGTGATGAGCATTTCTTTAACCCTCCTTGTGATTATACTCCCTTAAAGCGCAGCAATATTGGCAAGATCCACCTTTGCAACGATAGGATACTTTGCCAGAAATTCATCCATTTCCTTCATACAAGCCTCTGCATTTGCCGGATCTGCCTGAACTCTCTTCTGCATTTTTGAGATCAGCATGTTGAAAGCAAGATTTGCAGATGTGTACTTTAATTCACCCCCCAGAATCTTTTTCAGATTCTCCTGAACAACCGCATCCATAAATCTCCTCCTTTGATGTTCCCTTAAAAAATCAAACAGTTTCTTAAATACTATCATGCCGCAGTGCCCGCGGTCAAAATACTTTTTATAATCTTTTATTCTTCAAATACAGGTGCAAGGGCTTCTCCGAGCCTCCTGTAATTTTCCATGGCGGCTGCGTGGTTATCCTTTATGTACTGGATATTGTTCTCATCACCCGCAAACTGGAGTTTTTCCGCCATATCGCCAAGTTCAGCCGCACCGACAAGTTTCGCGGAACCCTTGAGGGCATGTATCTTGATCGTATAGTTTTCCCAGTCCTCGGCATCAAAGCATCCGTCGAGTTCCTCGATGGTCTCGGGAACCGCTTCCACAAACATATCCAGCACAGCCTTGAATGTTTCCTCGGATTCACAGTTTTTGATACCTATCTTGGTATCTATGCATTTGATGTTCTGATACCACTTGCGTTCTAACGTCATTCCAAACGACCTTGACGGTTCCACGGCCGCCACAGGCTCATACGAGCGTATCTCTATCCCCGAATCATCTCTTTCTTTTGTCTGCTGCGTCTGTTCAGCCTGTTCATCGGTCTCATTTACGGCATCATCCTCAGGAAGGTCCTTTGCGATCCTGCTGTTATCTTCGATAAATGAGGCAATATTGTAGGATTTGCCCGTCTTATGGAAGTACATGATTCCGAAGGTTCCCGATCCGCAGTTTAAGGATATGGCGGCGGAAGCCTGCTGCAGCACAACATGTTCAAAGGCAGCGCACTTTTTCACCTCTTCCACTATCCACGCAAGCATATCTGCGGGTATGTCCACATAGGTAATAAAAACAACATCCTTGTCCGGAGGGAATCCCGGAGTAAATGCCCCGTGAATATACTGCCTGTATGCTCTCTTTGTCCTTCCGAAGGCCAGTTTTTCGATACGGCCTTTGTCGTTTCTGGTTTTGAATATGGGATGAATATTGACCGCGTCCGCGATCCTGTTCATCCTTTTGCTTATAAGTCCCTTCTTTGCCAGGAAATCCGTCGTATTTATTACAAAACTGCAGTTCAGCTTTTTCTTTACAGACTCAAGTTCCAAAACGATATCCTCCGCCGCCATGCCCTGATGTACAAGCTTGCATGCAATGAGCACCAGGATTCCCGCGGCGCTTGAGGTGGTCTCCGAGTTGATGACCGTAACATTGTCAAAGGATTTGGCTGCCTCCCTTGCTGCGTGATTATCTCCTCTCATGCTGTCGGTCGTCGCTATATGTATGACATGATGCGCCTTTTTAAGCACACCGGCAAAGAACTCGGTATACTCAGCCTCGCCGGAAAGTACGGAGTACGCTTCCTTTCCTTCCGCCACATGCTTGATCAGTTCGATCGCGTCCATATGGACACCGTCCTTGAACACGCCGTCCTCCGTCTTTATTATGACAGGGAGGATCGGTATGTTGAGCTTCTTGATGACATTGTCGGGAAGATCGCACATGCTCGAAGCGGTAACGATGACCGGAACCCTCTCGGCATATTTTTCGGAGATGTGTATTTCCTCATCATTGCCTATGAGCGCGGATCTCAAGATGATCTTCTCGCCCGGGATATGCCGTACGAGCATTTCTTCCATGGCTTCGCTCGAAACAGGTTTGACCAGATATCCGTCAAATCCCGATTTCGCGTACAGATCTCTGTTTGTGCTCCCGGCATTTGCGGTCAGCACGATAACGGGCGTGGACCTGTTAAGTCCGCCTGCCTGATTTCTTAAAAGTTCCAGACACTCTATGCCGTCCATTTCCGGCATCAGGTGATCCATGAAAATGGCATCGTAGTGATATGTCGTGCTCATTTCCAGAGCTTCTCTTCCGCTCTTTGCCGTATCAATGGCCATATCCGTATCCTCAAGGAGTCTCTTTTCGACCTTGAGGTTCATCTCATTATCATCCACTATGAGGATCCTGACTTCGGGAGCGAGGAAGCTGCTCTCATAATTGCTCCTCTTCATCATCTGCTGGTTATGGATATCAAGCTCTCCCACGGGATTGTGGTCGGATACAGTCTGTTTCAACATAACCGTAAAGGTTGAGCCCTCACCGTACACGCTGTTAACCGTTACGGTTCCGTTCATCAGTTCAACCAGCTGTTTTACGATATTAAGTCCAAGTCCCGTTCCTTCTATATGCCTGTTCTTTCCTTCATCCACGCGTTTGAAGGCATCAAAGAGATAAGGCAGGTCCTCCTTTTTGATCCCCATTCCGGTATCGGAGATCGATATCAGCAGTTCAATGGTATTTTCATCAATATCCTTGCTTTCAACACGAAGCTCGACATGTCCTTCCTTAGTGTATTTTACGGCATTATTAAGCAGATTTATCATGACCTGCTTGATACGTACCTCATCACCGTAGAGCACCATGGGAACATCCGGATCCACGCTCACTTCAAATCCGAGGCCCTTATCATGAGCCCTCAGCCAGATCATGTTCACTATCTCGGAAAGCATATCCCCGATACGGTAATCAACCGGAACTATGTCCATGCTGCCGGCCTCTATCTTTGAAAAATCAAGAATGTCATTTATCAGCGCCAAAAGCATCTTGCCTGCGCCCTGTATGCCGGAGGCATCCTTTACGACCTCATCCGGAGTTTTCTCGTTACGGAGTATCAGCTCATTCAATCCCAGGATAGAGTTGATCGGTGTACGGATCTCATGACTCATATTGGAGAAAAAGCGGTTCTGCGAGCGTGTGAGTTCCTCTGCCCTTTCCGCTTCCTTTTTTGCGCGTCTATTCTCATCCGTAAACAGATGCCCCTGCGCCCATGTCATGATATAGCATAGGGTTCCGACCAGGACGAGCGAAATAAAGGAATCCACGAAAAACATTTTGCGGGTATGCGGGTACACCCACTCCGGATGATAATAAGAGACTACATAGCATATAAGCGCAACAGCAGTTACTATCAGATACATTCCCTTTCTCCATCTGCCGTGGAGAAACAGTCCGACATACATGTAAGCTATGATGATCCACAAAACCCCTCCGCCCTCAAGACCGCCTCCGAAAAAGAAGAGACTTGGAATGGTTAAGAATACAACGCATAACATGATGATCTTGATGCCCAGATTAAGCTTTTCAAAATACAGGCAGACAAGCACGACAATCGGTATCAATATGAGGGTTGAGGCGATGACGGCAATCTCGCGCGGATTATCTCCCATAATAAGATCGCCCGTGATCGCTACTATGACGACACCCTCCACCACAAGCGACAGGATCAGAAATATCCTATGGTTAAAATCCCTGTTGTAATCCTTTACGGCATCAGAGGCTTTTTTGAAGAAATCAAACAGTTTCATTCCGCTTTACCTCCTTTGCCTGATGCCGCTCCCGGCAGCACCCTCATCATCACTCTTTCAAAATCCGAAGTATTGATCGGCTTTGCGATGAATCCGTCAAAGCCCTCCTTGATGAACATTTCCCTTGCTCCCGATACCGCGTTTGCGGTAAAGGCAACTATGATGATATTTTTGCCCAGATCCGAGGCTGCATCCCTTATTCTCTTCATTGCCTCGACTCCGTCCATCTCCGGCATCATATGATCCATGAAGATCAGGTCATAATCATTGTCTCGGAACTTCTTTATTGCTTCTTTCCCGCTTTCCGCGGTCTCCACTGTCATTTCATAATTTCTGAACAGGCTGGTGGCCACGACGAGGTTCATCGGCTCGTCATCAACAACAAGCGCCTTCACGCCCTTAAATATCGGTCTTTCCGTATGCTCGTTTTCTTCCACATCACCGGCATCTTTTCCCTCGTTTAATATCTTTATTACGGGATATGCATACAGAGGCTTGGGCATGAGGACTACCCTGCTGTTTGCGGGAAGCTCGTATTCCGCATCCGCAGATACGGCTACAACGATATCCTCCTTTGCAAGTTCTTCGAAATATCCCCTGTTTTCCTCATACTCTTCCTGTCCCATGAATACATGGCTTGCGCCCAGTTTTTCCTTCAGACGCTCCACCTCGTACACTGTCTCTGCCGGATAAACCGGAACATGGAATCCTGTAGCAAGATTTGCCACCATGTTACGGTAGAAATCACGAAGCTTCGGGACCTTGTACTTGTCCGGCCTGACATGGAAAAGAACGGGGCTGTCGAAGCCGTCTCTTAATGTCATACATGGCTTTTTGTCGACCACCTTCTGAGGGATGGTGACTCTGACGGTCGTACCGTTTCCTTTCTCGCTTTCGATCTTTACAAAGCCTCCCATCCTGTGGGTAAACCCGTAAACTATAAAAAGACCAAGTCCTATGCCGCCCGAGCTGCGGTTTCTTTTCTTGTTTGCCTGATAAAGACCCGCGCTGACGGAGAGGATGTCGTTTGCATCCATTCCTATGCCGGTATCCGTCATCTCGATGCTTAAGTTTACACCGTAATCGGTAGGTTCCGTATAAAGCCGCACATAAATGCCGCCGTTTTTCGTAAACTTGACGGCGTTTTCAAGAAGGTGCCTGAAGATCTTGTGGATCTTTTTCACATCTCCGGTCATTACCGTGGGCGTATCGGGAGACAGGTCCACGACCATCTCAAGATCGCCCGTATTATCACTTAAGCGGAAATAAGTGACCACATCATTGATAAGCGATGTGCTCATGTATTCATCTTCTTCCAGAAATACGCTTCCGCTCTTGCACTCCGTATAATCCTGGATATCCTCTATCTGGTAGGCAAGCCGCACTCCGGCTTTTTTCACGGAATCCGCTTCGTACCCGGCTCCTCTTTTGAGCAGAAGATCCGACATGCCGTTGACGACATTTACAGGCGTTCTGAGTTCATGGGAGATATTTGACAGGAAATCCTCGGTGCTCGCATCATTTTCCTCTATGCGCTCTTCCCTGACTTTCTTTTCTTCCTCGTCATCGATCCTTTCATTGATGGTCCTGACGCTGATATAGTAAACAAATGTCACTATCGCCACATGAAGCAGCAGACGCGCTATGGTTTCTCTGGTAAGCTCGATCGGTGTCCCTCCCGTGAAATTACAGACATGGATGACAAGCAGGAAGAAATACTCAAACAGGATCGCGTTCATCATATATACCCTGTTCAGTATCGAATAAGTCGCCATAACCAGAACGGCAGTCAGGGCAATATCAAACATGCTGGTTTTATGAACGCCGTGATAAAAAAGCATCAGGGCGCCGTATGAAAAATAAAAAAGCATGCGGACATCCTGATCCATCTTTTCAGACAGGCCTACCGCCCACAGAGCGATCATTCCGGCTATGACCACCGGAGGAACCCAGAATTCCCATCCCATCAGGATTACCTCTATGATCAGCACCACCGCTGCAAGCGAGTCGACCAGTACTATAAATTTTTCGTTATTTCTCTGATTCATAAATACCCCTTGAATTTTCCCCTGTCTTTCACCGCGTAAAGGACATAATGCACAAGATATAATTTTACTGTATAAAGTCGGGCATTTCAAGGATTGAACGCATGAAAAAAGTTGTCAGAGGTCCTTCTGACAACTTTTTAAAAATCCTGACGGATTTTGTATTTTAATGCTTACTCAAAGTACACCGTTGCCGTCACATCCACACCGTTTTCTTCGAATGTCCAGTGGTCCACGGTGCCGTGGTTGTGGCCTCCGCTGTAGAGCGAAACATCCTCCGTTGAGGCCTTGTAGGAATCGGTGGAGCGGATCCACTTGTCGGCAAAATAGTCGCCGCATTTTCCGCATTTGTAATGCATGTGGATCGCCTTATAGTAGCAGGCTATTATGTCATGATCATAAGTGATGTTGGTCCAGCTTCCGTCCCATCCGACAAATTCCAGTCCGTTGATGCAGGGTGCCGCCGGCTCAGGCAGAGATCCGCCGTAGGGGACCACATCCGCTTTCCAGAGTTCTCCGGTCGATCCGTTGTACCACTTTACAACACAGGTTTTGTACGGATCTCCGACAGGATTTAAGCGGATGACCTGCTCAGCCGTAAGAGTGCCCGGCGTCTTCATCACCGTCATCCCGTTCTTTAAGTTTCTCGTAGCCTCAGGTATGGTCGTGGGAGTAGCCGTGGAATAACTCAAGACTCCCGTGGGAAGATTATGGTATTCGTAACAGGCTGCCACCGATTGTGATTCCGTTCCTATCGGAAGATACATCGCATAAGCTATCGTATCCTTCTGGACATTTGCCAAAGGAGCGCTCCATCCGCAGAAAGCATAGCCCTTGTAATTAACATCCGTGGGGCCTGCATAGGTCATGTTGGTTCCCTGGGGCACTACCATGGGCACGATCCTGTCCGGAAGGACATAGGTCACCACGACATTTCCCGCAAATACCGCTATCGAGGAAAAGGCCGAGATCAGTACCCCTGCGCATACCGCCGTTATAAGCTTATTCAATCTTTTCATAATGGCATCCCTTTCATAAAAGACTTTACATGATCCAAAACACATAAGTTACACTGCCGGGGTTTGAAGATACTCTGCCCCTCGCATTGATGTTATGTAACCTAAAGTATACACAGTTTTTGTTATTTTTTCAATAACATTTTTCACGCCTTTATTTCTTGTGGAATACTATCACCCTGTCGTTTACGAGCTCGTAGTAATCGGCTCCCACTCCGGTCTGGTCAAGGTAGATGCGGAATAATACAAATACCGGATTGTCATTGTCCACGCCGTAAAACTTTCCTTCCTTGTTTCCGGTGGAAAAAGGTATGGTCTGCGTATGATCATCAAGCTTTGTCCTTGCCATCTTGTAGGCGTAGAACTGATCATCTCCGGAGGTTTTCTTTGACAGAAATTCATCCGCGCTTCCCGAAAGCATCGAATCAAATACGGTGCAGACTCCGTTCAGCATCGGCTTTGCATGAAGCACGGCATTGAAATAATGCGCCTTTTTCGTCGTGGCATGATTAACTCCGTAGACCACCACAAAATCATCGTCACTGTTCAGCTTGAAGTCCGGAGTGATAAGATATGCCGCGTCATGGACATCCCCGTTTGCATTTACATCGTTGGTATAGGCCGTAAGTCCGTCTATGATCCCGATCTCGGTCGTAAGCTCCTCATAATCGTATTCATCGGAATATTTATCGATTATCTCCCTGCGGATCTCATCGAGATTCTCTGAACAGCTGTCTACCTGCGATGCCTCATGTATTCCGCTGCCGCGGGGCTTCAGTTCTTTAACCTCAAAGGAATTCTCCTTCACCTCTTTTTTGGGAGTCACGCGGAAAACAAAGGAATTATCCGAAAGCTCCTCAATGTACTTATCATAGGCATCCCTGTCCTCCGGCTGTGAGATACGTCCGAAGAGGCTGAAGGTATCCTTGCTCTTTTCAAGACCCATATCATAAATACCGGACGGGATCTCCATTACATTTACCATGCTACCGGGATATCCCGCATCGGCAAGGCATTTCATGATCCTTTCCTTTACGTCCTTATTGGCGCATATCACGATAACTCCCGTCGTGCCGAAAGCAGTATCTCCGTCATGAGCGGCATTGAGCATATCGACCGGCGCTCCGACGGATGAAAAGATGGTGTGATAAAGTCCCGTCTTTTCATCACCCACGCTTAAGAATCCCTTTTCCCTTGAATAATCCTTGCCCTCCTTCTGCTTTGCAAACATCTCATAGAGAATAAAGGACCAGTATTTGCAGGGGTCTGCAAACTTCGTGGCAACTATGACCGCTTCATCCTGGCGAAGCTTGAACTGCATTCCCTCGGGCGCGAAAGCCGGATTCGGCACCTTCTGTCCCGGAGCATCGGGAAGATCGAGTATCAGATAATCGGAACCCGCATTGTTTCCGAAGCAGGTCTTGATCTTTCCTTCCGAAGCAAGTTTTAAGGTATCAAAAGGATAGAGTTTTCCTTCCTGCACCTCAAAATCGTCTCCGGCAAGGGCATCCTTAAGTTCCTTCGAATTATCGGTAAATTCTGCTTTTTCCGAAGATTTTTTTCCGTCCTGTTTCTTGTGGAATACCATTACCCTGTCATATACCACTTCATAGTAGGAAGCGCCCGTTCCGGTGTCTTCAAGATATGACCTGAAGGCTACGAGCACCGGGTTCTTATTGTCGACTCCATAGTACTTGCCCTGAGTATTTCCCGTGGAATAAGGGATGACCGCCGTATGCTCATCCATCTTTGTCCGCGCCATCTTGTAGACATAGTACTTGTCCGCGTCTTTATTATCCTTATCAAGCCATTCCTTTGCGCTTCCGCTGTAAAGCGAATCATAAATGCTCGTCACTCCGTTGAGCATGGGCTTCGCGTAAAGGACTGCGTTTGAATATATGCCCTTCCCCGCTGCCGTATGATTGACTCCGTAGGTGACTATGAAATCCTCATCGGAATCCAGTGTGAATTCCGGTGTCATCAGATACATGGCATCCCTGTTGTCTCCCTTTGCGTTAAAGTCCGTAAAATATGCCGTCAGGCCTTCCGGCACCGCGATCTGGCAGTCAAGCTCCTCGCATTCAAAATCATCCGAGTATTTTTTTATGAGCGACTCTCTTATTGAATCAAGGGTACCCTCGGCATCCTTAAGCTCTGCGGATTCATGCTCGCCTGTTCCTCTCGGGATCACCTTTTCGTTTTTGAAGGGATCCTCTTCTTCCTCTTCCTTCGGGGTCACCCTGTAGACGGTCGATCTTTCCGATATGTTCTTAAGGTAATCCTCATATGCCTCTTTATCATCCGCCTGGGATACTCTCTGAAGGAATGAGAAGGTGTCGTCCCCCTTTTCAAGTCCCATCCTGTAGGTGTCCGCAGGTATGGGCATCACATTTATCATATCCTCATCATATCCGGCTTCTCTTAAGGAAGCCTTGACATGGCCGACAACGGTTTTATTGGCGCCTATCACGATGACCGCTTCCGATCCGAACTCGCTTTTGCCGCTGTGCTTTATATTTGTCATGTTTAATGAATTGCCGATGGAACCGAAGATCGGATGATAGAGGCCCGTCTTTTCATCTCCCGCAGTGAACATGCCGGTTATGCTGCTGTAATCCTTGCCGGGCTTGTTTTCGGCAAACATGAGATAATTTATAAACGAATAATACTTGCACTGCCCGGGAAGCTCGGTGATAAGGACTATCGCCTCATCCTGGCGGAGCTTGTATTCCCATCCTCCCGGCGCAAAGTACGGATTTGCCGGATAGTTTTTAACCTCCGGATCATCATATTCCGTTGCTGTCTCATCGGGCCAGCCTAAAAGCTCGGAGCCTTTTGATGTGTCCTGCTCCGGAGATGCCGGAAGATTGAATACGATATAAGCCGAACCGGCATTATTCCCGAAACAGCTTAAAAGTTTCCCCTCCGATGCAAGCTTTACCGTATCAAGCTCGGTATACTGTCCCTTCTGGACATACATACCGTCCTCTTCCATCAGTTCTTTAAGTTTTGCGGGATCGCCCTCATCATCCGCCATGACCGGGACCGTGCCCAGTGCGAGCATCACCAGAAATGAGACTGTCAGCAACATAAGTTTTCGTGTTTTTTTCATGATTTCCCCCTTATAAATTTTGCGTCAACTTTCTTTTTAACAGCAAAATAAGTATAATGATAAAATCAAAATATAACAAGGAGCAGAAATGATGAAACGACTCAGACTCTTAAAAGGTGTGCTGAAGCGTACGCATACCGACAGGCTGATATCGGGATTTGTGGTCTTTTTTCTTATAGATGCCTTTCTTATAATGCACGTCGAACCGGACATCACAAACTACCGTGACGCGGTGTGGTACTGCTATGCGGTCTTTTCCACGGCAGGTTTCGGGGACTTTGTTGCTTCGACACTCGCAGGAAGACTTCTTTCCATACTTCTCACCATATGCACGATAATGATCGTTGCGCTGGTCACCGGAGTCGTTGTCGCCTTTTATAACGATCTGGTCGCGATGAAATATAAGGCAAGCAAGGCGGAGGTCCTTGACAAACTTGAGCATCTTGAGACTCTTTCAAAGGAAGAACTGACGGAACTTTCGGAAACGATAAGGAGGATAAGGGAATGAAGGTAAAACTGCCTCTTTTCTGCGCCATCACCGGCGCTGTTGCAGGAATGGTATTCTGGCTGTTTTTATTTGCGATAAGCAAAGGCACATATCTTTTATGGGATCTGGTGCCCGAAAAAATCCCGGCCGTATCTTTTTATCCTCTGATCATATGTACGCTGGGCGGTCTTGTCATCGGGATATTCAGGAAGTTTTCCGGTGATTATCCTGAAAGCATGATGACGGTGTTCGGAAAACTTAAAAAGGACGGCACCTATCCTTACCGCAGGCTTCCCGTGATCTTTATCGCCGCTCTCCTGCCGCTCATCTTTGGCAGCAGCGTGGGACCCGAGGCGGGAATGGTCGGTGTCATCGTCGCGCTTTGCTGCTGGGCGGGCGATAATATGAAATTTGCAAAAAGCCATGCCGAAGAGCTTTCAAAGATCGGCGCCGCCGTCTCTCTTTCGGTGATCTTCAGATCTCCCATGTTCGGTCTTTTTGATATTGAAGACGAACTGACCCCCGATCAGCAAAATAATAACAGCCTAACGGGCTCCTCAAAGGTGATCCTTTACTGCATCGCCACCGGTGCCGGATTCGGTATATTCTGGCTCTTTAACCATGTATTTGTGAAGGTATCCGAAGGTTTTCCCTCCTTTGATGCCGTAACGGCAGGCAGAACGGATTATCTTCTGTTCATTGTGTATTTATTATGCGGGATACTGCTTGGAATCTTTTTTGAAGGATCCGAAAAGCTCTTTGAAAAAGCAGGGGCTGCGCTGCCGCCCGTGATAAGCGAACTGACTGCCGGAGCGGTACTTGGAGCGATCGCATGTTTTCTCCCCGTGATCAGGTTTTCCGGTGAAGAACAGATGGGGATCCTCATAACGGATTACGCAAAATACGCCCCTCTTGCCATGATAGGGATCGCATTCTTAAAAGTACTGGTCACCACTATGTGCATAAATTTAGGATTAAAGGGCGGACATTTCTTCCCTCTGATATTTGCATCTGTCTGCCTGGGCTACGGCATATCCCTGCTCATCTTCCCCGGGGATCCGGTCCATGCGGCATTTGTGGCCGCGGTAGTCTCGGCGGGAACCCTCGGCGTCTCAATGAAAAAGCCTCTCGCGGTTTCCATGCTGCTCCTTCTGTGCTTCCCGGCGCAGTCTCTTCTGTGGATAGTACCCTCGGCAGCGCTCTCGGCCTTTGTGGGAAAAAAGATGTCAAAAGAACCGTCCCGCTGACAAAGATTACAGCTTTTTGATCTTCCCGATATTTTTTAATCCCGCTTCGCGCCCGAGGTCATATACTCTCTGAAGCTCATTTTCGTCCCTTTCTACGGGGCTGATATTTAAGGGCGCTTCGGGCCTTATGACAATAACCTCACCGGTCTCTTCCCTTTCGCGTATGTACTGCTTTTCGCGGTTGTACATGATATAGCGGTTTTCCATGGCCTTTATCATTTCGGGATATTTCCCCAGTGCGAGCCTGATGAACTTCATGTACTTCTGCTTCTTTTTAATAAAATCTTTCGGCTGCGTCTCTATCACAAGGATCCTGTCATATCCCTTTTCTTCCATGAACCTTAAGGGGATCGAATCCGAGGTTCCCCCGTCAAGATAGATCCCTTCCCCTATATGCACGGGCCTTGAAACAGCCGGCATCGAGGCGGATGCCCTTATCCAGTTCATGTCCTCCCTGCCTCCGTCGGTACATTTGTGATAAACGGGTTTTCCGGTATTTACATCGGTTGCGACAACATAGAATTCCATGGGATTTTCCGCAAAAGCTTTTGTATCCCACACATCAAGCCTGCAGGGAAGATCATCATAGCAGAATTTCACATTATAGATGTCACCCGTCATCAGAAGCGAACGGATGCTGTGATAATGCCGGTCCCTGCAGTATTTCTTATTATATCTTAGCGGTCTGCCGTGCTGTCCTGACTTTAAATTGCAGCCAAAAGTGGCGCCGGCCGAAACACCGACCGCGCCGTCAAATCCGATTTTGTTTTCAAGGAGAACATCGATGATGCCGCAGGTGAACATCCCCCGCATGGCACCGCCCTCCATCACTATTCCCTTTTTCATGATCTGTGTTTTTCCGAAAAGAGCGCTTTAAGAACCACCGGTGTTACGATGGATGAAACGATGATCAGCAGTATGACCGCCGGGAAGTAGGCCGAACTTAAAACTCCCGCCGAAAGACCCTTCTGGGCAACGATCAAAGCCACCTCGCCCCTGGTCATCATGCCGGCTCCGACCCTTAACGAATCCTTCAGGCTGTAACCGCAGATCTTTGCCGCAAGGCCGCATCCGACGACCTTTGAAAGAAGAGCGGCGATGATGAAACAGATGCTGAATCCGAGGATCGATACCGTCAGACCCGAAAGATCGGTCTTCAGACCGATGCAGGCAAAGAAGATCGGACCAAAGAGCATGTAGCTGCTTATATTGATCTTTTTTTCCACATACTCCGTATCCTTGATCGTACACAGGACTATACCGGCACAGTACGCGCCGGTGATATCTGCGATACCGAAAAACTTCTGCGCGGTATATGCCATGGCAAAACAGAAGGCCAGGCTGTAGATGGGTATCCTCTGCGTGTGGGGATGCCTGTTTTCAAGCCATTCCATGATCTTGTGAATGACAAAACCCACTACAAGGGTCACACCAAAGAAAAGAGCTATCTTTAAGAGTACCATTCCCACATTGCCGTCTCCTCCCGCGCCGCCTACGACACAGGTTAATACGATGATGCCGATCACATCATCAATAACGGCGGCACCGACAATCGTGGTCCCCACTTCCGAATTGAGTTTTCCCATCTCGGAGAGCGCAGCCACTGTGATGGATACGCTCGTTGCAGTTATTATGGTGCCCATAAAGAGGGCCGTGTAAAATTCCTTTGAAGGCGGGGCTGCAAAGCCGTAAAACGCGCCGTAGAGCGTAAAACCGCAGATAAGAGGAACGATAACTCCTATCAGTGCCACAAGAAATGATTTCCCGCCGGACTTTTTCAGCTGTTTTATATCCGTCTCAAGTCCCGCCGAGAACATGAGCATTATGACGCCGATCTCCGCAAATATCTCAATGGCATCATTAACCTGAACAGCATTGAGTATTGACGGACCCACCAAAAGTCCTGCAAGTATCTCGCCGACAACCTGCGGAGCCCCGATGCGCTTGGCTAAAAGTCCGAGGGCCTTTGCCGCAAATATCAGTATCGCAAGACTTAATAAAATCTCTATATCCATGACAATCTCTTTCCGACGTATTAATCCTCAAGGATCTGCCTTAACGAGCTCTCAACATTATCGGCCACATCATTCATAAGACTTATGGAAGATGCAGTCTGCTCGGCAGAAGATACGAGGTTCTCTGCCCTGACATTGACTCTGCCGACTATCTCCGAGAGCTTGCCGGATTCTGAAATAAGGCGATCTATGGTTTCCTTTATGTCCTTGTTATTCTCATTGCTGTCATCGGCTGCAGCCTTTGAATCCTCGGCCAGCTTTTTGATCTCCTCGGCCACGACCGCAAAACCTCTTCCTGCCTCACCTGCCCTGGCTGCTTCTATGGAAGCGTTGAGGGCAAGTAGATTTGTCTGTGAAGAAATGGCAATGACCGCCGTGTTGTTTTCCTCCAGCTTGCTCAAATACATCTCGATGGTATTGAGCACATTTTTCAGCTCTGTCGCAAAGTTATCCACCTCGGCCATCTCGTGCGAAATACCCTCTGTCTGTCTTGCGTTGTCGTTGCTTGTCTCCTCGATCTGGCCGATGGAATGTCTGATCGTATCAAAGTTGTCTCCGATCTCCTGAGCAAGAGAACTCTTTTTGTCTCTCATCTCCTCCTGCGTCCTGTTGATTTCCTCGGACAGTTCCACAGCCTTGTCCTTCTCCTCGTAAGCACGGTCCTTGATATAATGAACGCAGTTATGCATATGGTTGAAGCCGTTATATATGGCTACAACCATATCACGGCAGGATTCGTATCCGCAGCATCCGCAGTCTATGGTGCGTTTCTCCTTGGTATCCTTTTTGAGCTTTAAGAATATCTCATTGATCTCTGCTTCAGACGGGTTCTTCACGGCACATGACCTGCTTCTGTCTATATAGCTGCAGAGAAAATCTTCAAGCTTAAGGTTTGCGAATTCCTTATTGAGCATCTCCAGTCTCTTCTTTGGAGTCAGATCCCTGCCCCAGGCCGATTTCTTTGAACTGTTCTTGCTCTCCGCCTTTATGCGCTGGATAGCCATGAAGACATCTTCCCTCATCTCGGCGCGGCTTTCGGTACCCGGACCGTAGAGACATCCGTTCGTACAGTTAAGGGCATCCACAAAGAGATACGGATTCTTGCCGCATTTTAACATTTCCTTATTGCGGCAGAGGTATTCATACATATGATGCTCACCCTCCATCTGGCGTACGAGCGCATCCTCGCCTAAAAGCCAGTAAACATTCTCCTTGAGTCCTCCGGGCATGGGATAGATGGATCCGAGACCGTATTCGATCTCATCCTTATACGGCGTGGCGCCGCTTACAGGGTGTTCCTTTAAGTATTTCACCAGATGCGTAAAAGTCAGGTTATATGATACATATCCCTTATTATTGGGATGATCGATCTCATTCTTTTTGGCAATGCAGGGACTGATGAAAGCAAGCTTATCATCCACCTTCATGTATTTTTTGACATATACCGCGCCGCACATCATCGGTGAATGAACCGGCATGAGCTTCGGCAGCAGCTCCGGCATGAAACGCTCTATGTAGCCTACCACTGCGGGACAGGGCTGTGATATGCCGCCGAAAAACTTCCTTTCGGTGATATATTTTATGTAGGCCCAGGTGGTTATGTCCGCACCGAAGGAGATGCTGATGAACCGGTTTACGCCGAGTTTTTTGAGCATACCGAGATATTTTTCATATTCACCCGGGTAGTTTGCCAGAAATGCGGGTGCGATCAGAACCGAAATCTTTGTGCCCTTCTTAAGGTCTTCAAAGAACCTTTCCACATCATCGATATACTCTCTGGCCCCGTGCTCGCACGCATCAAGGCAGGCCCCGCAGGCGATGCACCTTTCGGGATCGACATCGATGATATTTTTCCTGTCACGCTCAACTGCGACATTTGCGCCCATGCTGCTGCATGCCCTTATACATTTGTTACAGCCTATACATTTGTCGTTTGTCTTTACAAGACCCATGCTTTCCCCTCCCGGACAAGTCCCTGAAAACCTCACAGTACTGTTGCACAATAAAAGCCTTTTTCATCATTCCAGCTGCTTCAATATGATCTTTGGATCATATCAGGCTGCAAATAAACACATACAGATTAAGTTATATCACTTTCTTCCTGTCATTTCTATCACTTTGTATCGATCCGTATATCTGTCAGCGCGACCTGATCTCCGGTAAGCGCGGCATAGATATCCTCGGTATCGTCGGTGATCGTTGTCACGTTTTTTACATAAATGCCCATATTTTCGGTTATCGTCGTTATGGTATTCCCTTTCCTCGTAAATGTTACGGTACAGTCTATTCCGTCTTTATTCTTCTGCTTCCAGCTGTCCCAGCCTTCAAAATCATCCCGTTTATTAACAAATATCTCGTTTTTCCCCGCCTCATCGGGCTCCCAGTATTCTCCGTCTATACGGATCAGGGCAAATTCCCTGCAGCCCTCGTCCCTGACCTTTCCGTCCAAAGAATTGAAGATCGTGATAAAAGGACAGTGCCAGATCAGATTTGCCGTCGGCAGGCTCATGGAATGGAAGGAAAGCTTCAGTCTGCCCGTTATGGGTATTCCGACAGTGGCATCAGTCCTGTAGCCGTCGATCTGTACATTCGGGACATCGCCCTCAGGAACATTGATGTAGCTTATCTCTTCGGCTATCCTCTGTATATATCCTTCCCCTATCTCTTCCTCCGATTTTTCGATCCTGACATCGCTTATGCTGCAGTACCGGCCTGTAAGTCCCAGATACAGGAATCTGGAACTGTCGGGAAGGGCTATGGTTATTTCGAGCACTTTCCCGTCTCCCTCGATCCGGACAAGCGCATGATCCCTGAACCTTACAGCCTCGATCAGATACTCCGTGTAATCCTTCTTTTCCCCCGATATCTTTTTTTCGGGTTTCTCCTCTGACCTGGTTGTCTTAGTCTGCATGCCTCTGGCGCCGGCTATCGTGGTGCGGCCGTCAAACATGATCTCACCGTATTCGAAATAATGCAGTTCCTTCTGCTTTCTCTCCTCGGAGTAGGCGCGGCCGTCATTGGAATCAAAGAGAAGAAGCGCTGCCATGCCCTCATACCTGTTGTCCTCATCCGGAGTAAACCTAAGGCTGATCTTTACCTTATTGGGCGTGACCAATACTCCGTCGGACACGGTATCCTTATAATCGATACAGTACAGAGCGTCATCATCTCCGAATTTTCCGGTTCCCCTCTCCCTCAGTTCATATTCCTGGTCAAGATCGATCAGGTGCTGCATGATATTGGCAAATACGGGATCGAACTGATTTCCCGCGCCCTTTATGATCTCCTCGCGCACCTTTGACTGCGGGATCGAATCCCTGTAGCTTCTCCTTGAAGTCATGGCATCATATGCGTCGGCCACAGCAACTATCCTTGCGATCTCCGGTATATCCTCACCCTTAAGCCTGTCAGGATACCCCTTGCCGTCATATCTTTCGTGATGATGATGCGCTCCTATGCTTAAATACGGATATTCACTGATGCTTGAAAGGATATTGTTTCCGATCTCGGGATGCTTTTTTATGGCCTCAAATTCCTCGTCGGTAAGCTTGCCCTCTTTATTGATTATACGATCCGGCACTCCGATCTTTCCCACATCATGAAGCAGCGCGGAAAAATAAACCTCATCACATTCTTCCTCACTTTTGCCGGAAAGCTCGGCGATCCTCCTTGAATACTCGGCCACCCTTGAAGAATGACCGTGCGTATATTTATCCTTGGCATCGATCGCGTTGGCAAGAGCCGTGGCTGTCTGCTCAAAGAGATGTCTCATGCTCTTCTGCTGTCTTTTCAGATAGTCGATCTCGATCCTGTGTGCCTGCTTTACCGAGGTGTTCATGTCGATCAGGGCAAATACAAAAAGGAGTACTGCCATACCGACGATCGACATATTTATGAGTGAGACTCCGTATGTGAATATCTGCAGGATCGATGCTATGATAGGCACGATGGCAAAGAGCATCAGCGGATAGCGGATCAGCTTTCTTAAGCTTTTCCTGTACTGGAAAAGCACCATGAACTGTATGAACATCACTATGGTCGGAAAAAAATAGCTGATAAGAAAAAAACGCGCCCTCACATAGTTGTTGTTTTCATCAAAGGTATAATAAAGACCAGTAAACTGTGACACCACCAGCATGAAAACACCTGCGATGATAAGATCTTCCGAAAGATTCAGCCTGAAAGGAACTTCCTTTCTTCCGCCCTCTGTCGTCATCAGGTCCGTGATATAAAGGTTGACGGCATGCAGGATCGCAAGCGTCATAAAATACACCAGAAAATTGCTGATCCTCACCATCCAGTATCCAAGCTCGCTCGTATCGCCGCGGTACAGATATGCCAGCCTGTCTGCTGCCAGAAGCACCGTTGAATTTATTTCCACAAACAACAGGGCCGTCTTCCTCTTTCTTGACAGTGTTCCGGTTATATGCACGAAAAATGCGGTGATCCCGCAGATCCCCATCAGAACGAGCATTATATCAAGCTGGTGTTGTCTTAAAAAATCCATGAACCTTTATCCCAAAACCAAAGGCATACCGACGGTCATATCAAAGCTGTGCTGAAATATCTTTCGGCACGGTCGGGCAGGACCGTTGTGATTATACTGTCATCCCCGTATTTTCCGGCCATTTTTTTCGCAGCCCAGACATTGGCCCCTGAGGATGTTCCCACAAGCAGCCCCTGCACACGCGCCAGATCACGCGCGGTCTCTATGGCATCCTCATCCGTCACCTCAACGATATCCGTGATGATCGAAGTATCCAGGATGT
The DNA here is from genome assembly GCA_024690825.1 of Lachnospiraceae bacterium. GTDB lineage: Bacteria > Bacillota > Clostridia > Lachnospirales > Lachnospiraceae > NK4A144. The sequence goes on along the minus strand of JAILOK010000098.1, from coordinate 1,520 downwards.
CCGGAATAAATCCGTCTCCTATTCCCTGGATCTGATGCAGTCCGGGCTCATCTCCCAAAAGTGCCGAGACATTTTTCGGTTCCACGGCAACTATCTTGCAGTCCGGATTCTTTTCCAGCAGATATTTCGCCACACCCTGCAGGGTTCCTCCGCTTCCTATCCCGGACACATATACATCGATCTTTTTGTCCAGCTGTCCGGTCAGCTCAACCGCTGTGGTCCTGTAATGCATCTGGGGGTTGGCGGGATTCTGGAACTGCTGCGGCACAAAATATTCATCGGAACCCGAAGCGATCTCAAGTGCCTTATCCACCGATCCTCCGATGCTTAATTTCGGATCCGTGAGAACAAGTTCCGCCCCGAGCGCCTTTATTATCTTTTTCCTCTCTTCGCTCATATTTTCCGGCATCACTATGATCACGCGGTATCCTTTGCGGACTCCGCAGAGCGCAAGCCCGATGCCGGTATTTCCCGAGGTCGGTTCTATTATTGTCATCCCGGGTTTTAATCTGCCGTCCTTTTCCGCCTCCTCTATCATGTTCAAGGCGATCCTGTCCTTTATGCTGCCCCCGGGATTTAAAAATTCAGCTTTGGCATAGATCTGCAGCCCCGTAGTCTGCTCCAGACTGATAAGCGGGGTGTTACCGATCAGATCCAGCACATTTGTATAATACATAAAAACCGCTCCTCCTTTGTGATCCTTTGCTCGAAAAAAACATTATACCATAAAGGACCGGTACGTGACAGGGGGACGGTTCTTCTGTCATCTTTAGCCATTTTGTGTTTTCGTTCGTATAAGTATACAGAACCGCGTGAAGAGGTTATAATGGATCACATGCAAAGGAGTACGGATATGAACGAAAATCTTAAGAAAAACGCGCTTTCCGATGATATGCTCGACGCAGTTTCCGGAGGTGCGGAACAGACAAGGCAATACAAGCTTGTGGGTGACTGTCCTAAATGCGGAAAGGATAAGGAAGTACTTGAACGCATGGGTGGAGTATATCTGTGCAAGAGCTGCGGAACGAAAGTCAATGAATCAACCGTGCACAAGGTTGCAGTAAATTAAATGCAAGATGACAGGGGGACGGTTCCGGTGTCACAAAAGTTGTCACCGGGACCGTCCCCCTGTCATCTTTTTTAAATTCAGTTTCTGAAGAAGCTGATCGCTCCCTTCAGTTCATCTGCCGATGCACTCATATCACCCATGCGGGTCGAAACATCATTTACATTTCCGGCGCTTACGGCCGCCCATACCTCAGGCGAGCTTTCCGTTCCTTCATTCCTCGTCCCGTCCGCATTGCGAAGCGATGTCATGAAACGGATATTATCCTTGAACATGGTAAGGTGGATGCCGGTCTTATTGTATACCTTGTCGATATATTCCTCGGGATTATATTCCACAAAACCGTCAACAAGCGATTCTTCATTTGCCAGGTCGTATCCGTAGCAGCACTCCATTCCCTGCGCGGCGCACATCAGTTCTTCAAGCGTGCTCTCCTCCATCTTTGCGGACATGA
>JAILOK010000094.1 GCA_024690825.1 Lachnospiraceae bacterium | reverse complement strand
AGGTCAATTGGAAAACTAAATTCCAGTTGCCCTATACCTCTGACTGGAACTTACTATTGCAAGGATAAGGGGGGAAGTAACTTCTCCAAAGATCCCTGCATGGTTTGTAGATACCAGCCAATATAATTATTGTTAGTTTTTAGGAGTAGCACTTGGTGTTGCTCCTTTTTATTGTTTATAATCTTATCCTGCAGCAAAGGTCGGATGGCGTATCAAAGCCTACAATAAAGAAAGGAACTATCACTATGGCTAAGAACGCACATTTAACCTATGATGACAGGTTAACGATTCAATCATCCATCGCAGATCATCTGTCCTTTAAGGCAATAGGGCTGATTCTGGGGAAGGATCCATCTACGATTGCCAAGGAAGTAAAAGGTCACATCAAGATCGAAGTAAAGGGCTCGTTTAATCCCTGTCTGCATCAGAAGACCTGTACTCACAAAAAGGATGTCTGCAAACCTTGCATTAAGAAGTTTAGTCAAAACTGTCGTACCTGCGGCGAACCCTGCTATAAGACCTGCCCTGATTTTGAGGAGAAGCACTGCCTTCTCATCCTCAAGCCTCCATATGTCTGTAACGGCTGCACGGAGAGACATGGTTGTAAGCTTCAGCGTCACCTGTACGATGCCAAGTACGCTCAGAAAGAATACGAAGCAGTACGCAGTGAAAGCCGTCAAGGTTTTGCCATATCAGAGGAGGAACTGAAGCGTATCGACGCAATCATCGCTCCCCTTGTGAGGCAGGGGCAGTCCATACATCACATATGCATCGAGAATGCGGATGACATCATGCTTGATGAAAAGACCATCTACAACTACATCGATGCAGGGCTTCTTTCCGTCGGAAACATTGACCTTCCTCGGAAGGTTCGATACAGAGTCCGTAAGAAGAAAAAGCCTGTCCGTGTCGATAAGCAGTGCCATGTAGGACGCACCTACGATGACTTCCAGGAATTCATAGCAGCCAATCCTGACATTGCCATCGTGGAGATGGACTCAGTAGAGGGACGCAAAGGCGGCAAGGTGTTTCTTACGATCTACTTTAGGAGTTGTTCTCTGATGCTTGCCTTCATCCGTGATCACAACACCGCCAGGAGCGTCACAGAGGTTCTCAACAGGCTTTATGAACTGTTGGGACACGAAACATTCACTATGCTGTTTCCGGTTATTCTAACGGACAGGGGAAGTGAATTTACTGACCCTTTATCCATCGAGTTCAATGCTGAGGGCGAGCGCAGGACACATGTCTTTTACTGTGATCCTCAGCGTTCCGATCAGAAGGGCGGTATTGAGGTCACTCATGAAATGATCCGCCGTGTATTGCCGAAGAAAACAAGCTTCGACAACCTCACTCAGGATGACGTTTCTATGATGATGAGTCACATCAATTCCTATAAAAGAAAAAAGCTGGGCAACCGGTCTGCACACCAGCTGTTCAGCTTTCTTCATGATGAGGGCCTTCTTGAGAAGTTAGGGATTACCCTGATTCCCTCTAAGGAGATCAACCTCACACCTCTGCTGCTGAAGAAGTAAAAATCGCTGCGCCATCCGAACCGTCCATAACCTCACATCAGGGGTGGAATTTACTTTTGCGAAAAGCACACGCTAAATTCGACCTCCGGTTGGAATGCGCTCTTTTATGTTGGAAAAGGCTGATCTACCGCCATTCTACGCGCTTTATGCTGGTATTTCAATCAGTTTGGTTTTGTAAATTTCTCTTTGGAATCGTAACTTCCAGTTTGGAATTGTAAGATCTGTTTTTTGTCCTCCTTCTCCGATATCAGGAATTTACTCTTGCAAAAGAATTCCGAAGCAGGGATTTACTTTTGCAAACTGGAACCTCGGATTCCATTTCAGCTCATCAGCACACAGCTTCTGGCTGAAGAGGTGATCGTCGCTCTGAAAAATCACGGCACCGATGATATGAATATAAACATCTTCATCAGGAAGAAACTCGGGGATGTCCATATTGATGTGGATGCGCCCGGCAGACCCATTGATACAGCCGTGATCGACAAGGCAGGCACTGAGGATATAATCGATCCGGAAAGTAATATGGATGATCCGGCTCTTGAAAGAGCCATACGCGCGATCATATTAAAGGCGCAGGGAGAAAGACTGAAATATTCCCACAGTGAAGGGATTAATTATATTTCCATCGCGGCGGGAAAGGCCGAAAGGTCATCTCTGATCCTGACCACATATGCGCTCATTGCAGGCATTGCAGCCGGGCTCATACTGAAATTTGTATTCCCGGCCGCCGCTTCGGACATACTCTGCCGGTATGCTTTGGATCCGGTCAAGACCATGTTCATGAATGCGTTGAAGATAATCATAGGTCCGGTCATATTCTTCTCCATAGTCACATGTCTGTCGCAGTTTAAGAATCTGACGGAACTGGGACGGATCGGTGTGAAGGTTATGGGGATGTACCTTATGACAACTCTGGCAGCGGCTGCTCTGGCAGTTGTGCTTTCGTCCGTTTTCAGTCCCGGCACATGGGGTGCCGGGCTTTCGACTGCCACGCAGGCTGTGGAAGTCGATACTTCCCCTGACACTTCACTTTTATCCACGATCATCAATATCGTCCCGGATAATTTTTTGAAGCCGTTCCTTCAATCGGACACACTGCAGCTCATATTTCTGGCAGTACTGTGCGGCCTGGCAGTGGGTGCCGTCGGAAAATATTCCGCAAGGCTTTCAAGCCTCCTTGAGGCGCTAAACGAACTGTTTCTGACCATAACAGCGATGATATCAAGATTAATCCCTGTTGCGGCTTTCTGTTCGGTAGCCCTGATGGTGGTACAGCTTGGAGGGGAGATGCTTCTGTCTCTGCTGGGCTTTATCGGATGCTTTCTCTGCGCTGTTTTCTGCATGCTTACTGTGTACGGTATCCTGATATTTCTGGCAGGCCGCCTGAACCCGGTCACATTCTATAAGAAAGCGCGCGAAGGGATGCTCACAAGCCTCGCTCTTTCATCAAGCAGCGCAGCAATGCCGACAAATATGCGCATATGCACCGACAGGCTCGGGATCTCACCCAAGCTTGCAAGTTTTTCCATTCCGCTCGGCGCTACGGTAAATATGGACGGAGCGACCATGTTTCTTATCATTTGCGGGCTGTTCCTTGCCAAAATGTATGCCGTCCCTGTGACGGCTTCGACCGTCGCTTCCCTTATCATTACGGTGATCATGCTGTCCCTTGGAGCGCCCGGGGTGCCCGGCGCGGGAATAGTATGTCTCGGTGTCGTGCTTGCGCATCTGGGTGTGCCGTTGGAGGCTGTGGGGCTGGTCATTGCGGTCAATCCGTTCACTGACATGCTTTCGACCATGAACAATACTACGGGTGATATGGCTGTCACAGTGATAATCGCAAGGATTGAGGGAATGCTTGATCGGGAGGTGTATGAAAGAAAATAAATAATATTCTGTCGCAATCCGTGAAAATGTAACGTATAATGAACAGAAACACAAAAACAGACTTTTTTATATTTTTAAGGAGGAAAAGGAAATGATGAGAAAGATGAAAAAGTTTTTAGCAATAATGCTGGCAGCGGTGATGTGCATGTATCTTCTGGCAGGATGCGGAGATACGGATGAAGTGGCTGTGGATGTGCCTGATGAGCCCGAGTACGAAGAAGAATTCGAAGAAGATTTCGAAGAGGATTTTGAGGAGCCTGAAGAGATCGAAGAGGATGATGAAGTGCCCGAAGAAACCGAGACAGCTGATGCGAAAGAATCAGATGAGGGAAGCGGAGATCTCAGCAACGACGAGATAGTGGAACTTGCAAAGAAACACAGCGGAGCACCCAAGGCAGAGCTTGATCAGGTCATGGACAACGGAAATCTCTATATCCACTTATATGAGGAGATGGATGATCACGACAGCACATGGGACTGGTATGAGATAGATCCCAGGACTCTCAAGGGAACCAATTTCATGGGTGAGGAAGTCGACTTAAACGGCGCCGGCAGTTCAGGAACGACAAGAAGCGTAAAATCGAGCGGTGATCCGGACGGGGTTGTCGTCGGAGTAAATGAAGAGATCGATGACGGAGAATATGTTACGGATGATGAATATACCGGAGAGGTTTCGACAGACGGAAAGACTCTGACAATAACTACGGCGCTTTACAAATATGTGAACAGCCCGGCTCCCGAATATCAGACACATAAATATGTATTTAATGTTTCGGATTCATGCAAGTGCACCATCATCCGGGAGGATTCGGAGGAAACTTCATTTACCGAGAGCATTGATCTCATCAGCGAATTCCTGGAGGGCAAGAGCGGACTTCCGATCACTCTGACCATAAAGAACAATGAACTTGTAGGCATAATGTTCACTTCGTAAAAATAACCTTCAATTAAGATAAAGGTGACAGGGGGACGGTGACAGAAACCGTCCCCCTGTCATCTCTTTTATTTTGCCGGCGGTATTGACAAGGCGGATAAAATCTCACTATTATATCAAAGAGTTAGATAAGGTTAACTTTTTGGGAGAATGAATGAAGACTCTTAAGGATGCAAAGGTCGGACATACCGTCAAAGTATTGAAGATCACGGGCGAAGGTCCGGTGAAAAGACGCATAATGGATATGGGAATAACAAAGGGAGTGGAGATATATGTCCGCAGGCTTGCTCCTTTGGGGGATCCCATAGAACTGTCATTGCGCGGTTATGAGCTGTCGCTTCGAAAAGCCGATGCGGCAATGATCGAGGTTGAAGAAAGCGATCCTGCGGGAAGGGAACCTGCCGCGCCGGCGGATGACGGTAAAACACAGAAGAGGCAGGGGGATCTTTTAACTCACAAAAATATCGCTCTTGCCGGCAATCCAAACAGCGGGAAGACTACGATCTTTAATACGCTGACAGGCTCCAACCAGTATGTCGGAAACTGGCCCGGAGTAACGGTTGAGAAAAAAGAGGGACAGTTAAAAAAACATGAGGGGATCACCGTCACGGATCTGCCGGGTATTTATTCTCTTTCTCCCTATACGCCTGAAGAGATCGTGGCCAGGAACTATCTGATCGATGAAAGACCGGATGTGATCTTAAACATAGTGGACGGCACAAATCTCGAGAGGAACCTGTACCTGACGACGCAGCTGACAGAGCTTGGGATCCCGGTGGTCATCGCCGTCAACATGATGGATGTAGTCGAAAAAAACGGTGACAGGATAGATACGGAGGAACTGTCAAAAAGGCTCGGATGCAGAGTCGTCGTGATGTCGGCGCTGAAGGAAAACGGAGTCATGGAAGCGGCGGAGGTTGCGCTGGGCGTGACAATGGGAGAAAAAACGGTTCCGCGTCATGTATTTTCAGGCACAGTCGAACATGCTCTTGCCCATATCGAGGAAGTGACGGTCCACAACCTTCCCGAGGAGCAGCAGAGATGGTATGCCATCAAGCTCTTTGAAAGAGATGAAAGGATACTTGAAAAACTCAACCTTTCATCCGAAATAAGGGAGCATATAGAAAAGGATATAAAGACCGCCGAAGCGGAAATGGATGATGATGCCGAATCCATAATAACAAACGAACGCTATATCTATATCTCTTCGGTAATAAAAACCTGTTACGAAAAGAAAAATGACGGAAAACTTTCGGTCTCCGACAGGATAGACAGGGTGGTGACTCACAGGATATTCGGTCTGCCGGTATTTGCCGCCATCATGCTCATCGTTTACTGGACAGCCATGTCCGGACCCGGCGCCTACGCTTCCGGCTGGGTCAACGAAAAAATACTGGGCGGAGGCTCATACTGTCTTTTGCGGCTTTTGGATGCCTTAAGAGTTTCGTATGAGGGTACCGGCGCTGTTTTAAGGGGTCTTCTCATTGACGGCATGCTTGCCGGAGTCGGCGCGGTCTTAAGCTTCCTTCCCCAAATGGCGGTGCTCTTTCTGATGCTTTCCATCCTTGAAGCCTGCGGGTATATGTCCCGCATCGCCTTCGTCCTTGACAGGCTTTTCAGAAAGTTCGGACTGTCCGGAAAGTCCTTTATTCCGATACTTGTGGGAACAGGCTGCGGCGTGCCGGGCATCATGGCTTCCCGCACCATAGAAAGCGAAAGGGACCGGAGGATGACCATAATAACAACGACCTTCATTCCCTGCGGCGCAAAGATCCCCTTCATAGGTCTTATGGCGGGCGCCATCTTCGGCGGCAGCGCAGTCGTTTCGACGAGCGCATATTTTATCGGCATGGCAGCCATCATAGTTTCCGGTATCATGCTCAAAAAAACAAAAGGATTTGCGGGAGGAGACGCGCCGTTTGTAATGGAACTTCCGCCCTATCATATGCCGACCGCAAAGAGCATATTTTTATCGACATGGGAAAGAGTCTCAAGCTTTGTCAAAAAGGCCGGGACCATAATACTTCTTTCAACCATAGTTATCTGGTTTGCTTCAAATTTCGGATTTACGGATTCGGGCGTAAGGATGCTTTCAAAGGATGAGATAGAAGCAAGTTTCCTGGCCCTGCTCGGAAACCTCATCGCATGGATGTTCGCGCCCCTGGGATGGGGCAGCTGGCAGGCCGTAGTGGCTTCCATAGCCGGTCTTGCGGGTAAGGAAAACATCGTAGGCACCATGACCATATTATATGGCGGCGACGCGGCTGCATACAAAAATCTTAAGCTGGCCTTTACTCCTCTTGCGGCATATTCCTTCCTGGTATTCAATCTCCTGTGCGCGCCATGCTTTGCGGCGATAGGCGCAATAAGGCGTGAGATGAATTCAGCCCGGTGGACATGGTTTGCGATCCTTTACCAGACCGGCTTTGCCTATGCGGTATCTTTGATGATCTTCCAGTTCGGGGGTGTATTTACGGGTAATATAAACAGAGGCGGTCTCATACCGGCGGCTGTTATCTTCGTTTTTCTTATCTTCATGCTCCTTGTTCCGTCAAAAAAGGAAATGAAGGAACCGGCCATAAACCCTGATGTGAACGGCAGGCCGCCCTGTGATCATAACTGCGGCAGCTGTCATAAATGATGAAAGACTAAAGTCCCAGGTAATGTTTTGCAAGATAGACTGACAGGGTCAGAAGGCCCAAAGTTTCCGTCAGATGAAAGATGACCGAGGTCCAGACGACAACGATCTGCCTGCCGGAAAAGGATAATGGCTGCATCTGAAACAGTGAAAAAGCCAGCAGAAAAGTGATCATCAGCACCCCTGCCGCGACAGCCAGAGCCCTGTCGTGCAGAAAAACGGCAGTTACCGCGACGCCGATCAGTATCGCTGTCATCATCTGAATGTACTTAAAACCGTGTGAAAGATTGTACAGGGGGACAAAGGAATCATACTGCTGTCCCAGTACCGAAAGCACCATGAGCTGTGTGATAAACTTCCTGTAAACGAGAGATAAAACATAATAAACACATTCCGCAAGCCCCAGTATCATTCCCCAGATAAGTATCAGCTGTTCTATGGCATCAGCGGAAAGCACTGCCAGATCACTTCCGAAAACTTCCTTCTGAAGCCTTCCCATTTCAAAACGGTCATCTTCATCGATGAGACCCGTATATTTTCTGATCTTTTTCCATGACAGATAAAAGACTGTGATTATGGCAGCGATCTTCAGAAACGAACATGCAGAGGAAATGCCCCAGGAGAGAGAATCGAGCATGTCGGGATTGTAGTGCGCGGACCGGTTTAAGATCATTCTTATTATGCCTTCGATCCCGGCAGTCGAAAGCCGTATCAGGGCAGTAATCTTGAGAGCGGCAGACAGGAAATGGGCATTTTTGCTGAAATACATTATGTTGTTCCTCCGTTGAAGTATGCTATAATTTACCACAGTTGCAGCGGATTATCAAATTTTTGGATCCCCGACAGGAGGTTGACATAATATGGCTTTTGACGGCGTAACCGTACATGCGCTGGCATATGAATTAAATGAAGTGTTGTCGGAAGGACATATCTCAAAGATAATACAGCCGGAAAGCGACGAGCTTATGCTTGCGGTCAAGGTAAGGGGCGGCGGAGTAAGGAGGCTTCTGATATCGGCATCGGCCTCGATCCCCCGTATCTTTCTGACGGAAGATAAAAGAGAAGCGCCTGCCACAGCGCCTGCCTTTACCATGCTGCTTCGAAAGCATCTGCAGGGAGGCAGGATAATAAGGATCTTCCAGCCTTCACTCGAGCGCATCATTAATATGGATATCGAGCACAGGGATGAGATGGGGGATCTTAAAACAAAGACTCTGATCGCCGAGTTCATGGGAAAGCACAGCAATATCATATTTACCGATGATGAGGGGACCGTCATAGACAGCCTGAAAAGAGTACCGTCAACGGTAAGTTCTGTCCGTGAGATACTTCCGGGAAGGAAATATTTTATTCCGGAAACTGTTGTCAAGGCGGATCCTCTGGTTGACATAAAACGGGACGATTTTATTGCGGCAGTCTTTGCAAAAAGCGGGAACGTGATGAAGTCTCTTTACGGATCCTACACGGGGATATCGCCTTCTCTTGCGACGGAGCTCTGCGTAAGGGCGGATATAGATCCTGATATGTCTACGGCTTCGGCAGGCGTGGATAAAAGATTTGAGCTCTTTGAAGTGTTTAAGTCCATGATGTCGGAGATAAGAAGTAATGTCTTTTCTCCCTGCATCATATTTGAAAACGGAAAGCCCTTGGACTTTGCCGTTTACGAAACGAAGATGTACGGCAGTCTTGATGTGAGAAACCGGGACTCTGTTTCCGAAACGGTGGAGGATTTCTACCGGGAAAGAGACGCCTATAATAAAGCCAGGACGCGTTCCTTTGACTTAAGACGCATAGTGACGAATGCGATAGAACGGGTCTCCAAAAAGACAGATCTGCAGGAAAAGCAGCTTAAGAGTACGGAAAAGGCTGACAGATACAGGCTTTACGGGGAGCTTATAAATACCTACGGATATTCGGTAAAGGACGGGTCATCCTACTTTGAAGCGGAGGATTTCTACACGGGTGAAACGGTTAGAGTGCCTCTCGACAAGGATCTTTCCGTTCATGAAAATGCCAACAGGTATTTTGACAGATATGCGAAATTAAAGCGGACGAAGGAAGCGGCATCGCGCCAGCTTGAAGCTTCCAGGATGGAGCTTTCGCATCTTCAGAGTGTTCTTTCGTTTCTTGACATGGCCGAAAGCGAACAGGACCTGTCACAGATAAGGGAGGAACTTTTAAGGACGGGTTATATCAGGAAACGCGCCGAAAAGGGAAAGTCAAAGGGAAAGTGCGCGCCCATGCATTTTATCTCGTCCGACGGCTTTGACATCTATGTCGGGAGGAATAATCTCCAAAACGATGAGGTCACCTTCAGGATAGGCGGAGGCAGTGACTGGTGGTTTCATGCAAAGAAGTTTCCGGGGTCCCATGTCCTTATGAAGACAAAGGGACTTGCGGTTGAGGATATACCGGACCGGGCCTTCAACGAGGCGGGACATCTTGCGGCTTTTTTCAGCAGCGCCAAGGATCAGGAGAAGGTGGAGATCGATTACCTGCAGCGGCGTGATGTCAAAAAACCGGCAGGCGCAGCGCCGGGGTATGTCATTTATTACACCAATTATTCCATGGCCATCGAACCTGACATCAGGGGAATACAAAAGGTGTCAGACACAGACTCTTGTTAAGTAAAACAGATTTGTGATAAAATATAAGGACTTGTAAATAATCATAACGAGGTGACGATCATGGCTTTGATGGAAAAATGGAGAGAAAAAGCATATTCCCAGACAACGGATCCCGGAACATTAAGGCGTTTCTGGGATGATTATTTCCAGAAGGAAAAAGCTGTATACGAAGAACTTCTGAAGGATCCCGAAACCGCAGTCACGGGCACGGTAAAGGAACTTGCCGAAAAGTACGGGCTGACAGTCATGGAAATGACGGGATTTCTTGACGGCATACAGGAATCATTAAAGGTTCCGAACAATATAGAAAATCTCGAGGAAGATTCAAAGGTCAGTCTTGATTTCGATAACGAAAAACTCTACCGGAACATGGTGGAGGCAAAGGCGGACTGGCTTTACGGCCTTCCCGCGTGGGATGATATCTTCACAAAGGAAAAACAGGAGGAGCTGTATAAACTCCAGAAGGCATCCCATACTTTCGTAAGGGAGGAAAAGAAGATCGGAAGAAATGATCCCTGCCCCTGCGGCAGCGGAAAAAAATACAAGAACTGCTGCGGCAGGGTATCTTGACAGAGGAGCTTAAATATTATGAAGATCACATTAAAGGACGGTTCGGTAAAAGAGTACGCATCTCCCGTGAGCGCATATGATATCGCGCGCGATATCAGCGAGGGACTTGCCAGAAATATGTGCGCGGTCGAGATCGACGGGGAAAGGACGGATTTCAGGACAGTCATAGACAGGGACTGTACCTTAAATATCCTTACCGCGGATGACAAGGGAGGACTTGCAACGATAAGGCATACGGCAGCCCATGTCATGGCGCAGGCATTAAAGCGTCTGTATCCGGGCATACAGCTTGCGATCGGACCTTCCATCGATGATGGTTTTTATTATGATGTGGATTACAGTGAGCCCATCACGGAAGACGATCTGGAAAAGATCGAAGCCGAGATGAAAAAGATCGTGAAAGAGGATCTGAAGCTTGAGCGTTTCGAAATGCCGAGAGCAGAGGCGATCGAATATTTCAAAAAGGAAAACGAACCCTATAAGGTTCAGCTTGTGGAAGACCTGCCGGAGGATGCTGTCATCAGCTTTTACAAGCAGGGAGAGTTCACCGATCTCTGTGCGGGGCCTCATATTATGTCAACCAAGGGCGTGAAGGCCTTTAAGCTCATGAAGCTTGCCGGCGCTTACTGGAGAGGAAATGAGCACAACAAGATGCTCACGCGTATTTACGGCACAGCATTCCCGAAGCAGTCACAGCTTGACGATTATCTTTTCATGATAGAAGAGGCAAAGAAGAGAGATCACAGAAAGATCGGCAAAGAGATGAAGCTTTTCATGTTTGCCGACGAGGGCCCCGGCTTTCCGTTCTTCCTGCCAAACGGCATGGTGCTTCGAAACGAGCTTATGAAGTACTGGAGAGAGGTTCACTACAGACACGGATATCAGGAGATCGAGACTCCCGTCATGCTCAACCAGTCACTCTGGATCACCTCGGGACACTGGGATCACTACGGCGAGAACATGTACACCTCACAGATAGATGAGGAAACCTTCTGTCTCAAGCCCATGAACTGTCCCGGTTCCATCCTCGTTTACAAAAACGAGCCCCGTTCCTACAGGGAACTGCCTTTAAGATACGCCGAAGTAGGACTCGTGCACCGTCATGAAAAGAGCGGCGCCCTTCACGGACTCATGAGGGTAAGGGCTTTCCATCAGGATGATGCCCATGAATTTATTGCCATGGAGCAGGTTGAGGATGAAGTAAAGCATATAGTGGAGCTTGTTGACGAGGTCTACAAAAAGCTGGAGTTTACCTATCATATAGAACTTTCGACCATGCCCGAGGACCATATGGGATCCGATGAGGACTGGGAAAAGGCAACCAACGGACTTAAGACGGCCTTAGAGCACATGGGTCTTGAATATGAGATCAATGAGGGTGACGGTGCCTTCTACGGACCGAAGATCGATTTCCATGTGGAGGACTGCCTCGGAAGGACATGGCAGTGCGCTACCTGCCAGCTTGATTTCCAGCTGCCCTTAAATTTCGAACTCAAATATATCGGAGCAGACGGAGCGGAGCATATGCCTGTCATGATCCACAGAGTCGTATTCGGTTCGGTGGAGCGTTTCATCGGCGTGATGATAGAAAACTATGCAGGAAAGTTCCCGACATGGCTCTGTCCCGTACAGGCACGCATTCTCCCCATATCCGACAAGTTCATGGATTATGCGACGGAGGTCTGCGAAAAGTTAAAGGATGCGGGCATCAGGGCTGAGGTTGATGAAAGAGCCGAAAAGATCGGCTTCAAGATAAGGGAAGCAACTCTAGAAAGGATCCCCTACATGATCATCGTCGGAGAAAAGGAAAAGGGATCCGGACAGATATCCGTACGCTCGCGCTTTGCCGGAGATGAAGGATCACAGGATATCGATGTGTTTATAAAGAATGTAAAGGCCGAGATAGACGACAGGGTCAGAAGACCCGAAAAGGAAGCGGAAAAATAATTGAAGTGGAATATTGATTTCGAGATCGCTGCGCTGATCATCGATTCTATCTTCATATACTTCTTCTTCAACAAGAAGCATCTTCCGACAAGGAAAAACAAGTATTTCGTTTTTTCTCTTATTATAGTGACCTTCGTGACGATGCTTGATATACTGACATCATATATGGACTCGAATTTCAGGGCATATCCGGTCGGCATCCTGCACCTGATAAACATGCTGTTCTTTGTATCTTCGGCGATGCTGATGCTTTCGCTGTTTCTGTATCTTCTGGCACAGTCGAACAGGCAGGACATCATCGGAAAACCGGCGTTTCTGTTGTTCTGCGTGCCTTTCATGATGGCGGTCTTCTTAGGCGTCGCTACTCCTTTCACCGGATTTTTGTATTATTTCGATCCTGTTCTGGGATATGTTCACGGGCCTGCCTTTTATCTGGAGTTTTCTTTAAGCGCCTTTTATCTGGTGGTTTCGGCGATATATGTTGTCGTATACCGGAAGCTGATGAGCTCCCTGCAGTTTCGGAGTGTCATATTCTTTCTTGCGGCCGTGGCTTCAGGGGTTTTGATCCAGGCGCTTTTATTTAATTGGGTGCTCATGGCAAACGCCGTGACCAGCATTGCGATCGTTGTCGTATATCTGTCGCTTCAGAATCCCGATATGTACATAGACAAGGAGACGGGTCTTTTTAATCTGGATGCCTTTAACGAGATCGTTTCGGAGTATTCCACAGATAAAAGAAAGTATGATCTCATAAACTTGAGCATAAACAATTTCCGGATCGCCCAGTCCGTTTACGGCACCGAAAGAGCCAATGAGGCATTGAGAAAAGCGGTCGCCTATATTCAGACCATGTATGACAAGACCTATGTGTTCAGGATCGCATCAGACAGTTTTGTCCTGCTCGATCTGTACGGATCTGATTTTGAGTCGACATCAAAGGTGGTGACCGAAAGATTCAGAGAGACCTGGAAGGTTGGTAACAACGATATTATCTTTTCTGTCTCCTCAACCTATATACCTCATGAATATGTCGGCTCGGAGCTTAAGTCCACGATCAAGAATCTGGAATATATCAGCAATAAACTGTCCCATACCGAAAGTGAACTGGTGATAAACGAGGAGATCAGCCGCAGCATAGAAAGGGATGCGGCGGTTGAACGCGCTCTTGAAAAGGCTATAGATAATAAAAACATTCAGATCTATCTCCAGCCGATCTTTCATTCAAGGGAGGCGAAAGCGCAGACTGCGGAGGTTCTGGCAAGACTTTTCGACGAAGAAGTCGGATTTGTATCGCCCGTTGAATTCGTTACCAAGGCCGAGGAAAACGGTACCGTGGTGGAGCTTGGCAGACAGATATTTGAAAAGGTCTGCATGTTTTTGAGTGAGTATGATATCGAGCAGTACGGGATAGAGAAGGTCAGTATCAATCTTTCCGTTTATCAGTGCATGAGAGAGATGATGGCAGAGGAATTTATGGAAATGGCCGCAAAATACGAGATCCCCATGACCAGATTCCTGTTTGAGATAGTTGAGACTGCGACTACCGGAAACGATTTCTTTGTCAGAAAAAATATGGACAAGCTCATAGCTGCCGGATCCGAGTTCATACTTGATGATTACGGCATCGGATATTCCAATATAGTGAATGTCTTCAGCCTGCCTTTCAGGTTCGTAAAGATGGATAAATCCCTGGTCTGGACCTATTTTGAAAGTGATTCGGATGTGCTGCCTGATGTCATAGAAACCTTCAGAAACCAGAAGGTGGCCATCATCGCGCAGGGCGTCGAATCAAGAGCAATGGCAAGGAGACTTCAGATGATGGGGTGCGATGCCATGCAGGGCTTCTATTTTTCAAAGCCCGTGCCCACAAAAGAGTTTATCAGATTGATGAAGGAAAAGAATATAGAAGGCGGATTCGGGATCTGAATAAGGTATTGACAACAGCCCTAAGGCCGTGTTATCTTATCACTTGTGTTTGAACAAAGCAGAGTACTACTCTCACCCTGCGGTTGATATTTTAAGCTTGCAGGCGTTTATCTTGTCGATGGATGAAGGTGGATATTCTGCGCGGATGTTTACCTTTTTTATTTTTATCGGAGGGAAAAAAGATTAGCGATTTATTTATCAATGAGCAGATCAGGGACAAAGAGGTCCGCGTGATCGGAGAGAACGGTGAGCAGCTCGGTATCATGTCAACCAAAGAAGCGCTTTCCATCGCCGAGGAAGCAGGACTTGATCTGGTGAAGATCGCCCCCACTGCAAAACCGCCTGTTTGCAGGATAGTTGATTATGGCAAGTTCAGATATGAACAGGTCAGGCGGGAGAAAGATGCGAAAAAGAAGCAAAAGACAATTGAGATCAAGGAGATCAGACTGTCGCCGAATATTGACACGAACGACCTCAATACCAAGGCTAATGCGGCAAGGAAGTTCCTTACAAAGGGAAACCGCGTGAAGGTGACTTTAAGGTTCAGGGGACGTGAGATGGCGCATATGTCCGAAAGCAAGCATATCCTTGATGATTTTGCTGAAATCCTTTCTGATATCTCGGTCATAGAAAAGCCTGCAAAGGTTGAGGGCAGGACCATGACCATAACACTTACTGAGAAGAAATAGATTATAGGAGGAAGAGATCATGCCAAAAATGAAAACAAACAGATCTGCAGCTAAGCGTTTTAAGCTGACAGGAAGCGGAAAGCTTAAGAGGAACAAGGCTTATAAGCGCCATATTCTTACAAAGAAGTCACCCAAGGTCAAGAGAAATCTTAGGAAGTCGGCGATCGTTGATTCGACCAATGTAAAGAACATGAAGAAGATCCTTCCTTATATCTGACATAGGGAAGTGTAAGCTGGCAGTATAACCGGATTGTAACACGATCAGTATAGAAATGAGGTAATGATATGGCAAGGATAAAAGGCGGTGTAAACGCAAAGAAAAGACATAACAGAGTATTAAAGCTTGCAAAGGGCTACAGAGGAGCGCGCAGCAAGCAGTACAGAGTAGCTAAGCAGTCCGTTATGAGGGCTCTGGCTTCTTCATTTGCAGGCAGGAAGCAGAGAAAGAGAGATTTCAGGTCTCTGTGGATCACCAGGATCAATGCTGCAGCCCGTATGAACGGCTTGAGCTACAGCAAGTTCATGCACGGACTCAAGGTGGCAGGTGTTGATATCAACAGAAAGATGCTTGCCGATATGGCAGTAAATGATGCTGAGGGCTTCAAGACTTTAGTCGAACTTGCAAAGAGCAAGGTTGCCTAGGATTTCAAATTTCATCAGAAATTTGGAATCCGTATTTGACCGGGCTTTGGCGTCAGCCAAAGGCGTGTCCGGGCGCAGCCCGGATTTCCGAGTAATTTCCATGAATTACTCGGAAAGTCGTTGTTTGACAGATCATTAAATAAAATGATAGGATAAGCAGGAAAGCAGGAGTGGCGGAATTGGCAGACGCGCAGGCTTCAGGTGCCTGTGGCCGCAAGGTTGTGTGGGTTCAAGTCCCATCTCCTGCATACTAAAAAAATAAGACCCGGTTTGAAAACCGGGTCTTATTTTTTAGGCACGCCGGGGCGTGCCTAAACCCACGAGGCTTTTAAGCCTCGTGGGTTTCCCCTTCGGGGACTAGGAAAACGCTTTCAGCGTTTTCCGTCGCAAGTCCCATCTCCTGCGAAGTTTCACTTCGTGGGTTTCCCCTTCGGGGACTAGGAAAACGCCGTTGGCGTTTTCCGTCGCAAGGTCTCCTCGGCACAAGTGCCTCGTCGGTCGGTTCGACGGGAAAAAGGTCCACCGGACCTTTTTCTGATTCCATCTCACCCCATCTTTTTTAGTAGTAGTCAAAGACAGACTGTATCATATCGCAGATCCGTATAAGGCTGGGGTATGAGACTCTTCCGACAGAGTTAAAGCGTCTGGCATTCAGATCTGTGACTTTCATGTTGTCACAGATCACATATTCGTTTTCGCCGATACGCTGCTTTAAGGTGCAGTCCGGATCTTCCGATACGATAGGGCAGACAACTACCGTTCCGGTTTTATTATATGTGTCCTTGCTGACAACAACCGTTTTCCGGAATTTTAATCCTTCGATCTTTAATATTTCGCCCTGTTCTACCATATTTCACTACCTGCAGGTTCTCCCCAATCCAATTCACCGGATATCTTGAGAGCTTTACCTGATTCGTCGATGTAATCCTCAAGGCGCCTGTGAGAAAAGACGAAATCTGAGTCCAAAAGTTCCTTTACCTGTTCGTCATCAAGATTATCCAGGGTGTGCATATCAAGAATCCTCGCTTTCTTATCGCAGGCGGCTAACCGGGAGATCTGCTGATCTTTTGCAGAGTCATCATCAGATATGACAAACAATTCTCCGGTCCGTACTTTAAAGTAGTCTTCAAGTTGTTTGATCTTCGAGGGGGCGGGAAGAGTTCTGGCATTGATCCAGTCACAGAAGGTCGTATACTTTATATCCAGATCTTTGCACAGTTCTTTCCTTGTCTTATTGTTTTTTTTCATAAATGACCGGATATTTTCCGAAAAAACGGTCTTCGTCCCCTTATCGGGTACAGATACTGACATGGCACGCCTCCTAATACGATAATTCCGTAATCATAATACGATAATTTCGTACACAAATCAATCATCATCTTCCGATGATTTGATCCCGGCTTTTTTGGCAGCTGATAACCGTGTTGTTGGAAAAGTACTAATCTGATAGAATATGATGACGGGGTCAGAGCACATTTGTCACGCTGAATCCCTCTTTGGAGGAAAGCATGGATGCGATAGAAAAGATACACGAATGGATCGGATCATAAAAAACAGGAGAATGATGCCATGCCGAAGGGAACGAATCAGAAACTGAAATTGTATTATCTGGCCCGGATCATGCTTGAGAAGACTGATGACGAGCATATGATAAAGATGCCGGAGATAAGGCGGGAACTTGAAGCTTACGGCGTGACTGCCGACCGCAAGAGCCTGTATGATGACCTTGAGGCGCTGAGGGTCCTGGGGATAGATGTGATAGGCGAGAAGATCGGGCGTGATTTTTTTTATCATGTCGGCGGCAAGCAGTTTGAGATAGCGGAACTGAAACTCCTTGTGGATGCGATCCAGTCATCGAAATTTATCACTGAGAAGAAATCCAATGAACTGATAAAGAAGCTGACCGGTATGGCAAGCGAATATGAAGCTGCCCAGCTCAAGCGCCAGGTGGTGGTGCAGGGCAGGGTGAAGACCATGAATGAGAGTATTTATTATTTCGTGGATGATGTGCACCGCGCCATAGCTGAAAACAGGCAGATCAGCTTCGAGTACATGAAATGGAACGAAGAGAAAAAGATGGTGCGCCGGAGGGATGAGGCGTATGTCGTAAGCCCGTGGGCTTTGACCTGGGATGATGAGAATTATTATCTTATCGCCTATGATGACGAAGCGGACTGCATCAAACACTTCCGCGTCGACAAACTGAAGAGCATACGGGTTCTTGATAAAAAGAGGGCCGGCAGGGATGTTTTTAAGGCATTTGATCTTGCAAAGTATGCCAGAATGAGTTTCGGAATGTTCGGCGGGGATCCCGTGAAGGTCAGTATCGCATTTGACAACAGACTGGCAGGAGTGTTCATCGACAGGTTCGGAACGGAAATTTCCATACGCCCCGCAAAAAAGAAGGGATGGTCACAGACTGCCGTGGATGTGGCATTAAGCGACCAGTTCTTCGGCTGGATATTCGCGCTGGGAACCGGCGTCAGCATACTCGGACCCAAAGAGGTCGTAAAAAGATTCGGAAGTGAGCTGAAAGCCATGAGTGATCTTTACGGAGAGTGAAAGAAAAATGCTTTTCAAGTTGACATGCAAAACGAATAAAAGTATGATAAAATCGTTGGTATATAAAGTTTGTGTTCTTATGAATGCTGACTAAAATAAATTGTGGAAAGGTGGTACACAGCTGATGACAGAGAAGCAGTTTAAGAAGGGTGAAATTATTTTTCGTGAGGGAGATACAGGAGATACTCTGTATCAGATAAAAGGAGGAGTTGTATCCATCGTCGCCGGATACGGAGAGAGTGATGAGCAGATCCTTGTAGTTCTCGGAAAAGATGAATTCTTCGGCGAGATGGCTGTTATCGAGGCATATCCCAGAAGCGCGACGGCCGTTGCAAAGGAGGATACCACGGTAATCGAGATCGGATCCGGACAGATCAGTGAATATTTCAAAAATGATCCCGACCGCGTGATCGCTATCATGAAGAGCCTCGGCGGACGTCTCCGTGATCTTACGGCTGACTACAGCGATGTAAGTGCCACTATAGCAGAACTTGGCGCAAATGACGGAGCTGCAAAGAGCGGGACTCTGGCAGAAAAGATCAAGAAGTTTGCGATAATATACAGCAGGAGCAAGGCAAAGGATGCCATCAGTCAGGAGACACTCCGCAAGCTTACACAGAGCGGCCATGCCGATGGATATACGACAAAGATAGAAAAATACAAGAAGGGAACCGTCATCTTCAAAGAGGGCGAGACCGGCGACTGCATGTATGATGTTCATTCCGGATCTGTAGGGATCTACAAGGCATTCGGAACAGCGGATGAGAAGCTTCTCACAAAGCTTTCCTTCAATGAGTTCTTCGGAGAACTCGGCATGATAGATAATGTAAAGAGAAGCGGAACCGCTGTTGCAATGGAGGATGAAACAACTGTTGAGATCATCAGCTCTTCCGATCTGAAGGAACTGTTCAATCAGAATCCGCCCAAGGTGGAGATGATCCTCGAGCACATTTCTTACAGGCTCAGAAAGCTTACAAAGGAATACATCGCAGCCTGCGGCATACTTTCAAAGATCTATGATGTTCAGGGCAAGGGTGATGTAAGTGATGCTCTTAAGTCAGAAGTAAAGGGATATACACAGAAATTATATGACTGATAAACACAAAACCGTAATACAGGTTCAGCCAAGGTTCGAATTCCGTGAGGAATGGGATGTCCTTGCATCAAAAGAGGACCTGAAATACGAAGCATTGGATTTTTCAACACAGCCTGCTCTTAATGAGAGCGGGCTGTTTGATGAATACAGGGAATGGTACGGATCCTGCGGGCGGACGACATCGATACACGGTTTTTTCATCGATGTAAATCCCGCGAGCGGCGATCCTGATTTCCGCGAGCTTTCCAGGCAGAAATGCAGGAAAAGCTGTGAGACGGCAAAGATGATCGGAGCGGAAAATGTTGTGTTCCATTCAAGCTGCTTTCCGTTCCTTCGGGGGATCTATCTTGGCGTGTGGGCAAAGAGATGCGCTGATTTCTATCAGGAACTTGCCTCGGAATACGATCTTAATATTTTCATAGAAAACAGTCCCGATATTGATGCCGGTCCGATAGCTGAGATCATGAGCCGCATCAGCGACAGAAGGGTCGGCGTTTGTCTTGACATAGGTCATGCCAATTATTCTCATATCAGCATAAAACAGTGGTTTGAAGAAGTTGGAGAGTGGATAGGATATCTGCATCTTTCCGATAATCACGGCACCTATGATGATCATGTCCCCTTAGGAGATGGAAATATAGACTGGAAAGAGGTCAATGAACTCTGGAAGGGCCTTGACAGAGATGTTTTTATTACGCTTGAAGTGAACGGCCTGGTGTCAACCGCGCGCGCCGTAAGGCTTCTCAAAGATAAAAGACTGTTCGGATATTGAAGATAACGGAAGGCGATGACAGATGGATGAGTCTATAGAGGTTATACAGAAGCACATACTTTCGGACATTTCCGAAGGGATAATGCTTATAGGATTTAACGGGTTTATATTATATACAAATGCTACCGCGTCAAAGATACTCGGGATACCGGAGGAGGAACTGTCGGGAAAGAGTTTTGCCGCGCTTTTTTTTAACGATCCGGAAAACGATGAGTTCAGTCAGGCGGTGATCGACAGCATCTATGACAGGGAAAGGCAGCATGACTCCATACTGAATTATAAAAAAGGCGATAAGATCCTGACTCTGCGCATGATGACTTCGTTTTACATTGACGGAGAGGAGCAGAAGGGCATTATCGCCGTTTTTTCGGATGTCAGTGAGATGATGGAACTGCGTGATGCAGTCAAGTCCATGAAAAAGATAAAGGCGCTGAACGACCAGCTGGAGCTTCGCAACAAGCTGCTTTCCGAAACCTTTGGCAGGTTCCTTTCCGACGAGATAGTAAAGACTCTTCTGGAGACTCCGGACGGGCTGAAGCTTGGCGGGGAAAAGAGAACGCTGACCGTGATGATGAGCGATCTCATGGGGTTTACCGCTCTTTCCGAGCGGATGGATCCGGCCGATCTCATCGCTCTTTTGAACCATTATCTGGAGGAGATGACAGCTGCCATCCAGGAACAGGGCGGAACGATAATCGAGTTTATTGGAGACGGTATTCTTGCCATATACGGAGCTCCTGTTTTTTACGAAGACCATGCCGCAAGAGCTGTCGCGGCTGCATTGAGAATGCAGTCCAGAATGGAGGATGTTAACAAATGGAATATGGACAGGGGATATCCTCCTCTTGAAATGGGTATCGGTATCAATACCGGAGAGGTCATAGTCGGAAACATCGGTTCGGAGAAAAGGACAAAATACGGTGTTGCCGGAGCTGTGGTTAATCTGTGCGGCCGTATAGAGAGTTATACTATAGGCGGTCAGATACTGATCCCGCCGGCTACGAGGGATGCGGTCGAAGCGGAGCTTGAGATAGCAAAAGAACTCACTGTATATCCGAAGGGTGCGCAGAAAGAGCTTTTATTATCACAGGTAACCGGTATAGGAAAACCGTATGATATATATGCAATGGCAGTCAGCAAAAAGCCGGTTCCCTTAAAGAAACCCGCACCGGTATGCTTTTTCAGGCTTGACGGAAAACACAAGCTTGAGGGAACATGCTTTGGCGGAATAACAGCCATCACGGATGACAGGGCTCTGTTTTCTACTGACACGAAGCTTGAGATATTTGACAATATTCAGATCGAAGCCGGGGGAGATCTTTACTGCAAGGTGCTTGAAAAGCAGGAGGAAGGATATCTGCTGCAGTATACAGCCATACCTGTCGGGTACGGAGGGTGGCTTTCCGATAAGCGGTAAGGTGATTTAACCGGGCCGGATAAAACGGCTTGCAGATTTTACGGAGGTGGAAAAATGGGAGATCTCGCAAATATATCCATGAAAGGTCTGGTGGTCTTTTCGGGGTTTTTTACGGCAGGAGCCTCCTTTATAGAGGCCCTGGGGCTCTTTTTTCTTTTCAGGAAGGATAAAGTAAGGGGCTGGTATGCATTCATCCCGGGAGTCTGTGAGTACCATACTGCGATCATCGCCGAAAGGGAAGAGGATGGCAGGACCTTCTGTCTTCTGGTTGTATGCAGATATCTTGCCCTGACGCTTTCAAATCTTTTTGCGGAAGGGTCAGTCATGCGTAAATTCTGGACGCTGGTGTACGCTGCGCTGGTGTTTGCGGTGATACTCTTCGGCATATGTATATTCCTCGGACTTTGCAGGGTGTTTGAAAGAAAAAGAGGATGGGTTTTCATGTGGCTGCTTTTCCCCTCTGTTACCGCTCTTATCTGGGGACTGAGTCCTAAGTTCAGACCGAACCACAGGATACCGGATATGGATTATGAAAAAGCGGCGGCAATAAGCGGAGCTGCCGTGGAGGCGATACAACACGGACTGACCATAAACCTTACGGACAGGACTGTGACGGACGCTATGAAGAAAAAGGTGCTCTTAAAGGATATCCATATGTCCATCCCTACAGGGCACATGGTGCTTCTTCTCGGTGGATCGGGTGCCGGCAAGACCACCTTCTTGAATGCGGTCACCGGCTATGAGAAAGCGAACGCGGAGATAATCTTAAACGGACGCGATCTCTATAATAACTACGAGAGCATGAAGTACGATCTGGGCTTTGTGCCCCAGCAGGACCTCATGAGACTTAGCGATACGGTCTACAGGACCGTCACCAATGCCGCGGCCATAAGACTTCCGAAAAATATGAAAAGAGCGGACAGGAAAAAGAGGATCGATGATGTGCTTGAAAAATTCGGGTTGAATTCCGTCAAAAATTCCCAGGTGGGGAAGCTCTCGGGAGGCCAGAGGAAGCGTCTTTCGATAGCAACGGAACTGATATCCGATCCCACGCTCTTTATCCTGGATGAACCGGATTCGGGTCTTGACGGCATAGTTGCCAGGAACCTTTTTAAGAGTCTTCGGAGTATAGCGGATGAGGGCAAGATAGTCATCGTGATCACGCATACGCCCGACAGGGTGTCGGATCTGTTTGATGATGTCATAGTTCTTGCCAAGGATGCGGCAAGAACCGGAAGACTCGGTTTTTACGGCCCCATAAAGGATGCATATTCATTTTTCGGCAAGGAATCCATGGAAGATATACTGCTTTCCGTAAATCAGAAGGATGAGGGCGGTGAAGGAAGAGCTGATGAATTCGTGGAAAAGTACAGCGGGCTTCTCAATAAAAAGGCGGTGTGATCATGGATGATGCTAAGGTAAAGAAATTAAAGTACAGGGGACGGTTCGGACAGGTATTCATTTATCTCGGAAAGTTCTTCAGACTGTTCATACTGCAGAGTGACTGGAAGGTTATTCCAATGTCGGCGATAATAGCGGCCATGGTCTCAATGGCGATAGGAAGCGGACTGTTTGTGAGCATGGAGGGGACCTTTCAGGCATCCTTTGCGATCACCTGCGTGTGCATCTGGAACGGATTCTTTAATTCCATACAGTCCATATGCCGCGAAAGACCGATAATAAAGCGCGAACACCGCGCAGGCATGCATATAACCTCATATATCACCGCACAGCTCATATACCAGATGATGTTATGCGCCGCCCAGGCATTTATCACCATATTTGTCTGCGGACAGATGGGGGTGAAATATCCTTCGGCAGGTGTGATCACATCATCTTTTCTGACGGAGTATTTTATTACACTGTTTCTCATCACTTATGCTGCAGACATTCTGGCGCTGATGGTCTCTGCCATCGTGCATACACCCATGACAGCCATGACCGTGATGCCGTTTCTGCTTATTGTACAGCTTGTATTTGCGGGATTTTTTGAACTCCCCCATATGCTGGGTGATGTATCGGATCTTATGATCTCAAGATGGGGCGTGCAGGGACTGTGCGTTCTGGCGGATTACAATGATCTTCCCGCCACGGTCGTATGGAATAAGCTCGTACACAGCGGATCCGCCATTCAATACGGCGGGATCAGCCTTCAGGATGCCCTTGTAGAGGCGGAAAAACAGGGCATGAGGGATTCGATCCTTGAAAAGCTCGGTGAAGCAAACCGGCGTGATGATTTTGCCGCCACTATCCAAAATCTCGCAGACTGCTGGGCTCATCTTATCCTGTTTATCGTTGTGTTTGCCGTCGTCACCGTAGTATTTCTGGAATTCATAGACCACGACCGACGATGAAAAGATGACAGAGGGACGGTTCTGGTGTCACAAAAGATGACACCAGAACCGTCCCTCTGTCATCTTTTTTCTGATTTGTTTATAAATTTTAGACGATTTTTAGGACATGTTCACGATTTGAACATATTTGAATTTTATAATCAGATTACGATCAACGAACAGGGAAGCTATCAGCTTACAGGTTTTTGATTAGATATTCTCCCCAATATACTCTCCTAAAAAGAAACGGCGGTTGCGCCGTTTCTTTTTTTTACTATTCAGAGCCGGATGTGCAAAGCACTGATCGAGCCTGCAGAGTTATCTCGCGCCCCTTCCGAACAGCACTATACCCACTGTTGCAAAGATCAGCCTGATATCAAGCAGGAGGGACCATCTGTCTATGTACCTGAGGTCAAGCTTTACCACCTCTTCAAAATCCGTGATATCGCTTCTGCCGGACACTTGCCAGAGTCCGGTGATCCCGGGCCTGATCGACAGTCTTCTCATGTGATAGGATTCATACTGTTCATATTCATCCACCGTCGGCGGTCTGGTGCCGACGAGGCTCATGTCACCCTTAAGCACATTCCAGAACTGCGGAAGCTCGTCTATGGAGCTCTTTCTTAAAAACCGTCCTACGGGCGTGATCCTCGGATCATCCTTCATCTTGAACATCAGACCGCTCATTTCGTTATCACCCATCAGTTCAGCCTTCCTTTTTTCGGCATCCTGATACATTGAGCGGAACTTGTAGATCTTGAACCTTCTGCCGTTTATGCCGACACGTGTCTGTGCAAAGAATATGGGCCCGGGCGAAGTCAGCTTTATCACGGGTCCGAAGATCAGAAAACAGATGAAGCATATCACCAGTCCCACGAGGCTTCCCAAAATGTCCATGGCTCTTTTTATGAAAAGATCAAAAGCCGAGAATCTGACCGGCATGTAGGAGATAACGCTGTAATGACCGAAGCTCCTGATGGTCTTTTCCTGGGCGTCCAGATTATAGATCTCAATATTTAAGTTGACGGTCACGCCCATCTCCTCAAATCCCAGGATCAGTTTTTTGAGTTCGAATTCAAAATCATACGGAATATGAATGAAAACCTCATCATAGACATTTTCCCTGTGGGTATCAAGGTAATCGTCCTTATTCCCGACGACGGGTATTCCCTCAATGCTTTTTCCTACACAGTCATAATCGATTATGGTGATGCAGGATATATTGATCAGATTTCCTTTCCTGTCCCTGATACTGCGGATTATCTGCGCGGCCTCATTCTTTAATGCGACAAGCATGACATTTGTGGCATTTATGCCGCTTCCCGCAACCTTCAAAAGAAAGAGTCCGTAAAGCATCCTCAGACAATAGGAGATGATGAAATAACCTACAAAGAAGAAACCGACGAAGTAACGGGATATGAGTCCCGCTGTCTGGGTCGCAAAGAGGTAGAACACGCCAAAGACTGCAAGCAGGGCTGTATTTTGCAGGCATATCACGGCATTCTGGAATTTTCCGGATGCAAGGAAGTTTTCCTGCTTCTTCCTGGATGCGAAAAAAACGACTATGCAGACGACCTCAAAAATAAGAAGGGTGGTCATGTACAGATAGGTTGAAAACCACCCTTTATTTTCATCAAATCTTATGATACCTGCAGCAAAATAAGCAAGCAGAACACTTATCATATCAACAAGCAGCAGCAGGTTGATCCTTATCTGTCTCGATCGGAGTAACATTATCTTTTCCTTTTGTAAAACGCGGTTTTATAAATATATTTTATAACTGTGATCATCAAGCCTTGTCTCAAATTCGGAAACGGGCAACGGTCTGTCGAAGAGATATCCCTGAGCTATGTCGCAGCCGTTCTCGCGCAGGATCCTCACCTGCTCGACAGTCTCGACACCTTCGGTGACACATTCGATGCCGAGTTCTTTTGTCATATGCACAACATATCTGTACATGATCTCTTCATTTTCATCCTTGTCCGAACCCTCCTCGGGAAGGAAGCTCTTGTCCACCTTGAGGATGTTCCAGGGAATATCCTTGATCAGTGTGAGCGAAGAGTATCCGATGCCGAAATCGTCGACGGCTGTGTACATGCCGACCTTCTGCAATGCGGCAACCACACGCTTTAAGTCGGCAAATTCCACATCGGTCGTGGTCTCGGTAAGCTCGATCTCTATCAGGTGCCGGGGTATATCATATTTGTCAACGATACCTGTAATGGTTTCGTCAAACCTCGGATCGGCCATATGTCTTCTTGAGAAGTTCACCGATATCCTGGGACATTTCTTTCCCTCGTCAAGCCATCTTCGAAGATCCATGCACACATGCTCGAGCATGTAAAAATCAAGCCGGCAGATATCATCCGTCCGTTCAAGAACGGGAATAAAATCTCCGGGAGGGATAAGCTTTTCATTTTTGATCCATCTGCACAGCGACTCGGCGCCGACCATTTCCCCGGAATTTATGTCAACCTTGGGCTGATAATAAACCTTAAATTCCTCCCTTTCAATCGCTCCGGGGAAGTCTTTGCGGATCTTATCACCCTTCATCACCTTGCTGCCCATCTTTTCATCATAGAAATATACAGCTTCATCGCCGAGATCCTGGGCTGTTTTATAGGCCATGGCGGCTTTTCCGACATATTCGCCGGATTCGGCCATTTTTTTGCCGGAAGGTATTATATATATGCCGGCTCTTGTTGCAAGTGGTATCGTTCTGCCGCCGGATCTGTCAAGATATATATCGGCATGAGTCAGGTATCCCGTTACGGGATCAAGCTGTTCCTGTCCGAAGACAGCCAGGAAGGAATCGCCTCCGAGCCTGAATACCGATCCCCTGTCGCCTATCAGCTCCTTTAAGCCCTCATAATGCTTTTTCATTATCAGGTCCGCACTTTTCTTGCCATACTCGCTGTTTATTATGCCGAACTGCCTCAGATTATAATAAGCGACCGCCCTGTCCTCGGGGCTGATCTCCATCATGTAATAGGTATACCCTCTGTAATTGCGGTATCCGTCATCATCATAAAATGCCATCCTGTCTACGATATTCCTCATCCTGTTGCGGCTTACAAAGGATACTACGGAAGACATCACAAGCTTAACCTTGCCAAGCTCCTCTTCGGAAAGCGGTTCTATATCTTCAGGCATATATAAGGTCATCGTGACTATCGCCATTATGCTTGAAACGGTTCTGACGGTACATACCGGAACATCCTTCACTTTCATGTCAAAGGAACACAATGTTTCACCCGTGCCTTTTCTCTCTTCGTCCACATTTTTATATATAGTCGTGACACCCTTTGACAGACGGAACATTATGGCGATATCGGAAAGCAGCTTTTCTATTTTTCTCATATCCGATCCGCTCTGGGTGGTCATCTGTCTGACAAGGTCTTCAAATAAACTGTAAAACCTCTCGGGCCTGTCGCGGTAGAGGAGGACGGGCTCTGCCGAATTTACCAGCTTCTTTCCTTTTTTGAACTGTTTTTTATTTTCTTTTCTTGCAGAGTCGGCTCTCTTAAATACATCAGCGACCCGCATATCCTTATCGGGATCATAATCGGATATTCCGTAGGCTATGGTCACCTCGGAATTTTTGCGGCTTTTTTCTCTTTCATACAAAAGGTTTGATATCAGGCTTTCGCGTTTTTCATAATCCTGATCCCTTAAGATGATAGCGAACTCATCCCCGCCGATCCTGAAAACGGGGCTGTGCTCAAAGATCGAGCAGATCATATTACAGGCTTTTCTGATATATTCATCACCTGTCTCGTGCCCCTTTGTATCATTTATTTTTTTCAGATCGTTCACATCACAGGTAACTACCGCAAATTCCGGTTTTTCATCGGATGCTATGAGTTCATCAAGCTCGGACTCAAGATACACATAGGCTCTTTTATTTCTGACATTGGTGAGCAGGTCTTTATTGGCAGGATCCATGCCATCGGCGAATGCGGTCAGGTCAAGTTCTCTTTTTCTTGCGGCATCAACATTTGCGGCAGCTATTATTATATGCTTTGAGTCCTTCCGGGGCTGCACAACAAAGAGCATCATATACTGAGGTCTGCCGTCTAGCATTACTCTGTAGGTAAAGCATTCCTTCCCGGTTTTTTTCAGGCTTTTTATGAGATTATCCTTTCCCATTACTCTTGATATCATGGGATAATCATCCGGATATACCTCGTTTTTCATGTACTCGCCTGTTTCATCAAAAAATCTGACTCCCCTCTTTCCGTTTTTAAGCTGGGTATATCGTTCGTTCAGACTATACTCCGAATATTCGTCGGTTTCGATATTTACCCGGTAGATCACTTCGAATCTCTGTGCCAGCGTCATGGCCATATCAACGAAGGAATCGCTTTGGGTCGTCAATGATCTTTGCTTTTTAAGCTGTTCATCAACATCAATAAGTCCGATAATGATATGTCTGTCATCTTTTTTGGGCCTGACGGCAAAAAGTGACATATATCTGGTGTCATCCCCCTCCAGATGTCTGTAGGTCAGGGTGATCGCGCCATACCTGTCAAGATTTTCGAGAAGCGGCTTCTTTTCCATCTCGGCAAGCAGCATGTCCCTGTCATCCGGGGCTATTATTTTTTTGATATCGGATTTTGCATCGACAAAGAAATCCCTGCCGGTTCTGACATTTTCAAGGATCTTATTATCCCCGTCAGCATTATACTGTATATATTCATTTGTATCGGTATTGATCTGAAAGATCACCTCGTATCTGCTGGCCAGGGCATGCGCCACATTTGAATAGATCTCTTCCTGTCTGTCAGACATCCTGTGGTCGTTCAGATTTATCACGGCCACGATAATCTTTTCGGGATTTCCCTTCTGACGGAATGCCACGAGCGTTACATCCTGCATTTTGTCATCAAGGATCTGCCTGTAGTCAAGAGATATATAAGGCTTTACATTCAGGTTTTTTATCAGATTGTCCCTGTCGAGGAAGTTCAGTACCGTTTCAACATATGCCTGATCGGTGACATGATAGAGATTCTTTTTTATGTCTTTGAAGAAATCCTTGCCGTCCTTCTTCAGTCCCAGTTTTGAAAAACCGGCGCTTGCGCTGTATTCGGTATAATGCCCGGTATTGATATCTATGTGATAGATGACTTCATATAAAGAAGCCAGAGACTCGGTTATCTCAAGATAGATCTTTTCCCCGGCCTGGCGTTTCTTTTCGCGGATCATTGCTTCATCTATATTCAGAACGCCGATGAGGATGAGTCCGTTTGAACCCTCCATTGCCTTGAAGGCATAGTGTCTGGGAACTCCCTTCACCATAAGTCTGTACTGCACGATAACAGACTTTTCCTTCTTTATTGCCTTCAGAAAAACAGGTTTCCTCAGGGAATTCAGGAAGGATTCCTGATCATCCTTATAAACCAGTTTTTCGACATTTTCGGGTATATCGGAAAAGAAATCGTCTCCCGATGACCTGACAACAAGTTCATTATCTGATCCTGATATCGAATATTTGACATAGTTGTAGTTTTCGGGATCGATCACATAAATACTGTCATAATCCCTCGCAAGCGTGGTTGCGATATTTGAAAAGGATACCGGATCGGGTCCTTCATCCCTGTGCTTCTTTTCCATATAACCCTCCGCTGAGCATACTGCTCCTCCACATATTAACGCACAAATCCCGCTTTTTTTCAACACATCGGTGAGTGATCGGGCAATATATGGTACTATATAGAAAAATGAAAGGTGAAGCGGACATGAATATAGTTCTTCTTGAACCGGAGATACCGGAAAATACCGGAAATATCGGCAGGACCTGCGTGGCTTCAAACACAAGGCTGCATCTTATAAGGCCCTTCGGATTTATCTTAAATGAGAGGGGACTGAAACGCGCCGGCATGGATTACTGGGACAGGCTCGATGTGTCAGATTATGTAAACTATGACGACTTCATTCATCGCAATAAGGACGCGAAGATCTGGTATGCCACGACAAAGGCCGGCAGGACCTACGCGGATGTGAGTTTCGGCATGGACGATTTTATTATGTTCGGAAAGGAAAGCGCCGGGATCCCCGAGGATATCCTGAAAGCAAACAGGACCCGCTGTATACGGATCCCGATGTTTGAAGACGAACGTTCGTTAAATCTTGCCAACTCAGTCGCTGTAATCCTCTATGAAGCCCTGCGCCAGAACGATTTTGAGGGACTGAAGGTGTCAGGGGGACGGTTCTTCTGACACATACACTGTGACAGGGGGACGGTTCTGCTGTCAACATTTGACAACATGGACGGCTGGTTGTATCTTCATATGGTAACCGTAAAGTCAGGGGTGTCCGGTGTATCTGCCGGGCTGAGAAATACCCTAAACACCTGATCCGGGTAATTCCGGCGTAGGGAGACAAGGAGTGTATCATGTCTTTTTTCTTAAATTCTGAGGATGGCTACTATTCGCTTACCGGAGCGGGAGCCATCACTCTCATCGTAGTTGCTGTTCTGCTGTTGTTTTTCACCGGTTTTCAAAGATCGAGAAAGAAGGATCCAAAGAAGAGTACGGCCATGGATGCCAGGGTGCTTTGCTTTACCTCATTGTCTGTTGCTCTTGCCTTTGTTCTTTCATATCTGAGGATCTTCAGGATGCCGTGGGGAGGCTCGGTGACACTGTGTTCAATGCTTTTTGTGGTACTCATAGGATACTGGTACGGACCAAAGGTTGGACTTATCGCAGGCTTTGTTTACGGCTGTCTTCAGTTCATACAGGGTGGCGGAAGCTATATTATGGATCCGCTCCAGGCGTGTCTTGATTATTTCTTTGCCTTTACGGCACTGGGACTGTCGGGCCTGTTTTACAGAATGAAAAAGAACGCTTTGGTGACCGGCTACATCGTCTCGGTGATCGCGCGCGGAGCAATACAGTCCCTGGGCGGTTATCTTTACTGGATGGATTACATGCCTGACAATTTTCCGCCAAAGCTGGCGGCAGTCTATCCGATAGCGTATAATTATGCATATATACTTGCCGAGGCTGCGATCACGCTGATAATAATAAATTTTCCGCTTGTTAAGGATGCCCTGAAGGTGGTCACCAAAATGGCAAGGGGAGAATAAAAAACACCCAAAATAAGAAAGGCAGTTGAAATGAGGATTTCAAAACGGGTACTTAAATACGCTCAGGAAAATTATAACGGCGTAAAACATACCACTCTTAACCCGGACGGACCGGGAGTGGTAAGGATCCATCTCATCCCGCCGAAGGTCGAAGGCGGGGAGATCGGACCGGCTGCCGCCATTATAAACGGGCAGGATATCATACCCGTTAATGTATCGTGGACAATACTGCTTTCCGAGTTCATAGACGAGGTCAACAAATACAGCGGACGGCCGGTCACGGAGGAAGAGACACAAAAGATCGTGAAGGAGACCTGCAAAAGAGTCCGCAGGGTATATCCGCTGCTTTCAAAAAAGATCATTTCAGGCGATATCACAAGGATCATGGATACCTTCAAAAAGATCGCATACAGGGAGGAACCCGATGAGAAGATCGGGTTTATGACCATGGGAGAATACGCGCCCTACATGCGCGCTCCCCACAGGATGGATCTGATGGTATCCGCCATGACAAAAGAAAATAAATGGAACTGCAATCTGCGCTGCCTCCACTGCTATGCCGCAGGACAGGAGCATGCGGGAGAGCGGGAGCTTTCAACGGAAGACTGGAAGAACATCATAGACAAACTTAAAAATATCGGAGTGCCGCAGGTCACCTTCACCGGAGGAGAACCTACCATGAGGGACGACCTGGTCACGCTCATCAATCATGCGCAGTGGTTTGTGACAAGGCTCAACACCAACGGGATAAAGCTTACGCCCGAGTACTGCCACGCGCTCAAAGCGGCTTCCCTTGACAGCGTCCAGATCACTTTCTATTCGCATGATAAAGAGATCCATAATAAACTCGTCGGGGCAGACGGCTATGACAGGACTTGCGACGGAATAAAAAATGCTCTTTCTCTTGATATGAGTGTCAGCGTTAACACGCCGCTTTGCACCCTGAACGAGGACTATGTAAAAACCCTGGAATTC
This sequence comes from Lachnospiraceae bacterium, assembly GCA_024690825.1. Classification (GTDB taxonomy): domain Bacteria; phylum Bacillota; class Clostridia; order Lachnospirales; family Lachnospiraceae; genus NK4A144. Next base: position 40,046 of record JAILOK010000094.1, on the reverse strand, counting down.
CTTCATGAACTTGGCGTCACCTATGTCACCTGTTCGGGACTTATCACTACGGGAAATGCGGAAAAACCCGAATCGGAGAGTCTGCAGCTTTCAAAGGAAAAGATGAGTGAAGTGCTTACAAAAGCCGTTGAATACTGCTTTGCAAACGGGATGGAGATAAGCTTCACCTCGCCCGGCTGGGTTGATCAGGAGCTATTTGAAAAACTTGGGATATCGACACCGTCCTGCGGAGCATGCCTTTCAAATATGGCAGTCACTCCCGGCGGAAAGGCTGTACCCTGCCAGAGCTGGCTTTCGGATGATGTGCTCGGCGACATGCGGGAAGATGACTGGGAAAAGATATGGGAAAGTGAAAAATGCAGGGAAAGGCGGCGCTTTTCTGCGCAGATGACGGGGAACTGTCCGTTGAGAAAGGGGTGCGGCATATGATGAAGATATTGAAGAGATCCATACCCGTTCTTATTATACTGGCGGCGGTGACGGTTCTTTTTACGGTCCCCGTTTTTGCATCTCCCCTTGACGAGATCGTTGATTATGAGATCAATGCATCGGTAAATGATGATGCAACCGTCACGATGAAATATCACATCGAATGGAAGGTGCTCGACTCCGATTCGGAAGGGCCTTTAAGCTGGGTAAAGATCGGTATACCCAACAGCCATTATTCGGATCTTGAGGCGCTTACGGATAATATAAGAGGCATCGGATATACCTCCTCCGGCGGGTCATATGTAAGGATCGATCTTGACAGGGATTATTATGCCGGAGAGACGGTGATCTTTGAATTCAGCATCGTGCAGGACTATCTGTATCAGGTTGATATGCTTGAGGAAGGCTATACGGTCTATGCCTTCACGCCGGGCTGGTTTGATGAGGCGCCGGTGGACGAGCTGACGGTCAGATGGAAGGCGGACAAGGCTTACAGCTGGGATCCGTACTGTCTTGAGATCGTGGGCTCGCTTGTCTGGATGGAAAAAGACATGGCTCCCGGGGACAAGATGACCGTAAAGGTGACCTATCCCAATGATGCTTACGGCTTTGACCTCAGCAAAAAGGTTGACGAGACCGGCGGCAGGACGGATGGTCCGTTTGATCTGATCTTCACGATCATCGGGGCTTTTGTGACGATCATCATACCGGGTCTGATATTCAGGAGCATTTTTGCTCTCATAATAAAAACGGCCTATGATGCGAGGGCAAACTTCCGCTCCGGAACTGCCGGAAAGAAGATAACCAGGACGAAGATCGTTTACTTTGATTCCTGTCCGGGCTGCGGATCTGTCCGCGGGGAAAACCAGACGAAGTGTGAATACTGCGGCAGGAGCCTCGTTAAGAGCGAGGAGGTCGTGGAGGAAAAGGAACTGCCGCCCGAAGAGCGGAAGAAATATGCCACGGAGGGAGAGTTTAAGTATAATGATTCTCCCAATACCTACATGAGGGTTCATGTGGTTCCGGTACCGCGTCCGGTCTACACATCTTCGAGGTCATCGCACAGTTCGAGTTCGAGAGGCAGCAGCCATCACAGCTCCTGTGCCCACAGTTCGTGTGCCTGTGCCTGTGCGTGTGCCTGCGCCTGCGCCGGAGGCGGCAGAGCCGGCTGCACCACAAAGGACTTTTACAAAACGGATCTGAAGCTGAGATATCTCAAATAATAGTTTACATAAAATATTTCATTTTTCTATATATTGTGGTATAATGACATTAAACTATGTTTTGATGTCATTTTTTAGTGTGTGAGGAGTTTTTTATGGAAAAGAACTACGATCCGAAAGGAATGGAAGACAGACTCTACAGTAAATGGGTCGAAAAGAAATATTTTCATGCGGAGGTTGATGAGAGCAAAAAGCCCTTCACCATAGTGATCCCGCCGCCGAATATCACCGGAAGACTGCATATGGGACATGCGCTTGACGAGACCATGCAGGATATCATCATCAGGTTTAAGAGGATGCAGGGCTACAACGCGCTCTGGCAGCCCGGGACCGATCATGCAAGCATCGCGACGGAAGTAAGGATCACCGATGAACTAAAAAAAGAGGGCATAGACAAGCATGAACTCGGACGCGAAAAATTCCTCGAGCGCGCCTGGGAGTGGAAGAAGGAGTATGGCGGAGCGATCGTCGGACAGCTCAAAAAACTCGGCTCCTCCTGTGACTGGGACAGAGAGCGCTTCACGATGGATGAGGGCTGCAACAAGGCCGTCAAAGAGGTCTTTTGCAGGATGTATGACAAAGGCCTCATCTACAAGGGTGCAAAGATCATAAACTGGTGCCCGGTCTGCCTTACCACGATATCTGATGCCGAGGTTGAGTACAAAGACCAGGCAAGCCATCTGTGGCATATCAAGTATCCCATAATAGGAACGGACGATTTCCTCGAGTTTGCAACGACCCGTCCCGAGACGATGCTCGGAGATACGGCAATAGCCGTAAATCCCGAGGATGAAAGATACAAAGACCTCATCGGAAAGAAGGTAATGCTTCCTATCATGAACAGGGAGATGCCGGTGGTTGCCGATGACTATGTCGATATGGAATTCGGTACTGGTGTCGTAAAGATCACCCCCGGCCACGACCCTAATGACTTTGAAGTCGGAAAGCGTCATGATCTTGAGATCATCAATATCATGAACGACGACGGCACAATAAATGAAAACGGCGGAAAATATGCCGGAATGGACAGGTACGAGGCAAGAGAAGCCATCGTAAAGGAACTCGATGAGATGGGTCTCCTTGTAAAGATCGAGGACTATACGCATAATGTCGGAACCCATGACAGATGCAAGACCACGATCGAGCCGCTCGTAAAACAGCAGTGGTTCGTAAAGATGGATGAACTCATAAAGCCTGCCGTAAAGGGAGTGAAGGAAGGAGACATCACCCTCGTTCCCGCAAGCCTTGCAAAGACCTATTTCAACTGGACAGACAATATCCGCGACTGGTGCATATCAAGGCAGCTCTGGTGGGGACACAGGATACCTGCATATACCTGCAAAGACTGCGGGGAGCTTGTCGTATCACGCACCGATGTCGACAAATGTCCGAAGTGCGGAAGCACGAACATGGTACAGGATCCCGATACACTCGACACCTGGTTCTCATCGGCGCTGTGGCCTTTTTCGACACTGGGCTGGCCCGAGGATACGCCGGAGCTTAAATACTTCTATCCTACCGATGTGCTTGTCACAGGCTATGACATCATCTTTTTCTGGGTCATAAGGATGGTCTTTTCAGGCTACGAGCAGATGGGCAAAAGGCCGTTCAAAACGGTTTTATTCCACGGACTTGTTCGTGACGAAAAGGGAAGGAAGATGTCAAAGTCACTCGGAAACGGCATAGATCCGCTCGAGGTGATAGAAAAATACGGAGCCGATGCTTTAAGGTTTACCCTGATCACCGGAAATGCGCCCGGAAACGACATGAGGTTTTCCTATGACAGGATAGAGGCATCAAGGAATTTTGCAAACAAGATCTGGAACGCTTCGAGATTCGTGCTCATGAATCTTGAAGGAAAGACCATAAAGGAGCCCGCGGAAAACGATCTGGAGGCTGCCGACAGATGGATCCTTTCAAGGATGAACAATACGGTCCGCGAAGTGACCGAGAACATGGAAAAGTATGAACTCGGAATTGCGGCCGGAAAGATCTACGATTTCATCTGGGACGAATACTGCGACTGGTATATAGAGATGGTAAAGCCAAGACTGCGCGCGGAGAACGAGGCGGCGGGAAATGCGGCAAGGTTCACCTTAAAGACCGTACTTATTACTGCCCTCAAGCTCCTTCATCCCTACATGCCGTTTGTCACCGAGGAGATATACTGCATAATAAAAGACGCGACGAAGGATGATAAGCTTCCCGAGTCCATTATGATCTCCGATTTCCCGGTATATGATGAGAAATACGGATATGCCGCAGAGGAAAAGGATGTGGAGCTTGTAAAGGAAGCGGTAAAGGGTATCAGAAATGTCCGCTCCACAATGAATGTTTCACCGGGAAGGAAGGCTGATGTCACCGTTGTATCGGAAAAGGAAGATATTCTGAATGCGTTTAAGGCATCGGAAGATTTCTTCAAGGTCCTTGTAAGCGCGGCGGAGGTCACATATCAGAAGGATAAGGCCGGTATCCCTGATGATGCCGTATCCGTAGTTGTTCCGAATGCGGCGCTTTATATGCCTTTTGCGGAACTGGTTGACATAAGTGAGGAAAAGGCGCGGCTTGAAAAAGAGGTAAAAAGACTTGAAGGCGAGCTTAAAAGATCGGATTCGATGCTTTCAAATGAGAAGTTTTTAAGCAAGGCGCCGGCAGCAAAGATTGAAGAGGAAAAGGAAAAACGCAGCAATTACGAAAAGATGCTGAAGGAAGTGAAGGAAAGACTGGAGCTTTTGTGATATGGCTGATGAAGTCGAATATAAACCTAAAAATCAGGTCTTTTTAAGAAATAACAACATGGAAGCCTGGCTGAAGCTTGAGGCGCCCGGTGAAGGAAAAGAGTATTCCTATTCCGATATAGAGGATATTCTGAGCTTGAACGGGGTTGTTTACGGCCTTGATTCATCCAGGATCAATGCCATGATCAAAAAAGGGATCTACGACAGGGAGGTCCTTGTTGCCACGGGCAAAGCGCCTGAAGAGGGCAAGGACGGGTATTTCGAGTTCATCTTTGACATACAGAAAAACCAGAAACCGGCCATCAGGGAAGACGGGTCGGTGGATTATACGAGCGTTAATGTCATAACCTGTGTGGATACGAATGACATCATAGCCATGTATCATGCGGCAGTAAAGGGAACGGCGGGATCGGATGTGAAGGCAAAGCTTCTGCCCGCAAAACCTGCAAAGGACCTAAGGCCGCTTGCCTGCACGAATGTGGAATACAATCCGGACAACATGATCTACAGGGCGATGATACAGGGCCGTGTTGAGGTCACGAATTCCACGATAAAGATCACGGATGTCCAGGAATTTTCAAATGATATAGATAATGTTTTCGGTAATATAGATTTCAAGGGCGATGTGATCATACACGGAAGCGTAAAGACAGGTGTTACCGTGACCGCGACAAAAAGCGTTACCGTAGACGGAACCCTTGAGGGAGCAAATATCGTCGCCGGAACGGATGTGATAGTCAAGGGAGGGATCCTCGGCGCCGAGAAGAGTCAGGTCTCTGCCCACGGAACGGTAAATGCGGATTTCATAGAATATGCGAATATACATGCCGACGGAGATGTGAATGCAAACTATATCCTCGACAGTAAAGTCGTTGCCAAGGGCATGGTACGTACAACTGCAAAAACCGGCAGTATTGTTGCGGGAAATGTATACGGTATGATGGGCGTAGAGACCAAATTTGCGGGTAACGATGTCTTCATCAGAACGGTGGTTGCCTGCGGTATCAGAGACAGCGTGTCAGGGCAGAGGATCGTTTACGAACAGCAGATAAAGACAGCAAAGGAAGCGATCAAAAAACTGATAGCTGAAGAGGAGATCATTGAAAGAAACATAAGACTGGGAACTGCCAGCGAAATGGAAGTTAAAAAGAAGGGTGAGATGGTAAAGAGCCGCATTGAGAAGATGGCAGTTTTAAACAGCGCCCAGAAAAGATATGATGAACTGACTGCACTTTTTGACAAGGCAAAGAATGCCATGGTCTATGTGACGGATACGGTTTACGGGGGAGTCGTAGTACAGGTTGACGGACAGCAGTATACCGTGGCTGATGAAGAAAAGAGGCATGTGCAGTTCCGCAAGAATGAGAACGGAGATCTCGAGGTACACCCGGTGGTGAATTACGGTTAGTCCTAAGGGGGACCGCGTAGCGGTGGATGCCTTAGGACAATGGCCCAAACTGATCTTCAATGCTTTCTTGATAAAATCGACTATATAAGATATCATAAAATTTTGTCAGAGGATTATAACTATGATAGATTTCGAGGAAGAACTGAAAAAATTCCATCCCTCACTTGAGGTTGAGGATGCTGAAACATACATACACAACACCGATGTCATAGATGTCGTGGATCTTATGATACAGCTTGCGGAGGCGAGCCGAATCTATGAGGAGTGAATAAGGCGGCCATATGAGGTGTTTTAACTGCGGCGCCGTACTGTCAGGAAACGATTTTTGTACAAACTGCGGCACCGACATACGAATCTACAGAAGGATAATGCGCCTGTCGAACATGTATTACAACGACGGGCTCAAAAAAGCGCAGGTAAGGGATCTTTCGGGCGCGGTTGAATCTTTGCGTCAGAGCTTGAAATGCAACAGAAACAATATCGATGCCAGAAATCTCCTCGGGCTTGTCTATTTTGAAATGGGAGAGGCAGTGGCTGCCCTTTCCGAGTGGGTCATCAGCAAGAACATCAAGCCCGAGAGAAACGTGGCGGATGATTTTATTGAAGAGATCCAGTCAAATCCCACCCGTCTGACCGGTATCAACCAGTCATTAAAGAAGTATAATCAGGCACTTTCCTACTGTCATCAGGAAAGCTATGATCTGGCCATAATCCAGTTAAAAAAAGTACTGCAGATGAATTCCAATCTGATAGTTGCCTATCAGCTTTTGGGACTTCTGTATATTCGCACGGGAGAATTCGGGCGTGCAAGAAAAACACTTGAGAACGGCAGGAAGATAGACAAGAACAATACGCTCTTATTATCCTACCTGCGGGAGGCGGAAGCAGCCCTTGAAGAAAGGGACGGAAATGCGCTTCCCCACGGATCACGCGGATCGTCACACGCAAGGGCGGCAAACGATTCCATAGTCTACCAGAGCGGAAACGAGACGATCATCCAGCCCCTAAATACCCCGGAACGCGGCGGATCCTCCACCTTTCTTAATATCCTGATAGGTCTTGCGGTCGGGATCGCTTTGATGTGGTTTCTGGTCCTGCCTGCCCGCATCAGATCCTCGGCTGCCGAAAACAGCGACGAGATGGTTCAGGTGAGCAACGAACTGACCGAAAAAAGTGCAGATATAGATGAACTTAATAAAAGAGTCAGCGCGCTCACTCAGGAAAACAGAGACTTAAACGACAGGATAGAGACGCTTTCGGGCGGAGGGAGCGTAGTCGAAAGATATGATATCCTTGCAAAGGCCGCTCTTAATTATATCGAGCATCCGGATGATGTGATCGCAACATCCGGGATCCTTTCGGGTCTGACTTCGGGCGATACGGAGGAAGAAGACAGTGAGATCGTTTATTCCGATGCGTTCAAGGCTCTGTATGCCTATCTTAATTCGGATGTATCAAAGAAGGCGGCAGAGGAATATACGAGCAAGGGCATGCAGGCCTATGAGGGCGAGAATTATAACGAGGCCATCACCAATCTGCAGAATTCCTTCAATGTAGATCCGACAAACGACAAAGTCCTTTATTATCTGGCATCTTCCTACAGGAATATAGGTGATTCGGACAAGGCGACCGAATTGTTTTCCGCACTTGTAAACAATTTTCCCGATTCGGAATTTCTTGACAGCGCGAGGGGTTATCTGCGTAACGGCGCAGAAAATGAAAACGCCGACCAGAATGCGGGAAACAATAACAGCCAGAATAACGAACAGCCTGCTCAGACCACGACAGACCAGGTGCTGCCGGGGTTGGATCTGACAAACGGCGGACAGGCTGCGCAGCCTGCGGTCGATCCGCTTGCAGGGATAGGAGCCGCGGTACAGTAATAAAAAATCTCCGGGTCAAGGCAGTGAAAACCCGAGGATCTTAATGATAAAGAAGGAGAGTAAAAATGGCAGAAACAATGGATGATTTCAAAAAGGAACTTGACGAATCTATGGAGAGGCTTGAAAACGGCGATGTGATGTCAGGCAAGGTGGAAGGCGAAGAAGAAGCCGTAAATGCCGCCGCATGGCAGCATGTCAAGGAGATGAAGGATTCGGGCGAAGATTTCGAAGTAAAGGTCGGCGGCATGGTAAACGGAGGACTCATAGCCTATGTTGAGGAGATCCGCGCATTCATCCCGGCTTCGCAGATCTCGCTTGATTTTGTCGAAAACCTTGACGAATACCTCGGAAAGACACTCAAAGTCAGGGTCATCACCGTTGATCCGAACAGAAAGAAGCTTGTGCTTTCGGCAAAGGTGATCTTAAAGGAGCAGGCTGAAAAGGAACTTGAAGAGAAGAGGAACAGCTTCCATGTCGGAGATATCGTGACAGGAAAGGTTGAAAGCCTCATGCCCTACGGCGCCTTCGTCGATCTCGGAAACGGTATCTCGGGACTTGTTCATATCTCAAGGATATGCAATGAGAGGATCAAACATCCTGGTGTGAAATTAAAGGAAGGCGAGGAGGTCACCGCAAAGATCGTTGAGATGAAGGACGGAAAGATCTCTCTTTCGATCAAGGATCTGCTCGAAAATCCGGAAGAGGCGGAAACCGAAAAGATCGAACTGCCGAAGAGCGAGGAGCTCACCACCAGCATGGCGGGACTGCTGAAGAATATCAAACTTTGATAAGGATTATCCGTCCGCCCTCGACAGGCTTAAGATGTCGGGGGTGGATTTTTATATAGGTATAGTATACATTATGAAGGATGATAAAAACGGGAAAAGGAATACTTCCCTGCAGCCAATACAGGTAAAACAAGAGAAGGAAGACCCCAAGCTCCGTCGTCTGTCAGACAATGATATCATACAGGGTTTCCGGTATCTGCTGCGGAAGGATATAAACGAAAAATAAGAAGTGTTTTTTGAGAGGCTGTTTTTATGCAATTATTGAATGTAATAAAAAAAGACCTGCTTTACGGCGGTCTTACGCGTGAGGAATATATCAGCATCAAAAGTGCTGTTAACGAGGCAAACAGGAAGAATAACATCTCCCATTCGATCGTTACATTATTGTTCTGGGCTGTAGCGTTTATCGTATACGGACCTGATCAGTACAGTGCTCTTATGAAAATATTCCCATACGCTCTTTTTATATGCGCATTTTCACTGGTCTGCTCCGCGGTTCCCGCAAAAAAATATCCTGTCATCGTAGCGCCGGTCAAGTATATTATGGAGTTGTGTTTCCTGGAAGTGGGCGTCGCCGTTCTGATAGTTTTTCAGTCTGATCCAACAAAGCTCTTCTTTGGGTATGTTCTGGCCGTCCTGGTGCCTATGTTATTCATTGAACCGATGATAGCTTCCATTATTTTAGAGACGATCATGGTCATTACATACATGATCTTTGGTCAGATATATTTTGAAAACACTGTTTATCAATGGGAACTTCGTACATTGATAGTTTTCTGTTTTACCGGGATTATTTCCTCACGATTTATCAACAATGGACGGTTCGAAAGATATCTGTATACGGATTCTGCAGAAAAGCTGGCAGACATTCAGACAAAATTCAATGACGCTCTTAAAAAGGAAGTAGAGGAAAAAACAAGACGGATCGTTACCCTGAATGACCGGTTTATCATTGGGATGGCAACCATGGTTGAAAACCGTGATAATTCTACGGGCGGACATATCCGAAGAACAAGCGAAGTTGTACGGATCCTTACAGACTCGATCAGATCGGGAAATACTCTTCAGTTATCCGACGATTTCTGCAATGATCTTATCAAAGCCGCACCGATGCATGACCTTGGAAAGATTGCGGTTGATGATGAGATCCTTCGCAAACCGGGACGTTTTACGCCTGAGGAATTCGAAAAAATGAAGGCCCATGCAGCGGAAGGAGCCCGTGTTGTTCGTGAGATCCTGAAAGATACAGATGACGCTGATTTTCGAAGAATTGCGGAAAACATCGCTCATTACCACCATGAGCGTATGGACGGATCGGGTTACCCTGAAGGACTGAAGGGAGAAGAAATACCGTTAGAAGCCCGTATCATGGCTATCGCTGATGTGTATGATGCATTGGTAAGCAAGCGTGTTTACAAGGAGAGCTATTCTTTTGAACGCGCAGATCAGATAATCCTGGAAGGTATGGGAACACAGTTTGATCCCGACCTGAAAGCTTATTATGAAGCAGCAAGGCCTGAACTTGAAGAGTACTATACCAACGTTCTAAGTGAAGATCCCTTAGAAAATGTCGTCTGAACTATTCTTTCGAAGCTGAGTATTTTTCCCAGGCTTTTGTAATTCTCGATCTGTTGAATATATTGAATCTGATCATGGCCCCGTTTGACATCCTGAAGGCATTTTTTTCAAGGGATGCGGCGCGGGCCATGTTTATTACGGTTTTGTCATCGGTTTGGATGAATTCTTCCGTGGAAAGTTCGAAGGAAACCCTGCGTATGCCGCCGGCCATATTGAAGGTCCTGTTTTTTGTCAGAAATATGGCTGTCATATGTCCTTCTTCTTTGAGATATATGATCTCGTCTTTTGTCACATAGATGGTGTCTTTTTCGCCGCGAAACTCAAGACGCGGAACCTGTTTTTCCTTATGCTCCTTTGCGATGTCCACAAGCTCGGTGAAGTGTTTCTGAAGCAGCGGTTTATCTATGAAGATGAAATCTTCGTATCTTCCGTATTTTGCCTTATAGTCGATCTTTGATGAAGCAAGCACCATCCGGCCTGCGGCGCCGTTATTTATGAGGTGTACGGCGGTCATGAATCCGTCAGGCGTTGAATTGGAAATATCGATCAAAAAAAGGTCATATTTCGCAGCGCAGGAAAGGATCGCATCCCTGCTTCCGTAGGTGTCGAAATAGATGACCTCGTTCTGTTTGACACGGACATCCCGCTCACGGGAAAGCAGCCGTTCGGACTGCTTTCTGTCAGCGGGATTATCGTCAAGTATTGCTATGAAAATTGACATTTATTTTTTCTTGCGCGTATTCCTTGCGGTGTTCTTTTTGGGAGCTGCCTTCTTTGCTGCCGGCTTCTTTGCGGGAGCTGCCTTTTTTGCAGGTGCGGCTTTTTTGGCCGCAGCCTTTTTTGCGGGAGCCGCTTTTTTTGCAGCGGCCTTCTTTGCAGGCGCTTTACTCTTAACAGGCGCTGCCTTTGCTGCGGTGCCCTTCTTTGAAGCTTCAGCCATCTTCATGGCGCGTACCTTTGTTGAAAGACCGAAGAGTGTTATGAAACCTTCGGCATCATGATGGTCGTACATGTCACCGGTGGTGAAGCTTGCGATGCTCTCGTTGTAGAGAGAATAGGGAGAAGTCTCGCCGGCTTTTATTATATTGCCCTTGTAGAGCTTGAACTTCACGGTTCCCGTCACATACTCCTGGGTTGATGTGATGAAGGCGCAGAGTGCCTCGCGAAGAGGAGTGAACCATTTGCCTTCATATACGGTCTGCGCAAGCTCCTCGCCGATCTTTTTCTTGATACGGAGAGTCTCGCGGTCGAGGATCAGTTCTTCAAGCTGTTCGTGTGCCGCGTAAAGGATCGTGCCGCCGGGGGTCTCGTATACGCCGCGGCTCTTCATGCCTACGACCCTGTTCTCAACGATATCCACGATTCCGATACCGTGCTTGCCGCCGAGGACGTTGAGGGTTTTTATTATATCAGCCAGCTTCATCTTCGTGCCGTTTACGCTGACGGGTACACCCTTTTCAAAATCCATGGTCACATATTCGCCCTTTGCGGGAGCTTTTTCGGGTGATACGCCAAGGACCAGGAGCTTATTGTAGTTGGGTTCCGCTGCGGGATCTTCAAGCTCAAGTCCCTCATGGCTTATATGCCAGAGGTTGCGGTCGCGGCTGTATGAATTTGAAGCAGAGAAGGGAAGATGGATCCCGTGCTTTCTGGCATAGGCGATCTCGGCCTCGCGTGAATCAAGTGTCCATTTGGGATCGCGCCATGCGGCGATGATGTGAAGATCGGGAGCCAGGGCTTTGATGCCGAGCTCAAATCTGATCTGATCATTTCCCTTGCCTGTGGCGCCGTGGCAGATGGCGGTGGCGCCTTCCTTCCTTGCTATCTCAACAAGTCTTTTTGCGATGACGGGGCGCGCCATCGATGTTCCTAAAAGATATTTGTTTTCATAAACGGCGTGTGCCTGAACGCAGGGAAGAACATATTCTTCACAGAACTCATCGGTCACATCTTCGATGTAAAGCTTTGATGCTCCGGAAAGCTTTGCCCGCTCATCAAGTCCGTCCAGCTCGTTTCCCTGTCCGCAGTCTATGCATACGCAGATGACTTCATAATTGTAGTTTTCTTTCAGCCACGGAATGATGACCGTGGTATCAAGTCCGCCTGAATAGGCGAGGATCACTTTTTCTTTCTTTGCCATGGTTTGACTCCTTATTATTAGAAAAATTTGCTGGAAATAATATACACCGATAAACACTATTATTCAAGGGATGCGGGGCGGAACAAAAATTGATATCAGGAGATTGCTTTAGATCTTTTCAGGGTTGTTTGTACGGAAGAGTTTTTTGATCTATAATATGATGGATTGCTTAAAGAGAGGAGAAACAGCATGAAGAAGAGAGATATTTTGTTAATGGCAGGAATTGTGTTCGCGCTTACGGCATGTACAGCCCGGGTGGATGTTCCGGAAACTGCAGCCAAGCAGGAGGAGACAGCGCAGGAGGCTCCTGAAACTTCAGAGGCTTCGGAAACTGACGCGGAACCGGAGCAGGATCACGGAGATTATCTGGAAGATACCGTTCTTTCAACCGATCTTATTACATTGACTATGCCTGATGAGTTCAAGGGAAAGTTCCTTGCAAGAATAGACGGCAACGAGATCAGCGTATATGACAAGGCCAGTAACGAGGCGGGATTTGGCGGATTTGCCTTTTCTGTCATTGCCAATGCTGATAAGGATATTACAGCCGGCGGAATGTACACTAAAGTCGGAGAGGTGGCAGCTGCCGACGGGGGGATTTATGATGTCTGCAAAAGCGGTCCTTCGGATGTTCAGTGGGACTATGAAACAAATGAAAAAATGCCTGAAGATTATGATAAGCTTTACAATTCCGCAGATGATATCATTGCAGGCATTCAGGGGAATAACGGAGCCACATATATGCCCGGAGCAGGCATGAAGGGAGAAGAACTGTATCCCTACACAGTTTCACAGTATGTAACTGCCTTTAATGAAGGATGGGATGCAAACCAATTTGAAGAAGCTGGCTTAAGTCCCGAGTTTTATGCCCTTGCAAAGTCGGAAGGTGAAAAGGCCTATGACGAAATGGGATTTGCTTACAGGGATATTTCCAATGACGGCGTGGATGAGCTCCTTGTGGGTATCATCGATGACAGTGATGAGCCCAGTGTGGTATATGATATCTACACTATGGTTGACAGGCAGCCAACACTTGTCGTCAGCGGAACGGCAAGGAACAGCTACCGTGCCATGGAATTCGGAGGAGTTGCAAACTATTTTTCAGGCGGAGCAATGGAAAACGGATTTAAGGTTTATACCATAACTCCCGGAACCAATGAGCTTTTCCTTCAGTACGGCGTAAAGTATGACGGATACGAAAATGAAGAAAAACCGTGGTTTGAGGCTGATACTTTAAGTGATGAAGAAGACAAGTGGAATGAGTGCACGGAGGAAGATTATAACATGTGGGTCGAGCGAGCCGCTGAACAGTGCCTGAAACTTGATTTCACACCGTTTTCGGATGTGATTCCCATTGATTATTCAAAGGTCGATCTTTCAAAATACGATACATTCACCCAGATGCTCAGTGATTTTAAGCCCGGTATGGGATATGCCAACGAGAAGGTGGGAGATACGGATGTTTTCTTCGCATCAACCGGAACCTATACAGGTGAAGACGATACAAAAAACGCCATTGATTCATCACTGTTTATCTATGGCAATGACAGGATCGTTTACCTGGGACAGGTTTTTTCACAGGGAACGGCTTATCCTCTTTCACTGAAGGATGGATATCTTTACATCGGCGGACATCACTTAGTAAGAAAGAACACGGTTAAAGACGGAAAGCTGATCGTGGCGGAAGAAGCCAGAGAGGAATTTGATACCGAAGGAAATTCCACATATTTCTACACTGACGAAAAGGGAAAAGAAAAGGCCGTCGAGGATGATTCGTATCTTACAAAGCTCTTTGACGAATATGCCGATGCGGTGCCGATAGCTTTCTCTGTTGAAAAGCCGTAAATGAAAAGTTGTCAGAGTAATCCCGTCCGGCGAGAGTCGGATGCGGTTAGTTTGGTTCGGTCGAAAGCACATTGCGGGGAGGAAAAAACCATGGTAAGACATGTGATCTTATGGAATCTTAAGAATGAATATTCCGATGAAAAGAAAGCGGAGATAAAAGCAGGGATAAAAAGCAGTCTTGAGGGACTTATGGGTAAGGTGCCGGGTCTCAAGGAGATCAGGGTCAATACGGAGCCTTTAGCTTCTTCCAACTGTGATGTGATGCTGGATTCATTATTTGAGGATGCGGAATCCCTCAGGGGTTATTCAGTGCATCCTGCTCATGTGGAAGCAGCCGATACGAAGGTCCGCCCTTTTACGGCTCAGAGAACCTGCATGGATTATGAGGTATGACAGCTGATCATCCGTAAACTGATCAAGGATAAAGTAAGACAGCAGGTCAAAATGGCCTGCTGTCTCAGTCATCTCCGCCGATCTCGTTTCCGTATTTATCGAACAGTATTCTACAGTCTGTACATCTGTAGTAAACACCGTTTTTCTTCAGGAATGATCCGCAATGAGGACATTTTCCGTTTGCCTGGGCATCGTCTTTAAAATCTTTTCACTCCTATCTTGAATGGATAATGTCGACTAAAACTGATAACTGATATGTTCTGTCAGGTCCGGTATCTATCTGTTTTATTATACGATAAAAATGTCCGAAGGGCTAAACTTTCTCTTGAATAATACGGTAAATAAAGGTAATATGAAGTGTCAAAAAAGCGAAAGGAAGTAGAAATATGCTTAAGGTCGGGATCGTCGGATCTACGGGATATGCCGGAAATGAGATAGTGCGGCTATTGCTTGGACATAAGGAAGTGCAGATAGAATGGCTTGTCTCAAAAAGTTTTGCAGGACAGAGATACCGGGATATATACAGAAATTTCTTTGAACTGATAGATAAGGAATGTACTGCGGATGAACTTGAAAAGCTTGCGGACTCGGTTGACATAATATTTACCGCAACACCGCAGGGATACCTTGCCGGAGTGCTGAATGACAACATCTTAAAGAAGTGCAAGGTGATCGATCTTTCGGCTGATTACCGCATCAAGGATGTGAAGGTTTATGAGAAATGGTACGGCATCGAACACAGGTCACCGGAGCTTATAAAACAGGCTGTCTACGGCCTGACCGAGATAAACCGTGATGATGTTAAGGATACAAGACTGCTTGCAAATCCGGGATGCTATACCACCTGCTCCATACTTACGGCTTACCCTCTCGTAAAGGAAAAGATGATCGACCCCGGAACGCTCGTAATAAATGCGCTCTCAGGTGTATCCGGCGCGGGACGAAGCGGTAAGGTTGCAAATCTTTACTGCGAAGTGAATGAATCGGCAAAGGCATATGGGGTCACAACACACAGGCATACTCCCGAGATCGAGGAGCAGCTTGGATATGCATACGGTTCTGAACTTACGCTTACATTCACACCGCATCTGGTGCCTATGAACCGCGGTATCCTTGTGACGGAGACTGCAAAGCTTGCAGGTTCTTATTCCGCGGATGATATCAGGGCGGCTTACGAAAAGTACTACGGAAAAGAATATTTTATCAGGGTTCTTGATGATAATATGTGCCCCGAGACAAGGTTTGTCGAAGGCAGCAATTTCACCGACATAGGATTTAAAACAGACGAAAGAAACGGCCGCGTGGTCATGATGGGTGCGCTTGACAATCTGGTCAAGGGAGCTGCCGGACAGGCGGTGCAGAACATGAATGTGATGTGCGGATTTGATGAGAAAGAGGGACTTGATGTGATCCCTATGGTACCGTGATGCTGATCCGTGAAATGACGATTGAAGATTATGAACAGGTGAAGGAACTCTGGCTTTCGATCAAAGGCTTTGCCATGAGGAGCATCGACGATTCATACGACGGGGTAAAAAAGTTCCTGGAGAGGAATCCGGGACTTTCCGTTGTCGCCATCGAAGACGATCACATAGTCGGAGCGATTCTTTGCGGACACGACGGCAGGAGGGCGACACTTTATCATGTATGCGTGAAGACCGAATACCGCAGACGCGGGATAGGAAAAGCCATGACCGTAGCCTGCATGGAAAAACTGCACGCAGAAGGCGTCAACAAGGTGGCCCTTATTGCATTTACAAAAAACGATGTCGGAAATGCCTTCTGGAAGGAGATAGGCTGGAAGCAGAGGGAGGACCTTAATTATTACGACTTCACGCTTAACGAAGGTAATATAGTAAGGTACAATCAATGATTCTTTTAAAACAGATGGTAATATTGTTTCTGCTGATGATCACGGGATTCGTAAGCAGAAAGAAGGGAATCCTTTCGGATTCGGACTGCTCGGGACTTTCAAGACTTGTCATAAATGTGGCAAATCCCGCACTGGTGCTGACGGCCGGAATCAACCAGACTGACACGCTTAAGGGCACGAGCCTTTTAACTGCGGCAGCGCTTTCTGTCGGTGTCTATGTTTTTCTTATTATCTCATCCTTCCTGATGTCCTTTATAATAAGGGCGCCGAAGGAAAAATCAAACACCTACTGTGTGATGACGGTCTTTTCAAATATAGGATTTATGGGCTTCCCCGTGGTATCGGCAGTCTACGGATTAAAAGCGCTGCTTTATGCTTCTTTTTTCATGATCCCCTGCAATGTTCTTCTCTACACCTGGGCAATAGGAGCCCTCGGCGGAAGCGCGGGAGGAAAAGGGATCACTGCAGTACTTAAAAAGATCTTTAATGCGGGAGTGGTCTCCTGTATCTTTGCGGTCATCCTGTACCTTTCCCATATACAGGTACCTGTTTTTATAGAGACTTTTGTAAAGTACATCGCAAATCTCACAGCTCCGCTCTCCATGCTGGTAATAGGCGCTTCCATAGTAAAAATGGATGTTAAGAAGCTCTTCGGGGATGTGAGGCTTATCATCTTTTGTTTATTAAAACTTCTGGTCTGGCCTGTCATCGGGATAGTGCTCGTAAAGCTTTGCGGGATAAAGGATCCCATGCTTTTGGGAGTTGCGCTCGTGATGCTTGCAACACCGGTCGGAGCCATGACTGCCATGCTTGCAGGAGAATATGGCGGAGATTACGAACTGGCTTCACGCGGAGTGGCACTTTCCACGATCATGTCCGTTGCCACGATGCCGCTTTTGTCGATGATACTGGGGATATGAAAAGCGCAGCATAGGCCGTGATGAAGATCGGTTTGTGACGCAGAAGAGATAGTTGGGTAGGATATGGAAGAAACAAGACCATTGATCGTTTTTGAAAATGTGGGTAAGATCTACAGGACAGGCTCCGTAGTTTACGAAGCCCTCCATGATGTCAATCTCGAGATAAAAGAGGGCGAGCTGACTGTTCTTTTGGGACCCAGCGGCGCAGGAAAAAGTACGCTGCTCAATCTCCTCGGGGGACTCGATGCCGCCACCGGCGGAAAGATATATTTCGGCGGTGAAGAGCTGACTGCGATGGATGATAAAAGGCTTGGGAGATTCAGGGCAAAAGATGTAGGTATAGTCTTTCAGTTCTACAATCTGGTCCCGACCCTTACGGCGCTTGAAAATGTGGATCTGATGAGTGATCTGGGAGTGGAGATCATGGATCCCTTAAAAGCTCTTGAGATGGTGGGACTTGCGGAAAGAAAAGATAATTTCCCTTCCCAGTTGTCGGGAGGACAGCAGCAGAGAGTTTCCATTGCAAGAGCCGTGGCAAAGATGCCGAGGCTCCTGCTTTGCGATGAACCGACAGGCGCTCTTGATACAAATACCGGACGCGAGGTTTTGAAGATAATCCAGGACCAGAGCAGAGTTTACGGGAAGACCGTGGTCATGGTAACGCACAACAGTCTTTTTGCGGAAATTGCCGACAAAGTTGTGTATGTGAAGAATGGCACGATAGAAAAGATAATAATAAATGACGAACCAAAGGATGCTGAAGAGATCAACTGGTAAGTGATATGACAAAAAACTTCAGGAAAAAAATGCTGCGTGATCTGCGGCAGAATATAATCCAGTTCCTATCCATTTTCATAATGTGTTTTGTGGCGCTGTTTGTTTTTGAAGCCTTTGACTCGGATACCAGGGGCTTCGGAGACGGGGTCGATACATATTACCGTTCAACGAATTTTTTAGACATGATGCTGGCCTCCGAAGGTTTTACCGGGGAAGATCTTATTGCGGTAAAAAACCTTCCGGATGTGGAAACGGCCGAGCTTCGCACTGCGATGAACGGAAAAGTAAGATTGTCTTCGGGCACTGAAGCCAAACTCGAATTTAATTTTATCGGGGATAATAATGTGTCCCAAATGCTCCTTACGGAGGGAGAACCCTATGATCCGGGAGATCCGGGCATATGGATCGACAGGAACTTTGCCGGCGCAAAAAATATCCGGGTGGGAGATTCGCTCTCGCTTATCCTGGACGGTACGGAGTTTACTGAAACAGTCCGCGGTATCATGGATAATCCCGAGCATATGTATTTCATGATCGATGAAACCTATGCCGAGCCCGAGTACGGAGAATACGGATTTGCCTATCTTGACGGAGGAGAGTATCCGGGAGAGAGTCTGACTTATGACCGCATATATGTGGACTTAAATTCCGTGGACAACCAGTTCTTTCTTACCGGAGAGGAAGAAGCGGCTCTTGATTCCGCAAAAGTTGACATCATGGGGACGATTTCAAAAACTGCGCTTTCCGTGATCAAAAAAACGGAAGAGATCGGATACGATTCCATGAAGGGGGAGATGGAATACAACCTCATGATGGAAACGATATTCCCCGGACTTTTTGTGTTCATAGCTCTTTTGGGGGTTATGACCACAATGACAAGGCTTGTGACCAGACAGCGCACTCTTATAGGAGCCCTTAAGGCTCTGGGTTTTTCAAGAGAAGCGGTAATGTGGCATTATATATCGTATGCGGTGGTGATAACACTTCTTGGAAGCACTGCAGGAGCCGTTGTGGGATACTGGACACTGGGCGTTCAGCTGCACGCAAACATGAATATGTTTTATTCCAATCCTTATGCCCGGATGAAGCTGTCGATCCTGCCCTTCCTGCTTACGGCCGGGATATCGGTCCTTGCCGGACTGACAAACTATTTTGCGTGCAGAAGGCTTCTTTCAAAGAATGCATCCGAGATCTTAAAGCCGGAGCCTCCTGCTTTCGCGGGAGCAGGGTTTATCGAAAAAACATTCCTCTGGAAAAAACTTGGCTTTGCCGCCAGATGGAACTTGAGGGATGTGAATAACAACAGGCTGCGAACGGTGACCGGGATACTCGGAGTTATTATGTGTTCTTCACTGATGGTTGCCGCCTTCGGTTCGGACGAACTCAGTCACAGGAGTGAGCATTGGGAGTATAATGAACTGAATCCGGCAGCTTATACCATAGGTTTCAGTCCGGATGCGGACTATGTCACGGTTTATGACTATGCCAGACAATACAGGGGACAGATGGTTGAGAAGGAGCAGGTGGAGATAGAAGGTAACGGTAGCTCCAGGCTTTATAACCTTGTAGTGGTGGACAAAGGAAATCTTTACCGTTTCCAGGACGAGAACGGAAACTATATGGAACTTCCCGAAAACGGGATGGCCATAAGCGCCAAAGCCGCAGAGGTGCTTGATCTTAAAAAAGGTGAGGTTATAAAATTTAAATTTCCCGATAAGAAAGAATATATTGAGGCACGTGCCACAGCGGTATATAAGTCTCCGGGTACTCAGGGCATAGTCATGACAAGGGAGTTTTATGAGGGGTTAAAACAGGAATTTAAGCCCAATATCGTATACACCGATATGACAGTGCCGAAAAACTATGAGACGGAAAGGCCGGAAGTGGCAAATGTAACCTCGAAGGAGGAATACATGCGCGCGGCCAGAGACAAGACGGAGAGCATGAACGAGAGCGTGGTCTATACGATGATAGTATCGGTCGTGATCGGGATCGTTGTCATGTATAATATGGGAGTTCTATCGTTTGTGGAAAAAACCCGTGAAATAGCAACACTTAAGGTTCTGGGCTTTACAACCGCAAAGATCAGGTGGATACTTCAGCAGCAGAATATCTTTATCACGGGAACAGGTACCGCTGTCGGTCTGATGCTTGGCATAAAGGTTCTGGGCGTGCTTGAGGGAGCCTCGGATCCGGATGCGGACAGTATATTACAGCTTTCTCCGGGACCTTATATCTATGCGTTTTTTCTTGCTTTTGTGCTGTCACTTATCGTGAATGCCGCCATATCATCAAAGGTTAAGGATATCAATATGGTCGAAGCCTTAAAAGGAGTGGAATAAATGAAAAAACATCTGAAGCTTATCATTATCATAATCGCTGTTGCGGCAGCTGCTGCCGGCGGCCTGATATATTATCTGACGCCGGATCCGGTCAGGGTGGTGGCTGCGGATACCGGGGATATATCACCGACCTTAAAAGGTACCGGAAAACTGGAGGGTGACAGAGGGATCACGGTCTATTCGGATGTGGCGGGTACAGTGAGTGCAAAGTATGCCGGTCGGGGAGACAGGGTTAAGAAGGGCGACCTGCTGCTGGGATACGAAGGAGAGACACAGCAGGATCAGGTTGAGATCGCTGAAACCGATGTGGACTACAGCGAGAAGATACTTGACGCGGCCTCTGAAAACAGGGCGAAATATCAGGCGAAATATAATAAGGCCGTTTCGGACATAGAAAACTGCAAGACGGTATATGCACTCTTAGAGAGCAGCATTATGGCGATAAATATAAGTGACCAGCAGAAGTCCTACGAGATCAGGGAGCAGCAGAAGGTGTATCAGAATGATATATTAAAGATGCAGACCGAGATCTCCGATAAGCAGGCAGACCTTGCAAAGGTTGAAGCAGACCTTAAGGGTATAGAACTGAAGGGGGGAGATTCGGAGAAAAAGGATCCAAAGAAGGAAAAGGAAGTGGATGAGCTGGTAAGCAAGGCTCAGGATTATCAGGATGATATCAAAAAGCTGAACGATAAGATCTGCGATGCCCAGAGGGCAAGTCTGTGTCTGCCGCAGGAATGCATGGATCCGGAGACCTATAAACAGTATACGCTGTATCAGAATCAGCTTGAGACGGTTACCCGCCTCTGGTCGGAAGCAAGAACGGATAAGGATACGGCCCAGTCCATGCTGACTGCTTATACCGAGATTTATTCCGATGAGCAGCAGGTTGAGCAGAACAAACTCTCACTTGATAAAGCACAGAGGGAGCTTGACAGAGCACTGGGAGGCACTGTATCTCCCGCAGACGGGATCATAACGGAATGCCTTGTGGATGTGGGGGCTTATGTTGAAAAGGGAGTCCCGGTATTATATATGCAGTCTGCCTCTGGCTATAAGGTAAAGATGATGGTGTCCAAGTATGACATAGACAGTATAAGTGAGGGGCAGAAGGCTGAGGTAAGGATCGGAGATTCCGTTTATGAAGGTACGGTTGAAAAGATAAACCAGTCCGCCGAGAATGATGCCTCGGGCAAGGCAAAGGTCATAGTGGAGATAGGCATTGATACCGATAAGGATATGATAGTCGGACTGGATGCCGATGTAACGCTTGAGTTAAAGCAGTCCGCGGGAGTGGTCAGGATACCGTCGGAATGTATATATACCGATGACGGGGGAAGCTATGTATATGTGGTAAACGGGAAGACCCTTGAAAAGAAGTATATCACGACAGGACTTTCCGACGGCACCTATACGGAAATCAAAGAGGGCATAAACCCGGGCGGTCATGTGGTAATGGATCCCGATGCTGCCGACTATGAAGGTGAGACAGTAAAGGAAGAAATGTGATTACAGTCTTAACGACATATAGACCAGTTCCTGAAATCCGCCGGTACGCGAGTTGAACCCCAGAGGATTCCGGCCGTATTCCTTAAATCCCAAAGACCGGTACAGGGATATCGCTCTTTTGTTTTCGGCAACGACATTTAATTCCAGCTGCAGGTATCCGGCGTTCTTTGCACATTTGATACAGGCTTCCGTAAGCGCTCTTCCGAGTCCGAGTCCCCAGTATTCCTTCAAAATACCGATGCCGAAATCCGCCCTGTGTTTCAGTTTGTATTTTGTTCCCACAGCCTCTATCCCCGCGGTTCCGGCAATCATTCCGTCCACCAGGGCAACAAGTTCGATTTCGTTGGGACTCTTCGTTTTATTTTCGAGATACTCTGCTTCTTCATCCGGATCAAAGCTGTTTTCATCAGGATATGAAAGCATATAATCGGTTTCTCCGTGAGTAAGGTTAAAAACCTCATAAACAGTTTTTCCATCTGAGCGATCGCCGTTTCTGATCAATGCTTCCCTGCCGTTTTTCAAAATGATTTTCTGATCATATTTCATCTGTTTGTCTCCTGAAAAATTCATACAATAACGGAAATCGGTTTGTTTATCTTTTTATATCTTTTCATATTTTGTATCCGGTGTATATTTCCCGTCCTTTTTTCTCTGCCTGACGCACTGGGTCAGGAGATATTCGATCTGACCGTTGACTGAGCGGAAATCATCATCCGCCCAGGCAGCGATCTCATTATACAGTTTCTCAGAAAGACGTAAGGGTACCTGTTTCTTGTCGGCCATCAATAAAGACTCCCTGAATTGACCACAGGCTGTGCATCGTGATTGCCGCACAGCACTACCAGAAGATTTGAAACCATGGCAGCTTTGCGCTCTTCATCAAGCTCCACGGTGTGCTTTTCATTGAGTCTTTCAAGAGCAAGCTCGACCATGCCTACGGCACCGTCAACGATCAGTTTCCTGGCATCGACTACGGCTGCGGCCTGCTGTCTTTGAAGCATGGCGGCAGCGATCTCGGGTGCGTACGCAAGGTATGTGATCCTTGCATCCACGATCTCAAGACCTGCATCACTAACCTTTTCCTGGATTTCTTCCCTGATCCTTGCCGCAACTATCTCCGTCGAACCGCGCAGGCTTCCGTCATCAGAGTTTCCGTCGCCTGTAGTATCCACATTGTCAGTCACGTCATAAGGGTATTTTTTTACCACATTTCTTACTGCGCTGTCGCATTGAAGCGAGAGATATTCTTTATAATTATCTACTTCAAAAACTGCCTTTGCGGTATCTGTCACCTTCCACATGACGGCTACTGCAACTTCAACGGGATTGCCGAGGACATCATTTACTTTCTGTCTGTTATTGGACAGGGTCATAACCTTCAGCGATATCTTTTTTGACAGACCGTTGATCTGCGATGAGACTGTTACGGTCTCAACAGCTGCAGAAGCGGAGCCTCTCTTGCTGCCCGGAGCATCGCCGCTCTGTTCCAGCCTTGTAGCTGCGGCGGGATTAAAGGCAGTGCAGAAGGGATTGACCCAGAAAAATCCGTCGCCTTTTATGGTCCCGACATATCTTCCGAAAAGAGTAAGTACCAGGGCTTCATTGGGTTTTAAGACCTTCAGTCCCAAAAGAAGTATCCATCCGAATGTCATCCAGAGCACCGACACAAAAGCCAGCAGGCCGGATGCTGCTACTCCAAAGAGAAACAATATGAACGAGAAGAGATAAGCTATGATCACAAGCGTCAACACCAGACCACCGTTCCTGTGCCCCTCGAGCACTTTTTCCTGAACATTACTGTTTACATTTTCCTGCATGACAGGTTCCTCCTTTTGTGTTACATTTATTATGATATCAAAAAGATATCACTAAGATTTCGAAATGTCAATACGCGGATACGATCACCTGAAAAAAAAAGAATTTTGTGGTATAATTAACTATCTGACTGTTTCTTTAAGAAAGGAATCGATGTTGATATGAAAAAACTGACGAAGCGCGGGAATATGAATGAGAGGATAGATGTGGCCCTCCGGAAGTTCAGGTCGAGGATGACCTCCTACCCGCCGGGCATGTGTCCTCTGGCACTTTACAGGTCGCTTCTGCATATATCGATGAACCAGTCATGCGGCAAATGCGTGCCCTGCAGGGACGGACTGGCGGAGGTGGATTATTATCTCAAATCCATCCTGAACGGGGATGCCACAAAGGAAACACTGAAGCTCATGGAGGAAAAGTGCAGGATGATCGCCAGGACGGCAGACTGCGCCGTGGGTGTTGTGGGCGCAAACCTCATCCTTGATTCCTTAAGCGAGTTTGCCGACGAATATGAAAGCCATATAGAGCACGGAAGATGTGCCGAGAACGTAGTACAGACGGTGCCGTGTATCACGCTGTGTCCCGCTCATGTGGATGTACCCGGTTACATCGCAATGATAAAAGAAGAAAACTACGAGGGCGCGGTAAAGGTGATCCGTGACCGCAATCCGTTCCCTACAGCCTGCGCCATGATATGCGAGCATCCCTGCGAGAGAAAGTGCAGGAGAGCACTTGTGGATGCACCCTTAAATATAAGAGGGTTAAAGAAATATGCGGTAGATCAGTCGCATGCCGACACGGTTGAGACTCCAAAAGCAAATGTGAAGACAGGAAAGAAGGTCGCGATAGTCGGAGGCGGACCGGCGGGCATGACGGCAGCTTATTTCCTCACGCTCATGGGACATGAGGCCGAGATCTTTGAGGAGCATGAAAAACTCGGAGGAATGCTCAGATACGGCATACCCGAATACCGTCTGCCAAAGGAAAGGCTTGACGAGGATATCAAAGCGATCTTAAGTGCAGGCGATATCAAAGTGAATTACAGGACGAAGGTCGGCCGGGATATAACCTTTAAGGAACTGAAGGAAAAATATGATGCCGTGTTCTTAGGGCTGGGAGCCCAGCTCGGAAACCGGATGCCCATGGACAATGCCGATGCGAAAAATGTCATTCCCGCTGCGGACTTCCTGCAGCTTGTGGCAAACGGCAAGGCTCCGGATCTTACCGGAAAGAAAGTAGTTCTTATCGGAGGCGGAAATGTAGCCATGGATGCGGCCAGGACGGCAGTACGCTTAAATGCCGAGACCATACATGTATTTACGAGAAAAAGAGACGACTATACCGCACTGCCCGAGGAGATCAGGAGCGCTACTCAGGAAGGAGTGAAATTCAGGACACTTTTATCCTTCCTTCATATAGAGACGGACAAAGAGACGAACGAGGTGGTTTCAGTCTGGCTGCAGCCCGAGATAGTTGCGGAATACGACGAATACGGCATGATGACGACCGAGCACTCTAGCAATTATCCGTATCGTTTCAAATGTGATTATCTGATCCTTGGAGTCGGACAGAGAAGTGATGTGGAGGATTTTGAAAAAGAAGGCGTGCCTGTAAACAGGGGACGCATCATCGCGGATGAAACCTGCATGGTGTCGGAAATGGACGGAGTCTTCTCAGGAGGCGACTGCGTGACCGGACCCTCCACTGCGATAAACGCCATTGCCGCAGGACAGGTGGCAGCGGCAAATATCGATGAATATCTCGGATATCACCATAAGATACAGGGCAAGCCCCTGATCCCTCCGGCATATCCGAATCCCTGTATTCCCACGGGACGTGCGGAAATAGAGGAAAAGGATCCGGCAGAAAGAATGAATAATTTCGACTTTGTGGAGATGTCCATGACATGCGAAGAAGCTGCGCGTGAGTCTGGCAGATGTCTTCGCTGCGACCACTACGGATGCGGAACCATGGAGGGAGGCAGAGGCGAATGATCACTGTAAAGATAAACGGAAAAGAATATGAAGCCAAAGAAGGCTCAACGATCCTTGATATCGCAAGGGCAAATGATATATACATACCTACGCTCTGTTTTTTGGAGGGAGTAAGCAACGCGGGCTCCTGCAGGCTCTGCGTGGTCGAAGTTAAAGGTTTTGAAAATTTCCTTCCGGCCTGCAGAACAAGGGCAAAGGACGGCATGACAGTCACAACACATACGGAGGATCTGGAAGAATACAGGAAAAGCATGTTAAAGCTCCTGCTTTCCAACCATAATCTTGACTGCATGAGCTGTCCCAAAAACGGAAGCTGCGAGCTTCAGGATATGTGCAACCGCTACGATGTGAAACATGCAGATCATATCGGGACCCGTCATACCATCGAAAGGAAACTGCCTGTTTTTGATTCCAATCCATACATCAGTTACGATCCGAGCAAATGTATCCATTGTCTCAGATGTATCGGGGTATGCCATAACATAGCGTGCAACGGTGCTTTAAATAACAGCCGTGCAGGAACCTTCCATGTTGTGGATGCGCCGTTTGGAAGCGATTATAAAGAGACCGGCTGCGAATCCTGCGGAAACTGCGCAAGCGTATGTCCAACCGGTGCGCTGACCCTGAAGCGTGAAGCAAAGTACAGGGAGTGGGAGGTTAAAAAGGTTCTTACCACCTGTCCTCACTGTGCAACAGGCTGTCAGTTCTATCTGGTCGTAAAGGATAATAAGGTAGTAAATGTAGAGCCGTCCAAGGGTCCCTCAAACCACAGCAGACTCTGTGTCAAGGGACGCTCGGGAAGCTTTGATTTCATACATTCAAACGACCGCATCACAAAGCCTCTCATAAAGGATAAAAAGACCGGAGAATTTAAGGAAGCGACATGGGAAGAGGCCATAAGCTATACGGCAAAACGCTTCATGGAGATAAAGGAAAAATACGGAAGCGAAGCCCTGGCAGGTTTTGCCTGCTCGCGCTCGGCAAACGAAGATATCTACATGGTCCAGAAGATGGTGCGTACCTGTTTTGGGACCAATAATACGGACAACTGCGCAAGAGTATGTCACTCTGCGACAGTGGCGGGACTTGCAAAAACACTGGGGTCTGGCGCCATGACAAATCCCATACATGATATAACCCATGATGTAGACTGCATACTGCTTGTGGGTTCCAATCCCGAGGAAGCGCATCCTGTCGTCGGCATGCAGATAAGACGCGCGGTGAAGAACGGCACAAGGCTCATCGTGGTGGATCCCAGAGACATCGGGCTTGCAAAGCAGGCCGACATCCACCTCAAGATCAGGCCCGGTACAAATGTGGCTTTTGCAAACGGCATGATGCATGTCATGATCAAAGAGGATCTCATAGATCATGAATACATTGAGGAAAATGCGGAAGGCTTTGAAGAACTGAAAAAACTGGTAGAAGAATATACGCCCGAAAGGGTCGGTGAGATCTGCCACATAGATCCCGACAGGCTCATAGAGGCAGCCCGCATGTATGCAACGGCAAAGAAGGCTCCTATCATCTACTGCCTTGGCGTCACGGAGCATTCTACGGGAACCGAGGGAGTTATGTGCATGTCCGATATGGCTGTTCTTTGCGGCAAGATCGGAAAGAGCGGCTGCGGAGTCAATCCCCTGCGCGGACAGAACAATGTGCAGGGAGCCTGCGACATGGGCGCCATGCCCACAGACTATCCGGGTTACCAGAAGGTTGACAACGAAGAAGTCAGAAAGAAATTTGAAAAAGCATGGGGAATGGAACTCAATCCCACCCCGGGGTTGAAGGCAACCGAGGTGTTCCCTGCCGCGATCGAGGGAAAGATCAAAGGACTTTACATCTTCGGAGAGGATCCGGTCGTTTCCGATCCGGATACGCATCATATAATAAAAGCGCTTGAAAGCCTTGAATTCTTTGTGGTTCAGGAGCTCTTTATGACAAAGACCGCAGAGTATGCGGATGTGATCCTTCCGGGTGTGAGCTTTGCCGAAAAAGAAGGAACATTTACCAATACCGAAAGGCGTGTCCAGAGGATCAGAAAAGCGGTCACTTTAGAAGGCGATATGAGGCTTGACACGGATATACTGATCGACCTCATGAATGCCATGGGCTATCCCCAGCCGTATCTGACTGCAGCCGAGATCATGGATGAGATCGCCTCTGTGACTCCGAGCTTTGCGGGTATCTCGCATGAAAGACTTGATAGCGGCGAGACACTGCAATGGCCCTGCAAAGGTAAGGATCATCCGGGAACTCCCATTATGCATGTGGGTCATCCGGCAAGGGGAAGGGCACTGCTTTACAGCGTAGAGTACAAGCCTGCAAACGAGCTTCCTGATGAAGAATATCCGTTCATGCTCACGACCGGCCGCATCCTCTATCACTACAATGCGGCAGCCATGACCTCGCGTTCACCGGGACTCATGGAAATATCAGGCGAAGGCTTTATAGAGGTAAATTATAAAGATGCCGACAGACTCGGGATCAAAAACGGAGAAAAGATAAAGATTAAAAGCCGGAGAGGCGAGATCACGGCAACGGCCCGCGTCGGCAGAAAGGTTTCCGAAGGTGAGACATGGATGCCGTTCCATTTCCCGGATTCGCCGGTAAACATGCTTACGAATGCAGCCCTGGATGAATTTGCACGCATTCCCGAGTACAAGGTCTGCGCGGTGAACATAGGAAAGATCTGATGAAAGACAATGTCGCGGAAATCCCCGTCCTCAAGGTGACATCAGACGGGGAAAGGATACGGACCACAAAAAATATAATCAGGGAACATTTAATAGAAGTGTGCGCAGAAGGTAGGATTCTGCGCACAATAGTATGTACGGATACTGATATAAAGGAACTTGTCTACGGGTTTCTTTTTTCGGAAGATTATATAGAAAGCGCTTCCGATGTAACGGAATTTTATATGTCCGATAAAAGGGACAGAGCACGGGTTGCGATCAAAGATGATAAGACCGCAGCTTCGGGCAGGAGATGCGAAGGACCTGTTCATTTTACTGCGGAACAGATATTTAAGCTTACCGCATATTTTAAAGATAATAAGGGACTTCATTCAAAAACTGACGGAACCCATGTCTGCATGCTCATGCATAAAGATGAGATCGTTTTTATTACCGAGGATATCAGCAGACACAACATGCTTGATAAGGCCATCGGTTACGCATTGTTAAACGATATCCCGATGCGTGAATGCTTGCTTTTCACTTCGGGCAGGGTTCCAAAGGATGTGGCAGATAAGATGACAAAGGCAGGTCTTGGTGTTCTTGTAAGCAAAGCCGTGCCGACGGATGCATCCGTAAAGGCTGCAAAGGAAGCGGGACTTAAGCTTGTCTGCTGGGCATGGCCTGACAGCTTTATAGTGATCAATGGGGAAGATGATGCAGGACAGATACGGACGGGAGATTGATTATCTTCGAATATCGATAACGGACAGATGCAATCTTAGATGCAGATACTGCATGCCGGAGGATATTGAATCCTTTAAGATGAGCGAGATCCTTACCTTTGAGGAGATCATAAGCATCGTTACGGAGGCTGCAAAACTCGGGATAAAAAAGATAAAGATCACAGGCGGAGAGCCGCTCGTAAGGCGCGGAGCATGTGATCTCATAAGGATGATAAAAAGGATCCCGGGGATAGAGCAGGTTACACTGACCACAAACGGAGTTCTCTTAAAAGATAATCTGGCTGAAATAAAAGATGCGGGTATCGACGGGATCAATATAAGCATCGATACTCCGGACAGGGAAAGATACAGATCTTTAACGGGCAGGGATGAACTGGACCGTGTGCTTGAAGGACTCTGGGCGGCGCTTCAGTCGGGCATTAAAATAAAGATCAATTCGGTCTGCCCCGATATAGACGGATCGCAGGATCTGTCCGATGTTTTCAGCATGATCGGATTTGCAAAAGATAACCCGGTGGATGTCAGGTTCATCGAGATGATGCCCATAGGCTTCGGAAAAGATTTCCGCGCGATAGGGCATGATATACTGATCCCCGCGATACGGGAAAGATACCCGGATATGACAAAAGATAATGAAAGCCACGGCAACGGACCTGCGGTTTATTACAGGATACCCGGATACAAAGGAAGCGTTGGATTTATCAGCGCGATACACGGGGTGTTCTGCCAAAGCTGCAACCGGGTGCGCCTTACGACCTTAGGTTACATGAAAAGCTGCCTCTGCTTTGAAACGGGTGTGGATCTTAAAAGCATAATAAGAAGCGGGCTTTCTGAAGAAGATAAGAAAAAGGCATTAAGAGCAGGGATAGAAGAAGCAATATTATGTAAACCCGCACAGCACTCATTTGATAATCTTAAACGGATATCGGAGAAGCATGTGATGGCAGCGATCGGAGGATGAGGATTTTGGAAGGAAAGATCAGAGCTGTATGTATCAGTGAAAAAAGAGGCACGGCAAAGCATGAAGTGCCCTCCGCCGTGTTTGTGGAAGGAAGAGGGATAGAAAACGATGCCCACGCCGGGGACTGGCACAGACAGGTAAGCCTGCTGTCAGCCATGAGAGTGGATGAGTTTAATGAAAAAGGAGCCGGGGTCACAAACGGAGACTTCGGTGAAAATCTCGTGGTGGAAGATATCGACTGCAAAAACCTTCCGGTAGGATCGGTGCTCAAGGTGGGAGATGAGGTGTGCCTTCGCATGACACAAAGGGGCAAGGAATGCCACACCCATTGTCAGGTTTATCAAAGGATGGGCGACTGCATCATGCCGAGAGAAGGAGTGTTTGCCGAGGTGCTTAAAGGCGGCACGGTAAGAAAGGGAGATGCAGTCACGGTGGAATATCCCGATGAGAACAGACCCTTTCAGGCGGCGGTCATTATCCTGAGCGACAAAGCTTCAAAAGGAGAAAGAGAAGATCTTTCCGGGCCGAAGGCCTGTGAGATATTAAAAAAGAACGGCTATGAGATAATAGAGACTCTTGTCATTCCCGACGAAAAGGTGAAGCTCAAAAATGAACTGATACGCTTAAGCGACGGAAGAGAGGCAGATCTTATCATAACAAGCGGCGGCACGGGTTTCTCCTTAAGAGACAATACTCCCGAAGCCACAATGGAGGTGGCTCACCGAAATGCGCCGGGGATCGCGGAATATATCAGGATGAGATCGGCCGGGATCACCGACAGGGCAATGCTCTCAAGAGGTGTTTCGGTGATAAGGGGAAAGACCATCATAGTCAACCTTCCCGGGAGCCCGAAGGCTGTGGAGGAAAGTCTCGGATTCATCCTTGATGCCCTTGAACACGGCATCAAAATACTCAGGGGCAGTGCGTCAGAATGTGCGAGAACCTGACCAATGATTACGATAGTCATTAACTTAAGTCGATATTTACAACACAGGCGCGAGTCGGGAGGTGACCCGGACACGAGCCGACGGAGGAGCGAGGGGACGGAGGGGCCCGACGGGAGCCTGGCGAAGAGCAGCATTGCTTAAGTTAATGACAATATAGACTGGATAATAGCATGATATGTCGTTAGAAGTTTGTATTAAAAAAACATATAAAGATTTTTCTCTGGATGTATCCTTCGGGACTGCTTCAAAGAGGATCGGGATCCTTGGCGCTTCCGGCAGCGGAAAGAGTCTGACATTGAAATCAACAGCGGGCCTTGTCCGTCCTGATGAAGGCAGCATAGTCTTTGATGATGTTGTTCTTTTTGACAGAAAAACCAAAACGGATATAAAGCCGCAGAAAAGAAATGTCGGTTATCTTTTTCAGGATTACGCCCTGTTTCCGGACATGACCGTTGAAGAAAATATCAGGGCGGCATTCCGCGGAAGAAAAAAAGCCGGCAGACAGGGAAATGATGAGGATGTCGAAAGCATTTTAAAAAAATACGGACTCCTGCATGCAAGGAGCCGCCTTCCCAAAGATCTTTCGGGCGGTGAAAAGCAGAGAACGGCGCTTGCCCGCATGCTTGCATGTGACCCGGGGCTCCTGCTTCTTGATGAGCCGTTTTCCGCCATGGATGCACATCTCCGTGAGGGGATGAGGCTGAAGCTTGCCGGGATCCTTGAAGAATACGACAGGACCTTCATCCTCGTAAGCCATGACAGGGACGAGATCTACCAGCTCTGTGACTATCTGGTATTGATGCAGGAAGGAAAGGTGATCGCAAAAGGCCGTACGGAAGAAGTATTTGCGCATCCGGGAACTGTCGCATCGGCAAGACTCACAGGCTGCAAGAATATAAGCAGGATAGAAATAATAAATGATCACAGGGTAAGGGCAATCGACTGGAACGGTATCGAGCTTGCCACGGGAGAAAAAACAGGCGGTGATATTACCCATATAGGAATAAGGGCGCATGATCTTCATGCATCGGATTCCGGAGAAAATGTGATCTCCTGCGGGAGTGCCGCAGTCTCAAAACTTCCGTTTGAATGGTATGTGACACTCGAAAACGGGCTCTGGTGGAAGGTGTCAAGGGGGCTTGGAGATAACGAAAGGTTTCAGATCCCGGAACACTTAATCGTGCCGCCGGAAAAGATACTGCTGTTAAAAAATTAAATTGATATAAAGAATAAAAAAGAATGGAGGAAGAAAAATGAAAACAGAAAATGTAAGCGCGATCATCATGGCCGGAGGAGCAAGCGAAAGGATGGGCACCGACAAGACGGAGCTGAAGCTTGGCGGAAAGACTTTGGTTGAGATCCAGGTTGAGAAAATGAAGAAGCTCGGCATCACGGACATCATGCTCTCGGGATACGGAAAAGAGATGGACGGGGCAAGATCTGTTGCAGATGTATATGCAGGCAAGGGACCGCTTGGCGGCATACATGCATGCCTTAAGGCGGCAAAGAACTCCTCCTGCCTTGTTGTCAGCGCAGATAACCCTCTTGTGCCCGCTGAGGTATTAAGTGAACTGATAGAGGCTCATACAGGTCCCGCAACCGTTTTAAGCCACGGAGAGCATATCGAGCCTCTGATCGCCGTGTATGACACTTCTCTTGAAGCGCGCGCGGAAGAACTGATAAAGAATGATGATTTCAGCATCCGCAGGATGTCCGCCAACTCGGAGGTAAAGAAGGTAGATTACAAGGGCGATGCGGATCTGCTGGTCAACTGCAACGAGCCGAAGGATTTTGAAAAAGCCCAGTCCCTGTGGAAATAAGATATTTCATGTGAGGATGTGACTATGAAACTGAAGGGTTTGCTGACCCCGGAAGAGATCGCTCAGGCGATCAAAAAAACATCGCATTATCTGGAGCGTGAAGGACTCGCCCCGGGACAGCTTTTAAGATACCGGCTTTCCATGGAGGAGGCATTGCTCTTTTATCAGGAAAAACTGGGGCAGGATACCCCGGTTTTCCTGAATTGCAGAAAATGTCAGGGAGATCTTGAGGTGATCTTAAAGGTTTCCGGTGACGGATACGATCCTTTCGGCGGGGATGATCCTTTGCAGGACCGGATAATGGAAAAACTGGATGTGCTTCCGGTCTGGGAATCTGATGCGCGTGAAAACCGTATCAGATACAGCTTCCCGCTTTACAACACAGCCTCGAAAAACTACCGCTTTGCCTGGAAGTATGTAAGCAGTCAGAAAAACATACTGTTCATCTCAATCTTTCTGCAGCTGTTAAGCGTTGTTCTCGGTGTTGTTGCACCGGTTTTAAGTGCCAGGGTGATCGTCGGTTACATGGAAAGTGAGATATCAAAGATCGTAGCCATAGCTGTGGTTCTGCTTGTGGTGAGGGGGTTAAAAAACATCTTCCTTGTCCTGAGCAACAGAGGCTACAACAAGGTATACTGCAGAACTCTGTCTTTGCTTGAAAACGATCTGATACAGAATACGCTTCGTATCAAAAACAGCTGTCTGGACGAAAAGGGCAGCGGTCTTTTCATCCAGCGTCTGACAAACGATACTTCAAGGCTTGCCACAGGCTTTAACCGGATCGCGGACATGATCACGCAGATGCTGAACTATATCGGCATCCTGCTTGCAATTCTTGTGGTCAGTCCGATAGGCTTTCTGCTGACCTTCATCCTCCTTCTGATCGAATCGATGATGGAGATATACCGTACCCGAAGGCTGTGTGAGGATGACCGCATCTACCGTACCGCAAACGAAAAATTCTCAGGTTTTGTAAGTGAGACCATCCGCGGAGCCAGGGACGTAAAGCTTTTAAACAGCGAAGAGTCCTTTTGCAGGGAGGCCAGAGAGCGTGTACAGAACGCAAATGACAAGCGCCTTATCATGCAGGGACGTTCCTGGTCGATGAAGCTTGCAAGATGGCAGGTGGGAGAAGTGGGCACTTTTCTTTTCATCATAATGCTTGCACTGGCTATAAAATATCATTTTCAGGAACCGGCGATGGTCATCGTCATCTACAATTATTTTTCCAGTCTTGATGTGAGGGCTGTGACCCTGGCCGGAGAATTCATGGAGTTCGTCAAGGACTTCAACCTCTCAGTCGAGCGTGTCTGTGCGCTTGTCATCAACCCGGAGTTTCCCAAAGAGCGCTTCGGATCCGAAACACTTTCGCATCCGAAGGGTGAGATAGTCTTTGACAATGTCACCTTCGCATATCCATCCGGCAATCCAACTGTTCCGGCACCCAAGGTCTTAAATAATATGAGTTTTACCATCAAAGCCGGCGAGATGGCTGCACTGGTCGGAAAGAGCGGCTGCGGCAAGTCAACAGTCTTTAATCTGATGTGCCGCCTGTATGACCAGCAGAAGGGCAGGATCCTTTTGGACGATACTGATATCCGTGATCTTGACCGTGATTCCATCCGTGACAATATGACCGTTGTCAGCCAGTCTCCTTATATCTTTCATCTTTCAGTCAGGGAAAACCTGCAGCTTGCCAAAGAGGATATGACAGAGGAAGAGATGAAGCATGTCTGTAAACTTGCCTGTATTGATGATGATATCGAGGCCATGCAAAACGGTTATGATACCATCATAGGCGAAGGCGGCGTCAATCTTTCCGGAGGCCAGCGCCAGCGCCTTGCGATCGCAAGGAGTTTATTAAAAGATTATCGTGTCATCCTGTTTGACGAGGCTACCTCCGCTCTTGACAATGTCACTCAGTCAAAGATCCAGAAGGCCATCGACAGCATATCTGCTGACCGGACGGTGATACTGATCGCACACCGTCTTTCCACTGTCATCAATGCCGATCACATCATGTACATGGAAGACGGCCGCATCATTGCCGAAGGGACGCACGAGGAACTGTTAAACAGCTGCGAATCCTACCGGCTTTTGTACAAAGAAGAGATCACCGGGAAGAATAAAGAATCGAACGGTTGAAATATCACGGTTCTGATCATAGAATATATAACTGTAACCCATTAAATCTTCGAGCCTTAGAACCTAAAGAGAGATCCATGGTCTTAAGGCCGGTCCGGACAATATGTTCAGGACCCGGGGTTGATAGCGAAAGTCATCAGCCTTCCATCATTGAAAAGGAGAAAGAAAAAATGAAAAAAGCAACAGCATTACTTGCAGTGCTGTCTCTGACAGTGTGTTCACTCATGGGATGCGCACAGAGCACGGCAACGACCACGCAGCCGGCTGCAGCAGAAACACCGTCCACAGAGATCATAGTATTTGCGGCAGCATCAATGACCGAGACTCTCGAGCAGATAGTAAAGGAATATGAAGCCGCAAACCCCGGCATCAGGATAACCTGCAATCTCGATTCATCAGGCACCCTGAAGACCCAGATAGAAGAAGGAGCTGACTGCGATATCTTCATCTCGGCAGCACCAAAGCAGATGGACCAGCTTGATATCACCGCAGGGGACGAAAAAAATCCCGACGGTCTTGACTTCATCGATCACGATACCCGCATCGATATCCTGGAAAACAAGGTAGTGCTTGCAATTCCCGATGACAATCCAAAGAATATAAATTCATATGATGATCTGGTAAAGGGGCTTAAGGATAAAAGCATCCTTATGGCAATGGGAAATGAGGATGTCCCGGTAGGCCAGTATACGCAGAAGATCCTGGCCTTTTACGAACTTGATGAGTCAGAACTTGCAAAGAACGGCGTGATCACCTACGGAAGCAATGTCAAGGAGGTCACGACACAGATAAAGGAAGCAGCGGTCGACTGCGGCATCATTTACTCCACCGATGCATATTCGGCAGGGCTTAAATCTGTTGATACCGCAACTCCCGAAATGTGCGGACAGGTCATCTATCCGGCAGCGGTATTGAAGGGATCAAAGCATGCCGATGAAGCAAAGGCCTTCCTTGATCATCTGACGGGAGACGAAAGCAGCAGAATATTTGAAAGCGTCGGATTTACCTGCATAAAATAATATGGATCTTTACCCTTTATACAATTCCATAAGGATAGCCCTGATAAGTACGGGCATCATTTTCGTGCTTGGCATAGCCGCTGCATGTCTTGTAGTAAAGCTCCCGCGGGTATTAAAAGGGATACTTGACTGCATCTTCACTCTGCCTCTGGTATTGCCGCCTACTGTCGTGGGCTATCTGCTTTTGCGCGTCCTCGGCCCAAAAAGACCGGCGGGTGCATGGTTTTTAAGAATATTTGATGCAAAGCTTACCATGACCTGGTACTCAGCGATATTTGCAACAAGCGTCGTTATTTTTCCGCTCATGTACAGGACGGCAAGAGGAGCCTTTGAAGCCTACGATGAAAATCTGACTCTGGCCGGGCAGACTCTGGGACTTGGCAGACCGTATATATTTTTCAGGATAACCCTTCCCTGTTGCAGGGCGGGTATCATAGCAGGAACTGTCCTTGCCTTTGCAAGAGCACTCGGAGAATACGGTGCCACCACGATGATAGCAGGATATACGCCCGGAAGGACTGCGACAATATCCACGACTGTTTATCAGCTGTGGAGAACCGATAACGATGCACTGGCGCTTAGGTGGGTATTGATAAATATTGCGATATCGGCTGTGGTGCTTCTTGCGATAAATATATTTGAACGTAAGAAAAGCAGGTAGATTTGTATCGATACTTAGCATACGGAAAACCGGTTACGAGGGAAAATGATCATGAGAAGAACAGAGTATGGAGAGGCAGTGCGGATACTGCTGAAATACGCGGACCATGTTGGTAAGGAAAAAGTGTCTCCGGAGGATCTGTATGGCAGGGTTCTGGCAGAGGATATAGTATCCGATCAGAATGTGCCGAATTTTGCCCGCTCCCCCTATGACGGCTATGCCTTCAGGGCAGAAGATACCGCCGGCGCGGATGAAAAAAACAAAGTCACATTAAAGGTGATCGAAAACATAAGGGCAGGGCAGGTTGCGCAAAAGCAGGTGGAAAGCGGTACGGCGGTCAGACTCATGACGGGTGCTCCGATACCTGAGGGTGCCGATGCCGTATGTAAATACGAGGACACGGATTTTACCGATGAATCGGTTGACATAAAACAGCAGTATTTTGCCGGTGACAATATAATAAAAGCCGGCGAGGATATTGCAAACGGAGCACTTCTTGCAAAGAAGGGAACACCTGCTGATCCCGCTGTTTCAGGGATCGCAGCCTCCCTCGGGATGACGGAGATACCGGTATACAAAAGACCTGTTGCAGCGCTTTTGTCAACAGGGGACGAGGTGGTTGACATAAATGAACCGCTGCAGCCCGGAAAGATCAGAAATTCCAACAGATATACGATTTCGGGCGCTTTAAGGCGTATCGGTTTCGATGCCGTTTCCGCGGGACATGCGCAGGATGATGTGGAGGATCTGTATAATAAGATCCTTACGGCAGAGCTCATCAGCGATATCATCATATCGACCGGCGGAGTGTCTGCAGGAGATTTTGATCTGGTGCCAAAGGCGATGGAGGAGGCCGGATACGAGATCATTGTAAATGGTATCGCAATGAAACCCGGAATGGCCTGCGCCTACGGAGTCAAGCATGGAAGGCTGATGCTCGCGCTTTCCGGCAATCCCGCATCGGCACTTACAAACCTCCAGTGCATCTGTTATCCGGCATTAAGGAAGCTTGCCGGACTTGACGATCATGATCATAAGATGATCAGGATGATGCTTAAGAAAGATATTAAAAAGACCGGAAAGGGAATGCGTTTCATAAGGGGAGTATTTTCGATAGAAGAAGGCATGGCAGTCTTTGAGCCGCGCCGTGAGCAGGGAAATATAGTGATAAGCTCTGCGGCTCTCTGCAATGCCTATGCATGTATTCCGGAGGGGACTGCGCCGTTAAAGACAGGTGAGACTGTGGAAGGATTTTTGATATGAGCATGAAAAAGATAAAGGTTGAAGATGCCGTCGGGATGGCACTTGGCCATGACATCACGGCTATGTTTGACGGCTTCAAGGGGCCGCTTTTCAGACGCGGTCATGTCATAGAGGAAGAGGATATACCGAAGCTTCTTGATATCGGGAAAAAGACAGTGTTTGCGGGAGACATCGATCCCGGAATGCTTCATGAGGAGGACTGCGCCAGGGCTTTGGCGGATATGACAAAGATAGAGGGCGCTCATTTTGAAGGACCCTCCGAAGGCAAGATGCTGCTCGTTTCCGATATAAAAGGAATGCTTAAGGTTGATACGAAGCTTCTCAAAAAGATAAACAGCATCGGGGATATAACCATAACAACTCTTCCCGATCATTACAGGGTGGAGGAGGGAGACCGGCTTGCTTCCATGAGGATCGTGCCTCTGTTTACGGATAAAGCACAGATAGATGAGGCAGAAAAACTCTGCGCAGCGTCGCATCTGCTCGAACTTCTGCCTTACAAAGATCTTAAATCCGGTATCATCATCACCGGCTCTGAGGTTTATGAAGGACGCATAAAAGACAGGTTTGAACCTGTGGTCAGAAAGAAGCTTTCTTATTTCCCAGGCTCCATAACGGGCATAAAGATCTGCGATGATGACATGCAGATGATAATAAATGCGGCAAAGGAACTGATGGAAGAAGGGGCGGATTTCCTCATTTTCACGGGAGGCATGTCCGTAGATCCCGACGACCTTACACCCGGAGCCATCAAGGCTTTGGGAGCGGAAATATTAAGCCACGGCGTTCCGTCCCAGCCCGGAAACATGACTCTTGCAGCATATATAGGAGATATACCGGTACTCGGCGTGCCGGGTGCCGCCATCAGTCTTCCGACCACGATCTTTGATGTCCTGCTGCCGCAGATATTTACCGGATTAAAGCTTACAAAGGAAGATCTTATAAGGCTCGGTGACGGCGGTCTATGCCAGATGTGCAGTAACTGTCATTATCCGAACTGTACCTTCGGGAGGTATTAAACATGGCGTTTGTATTAGGTTTTTCGGGATACTCGGGCAGCGGGAAGACTACCCTCATTGAGGCGCTGATACCCCATCTTAAAAAGAAAGGTTTTAAGGTCGCTGTGATAAAGCATGATGTCCACGAGTTTACGATGGACAGGGAAGGAAAGGACACCTATCGTTTCACGCAGGCCGGAGCGGATGAGGTCATGATATCGTCCCATACCCGGTCCGCAAAGATCAGCGAAAGACCGAGAACCTTAAATGAGATGATTAGTTCGGCTTCCGGTTTCGATATCGTCCTGGTCGAGGGTTACAAGGCTGCGGATATTCCAAAGATCGATATGGAATCAAATACCATGAACGCAGAGGAACTTGCGGATTGGATAGCAAAAAAAATACAGACAGATGACGGGAATGTCCTGACGCATTTTGATGATGAGGGAAATGCCAGGATGGTGGATGTCTCATACAAGGATATTACCGAAAGAACGGCGTGTGCTTCGGCAAAGGTTCTGGTGAACGAAAAGACTTTTGAACTTATCAAAAGCGGGAGCATCAAAAAGGGCGATGTGCTTACCGTTGCCCAGATCGCAGGCATCATGGGCTCAAAGAGGACTCCTGATCTGATCCCGATGTGTCATCCCATAATAACCGAAAAGTGTGATGTAAGGCTCCGTCTGAATGAAGAGGATAAGGCTGTCGAGATCGAATCCTTCGTCAAATGTACCGGGAAGACCGGCGTTGAAATGGAAGCCATCTGTGCCTGTTCCGTTGCGGCAATGACTGTCTACGATATGTGCAAGGCGGTTCAGCGGGACATCGTGCTGACAGATATCAGACTGACCTCCAAGACCGGAGGCATCCACGGGGACTACAGAGCTGTATAAAAGAGTTGGCCGGGACGCAGGTATATGTTTTGCTCGCAGGTTTGATATTATTGGCATCCGGATGGGGTACGTATATTATGGTGCGGTTGTTCGGACGCTTTATTATCTAAGCTCATGATACGGTCTGTGGCCGGTCACGCAACCGGGGCAACCCGACATCCATGTCTGGCTCCGCTTCGCTCCGCATTTGCCCCTATCCGCACATCCGTGTGCGGATTTGCTGTATATTGAGCATTCGCTAAGATAATAACAGCATCCTCACA
>JAILOK010000090.1 GCA_024690825.1 Lachnospiraceae bacterium | reverse complement strand
ACATTGAAGGCCAACGTACAGATGAGCACAAGCGGAAATATGTCAGATCAGGTAAGTACAAAAAAGCGATTCATCCCACAACCGACATGCGTCGGAAGGGGTTTTCTCGCTGAGATATTATAAATTTTCCGACCGAAAACCTAACATTCATCCGATTTAAAATCTAATATTCTTCCGATTTAAAGTTGATTTTTCCTCCGATTTAAAGTATGATCTTTAAAGAAAGAGGGGTGGGTGCCGGAATGGGCGAGCAAGTGTATATAAACAGATTATTTGACAGGATAGTAGAGTTTACCCTTAAGAGTAAAGGCGCACTGGTGATAGTGGGTCCGAAATGGTGCGGAAAATCAACTACTGCAAAGAGATATGCAAAAACGGTTATCGATCTGATGCCGCTTGAATCAAGAAATGAATTTATAGAACTGGCGAAGATATCTCCGGCCAACTTTCTGAATTATGGACCCAAGCCGATACTGGTCGATGAGTGGCAGCACGTGTCGTTTATCTGGGATCAGGTAAAATATGAGGTCGATAAGACCGGAGAATTCGGACAGTATATCCTTACCGGAAGCGTGACTGACAAGAGCAGGACAGAGATGGATGATGAAAGCGGCAGACATACCGGGAATGGAAGGATCATAAGAAAAATGATGCGTACCATGTCTCTTTACGAAACGGGAGACAGCAACGGAGCCATATCGCTTTTGGATCTGAAAAACGGTAAGTTTTCCCAGGCAATGTCAAAGAAAGATATAAATGACTATGCTTATTATGTCTGCAGAGGGGGATGGCCTGTTGCAATAGGTAAGGACAGGGATGTATCGCTGGCACAGGCAAGGGATTATTATGAAGTTGTCGTTACGGATGATATTTTCTCATTGAAAGACATACCCCTTAAGAAGGATGAGCAGAAAGCGAGGAAGCTTATGCGTTCCTACGCAAGAAATGTTTCCATAGCTGCGGCTGATACTACGCTTTTGGATGACTGTGTCGGAAGTGATGATACTTTTGATAAGGATGTATTTGCAAAATATCTGAATGCGCTCAGAAATCTGTATGTCATTGAGGAGCTTCCGGCGTGGAATCCTAATCTCAGAAGTAAGACGGCAATCAGAACAAAGGAGACAAGACATTTTACGGATCCATCCATCGGTGCTGCAGCTTTGGGCATTACTCCGGAAGGGATTTTTAAGGATATAACTACATTTGGATTGCTGTTTGAATCGCTGGTAGTGCATGATCTCAGAGTATATGCTGATGCGATAGGTGCCCGTGTTTATAAGTACCGTGATTCAAAAAAACGTGAGGCGGATGCAGTGCTTCAGTTTGCAGACGGTTCCTGGGCTCTTATTGAAGTAAAACTTGGTGGAGAAGATGATATAAGGAAAGCAGCTGACAACCTGATGAAGATTGCCGATGATATTGATCATGAAAGAACCGGTAAACCCGCATTTCTTATGGTCGTAACGAAAAATAAGGTGGCATATCGGATGGAAAATGGTGTTTATGTTGTTCCATTGTGTTGTCTTAAAGATTAAAATACAAATAAGTGATCAGATCATCAGAGGATAGGAGGCGGAAAGTGAATGGCCGGCATCTTCTGCCGACCATCTCTTTTTGCGCCGGTATGCAGTTTTGAGTTTCATGTCACGGGTTCCGGTGTTAAAACCGTTCATGACACGCCGTTCCTTAGCCTTGAGCTTCTTTAGATTCTTTTCTACCATAGCTTTGCTCTCCTTTCCAATAATAATATCGTCATTTGAGGTTGGAATGTCAATATCGATTTTCAATAGTCGCTTCCGAGGCGGCAGAGGAAAATCATATAATATTGGATATGTCAGCTCATGATAATAAATTTGAAGGACTTCCATATAATCTGGATTTTGTTGTGCGTAATAAAAATGCAAATATGTCCGGGGCAATACTGGATGACAGGGGTATCAATATTGCCGACAGCACTAGCGGCAGGTTAAGATCCCTTTTCAAAGAATAAAGCCGAGGAGTGTTCCGCCTTTTGC
>JAILOK010000080.1 GCA_024690825.1 Lachnospiraceae bacterium | reverse complement strand
ATGGGAGCTGACTGTGATTATTTCGGGGAAGAAATAAAGACCGAAAAGGTTCCGGGAACTCTTTCGTTTGTAGGAAATATGACGGTGGCAGCAAATGCCGACTCGGTGAGGATGATCATGGACAGGATCATTCCGCTCATTCCCTGCAGGCCGGTCATCCATTTTATCGGCGAAGTTCCCGATGATTTGAGAGAAGAATATCGGGATAATCCTCAGTGCGTTTTTGAGGGTGTGGTCGATGATATCAGGAAATATGTGAAGTCAACGATGGTCGTATTGTCTCCCATAGCATACGGGACCGGAGTAAAAACAAAGATCATTGAGGGAATGGCCATGTCCATGCCGGTTGTAACCAATTACCTCGGGATCGACGGTCTGTCGGTCGAGGTTGGAAAGGATCTGCTGATGAGTGATGATTTTGGGGAAATGGCCCATATGGTCGAAGAACTTTTGCATGATGAGGAAAAAAGACTTAAGCTGGGACGAAACGGACGGGAATATGCCATGAGAGAGCATCGCTGGGAGGACATATACAGGGTTTTCAAAGAGATAGGATTTTGAGGATGTCATGAATATCTATATCGATTATACGACCGTGGAGGATCTTGAAAAGGATATCGGCACATATACCGGCGCCGGCAGTTATACGAGAGGTGTGATCAGGGCTTTGAAGGATCACGGTGCGGATATAAAGCTTCTGGTATATGAAGGATATGTTCCCCAAAAACCGGTTGAAAGGGAACTGATGCCGGAGGGTTCATCCCTGGTCAGGACAGAGGATATCACGGGATTTGAGTTTTCAAAAGACGACATTTTGTTTCTGCCTGCGGTGACAGGCCGTATCCTGGCAAAGGCACGAAAGATCAGGAAAAAGAACGGGGATATGAGGATATATGCCGTCATTCATGACAGGCAGCACAATATCATGCGCTTTGATCCCATGGACAGCCTTTTCCATGAGGGGATCTGCAGGCTTGCGCCTGTGCTTTTTGCAAAGTATATGATGAAAAAACTGGTATACAACTGCCTGTACCTCGGATGGATCAAATCTTTGGACAAGGTGTTTACCGTTTCAAATCATACGCTTCAGGCCTTAAACCACAAAGATCTGAAGTGGATTTCATATTTCTATCAGTCATCACCGGTAGAAAAAGCCGTTCCTCAAAAATTTCCGGGAGCTGATGAAATGGGAGACTATATCCTGTTTGTAAGCGGAGGCAGACCTGAAAAAAACCTCGGAAGAGGTCTGATCGCCTTCAGGGAGCTTTGCAGCAGGATTGATACAGACTGCAGGCTTTGTATCACCGGAATAGACAGGGAAAAACTGTATCGGATAGCAGGAAGGCTGAAAATTCCGAAGGAGTTTGTGGACGGGCGTGTTCTGTCCTACGATTATGTGGATACGGGCATGCTTTCTTACATGTATAATAATTGCAGATATCTTCTTTTTCTGTCAAAGGGAGAGGGCTTCGGACTGCCGGTGCTTGAGGCCATACAGTCAGGCAAAACGGTGCTGTGCTCACGGCAGTCTGCCATACCCGAGGTTGCGGGAAGTATCCTTTATTATGTGGATGCGTTTAGTACAGCTTCTATCCTTGAGGGAATGCTGTATCTTGCCGATGATAAAAACCTCGCATACAGGCAGGAACTGGTTGAAAAAAAGAG
Organism: Lachnospiraceae bacterium; assembly: GCA_024690825.1. Taxonomy (GTDB): domain Bacteria; phylum Bacillota; class Clostridia; order Lachnospirales; family Lachnospiraceae; genus NK4A144. The sequence goes on along the minus strand of JAILOK010000080.1, from coordinate 2,246 downwards.
GAAGATAATAAATGAGCAGATCGGGCTTGACAGGCAGGTTCTCATAAGGGAGATAGTCGGAGAATGAAAGACAGACCGGTGGCCGGCAGGTTTTTGGAAAAAGCGGTGCTTGCCGCACTCATAGCGCAGATCGTATTTATCATGTGCATGAATATATTCCGGGCGTATACCATCATCGATTTTGATTCGTCGAGTGCCTACATGCATGAGATGGAAATGGGAAGCCAGGGAAAACTCTTTCCGTCGGAGTATGGCTATCAGGCATCTCTGGATCTTGACGGGGCAGCCGTCATATCGGCCTTTCTGTATCATTTCACCGGAGATATCTTTCTTTCCAGAGGTATCGCAAACAACCTGGTGGTGCTCCTTTATATCTTTGTTGTAAGTTCTGTGCTGGGTGCTCTCCCCCTGTCAAAAACCCGGAGGAGATTCGGCATCCTGCTGTTTTTCATTCCCTACAGTGTGAATATCCTCGGCTACCTTCGAACCTTGTTCGCAGGCGGGGGATTTTATGCCTTCAGGGCTCTGGTGCCGCTGCTCATCATCAGCCTGATCACCGATATGGAAAAGGGAAAGAAGCTGAAACAATATGCTCCGAAGGCTGTGCTTACGCTGTTTATAGTATTTCTTACGGGCCTCAGCAGCGGAGCCTATGTACTTATGTGCGCCTTGTTTCCTTTGATACTCTGGGAGGCGGCGAAAGCCTTTTTAAGAGGGGATCCGGGGGAGTTAAGGTCAAAAAGGATGCTTCTTGGGATCGCGGCGGTCCTGTCAGCAGGGGCGGGAATAGCAGTGCAGAAGGCTGTGGGTTTTTCCTCGGCGGCGGACAGCAAGATCATCCTCACCTCCGGGAAATGGATCGATGCGGTATTTTCAGCCTTTGCGGGCATCTTTGAGCTGTTTGGAGGACTTACGACACATGAGGGAGTGAGGCTTTTCTCGCTTGAAGCTCTGGGAACTGCGGTGGATTTTGCGGTGACCTGCGTCATTATTACATCGGTGATATATACCCTTGTAACCTGCATACGGAAAAGAGAGATCTCAGATATGAAGGGATATATCTTTTCGGTCATGCTTGTTAATATGCTGATGTTTGGTTTCCTTGATCTGAAATACGGGGACACGGTCTTTGAAAGCAGGTACCATCTGATACCCATGCTGCCGTCTTTTTTCCTGCTGGCTATGATGATGGAGGATATTTCGGAAAGCAAAAGGCTGAAAGCAGCGCAGGTTCGTATCCTTGAGGTTTCCGTCATTGCTCTGTTTTTTGCATCCATGCTCTATGGCGATGCCCAGTGGGTATATGCAAAAACCGCTCTGGGTTCCCAAAAGCTTGAGGAGCTGAACCGGATCATGGAAGATAAAGGGGTTCACACGGCATTTATAGTGGGCGAAGACAGCAAGGATACGGGGAGAAAGCTTCGGGTCTACAGCAGGGACATACATTACATTGTATTAAATGACGGAGCGCAGTCTGCCTTCAGGACCACGTGGGGAGGAACGACCCGCTATCTTGATAATTCCATGCAGAACGGAAAGACGGCTGTCATCGCAACACCCGAAAGCTACTGGACATTGCCGGAATACCTTGTTTCTGACATGAGATACCTGAGGGACTATGACGGTCTTGGGATATATATGGCAGATGAAAGCAGGTTTGACTGCGTGGGCGGTGTTGTGGCTGAAAAGGATATGGTGATGGATTTTCCCTATTCTCCGGGCTATTCTTTTGAAAACGCAGTAATGTCAGATGACGGCCTGCTCATCATGAAGAACGGGGGAGGAAGCCTGTATTCCGGATATCCTTCCGTTCCGGGCATATGGGATTACACGGTTTATTATGACATGCCTGATACGGGAGGAGATGCATTTATCGAGGTTGAGGCAGGGGACGGCAGGCCTGTCCGTGTAAAGCCGGATCCCGCATCGGATATTGCGAAAATTGAGGGTGTTGTCATGACCGGGGGAAAAACGGTCAGCTTTTGCATGAACGCCCCGGAGGGTACAAGGATCAAAAGGATTGAGATCAGACGCAAAGGAGAGGCTCATTGAAGATACTCGTATTTGCTGAAAGCTATTATCCGGATGTGATGGGCGGCGGAGAATTTTCAACAAAGCAGATGGCGGAGGGCCTTGTAAAAAAGGGTCATGAGGTCATGGTTTACTGCCTTGGAGAAGAGAACTCCAAAGAAGATATAAACGGTGTCCGTGTAAACAGGAGATATATAAAGGGAACAAGTGAGCAC
>JAILOK010000074.1 GCA_024690825.1 Lachnospiraceae bacterium | reverse complement strand
TCAAGGGACTGGTCCCTTGCAGGTTCTTAGGGCAGCGCCCTAAGCCCTCGGAGAGCCTGTCGGTATCAATATCTACATTTTCAAGGTTCTTTAGAGCCTTTTTTCTTTGGCTCATTTTTCCATAGCGGACTTTACACTATCTTCCTTTCTTTTGCCAGATACCATGCCAGAACATGCATGCTCTGCTCGAAGTTTCCGGATCTGATCAGATCCTCGATCTCTTCTGCCCTGTATTTTTCAACATTTAAAAATTCGGTTTCATCGAGATTCTGCTCGGCTACCTTCCTGCAGTTTTCCGCCATAAAAATATAGGCATAATTATCTGCTATAGTCGCATTTGAAGGTATCACAAGCAGCTGCTGCCATTCATCGGATTCATATCCCGTTTCTTCTAAGAGTTCTCTTTTGGCAGCACTTAAAGATTCTTCGGAAAACAGTTCTCTGTCATCTGAACCGTACTCTCTTCCGTCTGTCCTTTCTAAGCCCCCTGCGGGAAATTCGGTAGTCACCTTTTTTATTCCCTGCCTGAACTGTCTGACACACAGATAATTCCCTTCCGTATCGGATGCCACGATCACAACATAATCTCTGCGGCTGTAGCTGTAGTAAGGCTCATATACACTTCCGTCAGGAAAGCAGTATGCCGACTGCCTGAAATCTATCCATTCGTTCTGTATTATATGTTCGGTTTTTATTTCTTCCCACTTAAGGTCTTCTCTGTTGTTTTTCATTTTTCTCAAAATCCTGTTTTTTGATTATAACGCATTCCGGCGTTTTCGTAAAAGGGGCGTCAGGCTTTCATGATCATTCCGGTCAGTTCTTCTATCGCGCGGTTCTGGTGCTTGTCCTTATGTACAAATATCTGTGAATAAACCGGAAAATCTGCGCCTGCCCAGTCGATCTTCTTCAGCTTCTTTTCCTTTACTTCCACATCAGCGGCCATAGCGGGCATAAAAGCAATACCAAGCCCGTTTATGGCAAAGGCTTTGAGTATCTCCTTGCTGCTTGTTTCCAGTTCGATCTTCGGCGTCATTCCATGCTTTGAAAAATCATCAAGAAGCATCCGCCTGAAGCTGCAGGTATGGGATGTCAGCAAAAGCGGCACGTTTTCCAGATCCTCTTCCTTTACCTTCTTCTTTTTAACGATCGGATGATCCGGACTTGCAAAAAATCCCAATGATTCTTTCTTCTTATAAATCATTTTAAGTTCTGCATTCTCTATGAGCGGGTTCAGGGTATAGACCATATCCAGCGCTCCGCTCTTTAGAAGCGCGGGGAAGGTATCATGTTCTATAAACTGGATCCTTATATCCATTCCGGGATATTTTTTCTTGTACTCCATCAGCTTTTCCGGAAGCCTTCTGTAACACAGCGACTCAGAAACCCCCAGTTTTATTATTCCCGAAGGGATCTCCGCAGCCGAAACCTCCAAGAGCATCTGTCTTTGAAGCTGCAGCATCTGTTCAGCATAGGATATGAGTTTTTCACCCTCAGCGGTCAGAACCAGAGATTTTCCCAGCCTCTCAAAAAGAAGACAGTCAAACTCTTCCTCCAGCTGCTTTATCTGCGTTGTCACGGTTGACTGGGCATATCCCAGCGTGTTGGCCGTGGCTGTAAAGCTCCCCGTCTCAACAATTTTCAAAAAGGTTTCAAGCTGTGTGTTGTTCATGCTCCCTCCATATTCATATCAATATTTTTGATGATTATAATCTGTTATTTCAATTTTACTGATATATTATTTGGTGATATTGTACATGCAGAAGCAAACAAAATCAAGTCATTTACGGAGGAAAAGGGATATGAGCATCGAGGTAAACAACCTGACCAAAATATATAAACTGAAAAGGCGTCAGAAAAAGACTGCCGTCGACAACATCTCCTTTAGCATTCCCGCAGGAGAGATCGTCGGATTTATCGGTCCCAACGGAGCAGGCAAATCCACCACCATAAAAATGATGACCGGAATCCTCATTCCCGACAGAGGTTCAATATCCATTGACGGCCTTACTTTCAGAAAGAACAGGAAGCAGATCATGATGAAAACCGGCGTGGTCTTTGGCCAGAAAAGTGTCCTGTGCTGGGATATTCCGGTCATTGATTCCTTAAAGCTTTTCAAAGATATGTACCGGGTTCCGGATGATGTTTTCAAGGAAAATATGGATAGTTTTTCAAATATCCTCGGACTCGATGAGTTCATCAGACAGCCCCCGAGACTTTTAAGCCTCGGACAGAGGATGAAGGCAGATCTTGCCGCATCGCTTATCTATGATCCGGATATCCTCTTTCTGGATGAGCCCACGATCGGAATAGATGTGCTTTCCAAGGAGCGTATCCGGCAGTTTATCAAAAAGATAAATGAGGAAAGGCATACCACCGTCATTCTGACAACACATGATGTTTCGGATATTGAAACACTATGTGAAAAGATGATCATCATTGACAAGGGATCACTTATATATGACGAAACTCTTTCGGATCTTAAAAACATTTACAGAACCACCGATCTTGAAGAGATCATAAAAAAGATCTACCTTGCAGGAGAAGAAAAAAATGAGAAAATATGCTGACCTGGCAATAATCGGAACAAAAGAACATACGGCGTACTTAAACTCAGTATGGGCAAATTTCCTGGCAAAGATCGTTTATCTTTATATGCAGTTTTCATTGTGGAATGCGCTCTTTTCATCGAATGCGGGCAGGAATATCCCGCTCAGTCACGATGAAACGATCAGATATATCATTGCAGCCACTTTGATCTCCACTTTTATGGAATGCGATGTTACCATGTGGATCAACGGCCAGATCCAGTCAGGTGATGTCGCAAATCAGCTGATACGACCGATCGACTACAGGATCATGATCTTTGCAAAGCATATCGGTACAAGCGCAGTAAAACTATTGATATATACTCTCCCGTTCGGGATACTGACTGCCCTCTTTTATCACGATGACCTGTTTTGCAAAGAGCAGCTCTTATACGGGATCCTGTCCATAATTCTTGCATATATGATCCAGTTTTTATATTCCCTTATTATAGGACTGATGGCATTCTGGCTTATCGTGACATGGCCGCTTAACATGCTCCTTGCGGCAGTTTACAAGCTGCTTTCCGGTTCGTGGATACCGGCTGCGATGTTCCCCAAGCTGCTTACGACGATAAATATGTTTCTTCCGTTCCGCGCAATATATGCGATACCGGTTACCATCATCACCACACCGATGTCACCGGGGAGTATCCGTGAAAATCTCTGCTTTCAGCTCATCTGGCTGGCAGTATTGTTTTTATTATCGGAAGTCACATGGATAACAGGAAAGAACAAACTTATAGTTCAGGGAGGTTGATCTATGTATCTGCTGAAGATGTACAGACATTTCGTGATCATTTATATGAAAGGAAAGCTGGCTTACCATTTTTCCCTTATTTTTGAACTCATTGCCAATACGATCCAGATAGGGGTATACTTTGCGGGATTTATGGTCATATTCCATAATTTCAGTAACATTGCCGGCTGGACACAGAACGAAGTTCTTTTCATGTTTACCACCAGCTGGCTGACCTACAGCTTAAGCTGCTTCTTTTTCTGGAGTCCCATGAAGGATATGGGAGAGCTCATCCGCACCGGTAAATTTGACCTTTATCTTACAAGGCCAATAGGTCCGATGCTTTATATGGTCCTGCAGCAGTTCCAGTATACTTTCATTCCCCGTCTTGCTCTGTCCGTGTTTTTCTGGATCTACAGCATGTCGAAGCTTTCCATCGAATGGACGGAAAGCCACCTTGTTTTTTATGCGGTAAGCATGGTTTCTTCATTTGTGATCTTTTCGGCTATCACCGTATTTACGGGCACCATATGTTTCTGGACGGTAAAAAGCGAGGAAATAGTCTCGCTTCTTACCAATAACAATTATGGATTAAAAAACTATACGGATTATCCGATCACCATTTATAACAAAGGGATCAGATTTTTGCTTACCTTTGTGATCCCATACGCATTCACAGGCTATTATCCTGTCGGACATCTTCTCGGGAAGATTCCGGCTCACTCCGGATTCGCCTGTCTGTCACCTGTTATCGCACTGGCCGCAGGCGCTGCAGCATTTCTGTTCTGGCGTACCGGACTTAAACACTATAATAGCGCAGGGGCATGATCAAGTACGCTTTTCTGCTCCGGGTTTGGATTATACTCCTGACCCTTTTTTTCGAACGGGAATGCATATCTCACTCACATAATCCTGTGATGAGGGATCGCCGGGGACATCCCTGTCAGAAGCGTAAATGCCCGCTGGAAATGAAAGGCTGAAAGATTCACTGATCCTGATATATCCGCCAGTGTTATTTTTTCTGTCAGATTATCTTCCATGTATTCGATCGCATCGTTGACCGTCTTTACCCAATCCATTTGGTATCCCTCCTTTCACTTAAGATTTTAAGGCTGTATCAGGATTTTATCCTGTCTTTTATTGCTTTGTTTTGTCCTCGTGTTTCCTTTAAGAAATTCAGCCGGCTTTTTCATTATCTTTTAATCCAAGATACTCCGCGACAGGCTCTATGTATTTTGCATCGGAAATGTCGTAGGATGAAGCCATCTTCTCGGCCATTACCCTTTCCTTTTCGGTAGCATCCTTCTTTTTCCTTAAACCTGATACGAACATCTTCATTGCTATACGCGATGGTGCCTTCATCTTTTCATAGTTAAAGCCACCCTGACAATAGAACGCCTTAATGTATCCTCGCTGTTCATCCGTCAGTATGTTCTGAAGAAAAACAACAATATCCGGATTATCATTAGGACTTCCTCCCACACAAAAAACCGCAAGACGCTTGTTCTTCCAGTCAGCAGCTTTTTTGAGGAACCACTTACCCTTAACAAGGCTGCCGGCCATGGCCCATCCGCCATAGCAGATTGCATCGTAGTCATCAAAGAATTCGGAGTTCTTTTTCTGTGCCTCCTTAAGATCAAGCAGGTCTCCGCTCATTCTCTCTGCCAGCCACTCTGCGTATCTTTTTGTAAAACCTGTCTGTGATGTGTAAATTATCAGTGTTTTCATAATTTACTCAGATTCCTTTCCATCATCATGATTGTTTGTATCGTGGTCTTCAGACTCTTCTCATCGATCCCATCAAAGATCCGGCCGATGATATACCGGCTCTGCTGACCGTTATTATCATTCTGTTCCAAAAATGCTCTGCATTTATCTGTAACAGATATCCGTTGTTTTCGCTTGTCATCTTCATCAGGGGCAGTTGAAACAAAGCCTTTTTTTTCAAGCTTTAATAAAATCTGTTTCACATTCTGATGTGAACTGCCCATTACATCCGAAAGCTCATTAAGCGTCGGCGGCTCCTTGCACAGGTTAATACAGATTATGGCAAAGAACTGTTTCCAGGTGATTTCCTTAAAATATGCATCAGCTGCCGCCTGATATCTGTTGTCAAATGCACTGAGTAATCCCAGCAAAAAAGGCTGCGGAGGCATATCTCCAAACTTCACTTTGTCCATATTCATCACTTCATCGTAATTCATATCTGCCCCTTTTATATTATGTAATATATTACCCATGTCAAATAATGTAATATATTACATGTTTTTTGTCAACACTATTCCGCAAAAAGTAGTTTGGTGCACACATTGTGCACCAAAATTGATCATCATAATATAATTGAACATCGTGCAATACTCTGATAAAATGCCATTGTTGGTGCTACCTAAACGGTAGGCGGTTGGCTCCCTCTCAGGGAGAAAAAGAAAATAACCGCCTGAGCCTGACAACTTGGCGGTTATTTCTATAACTAACATTTTTCGGGCTAACCGCTTGCTTTACGGGTAGCACCTTCTTACATGATCATCATAAGCATTTATCCATATTTTGTCAAATTCCTCCTGTAGCTATGCGATATTAATAAATTATATACCACCGTGACACGAAGTTTTATAGTGCGGAAGATGGGACTTGCGACGGAAATATATATGCGGAAGATGGGGCGCTGGATGTCCGGTGGACATCCGTTTAGCGCCGACCGACGAGGCACTTCGTGCGGAAGATAGGGACTTGCGACGGAAAACGCCAACGGCGTTTTCCTAGTCCCCGAAGGGGCGCATACCGTCCAGTGGACGGTAGTTCTGCGCCGACCGAAGCGGAGCGGAGAAACCCACCGCAGCTACGCTGCGAGGGTTCGAACTGTGTTCGAACCCCAAAAAAGAGGTCCGACCTTTACGGTCGAACCTTTTTTTTCAGTGCGGAAGATGGGACTTGAACCCACACGCAAGTAGTATGCACAAGATCCTTAGTCTTGCTCGTCTGCCAGTTCCGACACTTCCGCGAACCTTTTGCGTTACACAACGCAAATACGATAATATCATTTCAATCAGAAACTGTCAACAAAAAGATTTATGCATTCTCGTGCAGTGAAGCCCCGTTTGTTCTGATCACATTTTTGTACCAGTATGCGGAGTCCTTTGGTATGCGGTTTTCGTTTCTGTAGTCAACATATACCAGACCAAAGCGCGGGTTGTAGCCTTCAGCCCACTCAAAATTATCCATTACAGACCAATACTGGTAACCCACGACCTCGACTCCGTCATCAATTGCCTTTTCAAGCTGGAGAAGGTAACGGTTAATGTAGTCGATCCTCTGGGGATCATGAACCTTTCCGTCAAGGGATACCATATCAAGATTTGCCATGCCGTTTTCCGTGATCATCACAGGCTTTTTATATCTTTCATAAAGGAACTTCGGAGAATAATAAAGTACCTTGGGCGTGATATTCCAGCCGAGCGAATTTCTCGGGCTTCCCACATATGAGTATTCGTCATGGGAATATTTGTTTTCCTCGGGTCCGAATGATGAGGATGCATGATAAACATTGAAGCCGTAAAAATCAAGAGGCGCCGATATCAGAGCCCACTCCTCATCTGAAAATTCCGGAAGATCATCTCCGAAAAGCGAGCGCGCTTCCTCAGGAAATCTTCCGAGAAAAACAGGATCTCCCCACCATGCATTTGAGTTTGCAAAAGTTTTTTCATTTATGGAAAATGACTTTTTCCTCGCCTCTTCCACTGCCTCCTTTGATTCGTTTTCAGGGAGGAAGACGGGACCTGTGGGCGCCATGCCCACCTCTACATCGCGCTTTGCATTTTCCCTGATGACCTTTACTGCCTTTCCGTGCGCAAGAAGAACATTTCGCGTGATCTTTAAGATATCCTTCACGGGCGCATTTTCAAAGGGCGCATGGTAACCCATGTTGTACCCTCCGTCCACAAAGATCTGTGGTTCATTGAAGGTCATGAAAAAGCCGACCCTGTCTGAAAGAGCATCTACCACTACCCTTGCATATTCTGCAAACCACTCGGGGCTGTCATCATTTTTCCAGCCGCCTTTTTCATACAAAGCCATGGGCAGATTCCAGTGATAAAGAGTTACCATTGGTTCAATGCCGGCGGCACAGATCTCATCAACGAGATCGGAATAAAACTTTAATCCCTTCTCATTTACTTCACCGCATCCATCCGGTATCACTCTCGGCCAGCTGATCGAAAAACGGTAACTCTTAAGTCCCAGTTCCTTCATCAGCGCAACATCTTCCCTGAACCTGTGATAATGATCGCAGGCCACATCACCTGTCTCTCCGTGAGGGATCCTCCCGGGCTCATGCGAAAAATGATCCCAGATGCCTTCGCCCTTTCCGTCCTCTTTGTATGCTCCTTCTATCTGATATGCTGCAGATGCCGCACCCCACAAAAAATCTTTTGGAAACATCTTTTATTCTCCTATAAAAAATATACTGCCATACCACAGACGGCATGGCAGTACAGTGATCTTACATTTTACTGCTGCTTATTTCTTTGCTGCCGGTTTCTTTGCTGCAGGCTTTTTTGCTGCCGGTTTCTTTGCCGGTGCTGCCTTCTTTGCTGCAGTCTCTTTCGCCGGTGCTGCTTTCTTTACCGCGGGCTTCTTTGCTGCAGGCTTTTTTGCTGCCGGTTTCTTTGCTGCTGTTTTTTTAGCTGCAGGCTTTTTTGCTGCGGTCTTTTTTGCCGGTGCTTTTTTTGCAGGCGCTGCGGCAAATGATATCGCATCGAGCTTTGATGCCTTCATGCCGTCACCGTATGCTCTTCCGTCCGAAAGGAGTTCTGTATAACTGATCTTTCCGGATGTGATCAAAAGGATGTCATCTGCAGATGCGGTAACCTTGATATCATTTTCCTTGTACTCATAAGGCTGAACATCAATGGCTCCGTCCTTGATCTCAACATAGAAAGCTCCCTCGCCTTCACCGGTGATGTCAAACTGTACCGCAACATGCTCACCTACCCTGCCGGCATCTGCCTTCTTCAGATTGGCTTTAACTTTCTTTACAACATCTTCGTACTTCATTTTAAATCTCCCTCTTATCATTTAATACATTTTAAAAAAGAAACATTGTTAACATGAAACGATTCTATATTATATGATAAAAAATTTCAATAGTATTTATGCCGATTTTATCTGTTTTTGAAAAATCTTTTTCCGTTAAAACCCTTCACTCACCGAATGTTTTTTCGGTAAGGTTTTCAAGAAGGCAGTGTCTGAGCAGCGTGAGAGCCGATGTTGTTGCTGTGGTCCTGATCTTTTCCCTGCTGCCTTCAAACCTGTATTCCTTCACCTTTATCTTTCCGGCTACCGACACGGCAATGTAAGTAAGTCCTATCTCTTTATCAGCAGTCTCACCACCCGGACCGGCTATACCGGTTATGGCTACGCACACATCACTTTTTGCGGCGGCAGCTCCGCCCTTTGCCATTTCCTTTGCGCACTGTTCACTCACTGCGCCGAACTTATCGAGAGTCGATCTTTTGACACCGAGATACTTTCTCTTTGCCTTGTTTGAATAGGTTACAAATCCGACCTTGATCACATCCGAAGCTCCGGGTACATTGATGAGTCTTGAGGCTATCATTCCTCCGGTTATGCTTTCGGCTGTAGTCAGAGTCATTTTGTTTTCATTCAATATCTGCATGACTGCCATCTCAAGCGTAACATTTTCATCTGTGGTAAAGATCTTCGATCCGAATCTTTTTTTGATCTCTTTTACGACAGGCTTAAGAAGTTTTTTGCATTCTTTTTCATCGTTTCCTTTTGCGGTAACCCTCACATCAACCTCACCCGTCTTTGCATAGGTTGCTATGGTGGGATTGCTCTGAGCATCGATGAGATCCTTTAATACAGTCTCAACTTTGCTTTCACCCGAGCCGCATATCTTTACCATCTCGCTGACAAGAACATCGCCGCTTAAGCTCTTTAAGTATTCCTCAACCTTCTCCTGCCACAGGTATTTAAGCTCGATCGGCGGTCCCGGAAGGAGGATGATGCGGCATTTTTCATCTTCCATAATTATGCCGGGCGCCGTCCCGTTTTTATTATACAAGACCATGGAGCCGGCAGGAACAAGCGCCTGCTTGCGGTTGTTTTCCGTAAGTTCGAGTCCTCTCTTTTCAAAATAGGATGTGATATGCTTCCATGCTTTTTCATCCATGACGAGATCTTTTCCCATGACCTTTGCGGCAGTTTCTTTTGTAAGGTCGTCCTCTGTCGGACCAAGGCCTCCCGAAAGGATCACTATATCGGATCTGCCCACGGCCTGCTTTATCGTTTCGGAAAGTCTTTCCTCATTGTCTCCGACAACGGTCTGATAAAAGCAGTCAAGTCCCAGCACTGCGCACCTTTCGGCCATGAACGCCGCGTTGGTATTTACTATGTTTCCCATGAGTAATTCTGTTCCCACACAGATAAGTTCGACTGTCATACGCACCTCTTTTTTATTATTTATCTTTAAGCACTTCTTTGTTTTTCAAAATGTAATCAACCAAGGATACAACGGTAAGGATGAGAGCTGCCCATATAAGGATCTGTTCCGCGATCTTAAAAAATTCGCCCGGAAGATCCGCAATGAGAAGAATGACCATAGCCATCTGAAATACCGTCTTGACTTTTCCCCACATGCTTGCAGCTATGACGACTCCGTTGTCCGAAGCAATGAGCCTGAACCCGCTTATAATAAATTCCCTTGCGATTATCACGCACACGATCCATGAAGGGAGCCTGCCCAATCCTGTCAGACAGATCATCGCGGAACATACCAGGAGTTTGTCCGCAAGAGGATCCATGAACTTTCCGAAATTTGTCACCAGGTTATATTTTCTTGCGATCTTTCCGTCCAGAAGATCCGTAAGGCTTGCGGCCGCAAAAATAACCAGCGCGATCCATTTTGACCACTCACCGAATACCCCGGTAATGAGAACAATGACGAAGAAAGGTACCATTATTACTCTTGATAATGTAAGCCTGTTGGGAAGATTCATATGATATCTCCTGTCAGATCGTAACCGTTTGCTCCGGTGATCTTTGTTTTTACGAAATCACCCGACATATATTCCCTCCGCGCGTTTCTTAAAAATACATATCCGTCTATGTCGGGCGCGTCGCGATAAGTTCTGCCCACATAAACATCATCGTCTTTTAAATATCCCTCTATCATGACTGGCAGAATCCTTCCCGCCATGGCTGTTTCTTTTTCAAATGAGATCTGCTGCTGCAAAAGCATGATCTCGTCCCTTCTTTTTTTTGCGGTACGCCCCGGTATCTGATCCGGGAACGCTGCAGCCGGAGTATCCTCTTCTCTTGAATAAGTAAAGACACCAAGCCTGTCAAACCGCATTTCCTCAACAAAGGACAGAAGTTCTTCGTGATCGTTTTTTGTTTCTCCGGGGAAGCCCGAGATCAGCGTGGTACGAAGAGCTATATCCGGTATCCTTTCCCTGAGCCTGTATATGACGGCCCTAAGGCTCTCCCTGTCTGTCCTTCTCCCCATAGATCTCAATATACTGTCGGAACAGTGCTGGATCGGCATATCAAGATAATGACATATCTTTTCTTCCTCTGCCATCAACCCGATCAGTTCATCATCTATCTCTTCGGGATAGGTATACATGATCCTGATCCAGGAAAGTCCGTCTATCCTGCAAAGCCTCCTCAAAAGCCCGGGGAGATCTTTTTTCCCGTAGAGGTCTCTGCCGTAAACCGTAGTTTCCTGCGCAACAAGGATCAGTTCCTTCACTCCGCTGTCTGCAAGGCTCTGCGCTTCTTTTATAAGCATTTCCGAAGGGATGCTCCTGTACCTGCCCCTGACCTTCGGTATGATACAATAAGTGCAGTTCTTGTCACAGCCCTCCGCAATCTTTAAATATGTGCTGTAACCTGCACCCGTAACGATCCTTTCCTCTCCCGAGTATTCTGTCTTGTTTATATCTCCGATTATGTCCGGCCTGTCTCCGGAAAGGACTCCCCGTATCGCTTCCGCTATCGAAGTAAACTCGGTGGTGCCGACTATGGCATCTACTTCGGGAAGGGTCTTTCTGATCTCATCCGCATATCTTTGGGCAAGACAACCCGAAACGACAAGAGCCTTTAATCTCCCATCCTTTTTAAGCTTTCCCGTTTCGATTATCGTATTGATGCTTTCTTCCTTGGCGTCACCTATGAAGCAGCAGGAATTGATCACGATGACATCGGCCTCAGTCTCATCCTGCGTAAACTCAAACCCCTCCCTGTCAAGGATCCCGAGCATCTGCTCCGTATCCACGAGGTTTTTGTCACAGCCCAGGGAAATGAACATCACAAGTGGTTTATTCATATAAAGACAACACACGGACGGGTTTTAAAAAGACCCGTCCTCCATAAAAACAATATTATTTTTCTGCCAAAGTATTGACCTTTTTCAATCTTCCGAACTGTTTAAGATCTTGAGTTCTCCGTCATAGAGTTCCTCGACAGCTATCGAAAGCGGCTTCCTGTCCCTAATTGATACAAGGGGTTCAGAACCGTCAATGAGCTGTCTGGCTCTTTTTGCGGTCGCAAGCACTATCGAGTACCTGCTGTTTACTATGGGAGTCTCGCCCTCCTCACAGTCGGCGTTTACTACATTCATCAGATCCGAATAAGACGGGTGCAGCATTTTTCAATTCTTCCTTTCTTTTAATTCTTTTCTTATATCTGCTATGAAATCCGCCTGATGAGACGGTGTAAAGTGCGCTGCTTTTATTATCTCATGCAGCTGCTTTGCGCATTCATCTATATCATCGTTGATAACGATATAATCATATTTTTCGATGCCTTCGGATTCGGCGGCTGCCCGCGTCATCCTTTTTTCGATCACTTCGGGAGTTTCGGTTCCCCTTCCCACCAGCCTGTTCTTTAATTCCGATGCCGAGGGCGGCAATACAAAAACGAGAAGGGTGTCCGGATACTTTTCCCTGATCTGCATGGCTCCCTGGATCTCTATCTCAAGGATCACATCAAAGCCTTCATCAAGTTTCGAAAAGACATATTCCTTCGGAGTACCGTAATAATTTCCGACATACTCGGCATGCTCCAGAAGCTCGTCATTTTCGATCATCTTTTCAAATTCATCGCGGGTCTTATAAAAATAACTGACGCCTTCCTCTTCTCCGGGTCTCGGAGATCTCGATGTCGCGGACACGGAAAGAGCGTAACAGTCATAATCTTCAAGGAGCTTTTTCATCAGTGTCCCCTTGCCGGATCCTGCAAACCCCGAAACGACTGTAAGTATACCACGATTATTGATCTTTTGCATCTTTTTTCTCCTGTTTCTCAACAGATCTTAAGTACAATGTTTCCGGAGCAAGGGCAGACAGAACGATGTGATTATTATCCATAACTATCACCGCCTTTGCCTTTCTGCCGTGAGTGGCATCAATGGCAAATCCTTCCGCTTTGGCATTTTTTACCATTCTTTTGGCGGGAGCCGAATCGGAACTGACTATGGCCGTGACACTGTCCATGTTCACTATATTTCCAAAACCGACATTGATCAGATCACTCAATATTCTGTACCTGCTCGCGTATCTTTTCGATGACAGATTTAAGTTCGATCGCTGTATCCGAAAGGAAAAGATCATTTGCTTTTGAAAGTGTCGTATTTGCTTCGCGATTCATCTCCTGCGCGATAAAATCAAGCTTCCTGCCGCAGGAATCACCTTTTTCAAGACACTGCCGCATACTTTCTATATGACTCTTCAGTCTCACGATCTCTTCGTCAACGCAAACCTTATCGGCAAATATGGTGACCTCGGTAATGATCCTTCCCTCGTCGATCTGGGCGCCGGTGGGAGCCAGAAGCTCCTCTATCCTTTCCGTGATCTTTTTCCTGTATTCTTCTATTATACGGGGAGAGCGCTCTTCTATCGTCTCCACATTTTTTTTCATGATATCAAGCTTTGAGAGCAGGTCATTTTTTAAGTTTGTTCCCTCTTCAACCCTTGAGGCAACAAAGTTTTCAAAGGCTCCTCTTAAGCACTTTTCCAGACTTTTCCACTGTTCATCCTCATCAAGGCTTTCATCCTCCATCGTAAATACATCGGGATATCTTGAAAGATTTGAAAGTCTGACATCATTTTCAAGACCGAATTCATCTGCCATTTCCCTGAGATAATTCATGTACTGAACAGCTATGTCCTTATTATACCTCACCTTGCCGGAAAGCCGTCCGTCATCTTCCATGCTGACAAAAATATCCACCTTGCCGCGTTCGGCGTATTCCTTTGCCACATTTCTGACAGCAACATCAAAGCAGGCCAGACTCTTCTGGAGTTTTGTATTAAGTTCCAGGTATCTGTGGTTTACGGCCTTGATCTCGACCGTATATTTTTTATTATTATCCGAAATCTCGCATCGGCCGAAACCTGTCATGCTTCTGATCATTTTTCCTGTCACTCCTTCTTACCGAAATATCTGAAGCCCAGCATGGTGATATCATCAAACTGCGGCGCCTCTCCCGTAAACAGCTCAACATCTCTCTTTACCGTCTGAAGCAGCTTCTGGACATCCGCATTCACATCACGGTTGAGCGATTCGAGCATGCGTTCCTCTCCAAAGAGTTCATCATGGACATTGGTCGCCTCCGGAACGCCGTCGGTATAAACATACAGTTCATCACCCGGATGAAGCTCAAATTCATGCTCCCTGAACTTAAGGCCTTCCATGGTTGCGACAGCCGGTGAATGACGGTAAACGGCAAGTTCCCATTTTCCGCCAGCGCGCTTGATGGCAGGATGCTCGTGTCCGGCATTTGCCGCCACACCCTTGCCTGTCGATATCTCCACGATGGCAAACCACACGGTTACAAACAGTTCAGCTTCATTTCCCTCGCATAACTGTTCATTAGCATAGGATAAGACTTCTGAAGGCGAGCCATGCATGAGCGCCCTGTTTTTGATGAGAGTCTTTGCTATGACCATGAAAAGCGCTGCGGGAACTCCCTTGCCCGACACATCCGCAACCACCAGTCCAAGGTGATCGTCGTCGATAAGGAAGAAGTCGTAGAAATCGCCGCCGACCTCTTTTGCCGGATCCATGGTCGCGTATATCTCAAATTCCTTCCTCTCAGGGAACGGCGGGAATATCCTCGGAAGCATATCCGCCTGTATCTGGGTCGCTACCGAAAGCTCTGCGCCTATCTTTTCTTTCTCGGCAGTTATTCTTGTAACCTCAGCGATATAGTCCTTCATGCGCTGCGTCATATTCCCAAATGACTGCGCCAGAAGCTGTATCTCCTCTTCGTTTACATCCTCCCATTCAAACTCGAGATCATCACCCTGAAGGTTTGCGACTTTGCTCGTAAGCTGCTTTAACGGAGCAACTATGTATCTTGAAATGAAATAAGCAAGTATGAATGCAAGAAGGATAGCCATGACACCTACGGAAACGATTCCCACAATAAGCTGCCTGATCGCGCTGCTTGTCTGTCCTTCAGCTTCATAAGTGATGCCCATGATCTCCTGAAGCAGATCCTCTGTAGGCTGCTGGACCTGTTCTTCCGGAAGCATGATGAGGAATGACCAGCCTACGGTATCCATGTAAGCAAATGCCGTACAGTATCTTTTATTGTTTACCTCTATCACGCGGTATGCCTCAACACCGCTCATGGCATCGGTAACCAGACCTGCAAGGTCCTTATTATCGGAATTCCTTAAGTCGAAATCTGCTGTTTCCTTTGTGATCGAAAGTTCTCCCGAGTTTTCCGAGGAGAACAGAAGCTGGCCCTGATTATTTACGATACATGCTATGCCGTCATCACCGAGCTTCGTTGACTGTACCATTTTGTCCAGATCATCCAGATACATTCCGGCGCAGGCCACACCCATGAACTGGCCGTATTTTGTTACCGGACTTCCGCACATCATGCCGATCCTCTTGCCGTTCGCCTCAGGAGTAACATTTGTAAAGAATGTGTCTCTTGCGTTCTTTGTGCCTATATACCAGGGACGTTCCGCAGCCTCGTAAAACATCACTTTGCCGTCTTCCCCTATCTTGGCTGATGAATCCTTGTCAGCCTCTATCATGAGACCCGATTCCGTTGCAATATAGCATTTTGCCATCGAAGGGTTACCCGCATGGGCAGACATGAGCGTGTTGGATTCATTGCCCAAAAGTCCTGCCTCGTCTATGACTGCAGGATCCGACATGTCCGTATTCTTGCTGTGAGTGATATGGACAACGAGTTTTCCGTCATTTTCCGCTTTCGGTTCCTCAACCTTTATCCTTCCGAAATCACCCGCATGCTCATAAAGATATTCCGCGTCACTTGCAAGAAGTTCAACAGTCGCCTTGAAATGCGAGAAATTGGAATCGACGATATCCGCCTGGCCTCCCGCTATCTCCATGAGTCTTTCGGTAACCTCCGCTTCCATGGAGGCGGTGGATATTTCGGCCGCCCTGTCTCCAAGCCTGCCGTTGTACTCTACCAGTACTCTCTGCATGGTGCTAATGCGTATCATTAACACGACGGTGATCACGAGCAGCGTGAGCACAACAAGCGCTACCATCGCAACAAGTATCGTTGTTCCCAGCGATCTTTTTTTATTGATCTTAATCTTTTCCATCCTCTGCATTCCTTATCATTTGTAACAGTTGCTCAAATTTTGGGGTAAGCTTAAAGTCTGCAAAATCAAAATACACATCTCCCGTATACTGCAGGAATATCTGTTCCGTGTCCGAGCATAAAGGCCTTAAGCCCACAAAGTAAAAGCCTTCTTTATCAAGTGCTTCATAAGCTTTCAGAGCCTCCGGCCTGTCAACCGGCAGTATCAGCTGTATGGTCCAGTATTTGCCGGAATGTGAATCCTTTATCTCCCTGATCTTACAGAGAAGATCATCGCCTATGGAATGGACCTTTATGCTTATGCTCTGCTCTCTTTCGTTTACCGAAACATCGAAGCAGCTCTCTTTTCCGGATACGGCCGCATTTTTTTCATCATCGCCCGATGTGGCGATATCCGCATCCACGCCAAGATCGGCGTAGATTTTTGCAGCCTTTCCGGCAATGTCCTCATGTATATAGACCCTTCCGGCATTTTTTTTGTCGACCGGAAGGATGAGTATTGCCTGGGCATATTTTTCACTGTCTCCGAGCCAGAAGCTGTTATGCATCGCTGATGTCAGATGACTGCCGAGATTGAACGCAACGGGAACCATACCGACAAGCTCGCACATATTCTGGGTGATGCTGTGAAATACGACCGTCGAAGCATATATGCAGCTCGGGTGATAGTCCCTTGCGATCTCATATGTATACTTTACAAGTTCAAAGGGCAGCCCATATCCTCTGTATGCCTTTTTGAATATCTGTGAGGCCGCCTCTATCCTGGACTCTTCGGGAGCATAACGGATCAGTGACTGAAATCCGCACACCTCGTCGTTGAAACATGCCAGATACAGAAGCAGTTTTCCGGATTCCACTTCCTTTCTAAGCAGATCCTCGTCATAGTACTCCCTGCGGTAATAGGTGTCGCCGTATTCTTCACGAACACATTCTATCACGGATCGCTCATCCCCGTAAACAAATGATCTTAAGGTAAAGGTCTTTTCGTCATTCTTTTTTTTGCTGAATAATGTTACTTTTCTTTCTTTCGTATCACTCATTTGGCTGCTGCCGTCCCCATTGTAATAATAAGATTATTCATGTCAAATACATTGGAGTATTTGACCTTGCGCGCCAGTTTATCCACAACATTCATGCCGAAACTTTCGTCCTCCAAAAATTTTTCCGGGCTCAGTTTTTCCTTTCTGTCCCTGAACCATTCTATAGGATTAAATATCATACCGCCGCATCTCATTCGCATGATAACTTCATCATTCGTAAGCGATATCCTGACATCCACCCTAAACTCCGACTCAGTGGCACAGTGTCTTGACAGTATCACGAGCAGTTCCTCCACGACCAGTGGCAGCTTCATGCAGAGCATGGGATCGACTTCATTTTCTTCACAGAAAGCAACCACCTCGCCCGAAGTTTTTACCGCTCCGTCTTCCGTACCGTCCGAACAGGTTGCAAAAAACTTTTCCGAATAGACTTTTTCCTCAAGCAGGATCCCCGCAAGATCGCTGCGCTTCTTTCTCCTGAACACACTGTAAAGCACCATGACTCCGAAGTCCAGAAGCTCTGCCAGGGTAAATGACATCCCGTACCATACAGAGTGGTCGCTGGCAAAATGAACTGCGCAGAAAACAATCGGAAAGACCAGCACATGCATCGCTGTAAGGATCATGGAACCGATATTCTCCCCTATTGCCGTGTAATAATAAATGAGCACATTCATGACCGCCGACGGGATAAGACTTACTGCCACAAGGCGTATCAGCAGCGCCGTGTCAGCCACATGGACGTCTCCCGTCACTCCGAATACCCGTGCGATCGGTGATGCAAATATACAGATCACGGCCGCAGCCGCAACATGGAAGATCATGGCATTAACAGACGCAATCACCACTGTCTGCCTCTGGGCGCCCCTGTCTCTCTCCCCATGAAGCACTCCTATTATCGGTGAGACCGCCTGCCCGAAGCCTGTGACTGTCGCCGATGCGAGGTTCATGATGGAAAAACCGACTGCAAGGGATGCCAGACCGTCATCACCGAGGTATTTTGAAACAATGATATTCATTACCGCTGTCCTGAACATCCTGCAGAGGTTGTTGAGGGCCGAAGCGCTTCCATATGAAATGATATGCTTTGTCATGGGCAGGATATCCTTCAAGGACGGTCTCTTCATTTTGAAGAGGCGGTTCTTTGTGAAAAGGAAGAAAAGGCTTATCACACAGGCTGCCGCCGTTGAGATGACATAGCCCGCCGCTATGCCGGTGATGCCCATCCCCGACTTCAGAAAAGCATAGACCAGTATAATGTCAATTATTCCCATGGAGCCGTAAGCAAAAGTGGAAAAGCGTCCCTTGCCGATGAGACGCAGAAAGTTGAAGGGAAAATAGATGAGTGTATTCAGGAAACCGAAGGCTATGACGATCCTTCCGTAGCCTGCTCCTGCTGCGTAAGCCTCGGCATCTCCTCCAAGAAACGAAAATACCTGCTTAAAGTCAAGAAGGCAGGCAAGCGAAATAAGCATAGGGATCACAAAAGACAGCACTAAAGCCATCCACTCATATTTTGCGGCGGTATCACCGTCTCCTTTTCCCAAAGCCACAGCCGCCCTTGTGGATGCGCCGATGGATATGAGGCACCCAAGCATGGAATACAGAAAGGTGAAACTCTGCAGAAGCCCCATGACGGAGAGTGCGTCTTTTCCGAGGAAGCGTCCGGCAAGCAGGGTGTTTGCAAAACCGGCCACCAGAGTTCCTCCCAGCGATACAACCGTGGGGATCAGAAATTTATGAAATGTTTTTTTTGTAAAATAATCGTCACCGTTATTTTGATCCGAAATCAAAGCCATCTTTTTTTCCTTAAACCCGTAATGAAACAAGCGCTTTTTTCAGTATATCACACATTCCCGTTTTACATCCAAAAAACGCAGCATCCTTTACTTTGCCATCCTGTATATTTCGACAATATCCGATGCGTCAAGCGGTCTTATCCTTGAAAGTCTGACCGTATCGTTTATTGTGGCATGCATCGCAAGTTTCCGAAGAGTGTCATCGTCCGGATCTTTAAGTCCGAGTTCTTCAAGCGACACAGGCATTTCCACGGAGCGGAAGAATTCTTCCGTGGCTTCTATTCCGGCTATGGCTGCCTTTTCATCACCATCTTCTTTTATATCCCAGACCATCCGGGCATATTGGGCAAATCTTCCGATACAGTCCTTATATAGATATCTGGCCCATGACGCCCATACAGCGCTTAAGGTTGCCCCGTGAGTATAATCAAAGAAGGCGGAAAGGGCCATTCCTATCTTGTGAACGGAGAAGTCCTTTCCCCTGCCGCATTCCGTGAGATTATTGTGCGACAGAGAAGAACACCACCAAAGATCTGCCATGGCATCCTGATCACTTTGATCCTTTAATACTTTAAGTCCGCAGTCGCGGGTTGTTTTTAATACACCCTCCGCTATGCGGTCAGTAAGATCCGCAGTGATCCCGGGTATGAAATATCTCTCCATTGTATGCATCATGATATCAACAATACCGTTCTTAAGCTGCCACTGCGGCAGGGTCTGTCCCAGTGACGGATCCTCTATGGCAAAAAGACAGCGGTTAAACTCTGTATTGATGCCGAGTTTCTGCCCGGTCTCCTCATTTGTAAGGACTGCCGAATCACTCATCTCGGATCCCGCTGCGGGGATCGTGAGTATGGCACCTACGGGAAGAGTACTTACTATCGGAGCCTTCTTTGTCCAGATATCCCAGAGATCGCTGTCCTTATTTGCAGCACCGTGAGCAATGCCCTTTGCCGTATCTATGACGCTCCCGCCCCCGATCGCAAGAATGAGGTCCGCCTTGAATTCAAGCGCCTTTTTTACTCCGTCTCTTGCATGGGAAAGAAGGGGATTGGGTTTGACTCCCCCGAATTCTTCATATGAGATCCCGTTTTCTATAAGCGATCTTTCAACCGTATCAAGAAGTCCGTCTTTTTTTATGCGGTCACTTCCGAATACGATGAGAACCTTTTTACATCCGGCATCTTTTATAAGTTTCCCCGCAGAGGAAGCTGTGTCCTTTCCAAATACCACCTTTGTCGGCAGACAGAATTCAAAGTTTTCCATGTTTACTCCTTTCCTGTGAAAAAGTACCTATGTTTCAGGCGCCAGTTCAGGCACGGGCTCGGGCGCCGGTTCAGGCGCAGGCTCCGGCACGGGCTCAGGCGCGGGTTCCGGTTCGGAAGGTTCTTCTCCGGCCCCGGCATCCTCTGCCGGTTCTGCATCTTCCGGTTCGTTTTCCGACGGTTTTTCAAATATCGGCGTATCCGCGGTTATGGCATGTGTCTTCAGATAATCCTTCCATATATGCATGGTCGCGCCCGACATATGGACGCCGTCAAAGGAATATCCTTCCGGAAGATTCCCCTCCTCGTCCGTAAACACCTCATTCAGTTCAATATAATAAACCCCTTCATTTATGGCCATTTCACGCAGACGCTCGTTCCTCTCATCTATCCTGTCATTTCTGAAGGTCGGCGATTCCGTCATCTTCTTTTTCGACACGTGGATCACCTGCTGTACATAGATGATGGCTCCGGGCTGAAGAGCTTTTATCGTATCTATCAGCTTGTAGTACTCATCGATGAACATATCATCATTGCCCCATCCCATCTCATTTAGACCGAACATCAGATAGATCTTTGAAAACTGCGGCCCTATGGCGAGCGCTTCGGGAACGGTAAGCTTGCCGTCAACGGTTTCCACGACCCTGTCATCAAAGACCTTGTAAAGCTGAAGCCCGACTTTGGCATAGGTAGTCGTGGTGAGACCCGAATACATGCCGAATCCCTTTGTTCTCGAATCGCCTATAAAGCATGCATCAAGGAAATAATCATCATCCACGGTCTGCCATACCGGATTTGCGGTACTGCGGACCGGGATCACATCGGGATCGTACCATTCGTCCGGAGGGTATTTTTCGTCCTCTCCACCTGCGTCCTCTTCGTTTTCATTTTCATCCTCTTCCCCTTCATCTTCCTTTGAAGAAGGTTCTTCCCGTACTTCATCCTGCGGTTTTTTCTCCTCAGACTGTGGTTTTGCGGGTGGAGTATGCGGCGGAAGTTCCGGATGTTCTTTTGCCGAATTTTCCAGGGTTTCCTCCACCAGCGCGCTTGTCCTGTTTCTCGTAAGTCTCGTAACCAGACCTGAAGCAAGGGTTTTTATCTCATGTATGGTGCTTGATGAGGCGACCTTGTCAAAGCCGTAATTATAGCTTTCAGTCGTTTCTATCACTCCGGCATTTAGCAGGATTCCGGGGATTGTAACGATAAGAGATGAAATTATGATGATGAGCAGTAACGGATTCTTTTTCATATGCCTAAAACCTGAAATACAAAAACGGATTATATGCGCTGTCAACAAGCATTACAACGGATGCCCAGAAGATAACAAACAATATGATGATGCCCGACGCCTTGTTTTTATTCCTGCGAAACCACGGAGCAAAGACCGGTGTCGAAAAAATAAATCCCGCCACAAAAAGAATGCTGATCGTGATAATGTTTTCAAGATAATCCTCGCTGTAATGCAGCGTGAACATCCTCGAAAGATACATCTTTACATGCGATATATCTTCGACTGCAAATATCACCCATCCGACGATCACCGCAAGCATCGTGTAGATCCTTGACAAAACATATGAATTCTTCAACAGTTTCCCAAGGAAAAGTCTTTCCATTGTGATCAGGACAAAATAATAAAGACCCCAGATCACAAAATTCCAGCTGGCCCCGTGCCAGAGTCCGGTAATGAACCAGACAATGAGCAGATTTATATATGTCCGGAATCTGCCCTTCCTGTTTCCTCCCAAAGGAATATACAGATACTGGCGAAACCATGATGTGAGGGATATGTGCCAGCGTTTCCAGAATTCAGTGACCGACCTTGATATATAGGGCGAGTCAAAGTTTTTGGGAAAGGAAAATCCCAGCATCTTCCCCAGGCCTATGGCCATGAGCGAATAACCGTTGAAATCAAAATATATCTGGAAGGTATATGCTATGGCTCCTATCCACGCAAGCGGAGTCGACATCACATCATATCCGCCCATGCCGGTGCTGTCCCAGATGCTGCCGAAGGGATTGGCAAGCAGGACCTTGCTGCCAAGTCCCAGGATAAATATCTTTAATCCTTCTTCAAAACCGGAAAGATCCACCTTTCTGGCCTTCAGGGCCAAAGATGCATCCGAATATACGACAATGGGTCCCGCGATGAGCTGCGGGAACATCATAAGATATGTTCCCATATCGATGAGAGACTTTTCGGCGTCTGCTTCCTTTCTGTAGACATCTATCACATATGACATGATCTGGAAGGTATAAAAGCTAATACCAAGGGGAAGTACAAGTTCGGGTACGGGCAGATCAAACCCCGTAAGATCGTTTACCGTGTTCATGATAAAGGCCGAATATTTGAACACGACAAGTATTCCGACATTATATATAACATCAATCACAAGGAGGAGTTTTCTTTTCCCGGGTGTCGTATCCTTTATATCCATCAGTCTTGCGATAAAGTAGTTTACGACCACTGAAAGAAGGATGAGAACGGTAAATTTCAGTTCACCAAAGGCATAAAAAACAATACTTCCGGCAAAGAGGACAAAATTCCGAAGCTTTGCGGGAGCCAGATAATATATTATGAAAAATAAGGGCAAAAACCGGAAGATAAATTCTAAACTGCTGAAAACCATTATTTAACCAACTTATAGTTATTTCTTTCCATCGGGGCATAAACACACCCGGAAAGCAGCTTTCCGGGTGGTTTTTGATCAATTTTTCATGTCATCAGATAAGGGGGTACTTATCGGTAAGTCCCTTTACTATGGACTTTGCCTCTCCGACCTTATCCTTTCCGCCAAGTACAACAAGTGAAATGGCTTCCGCGACTTTATCACAGTCATCCATGTTAAAGCCTCTTGTCGTAACAGCCGGAGTCCCGAGTCTTATACCGCTTGTGACAAACGGCTTCTGAGGATCATTCGGGATCGTATTCTTGTTTGCAGTGATATGAGCCTCATCGAGCAGTGCCTCTATCTCCTTGCCGGTAAGGTTCTGCGGAACGAGATTTAAGAGCATCAGATGATTGTCTGTTCCTCCGGACACTATGGAAAGACCGCGGTCAATGAGTCCTTTGCATAAAGCCTGCGCATTGTCGACTATGTTCTTTGCATATTCCTTAAATGACGGATCAAGAGCCTCCTTGAAGCATACTGCCTTTCCGGCTATTACATGCTCCAAAGGTCCGCCCTGGATGCCGGGGAATACGCACTTATTGAACTTGAACTTATCTGCTGCCTCAGCGCTTGAAAGGATAAGACCTCCTCTGGGTCCGCGCAGGGTTTTGTGCGTCGTGGTTGTGACAACATCCGCGATTCCTATCGGAGTGGGATGCTGTCCTCCCGCAACGAGTCCGGCAATGTGCGCCATATCTACCATGAGATATGCTCCGACTTCATCGGCTATCTCACGGAACTTCTTAAAATCAATGGTCCTTGCATATGCCGATGCTCCGGCCACGATCATCTTCGGCTTACATTCTTTTGCGATGCGCAGTACTTCATCATAATCAATGAATCCGTCATTATTAACGCCATAAGGAACACAGTTGAAATATGATCCGGAGAAATTGACCGGTGAACCGTGCGAGAGATGTCCTCCCTGATCAAGATTCATTCCCATGAAGGTATCTCCGGGCTTCATCATGGCAAAGAACACTGCCATGTTTGCCTGCGCTCCGGAATGAGGCTGGACATTTGCATATTCACAGCCAAAAAGTTTTTTCGCTCTCTCACGGGCCAGATCCTCGACCACATCAACACACTGGCATCCGCCGTAATATCTGTGTCCGGGATAACCTTCGGCATACTTATTGGTCAAAGGACTTCCCATCGCAGCCATTACAGCCTTGCTGGTCCAGTTCTCGGAAGCGATCAGCTCTATGTGGCTGTCCTGTCTTTTTAATTCGTCTTCTATCGCCTCCGCGATCTCGGGATCGACTGAGCGAACTTCATCAATTGAATACATATTATTCTCCTTAGGTTGCTTAAAAGTGTAGTTCCCCGCGGACCACTCGCGCTCAGCGCTCGTAACGGTCCGGTAAAACACCCAAAGGGGTGTTTTACCACACCAGTACTCTGTCTTCGGGTGCCAGGTACATCTTATCTCCTTCTTTGACGCCATATGTCTCAATGAATTCATCAAACTGCGGGAATGCAGCGTTTACTCTGAGATATACCAAAGGATGCACATCCTGGGTGAGGCACAGGTACTCATATTCAACCGTGTTGACCCTCTTCCAGACATCGGCATTTGCCCTGAAGAACTTATCATAATCAAAATTCTTTTCCTTTGATGCTATGCCGAGCATGCACTTGTCGCCTGCCAGATCGGCTATGACCTCGGTCTGGATATTGTCACCTCTGACCTTTTCGCCGCCGAATGCTGTCATGGCATTATAATATTTAACCAGCTTATCGGCACGTTCAAGGAATGCAGCATAATCATCATCAGTCCACCAGTTATTGAAATTTCCTTTTTCATCATACTGGGCACCGCTCGTATCGAAGGCATGGGATATCTCGTGACCGATTGCCGCGCCTATACCTCCAAGCAGTTCCTCTCTGCTCATATCCTCCCTGTAGAAGGCGCCTCCCAGAAGGCCTCGTATGATGTTTATGGAATTATTCGAAGAATCATAGTAGGCATTTGCTTCGAGAATATCAATGTCCCATATTTCGTTGTCAACCTTTTTCCCGGTTTTTTCAGCGTTAAGCAAGAACTTGTAATCGTATATCTCCTTCATCGCATCAAAATATGAAAGTCCGTCAATGGAAAGCCTGCTGTAATCCTCCCACTTTTCGGGATATACGGCATTTATCGTCATGTTGTCAAGTTTCTTTATTGCCATCTTCTTTGTCTCGTCAGAAAGCCAGTCCTCACCTTTAAGCATATCTCTGTAATAGTCAATCGCTTCCTCACATATCTCTGTGATATCCTTCTTCATCTTCGTGGCATCATATTTTTCAAGGAAGGCTTTGTCCATGGGAGTTGTAAGCGAAGACCTCACCAGATCAAAAGCATATTCCTCATCCGAAGCCATTCCTGTTGCACCGGATACTATATTATGAGCCTCTACACCCAATTCATAGGCCTCTCTGTCAAGAACATCAGTCGCCGTGCTGCACAGATGGCAGATCAGATATGCTTTAATATCTTCAACATTTTCATCAACATAGAGCTTATCAAAATCCTTTATATAATCCGGTGAAAAAACAAGGAATCTGTCTGCTTTACCAAAGCCTTCCGCCTCGAGGATATCAAAGAAAGGATAGTTCTTAAATATACTTTCCAGTTCCTTTCTCGACATCTCGTTATTTCTCTTTTCGGTGAAGTCAGGCATCATTGTCTCTTCGGAGGTATAGATATTTTTTGCAAGCCTGCTCTCAAATTCTATCGCATGTTCAAATATCTTGTCCGCAAGTTCCTTTTTGTAGCCATATCTTTCGAGCATTTTCTCAACAATGAGCTTGTTGCTCTCATAATACCTGTCTCCGTATGCCGTACGTTTTTCATATTCCGCGGAATCGTCCAGCATGAGCGAGCAAAAAGCAACCGCCGTTATATTCTGCGAACCGTCGTTTATCGAAGGGGTATTTCCAAAAGCAACAAAACTGTTCAGGAAAGTCTTCAGATCATTCCTGATTAACAGATCATTAATGTCTTCTATGGTCTGAGCCTTCTGAATATCAACAAAAAGAGGTTCAAGCGGCTCTATTCCGGCTTTATTTCTTGCATCCCAGTCAAGAACCGATTCATAAAATCCCTGTACCATTTTGGCATCATCGCTCTTTAAGCTTTTATCCTTAAAAACAGCATTTGCAAGTTCGTTTATTTCATCCGCAACTCCGGTGAATGAGCTTTCGGATGATTTGCCCGGCTTTAACTCGGCTTTAACCAGCCAGTCCTTATTTGCATAGAAATAGAAGTCATCCTTTGCCGAAGTTTTCTCATCCTTTGAGATATTCTCTTTAAGAGAATGATCTACCCAGGGATCTCCGTCATCGAGTCTTTCCCCATCCTTCTTTTCTTCTGCCTTAGCTTCTTCCTTCTTATCTTCCTTCTTTTCCTCGGCCTTAGCTTCTTCCTTCTTGTCTTCCTTCTTTTCTTCTGCCTTAGCTTCTTCCTTCTTGTCTTCCTTCTTTTCCTCGGCCTTAGCCTCTTCCTTCTTGTCTTCCTTCTTTTCCTCAGCCTTAGGCTCTTCCTTCTTGTCTTCCTTCTTTGTCTCAGTCTTTCCGGTGAAATTATTTACGGCTCCGACGGCTGCCTGCACATCTTCCTTTGAAACGCCGGCCTCCGCAAAGACCATATCAACCAGATCTCCGTTTTTCAGTTCTTCGGCTATGGCTCCCCTTACTTCTTCCCTTATGATCTGCTCGATATCTTCCTGTTTGATGCCCAGGGCTTCGGCAAGCGTAGACCCGTCAGCTATCTGATCGGAGATGTAAAGTCCCATCTCCTCCGAGATATACTCCCTGGCAAACTCTTCCGCCTCATCCATCGGTATCTCGTAAGTCTGGCCGTCATCATCGGTGACCACCGCCGTACATCCCGAGAACACAAGGGCTGCTGCAAAAGCTAAGATCATAACCAGCAACAATCTTGATTTCCTCATCCTACAACGCTCCTTCCTTAAGTGTGTTTTCCCTTAAAAAGTGCCCCTCCTTCGCAAAAACCGAAAAAGACGCACTTTTTATTATAGTTTCATGTGTTATTAAAATCTATGCTTTATGGTAAACCAGCTAAAAAAAAAATTGATCTAACTCCTGTCCCGCAAATGCTTTCCGTCAAATCTCATCTGAAGCATCAGATAATTCCTGATATCGTGGATCATGCTCTCCTTCGAACCCTCTTCAATGGCCAGATCAAGAGAAACTGCCATGGCGCTTGCCACGCCCTCGTCTATCCTGTCCTTGACATCCTCGAGGATATCGAGTTTCTCCTCAAAATCATCAGTGTCAAGGAATCTGATAAGATCCAGAGATATTCCTTCGGGGATCTCGTCGGAACCGGCCACCTTCTCTTCCTGCTGTTTTTCTTTAATCTTTATGTCAACCAGTTTTTTGAAGTCTGATACGGCATTGGCATTGACAGAGTCAAGAGTTTTAGCATATTCATCCGGTTTCTTTATGTCAACCTTTTCAAATCGAAACTCCTGTTTCGTAGCCGGATATTTTTCTCTGTCGGTCCTTTCCATGAACATGGTGAGAGGCCTGGCATAAACCATGGTCTTGTCCTCCATGCTCCTGTAAATGATAAGTTCCTCCATAGTCTCGGTGTGATGGGCGATGGTGACAATCTCGTAGAGACCGCCCTTGAAATGTCTGTAGATCTCATGTTTTTTCGGAATATCTCTCATATCGGTCTTTTCCTTTAACTTGAATATTTTATTATAAGCAGTTCCACTGCCAGTGTCTCATCTATCTTTCCCGACTTGCTGTCTGCCTCGGTTGATACACATTCATCCAGAACCTGCCTGATCCTTGACCTTGAATATCTTGAGGCCTGTTTCTGATAACCCGAAACCAGATAATCCCTGATCTGCGCAGCCTGGGCCATCTCCTGCTTTGAAGCCTTTTTTTCGGACAGTTCCTTTATAATATAAATGATCCTGAAATGCCTTTCTATGAGCGAAAGGATCGCATAGGCGCTTTCCTTTGCCTCCAGCATCTCATAATAGATCGATACCGCCTCGCTCTGCTTTTTTAAGGTCATCGCCTCTATCATCTTAAAGACATTTCCGGAAGGATTCCTTTTTGTCATCGTAATGACATCATCATCCTCAACCGTATCTCTTTCATCCGCGTAACCTGCAAGCTTTCCGATCTCGGAGGAAAGAACCGACATATCCGTCCCTACTCTTGATATCAGAAGCTCCACCGTGGATTCCCGGACTTTTTTTTGATATTTTTTCTGAAGAAGCGCCGCAACCCATGTCTTTAGGCTCTTCCCATCAAGCGGTACCGCATCCACATCTCCCTTAAGCTTCAGCACCGCCTTATAATTTCTGCCTCTCTTATCCACTTTGCTCTCATCAAAGATGAGAACGGTGTCTTCCGAAGGGGCAGACAGGTACTCGTCAAGTTCATCACAGTTCTTATGAAAAAAGCCCGAATCCCTTACGCATATGACTCTCTTTTCGGCCATGAACGGAAGCGTGCCGGCAAGGGATATCACTTCGTTTATATCTGTCGATCCTCCTTCAAAGGATGCAAAATTCAGATTGTCTCCCGGCGCCACCAGCGCATTCAGCAGCTTTCTGGTATAGTTTTCCCTCAGATATCTTTCATCACCGTGGATCAGATATACGCTCTTATATTGTCCGTTCTTTATATCAGCAGAAACATCCGCCATTATCTCATCAGTGCCTCACAAAGATCAACATACTGCTTCCCTATTATATCATAGGAATTGTCCGAAAGGTTTTTATTATGCGAAGGATCCTTAAGTTTTTCTTTTAAGCTGCCCGTCAGGACAGTACAGATCCCTTTGGAAAGGTCATCCGTATCCTTCGGTCTGGCAAGATATCCCGTTTCACCGGTCTTTACAAGATCCCTCATCCCCCCGATATCAAACGAGACACAGGGCGTGCCGCAGCAGATGGCTTCAAGAAGGGTATTCGGATAATTGTCCGCTACCGAAGGTGAGACAAAAACATCGGCCGCGCGGTAAATATCCGCGATCTTTTCCTGTCCGTCAATATGTCCGAGCGCTGCTGCCGGAATATCAAAATCTGACAGATCAAGGTCCGGCGCATTTCCGAAGATCAGAAGACTGCAATCCTTTTTCAGATCATCGTTAAGACCTGACACAGCCCTTGCAGTCATCTCCATGCCTTCCCATTTGTGAACCGACTGCACCATGGCGCCGAAAAGAATGATCTTTTTATTCAGGGGCAGACCGTATTTTTCGCGCAATGAAGCTGCATCTTTCTGCGGATTAAATATTGTGGTATCTATCGGATTTCTGATCACATGCTTTTTTAAGTCCGATGTGACGGCACTTTTTTCGGAGCATTCCATGTTCCAGATGCTCGGGGATACAATTGTGATATTTCCGGCATTGAGCGCTTCCTGCTTCTTTAAGAAATTCCTGCGTGAGAGGTCGTTTTCATCCGTGCTTTTAAGAAACGGGCATTTCCCGCAGCCATGCTCATATCCGGTACAGCCGTAACCGTGATGGCATCCTCCGGTATAGGGCCACATGTCATGCATCACCCAGATCACGGCTTTTCCGGAAGCGGCAAGCTTTTTTACCGTGGAATATGATATAAAGGAGTTCACCCAGTGAAGTATGATGACATCCGCATCCTTCACCGCAGCGGTTTTTGTGATATCCGTGCCGAAGCGGTCGGTTATTATCTCCCCCTTTGAAAGTATGAGATTTGCAAAATTTTTTGTCTTTGAAATGAGTTCCTTTACGGGGGTATCCGCAACCGCAATGCACTCCGTGTCTTTACGGGTTTTTGTCCGCACAAAAAGCCTTGAATCCGCCCCGCACTGCCGCATGGCCGCATTTATCCTGGCTGCAGCATAAAAGGCTCCTCCGAAATCGGTTGTACAAAAATGTGATACTTTCATTGTTTGAAGGCAATATTGGTGTAAATATCCACATGGTCGTAGATGCAGCGCCACGAGCTTGATGAAGCTCCGGTCACACAGATGAAGGGTTTTCCGTCATCCGAAACAGCATAGCTTACGGCACAGTTTTTGGACTGGTTCACAAATCCCGTCTTCGCTCCAAGCACCTCTCCGGTTTCCTGTTTGTCCTCTATCCTTCGAAGAAACCAGTTTGAGATGATGATCCCGTCAGGATGTTCGGGTGTGGCTGTCGTGGTATAGGTATGACGCGTCAGCGCCTCACGGCTCACATCATTTTTCATGGCCGCATCCATGATGACTGCCATGTCCATGGGCGTGGTATAGTGGTCATCATCATATAGTCCGACGCAGTTCATAAAATGCGAGGTTTCCGAAAGCCCAAGCTCTGCGGCTTTTTCATTCATCATGTCAACAAAGGCTTCCTGTGAACCCGCGATATATTCGGCAAGGCCCATCGCCGCATCTGCTCCGGAGGGAAGTATCGTTCCATAGAAAAGATCCCTTACCGGTATCTTTTCTCCGGGCATAAACCCGACATTGCTGCAGCCGTTTTCATAACTGTATCCTTCAATGGCCTGTGTCATCTCAAATATATCGTCAAGAGCGGACATGTCTCTTAAATGTTCGGCTGCCACCAAAACTGTAAGGACCTTGGTCATTGAGGCGGGATACATCTTCTGTCTGCAGTTTCTGGCTGCGACTACCCTGTTTTCCGAAAGTGAGATCAGCACGGCATATTCGCTGACAACCTCATCGCTGACACCGACTGTTCTGTCATCCGGCGCCACGCATAAAGGCTCGCTTTTCTCATCCTCAAGTTCACTGTCATCAGAACCCACAGTCACAGGCGTGTCTACCGGGATCATTGCCGGAACTGCCGGTGCCGTATCTGCGGAAACGGAATCATTCTGCCCGTCTTTTTCCGAAAGGGATTCCTTTTTTGCCTTTATGATATGTGATACGCCGAAAAAGATGCCGGCACACAGCGCAAGTGCCAGAATGCCCAAGCCGATCCCCGCTGCGACCTTTCCTTTTTTCGGACGTCTTTCCCTGTATGAATACGAAGGATAATATCCGTTGTCGTCGTAACCGTACATGACGAATTTTATCTCCACCTCTATATCATGTGTACAATCTTATAGATTATACACTAATTCTTGTGGCATGTCATTATTATATACAGTTTTTGGTTTTATCGGAACTGCCACCCGACCAACACTTTCGAAAGGCGGAACGAACTGATTATTCAAAAAAGACCCGTCAGCGAAGCAACGAGAGATAACTTCCTGCTTAAGACTTGGTCTGTCGGGAGAGAGGCATCGCCGAACTTCCGTACGGACTTAGTCTAATCCGGATGTTAACTCGACGGCGGCGGAGCGTCGGTCGTTTTGAAAATCAGTTTGTGACGCCGGAAACAAAAGAAGACATCGGGTGGCTGTTTCAGACAATAAAGACCCCGGGACAGTTATGATCCCGGGGTCGTGATTCATTTCAAATATTATGATAAGGATTCCTTCAATCCGGCAAGTCCTTCGTTGACGGCCTCATAGTCGCCCTCCGCTGCTCTTTCGAGGATCTGTCCGATCTTTCCGGGCAGAGCTTCCAGCGTCTTTCCGGCTTCCTCGCTCTGTTTTGCTTCCGTGATGTCATTTATGAATACATAGTAGACATCCCCGTACTCCGGTGAATGGCTGAAATGTCCGTAGTCATCGACCCATCTGATCTCGCCGTCCTTCCTTTTGATACGGTAAACGACATGATCCATGGCATCGCCCTCTTCGGAATCGATCTGCGAATCGATGTCCCCCTGTATCTTTGCAAAATCATCGGGATGGACCATTCCCTGGAAGGTGTAGCCTGTGTATTCTTTGAATTCCGCAAGGTTCTTGCAGCCAAAGATCTCATGAACCTTGCTGTTCGAATAAATGAGTTCCCTTTTCTCGTCCTCACGGTAAATAAAAAATCCTCCCGGAATGACCTCAGCCATCTGCCATACGACAGGGAGGGTATATTTTGTCAGTGCAAATTCATCCACATAACGGTCTCTTCTTTTCCTGTTTTCCTCACTCATTTCCTGCGTCTTCCCTTCATGTTTAATCGATGATCCCCATTCAAAGATACGAAATAATCATCGTATATATCATAAATGCAAACCCGTTAAAAAACAACACCTTATTTTGCCACCGCATGATAATCGCCTGATCAATGTTTGTGACGCCGTATCTAAAAAATATCAGGCGATTATTATGCGGCGTCCAACGGATTTTCCCCGATTCATGTATATTCCATGCGGGCCCATCTTCCTTTTCTGTAGGAGTATCCGAATACGACCGCCCTGAATACCCAGTCGATATACATTCCTATCCACACTCCAAGGACACCGAGGTTAAAGACCCTTGCAAGGATCACGGCGCTCCCTATCCTGAAGACCCACATCGAAAAGGAACTGACGACCATGGTAAATTTTGCTCTTCCCGCGGCGCGCAGGATATTCGGAGTACAGAAGCTTTCCGCCCAGAATATCATGGAACAGACGGCGCAGGTGACAAGGAGTCTTGCTGTTTCGTAAAAGGTCGCATCCGAAAGCTGATAGAGGGACAATATCGGCCATATCAGTGTCAGATGGAGAAACTGCGCGGCAAACTGCGCTATAAGTCCCATACGATGAAGTATCCTGCCGTATCTTAAGGTCTCATTCCTGTCACCGTATCCCGTTGCCTGCCCAATGACCACGAGCATCGCCTGACCGACGGCGCATCCCGGAACATTAAATACGGCGGACACACTGTTTGCGACTGCATTTGCCGTGATGGCCACAGTTCCGAATCCCGATATCATGCTTGCAAGCATCAGCTTACCGATATGAAACATTCCGTTCTCGACTCCGCTGGGCAGTCCTATGGACAGGATCCTCTTTATCATCTTCCAGTCCGGGACAAAAAGGGTCTTCACCGTTAGAGACAGAACCGGATTTTTCGTCTGTAATAGGATTATGACGGCTGCTGCGGCTATAAACCTTGAAGCAGTGGTCGCGATGGCGGCGCCGGCCACTCCCATATGCAGAACAAAGATCAGAAAGGCATTTCCGGCAATATTGCATACATTCATCACAAGACTGGCAACAAGACTTATCCGGCTGTTGCCCTGGCTTCTGAAAACTGCTGCGCCTGCATTATAGGCGCCGAGCGCCGGATATGAAAGAGCGGATATAAAGAAATATGTGACAGCGCTTTCCATCACATCCTTTTCAATTTTCCCGAAAATGAGCACGAGCAGAAATCTGTAGGAAAAAATAATGATGAGCATTAATGCCAGTGACACGGACAAAAGGACAAGCATCAGCTGACCTGCAGCACGCTTTGCATGTCCTTTGTGATCCTGGCCAACATAACGGCTTATTATGACGGCCCCGCCGGTGGCAAGAGCCGAGAGAACCTGGATGATGAGTATGGATACGGCATCAACCAATGATACGCCGGAGACCGCCGCCTCACCGCAGGAAGCGACCATCACGGAATCAAAGAGTCCGAGGCTTATAGCAAGGAACTGCTCCCCTAAAATGGGGAGCAGCAGTCTTATCAGTTTATTTCGGTCAAACAGGACCGTTCCTTTTTCGGACATATCTTATCAGATGGTAAACTTCTTTACATTCTCACGAAGTTCAGTAGCAACACACTTCAGATTCTCAGCCTGCTCGACAACATTTTCCATGTTGGTATCGAGCATTGAAAGCGAGGCGCTCGTTTCCTGTGTCGAAGCGGCATTTTCCTGAGATACCGAAGAGAGGGACTCTACGGAATTAAGGATCGAATTCTTGTTGCCCTCAAGCTGTTCAACAAGCTGCACGATCCGGTTGTTTCCATCCTCTGTTTCGCGAAGCATGCCGAGCATCTTTTCGAAGGAATCGCTCATGCTGCCCAGAGCCTGGGTTTCTTCTTCCGTAGCGGATTTGATCGCGTCTGTAAGTGACTTGTTCTGCTCGGAAAGATTTGTGATCTGCTTAAGCATATCCGAGATCTGGTTTGCCGCGCTGTTTGATTCTTCGGCAAGATCCTTGATATTGCCTGCAACAACCGCAAAGCCTCGTCCTGCTTCTCCTGCTCTTGCCGCCTCTATCGATGCGTTGAGCGCAAGAAGGTTTGTCTGGCTTGCTATCGAAATGATGAGATCTGCTGCCTGGCTGATCTGTGATACGACAACAGCTGTTTCGCTGACTGATTCCGAAACCCTGTTGGCCTTTTCGCGTGTATTCTGTCCGGTGGTGACCAGTTCTCCGAGTTCCTGCTGAACACGAAGCGATTCATCCATTACGCTGCGTCCGTTTTCAAGGTTGGAGTTTGCTGCTCCCAGTACATCCTCAACGGCATTTCCGATATTAACGGTGATATCCGCCGTGCTCTGAACATCAGTAGCCATAGCCGTAGCTCCGTTTGCAAGATCCGAAACTGCATGGCTGATATCGGAGGTTGCTGACTGGCTGTCTGAAATCCTGTCCTTTGCAGTACTTGCGCTGTCATCAACATCCTGCGCATTGGAAACGATCTTCTTAAGAGCTTCATGAAGGTTGTGACGCATGTGTTCGGAAGCTTTTGCGATGTTGGTAAATTCCTTTATCGGAGATTCGACCTCAAGATGTGTCACAAAGTCACCGTTTGACATATTGTCGATCGCATTCTGTATCCTCTTGACGCCGTCCGAAAGGGATTTTGCGGTCACCAGTACGAGTACATACAGTAAAACAATGATTATACCGAAAATTATGGCTAAAACCGTTATCTTGGCGGCAATATCTTTTCTTGCCTGAGCTTCTTCTTCATCAGCCCACTGTTCTACTATGTCGGTCATATTGGAAATAGCATCACGCGTAGCTTCAAATCTCTCATTGAAAGCCGTAATATCTCCCTCCTGAGTCTGGAAATTATATGTTCCCAGCCATTCATTGTAAGTCGATTCAAACTCTGCCGCGTAATCCTTGTAGGATTTTCCATCGATAAGGATTCCCGTGTAAAGATATGGGATCTCTTTTGCGATATCGTTAGCTCCTCCCACTCTCTCCAGAGTCTGACCCAGGTTTTCGTCATAAACGCTGACACGCTCGTCAAAGAGACGCTTCATTTCATCCTCCGGGAGATTACCATCGGACATGGCAACGCTCATATACTGCTGGGCAGCGTTCATTGCCTGATAGAAATCACGATCTGCGTTTACCAGCTTATTGTTTATCTGGTAAAGAGTATCAAAATACATGCTTTCAGCATCATTGTAGGTGCTGTTCATCTCGCTTCCCATCATGACGATGGAAATGACAAGACATATGACCACTGGCAGTACCAGCATCTGCAGCGCGACCATGAACGACAGATTGGCTTTTGCAAAGATTTTCTTCATACGACTTCTCCTTTTGTGTGAACGTCTGAAAGTAAATAGACTGTCTATTATCCTATCATGATTTAATATGACATGCAATATGGGATAGAGTCATCCACGTGAACAAAAGTCTTTTTTATTTGCTGTTGTAAATCTCCAAATTTATGGCATTCTCGCTTTTTGCAACGACCGTTGCCGCGATCACATCGCCTCCGGCATTTGACATGGTCCTGAACATTCCGCACAGCGAATCGATTCCCATCACAAGACCGATCGCCTCCACAGGGACATTGATCTGCACCAGCAGAACCGACAGACAGATCAGTCCCGAACCGGGGATGCCCGGCGCTCCCATGGACAGCACCACTATGGCGATTATCATGGAAAGCAGAGCTCCTCCGGTAATCTCCACGCCATAGGCTTTTGCAAGTGCGAGGGCAAAAACAGCATTATATACACAGGCTCCGTCCATATTCAAAGTTGCCCCTAACGGTATGGACAGGGCATATATGCGTCTTTCGATACCCAGTTTCTTTTCACAGGCCTCCATATTGATCGGAATGGAGGCATTGGAGGATGCAAGCGTAAAAACCTGCACCATTGTTGATGCATATTTCCGGTAAAAAGTCACCGGATTGAGATGTCCGACAACCAGAAGCAGCAGTCCGTAAATAACGAGCATAACGAGAAGTCCTATGATGAAGGTACCCATCATACCGAGTACCGAGAGGATCGCTGAAACGCCCATGGTAAGCATCATTGACATGATCGAGCAGAATATCGCGATCGGCATGACCTTGATTATGATCTTAGTTATCTGCAGGAACAGATCGTTACATGCGGTAAAAAAGTCTTTGAGCATCTGTGAATATTTTCCTATAAGACCTGCTGAGATACCGGCAAGCACAGCTATAAATATCAGCTGCAGCATATTTGATTTTGCGAAGGGATCGATAATATTTGAGGGTATGATCCCCATCACCGTATCCTTTATCGATACCGCCCCCGTCTGAGACGTGATGGCGGACGCATCTGACGCGATAGCAGTCGACAGATCCACATTGCCGGGCTGAAATATAAAAAATACGGCTATCCCGACGCCTACGGCTACGAAGGTGGTAAAAAGATACATGCTGAAAACCTTGGCGCCGACCCTGCCGAGCGCCGACAGGTCCGAAAACTGGGATACACAGGATATGATGGAAAAAAACACTACAGGCGCAACGATCATCTTTAATGCATTCATATACATTGTCTTGGCCGGCGCCAGCAGTATATCATTTAAGGATTTATTAATGTTTTCCGGCATGAAGAACGCGAATATGATTCCCAGGATCACGGCTGCGATCATAGCACCCAGGGTTTCATAGAGGAAGGTCCGGCGCGACCTTACCAGCATCATTCTTATGTAATTCCTGCCGTTCTTGTGCCTGTACCTGAAATCCTCCGCGAAGCTTTTTAGGATCATGCCCCGGATGATCTCAAGC
This sequence comes from Lachnospiraceae bacterium, assembly GCA_024690825.1. Lineage (GTDB taxonomy): Bacteria > Bacillota > Clostridia > Lachnospirales > Lachnospiraceae > NK4A144. Next base: position 87,844 of record JAILOK010000074.1, on the reverse strand, counting down.
GCGTCTCCTCCCATTTCCTCATTATCATCGATGTGGTCTGTCTTTACGAATTCAAGGGGTGAATATTCATCTCCGTCTGCCGAAAGCTCGATAGAGATATTACCTAAAAACGAGATCAGTTCAACATAAATATGAGCCTTTTCGGCTTTTTCCCCCAGATGCTGCACAAGGCTCCCTGCAGCCTCTTCAACGGTAAGCATTGTCTTGAGGATCTCCGACTGCTCCATTCCGAGATCGGAAAGCACGGATTCCGTATACTCTGTAAGTTCCTTCAGCCCGTCCGAGTCCGGCTTAAATTTCTGTCGGTTAAACCCGCCATTCCCCTTCTTTTTCTTTTCATTTTCTGCTGCCATTTGTATTTCCTCCGTATCTGTTTATTTGGTCTTTCTTTTCACTTAAAATACTCATTAAGGCGGGCCTTTGTTTCTTCAAATCCCGCTCCGTCCATTATATCGCCGATAATATGTCCCTTACTGTCAACGAAAAACGAGGACGGCACATAATCTATGCGGTCAGCGATATGCTTCAGATCACCGTTTGTCCGAAGATTCGTAAACTCCGCCCCCGCATCGCTTAAGATCTCTTTTGCGTCCGAAACATTATAATCGCTCCCGTCTTCCACATCAAGCACCAGTCCCACAAGATTTACATTACCCGGAAGGTCCTTATAAAACTGCGCGTACTGTCCCATTTCCCTGATGCACGGCCCGCAGAATGTCGCCCATATATGAACAACGGTTATGTCATAATCCGAAAAGATATCCTCTGTCAACTCTTCGTTATCAAGGGATACCGTCCTGAAAGTCAGGACCTGATCCGAAAGCTCCGACTCAGGGATATCAACGGCACTTTTCCTGCCGGATCCATCGGATTCTTCGGTTTCCGTTTCCTCCGTCCGGGCTTCGTCATCACTTTCTTTCATGCTGTCCGGATCTTCGGAAAATGTCTCCGTTTCCTCTTCTTTGATCTGCTCCTCTTCCACGGTCTGATCTTCTTCTGCAGTCTGATTTTCTTCCGTAAGCTGTCCTTCTTCCGTGATCTGCTCTTCAACGGTCCCGGCATCTTCTTCATCGTCGGGAATTAACATCAAAATAACAAACAGCAATCCAAGCACCGCCAGAATGATGACCGCCGCAAGTATTATCTTTTTCCATACAGAATGCGTCTTCACTGTTTGGTTCCTGTCCCTTCTTAATTCTCTGTAATATCACGAATCGCCTCGCTGCCAAAGCAGCTTTCGCAGTTTAAATTCCAAGATCCCTTAATACGGCACTGAGGCCCTCCTGCCTGTACAGATCCCTGTAGTAGGATACTTCATGACTTATAAGACCGTCGATCTCCCTCATGCCGAGAAGCTCGACAGGAGCCCTGTCATCTGTAAAAATGTGGGATCCCCCTTCATGCTCTTCAAGAAGAAAGGCCGTATAATTCATCAATGTGGTAAGCTCCGGATCTTTGATGCCGGAGATGTTTTCGGCAAACAGTTCCCTGCAGTCTCCATTTTTTACGGCGAAGAGTTCCCGGTTGGTGTAGCCCGGAATATCCACCGTGCATACGGAAGGAAATACGGACGCTATCGTATCCGAAAGATACCCGTTTATATTACCCTCCTCATCTGATCTCATATTCATGTTTACGACCATGACGCCGTTTTCCTTCAAGTGGTCATGGACCGAGGAAAAAAATTCGACCGAGGACATCTGGAAGGGTATGGATATGTCCTGATACGCATCCACCATTATGACATCATACTTCTTTTTTACCGCATCGAGATAGGCCCTGCCGTCATAGGTGTAGACAGGAACATCCGGAAGCGCGTCAAAATATCTCTTTGACAGGTCGGTGATCTTTCCGTCTATCTCAACGCCCTCAATATAAAGATCCTCAAAGTATCTGTCACACTGCTTTGCATAGGTGCCTGTCCCCATGCCGAGTATCAGCATGTCCATGTCCTTATTCTTTCCGGCGCCCGCCATCACGGGAGCCGCCATGGCATAATCATAGTACATTCCCGAAAGAGCGTCATCCTTTCTCATTACCGACTGAACGCCGAAAAGGACATTGGTCGAAAGCAGCACCTCTTTTTCATTTTCCTTTACCTGCAGATAATTATAAACGGACTCGCCTTCATACAGAAGATCGTTTTCCCAGAAGGCAAAGCTGTCACCGTGTCCGAATATCGAGCAGATGATGAACAGTATGGCGGAGACGGCGCATATTTTTCTGCCTCTCTTTTCCGATATGAAATAAATAAGAGCCAGGATCAGGAGCACTCCCGAAAACACAAGAAAGGTGACCGCGGTGCCGACAGCCGGGATCGTCACAAAGGTTGGCAGGAAGGTTCCTATTATGCTTCCTATCGTATTGAAAGCGCTCAGGGTGCCGACGGTCTTTCCGGAGTCGTCAAGACTTTTTACGGTATATCTTGCAAGTGACGGGGTTACTGTCCCCAGCAGAAAAAGAGGGAATACAAAAATGATCATGCAGGATACAAAAGCAGCAATGATAAGAAAGTTTATATTTACGGAAAGGATAAGAATGCCGGAGATCCCTATTATTATATACTTTCCCGCAAGCGGGATAGCTGCGATCCAGACTGACGCAACAAGTATCCTTTTGTAAAGCCTGTCGGGATCGGGATTTTTGTCGGCGCTCCTTCCTCCGTAGACATTGCCCAGGGCCATCGCGATCATGATCGTTCCTATTATGATAGTCCACACTATCTGCGAAGACGAAAAATAAGGAGCCAGAAGCCTGCTTGCTCCAAGCTCCACTGCCATCACCGACATTCCGGCAAAAAACTCGGTGAGGCAGCGAAATATCTTGTTACCCAGAATATCTTTTTTCATTTATCAAACCTCGAGGTCGGCAATCTGCTTGATCTTTCCTTCCTTTATTACCTTAATAAAATCAGCCTCGGGCATGGGTCTGGCAAAATAGAATCCCTGTATATAATCGCATCCCATCCGGATGATCTCCTCCGCCTGTTCCTTTGTCTCAACTCCCTCGGCTACGATCTCATCCCCTATCCTCTTTATCATTTCCACATAGCTTTCAAGCATCAGTCTGGGATTTGAATTCTTGATGTTCTTTTCTCTTTCGTCATCAAATTCGGCGTTTCCCTTAAATGCCGGCTGCACAAGAGTCTTGTCAAGCTTTATGATCTTTAAGGGCAGGGATAAAATACGGCTTAAGGATGAATAGCCTGTCCCGAAATCATCCAAAGAGAAATTGATCCCGAGGTCATGAAGCGCCTTTACATTCCTGTCCACTATGCCCGTGAATTCATCCGGCGCGGTTTCGGTTATCTCAAGATTGATGCTTGACGGATCGATCCGGTATTTTTCAAGAAACCCGCTGATCTTGCCCACAAGGTCGTCCTGGATACAGTCTCCGGGTGACAGATTCACTTCGATATAATCAACGCCAAGGCTCTTTAAGTTATTCCTTGAGATCATGCTGCAGACCTGTTCTATGACGAAATTGTCGATCTTTACGATGGAACCGTTGTTTTCGGCCACGGGCACAAACACCTCGGGTGATACGAATCCGTGCTCGTCATCATGCATGCGAAGCAGCGCCTCTGCCGCCACAAATCTCATTTTTTTACTGGAAAAGATAGGCTGGTAATATACCTCCAGCTTTCCGTCGCTGATGGCATTTCTTACCTTCTCGTCGATCGTACGCATATAGGCGATATGCCGAAGATCCAGATCTGCAGTACTGACGACCGCCATGTTCCTCTTTTCTCCGACTTCGGCAAAAAGCTTGATGACATCCATCAGTGCGGTGGTGTCCTTAGCATCCTGCGGCATCTCGATAAGACAGACAGAAGACGAGATATCCACCATGGCTTTGTCAAAATAGAAGGTCTTTGAAAGTTTTTCATGCAGGTCGTTCTGTATCGTCGCGGCGTATGAACGGTCTCCCCTGTCGGTCACTATGCAATAAAGGCCTTTTGAAACCGTAAAGGCCATGGTGTCACGCGAATATGAATAGAGGATCTCAGATATACGGTCACGGAGATTCCGCCCGGCTTCCGCGCCTATCGTCCTTCTTAATAGTTCCACATCATGGATCTTTACCGCGACCACAAATACCCTTTTGTCCCCGGCAAGTCTTTTTTCAAGATATGCGGTAAGCGCAGCATCATTGAGCATCCCGGTTTCTTCATCATACAGTTCGTCCGGATTCCTGAGTCCGAAATAAAGCATCAGACCGAGCAGTGCTTCCGCAAAATGCTTTCCCAGAAAAGCCGTATTGGTATATTCAAAATATGAAGTAAAGCTTATAAGAAAAACGAAAGGAACTATCATGAAAAGCTTCTCACGGCTCATGGTATCCCTTGTCCGCACAAGCAGCACGATCGTGTAAAAGAGGTAATACATCAACGAAAGAAAATAAACGACCGAAAGAGGCTGCCAGGTAAGTCCGTAGCCTCCGTCCACGGTAAAGAAAATCCCGGTAAACGGATTGATGATTATCCCGATAACACAGACAAGGGCCTGCGGAAAGAGCCGTTTGAACATCTTCCTTGTCCTGACCTGATAACCCGCAAAGGCCGTTATGTAAAAGGCATAAAGGACCGCCGTCAGAAGATCCAAAGACATAACGACGCTTTTAACGATCATGACAAGGAGCGGGGACCTGTCGCTTACGGCCACATACAGGATATTGAAATCAGTGGCAAAGAGAGCGCTCATTACTATCGCGTAAAACAGTGAATTCTGGAGCAGTTTTACGGAATGCTTTGTCAGATATAAAACTATGAGGATCACGAGCAGGATGAACGCGCAGACATCCATCCAGTAATTATACCGCATTGCGTCCCTCCTTCGCGTATGTCAGAAGATCGTCTCCCGAGAAGACCGTGGCCAGATGATAGCCCTGCACCATATCACAGCCAAGCTTTAAGGCATACTGCATCTGCTCTTCATTTTCGATCCCGTCGGCTTTGATCCGTATATTGAATTTTCTCAGCATCGCAATGGAATTTTTGAGCAGTGTATCCGCCATATCGTTTTCCAGTCCCTTTGCGATCAGCGCGCTGTCAAGGGTGACCGAACTTAAAGGCATCTTGAGGATCGTTCCCGCATCCGTATAGCCCTTGCCGTAATTAATGAGCGAGAACATGAAGCCCCTTTCGCGGAGTTTTTCGACATTATATCTGACCACTCCCTGATAGTTCATCAGAGCATCCTCCATGAGTTCGAAGGTGATCAGATGGTGCGGCACGCCGTGTTCATCCGCGGTCATTATCATGGCATCGGCTGCCCCTTTCATCATCAGGGCGCCTATGGGAAGCTCTATGGCAAAATCCCTGATGCCGTAATGACTGATGCCGCTGTATTCGATAAAGGAACAGAGTCTTTCATATATGTACGGCTCTATAACAGCCGCGGTGCCGTTATTTTCGGATGCCGCAAAATATTCGCGTCTTGAAAGGGCTCCAAGCTCCTTCGTGCGGAACATTGTCTTTAACTGAACACCGTCAAATTTCTTTGTTTTGACATCATAAACAGGCTGGTATTTTATCACTATGTTGCTCATGTCGGATACGGAAGAACGCAGGATCCTGTCCACTGTCCTCTTTCTGTTGTCCTCTGCCAGATTGATCTCCGCCACATCATACCTGTGCCTGTTCCTGTGGCTTTCCGGAACGGAAGCAAGAGTTATGAGATGATTGAGGTCTGTATTATTATCAGCATCCTTCGGACAGATGATCTGCGTGCAGCATTCATATAAAAGGATGTTGTAGCTGTCGGTTGAAAAAGCTTCCCTGAATCTTTCCCTGATCTCGTAGATGATGTTTTCCACCGTGGTAACGGCCTTGTTTTTCATCATCATGACAAAGACCCCTCTTTTCAGTCTGTATACCGTTACAGACTCAGAAAAGGTCTCAAGATATTTGGCGGCTTCGATCAGAAGCATATCGCTTTTTGCCATGCCGATCTGTTTGTCAAGGAAAGCAAGATTGTCAATGGAAAGAAGTATCAGATCCATCTGCGAACGGCGTTTGAGACGGGTCTCGGTATTCATGTAAAAGGCCGCCTGATTCTGCAGATCAGTCTGGGAATCTATGAAATCCCCGGGTCTTTCAATGTTGATATAAACGATGATCAGAACCATGGCATTGAAAAAATCCTCTACCTTGAAGCTCTGGTTAAGGAACTGGACAACAACCCCCAGGCCGGAAAACAGAAGAAACGCTCCCACGCACAGGGTGACCTCCCGTCTTAAGCTCTTTCTGAAATAAACGACCAGATAGGCAGCATAGAGCACATAATAAAAAGCAACAACATAAAACACCCACATGCAGCTGCCTCTGGTATAAACATTATATTCATCGAAATAAAAGATCGCTCCCGTCGCCGGAGTCGCCGCAAGAACCAGCAGTGCGATCACGACCGGAGCAAACATCAGCAGAAATTCCCAAAGCTTTGTGTATTCTATTCCCAGAATACAGTAGATATAGATCACAAAGAGGACCGGTGTAAGTATATGCATTGCCATATACAGATACACCGCTCCCCTCATCAGTAAGACATTATAAAAAGGTGACGCCACATTTCCCGCGTATACCGCATTCTGCCCGAGGGTAGAAAAAAGACTGCCTATGGTGGTGAATATGAGCACCAAAAGCATCAGGAGAAATATGTAGTTCTGTCTGACTCTTAAGTTCCGCCTGATGATGCATGTATAGAGCACCTCAAGCATGATGCACAGAGCGCAGATGTCAAACCATATGATCATGTGTTACTTAGCTGAACCCTGTTTTGCCACAGCATCCATCTTTGCTTTTATAGCATCCTGGTCTCCGAGATAGAATTTCTCGATGACCTTGTCATTATCGTCAAATTTATATACGAGAGGGATTCCCGTAGGTATGTTCACGGAAACTATCTCTTCATCGGAAGCGTTGTCAAAATACTTTACAAGAGCTCTGAGGGAATTTCCGTGAGCGGCTATGATGACTCTCTTGCCCTCTTTCAGCTTGGGAAGTATCTCCTGCTGATAATAAGGAACTGCCCTTGCAATGGTATCCTTAAGGCTTTCCGTCAGAGGCATCTGATCCTTGGGCTCGTATCTGTACTGATCCTGACGTGCAGGATTCCTGTCATCACTTTCCTCAAGCGCCGGAGGCTGAATGTCAAATGATCTCCTCCAGATCTTGACCTGGTCCTCGCCATACTTGGTTGCCGTCTCCGATTTGTTGAGACCCTGAAGCGCTCCGTAATGACGCTCATTTAATTTCCAGCTTTTGATGACCGGAAGCCACTCCCTGTCCATTTCGTTTAATGCAAGTCCGAGTGTATGGATCGCGCGGCGCAGATACGATGTATAGCATATATCGAAATCATAGCCTTCCTTTTTCATCAGCTGGCCCGCTGCCTTTGCTTCTTCCACGCCCTTGGGGGAAAGATCAACATCCGTCCAGCCTGTAAATCTGTTTTCGAGATTCCATGCACTTTCACCGTGCCTGACAAGTACAAGTGTATACATACCTTATTCCATCCTTTCTTATTTTATGACACAACTAAAAAATTATATCGCAATAACGGCTTTTTTTCAAGTTTATCGTGATCTTTGGACTCAGTTAAAGGGATTTTTCTCTCGACTTTTCGCAGATCTTCTCAAGCCCCTCTACTTCCTCTGTCAGAAATTCGTCGGGTCTTACGGTCCTGTCATCGATGTAAAAGCCCTTTTTTCCGGGCCACGGCTTACCATATATGATCTCGTCATAGGGTATATCCCATTTATCAAGCCATTCCTGCAGGATCCGCGCCGTATTCTTGTTTATCAGTCCTATGTTTCCGTTATAGGAATTCATGTTCCTTGACGTGAAGAGGACTATCTTTGCGCCCCTTTCCTTGTAGTAACGAAGTTTCTTTAAGATATTCTCATAGGGCACGAGGTCCTCGTATTTTTCATCCTTTTTTTTGATGGGGCAGAGGGTTCCGTCTACATCAAGTATGAAGGAGTAATCGTCATATCTGTCGTCCATAAGATCCCCCTGTGTCATATCGCCAGCGCGGCGGTCACTATGCACATGGAATAAACTTCAAGCGCGTTGCAGCCACGGGGAAGGTAGTTGATCGGCGCGTTCAGTCCCAGAAGTATCGGACCGTAGCTTTCGAAATTTCCCATCCTCTGCGCTATCTTGCTTCCGATATTTCCCGAATAAAGATCAGGGAATATGAAGGTATTGGCATAGCCCGCCACCTTTGATTCGGGACACTTGGTCCTGGCAACCCTCGGCGATACCGCAGTGTCAAACTGAAGTTCTCCTTCTATAGGAACATCGGGCATGGCTTTTTTTGCAAGTTCCGCCGCATTTCTCATCCTGTCCACATCTTCTCCCTTGCCTGAGCCTAAAGTGGAATAGCTTAAGAAAGCGACCTTCGGGTCAACGCCAAAGACTCTGGCGCACTCAACCGTATCCTCGCAGATGGTAACAAGCTGCTCTTCCGTAGGCTTGATATTCAGAGCGCAGTCCGCCATGGCAAGCACCTCATTTTCACCGGTTGCGGAGGGTCTGACAAGGATCATGCAGGATGATGCGATCTTTCCCGGGCGCTTTGTTTTTATTATCTGGAGCGCGGGCCTGACGATCTCGGCGGTATTGTAGATCGAGCTGACGAGCAGGCAGTCGACAAGACCGAGTTTTACGAGCATGGTCCCGAAGTAATGCTCTTCAAGCATTATCTTTGCCGCTTCTTCTCTGGTCATGCCCTTTTCTTTTCTCATCTCATAATAAGCATCCACCATCTCGTCGAATCTTTCATACGAGGCCGGATCTATCATCTCGGCGCCCCTTATATTGTAGCCTGCCTCCTCAGCCGACCTTTCGATGTCTTCACTCTTTCCCAAAAGAACGGGCTTTACGAAATTGCTGGCAAGCAGCCGGGAAGCAGCCTCAAGTATCCTGGGATCGGTGCCGTCTGTCAGCACGATGCTCTTCGGACTCTTTTTCAGGTTTTCGATCATGGAACCGAATCCAAACATGGTTTTTCTCCTTTGCCTTTTTATTGTCTTATTGTTTTATTATTTTTTTCAGCCTCTCTATGTGGGGTCTTTCGTACAGTCTGCCGTTTATGATGACAGCTCCCTCTTTTCTGCTGTCAAATTCTTTTATTATGGCTTCAATGTCTTCTTTCGGGACGGACTTTTTCAGGTTCTGCGATGCATCCGCCTGGGCGGGATGTATCATGAGCTTCCCGTCAAATCCCAGATCCGCGGTCTTTTTAAGTTCCTTATCAAATGCCTTCAGATCCTTATACTCGGTGCTGATGGTATCTATGGCCGGCTTTCCCGCGGCTTTTGCATAAAGAACAAGATGCGCGCGCGCCAGAAACAGCGCATTGTCGTTTGTTTCGACTCCAAGTCCGGAGCAGTAATCCTCTCCTCCCAGAGCAACTGCATATATTCTTGCATCCCCGGAAATCTTTTCAAGATTTACTACTCCCCGGCATGTCTCAACAAGAGGGACTATCTTTTTTTTGCCGATAAGGCCCTCAAGGCCGTCAAGATCGCCGGTATCCTCGAATTTGGGGATCATGAACCCGTCTGTCTCCAGATCCTTTAAGGCTTCAAGTTCATATCTAAGCCTGTCTTTATTAAGCCTTATGAAGATCCCCTGATCTTTTACGGCGCCGGTTTTTTCCATCATCGCGCACAGCAGTTTCAGTCCCTCTTCCTTTTCGGAGTCCTTAAGGGAATCCTCCAGATCAAAGATCACATTATCTGCCGCCGCAAACCTGTCCGGCTTTGAAAGAAATTTTTCAGCCGCCGGCACAAAAAGCCAGCTGTCGGGGATCCTGTACATGGCACCTCTTCCTTTAACCACAGCCTGTCATAAGATTGTAACATAAATTTTAGTATTTTCGTGTATTTCTTTTAAAAGTTTCATGTGTTAGAATATTGTTAGGGTCAAAGGGTCTTTTATTACTTGAACCCCCGAAAGGAGACAACTATGTTAGCTACACTGATACCTTTGTTTGATAATGAAATGGCAGTCGGCGCGTATTCGATATTCGCACAGAGACAGAATCTCCTGCTGCAGCCGAACTTCGCCGGCGGAAACAGATTTGACGGTGCCGGAAGCGTGGTGGGCCTTGATATAGTTGACAGCATCGGTCTTTCAGACCTGGCAGATGACAGAGAGGTGTTTGTCGAGGTAAATGACATCAACATTTTCGCGGATATAAAATCCCAGTGCAAAGCTCCCCATGACAAGCTGGTGCTCCTCATAAACAATCTGATCACACCCACCGAAAACTATGTGTCAAGGATCAGTGAACTGAAAAAAGCCGGATATAAATTTGCGATCAGAAAGCTTCAGATAGAACAGTTTGAAACCTACAAGCCCATCCTTTTGCTGATGGATTATATCCTCCTCGATCACAGGAAGATAAAGATCACGGTCGCAAAGGAATATTTCAGCAAGGTCTACCCCAACATCAAGCTGTGCGCGGTCAATGTCGATTCGCAGGAGGATTACGAAAAACTCAAAGCCGACGGCGGCTACGATCTTTATGAGGGTACCTTCTTCAGAATGCCGATCGTAAAGGCTGAAAGAGAGGTTGCTCCGTTAAAGGTGAATTACATCGAACTCCTGAACATCGTCAACGAACCCGATTATGATCTGACAAAAGCTTCGGATGTGATCCAGCGCGATACGGCTTTGGTCATATCACTTCTGAAGATGGTCAACAGGATGACGGTCAATTCCGGTATCAATTCGGTCAATCATGCCGCAGCGATGCTCGGCCAGAGAGAACTGAAAAAATGGATAAATACCGCAGTCACAAAAGAACTCTGCGCTGACAGGCCCAGCGAGATCACGCGTATGTCCCTGATCAGAGCCAAGTTTGCGGAGGAACTTGCAGAGATCTATGACAAGAAGGGACTTGCTTCCGAGCTGTTCCTCATGGGACTTTTCTCCGTACTCGATCTTATTTTGGATCAGCCCATGGAAAAGGCCCTTGAAATGGTCAAGGTCTCAAAGATGATCCAGGACGCACTGATCTTTGGCAAAGGGGAACTTGCTCCCATCCTCACTTTCATGAATGAGTACGAGAACGCTTCCTGGCAGGAAGTCTCAAGACTCATGGTTCTTCAGGACATTGACATGGATTCGGTTTACAACGCGTATATCAGTTCCCTCAAGTGGTACAGGGATCTGTTTACGGCATAAAGTTTTTAAGTTTTTGAGGAGGATTTATTATGAAAAAGAAACTCATGGCGCTCTTTGTTTGTCTTGCCATGGTCATTTCTCTGACAGCATGCGGCTCCGGCTCTTCCGGAAGTGATCTTGATAAGATAAAGCGAAAGGGAAAGCTCATCGTGGGCATCACTGATTTCGCGCCGATGGATTACAAGGATGCTGAAGGACAGTGGGTAGGATTTGACGCGGATATGGCCAAGCTTGTTGCCGCGGATCTCGGCGTAAAGGTCGAATTCGTCGAGATAGACTGGGATAATAAGATCCTGGAGCTTGATAACGGAAGCATCGACTGCGTATGGAACGGCATGACTTTAACGGATGAAGTTGCCCAGGCAATGGAGGTTACCGAGCCGTACTGCAATAATGCGCAGGTTGTTGTCGTAAAGAAAGACAAGGCGGACGAATACAGCGATCTTGAGAGCATCCGCCATCTGTCATTCGCAGTAGAAGCCGGAAGTGCCGGTGAAGAAGTTGCCGAGGAAAACGGATTTAATGTCACCTCTCTCACATCACAGGCTGACACTCTGATGGAGGTTGAGTCGGGAACAAGCGATGCCTGTATTATAGACCTTCTGATGGCAGGCGCCATGATCGGCGATAATACAAGCTATACCGATCTTGCGCATACTGTAGAGCTGAACTCGGAAAAATATGTTGTGGGCTGCCGCAAGGATTCGGATCTTGCAGCATTCATTAATGAGGAGTTCAAGGCATTCAAGGCTGACGGCACCCTTCAGAAGACTGCCGTTACATACGGAGTTCAGGATTCGTTATGTTTCTGAGTGTAACTCTGGCCCTTTTAACCGGTTTTCTGAACACGCTCAAGCTTTTCGTGCTGACGCTGGTTTTTTCTCTGCCTCTGGGACTTCTGATTTCCTTTGGTTCGATGAAGAATCTGCGGATATTGAAATATCCGGTGAAGTTTTTTATATGGATCATAAGGGGTACTCCCCTCATGCTCCAGCTCCTGGTCATTTATTACGGACCGGGCATTATTCTCAAACACAATATCTGGGGCTCCGGTGATTCGGGAAGATTCACCGCGGCCCTTGTTGCTTTTGTCATCAATTATTCCTGCTATTTCTCGGAAATCTACAGGGGCGGGATCCAGTCGATCCCCGTGGGACAGTACGAGGCCGGACAGGTTCTGGGTCTTACAAAGAGACAGATCTTTTTTAAGATCATCCTCCTGCAGGTCATAAAACGGATCATCCCACCTATGTCAAATGAAATCATCACGCTCACAAAGGACACATCCCTTGCAAGGATCATCGCGGTTTACGAGGTGATCTGGGAAGGCCAGTCCTTTATCAAGAGCGCCGGCATCATCTGGCCGCTCTTCTACACCGGCGCATTTTATCTGATCTTCTCCGGTCTGCTGACTCTTCTCTTTGGATACGCCGAAAAGAAGCTCGGTTATTTTCAGACAAAGTAAAACGGTTTTTGTGAGGAAGATATGATACTTGAAGTAAAGAATCTGAAAAAAAGTTTCGGCAATACAGAGGTGCTCAAGGACATCAGTTTTTCAATGGAAAAGGGGGATGTGCTTTCGATCATCGGTTCTTCGGGAAGCGGCAAAACAACTTTACTGCGTTGTCTTAATTTTCTTGAAACCCCCGATGAAGGAGTGATAAAGGTAAACGAAGAGACGCTTTTCGATCCCGCGCTGTCCTCGTCAATGTCGGAAAAGGAGATCAGGAACAAGCGTCTGCACTTCGGTCTGGTTTTCCAGTCCTTCAATCTTTTTCCGCAGTATACCGCTCTCGAAAATGTCTGTCTGGCTCCGTCCCTTCTTGCAAAGGAAAATCCTTCCATGGATGTTTCAGGTCTTTCAGATCTGGCAATGGGACTTCTTGAACAGATGGGTCTGTCAGCCAAGGCTGATAATTATCCCCATGAGCTTTCCGGAGGACAGCAGCAGAGGGTTGCGATCGCAAGAGCTTTGGCTCTCAATCCCGATATTCTCTGCTTTGATGAACCGACCTCTGCCCTTGATCCCGAGCTTACAGGCGAGGTCCTGCGTGTGATCAGAGAACTTGCCGACAAAAATACCACCATGATCATAGTGACCCATGAGATGTCCTTTGCCCGCGATGTTTCGGACCGCGCCATCTTTATGGACGGCGGCGTGATAGTCGAAGAAGGCCCCTCAAAACAGGTCATCGACGATCCGAAGATGGAACGCACAAAGCAGTTTCTTTCTTATTATAAGTAAGAGATAATTCTTATTGTTTTACCGGTTTTTATTGTTTTACCGGTTTTTTGCGGTGGCGGAAACGTTTTTTCCTGTCATTCTTTCCGGGATTCTGGTCATCCCGGCGGTTTTGGTTCATCGACTGCTGTTCGTGCTTTTCTTTCCTGTCCTGGAACCTCTTTTCGCCGTGTCTTTCGTGTCTGTCATGTCTTTCGTGTCTGTCATGTTTTTCGTTTCTGTCGTTATTATCCGCCCTGCCGCCTTTATCCGGACCGCGGTGTGAATGCTGTCTGTCTCTTCTGTCTCTTTCCTTCTCCCGCGCCTCTTTTTCTTTTTCTTCACGGGTGTACTGCAGCGCCTTTTCTTCACGGATGCGTTTCATTTCCGAAGGGGATATCTCCCTGACAGACGACGGAACAGACCACTTTTCGTGCAGATATTTAAGGAAGCTTTCCCACTCGGGCGGATAGGCATTTGCACCCTTGCTGTCCACCACAAGCCTGGTCGTATTTATTATAAGTCTCCAGGTATCCTCGTTTTCAAAGCTGCTGTCGGAAAAGGTCCTGGCATTCCAGCCGTCGATATGAAGGTTCTTTAATTCCTTCATATATTCTTCGAGCATCGCGTCATCTATCTTTGTTTCACCGTACTTTAAGTCGACGGAATATGCGATGTACAGGTCTGCCTCCGACTGTTTTATCGTAACATGATATCCCTGTCCGAAAAGCCCGTAGGTGTTGCCCCATATGAAATCAAAGATTATGTTTTCTTCTCTGTCTGACATATATGTGATCCCTTCTATATGCTTATGATGTATCCTTGCACGTATGTCCTTTGTGACTTTTTGACCCTGACACAATATGATACCTCATTAACGCGGATAATACAAACCTTCCATCCGAATCTTTTTTCATGTCAAAAAAGAGACAGGGTTAAATTACCCTGTCCCGTTTATCTTCTTTGTTTTCGTTCCGGTCCCGTCTTACTGTTCTCTCATCTGAAGCACCTGATCCCAGGTGACCTCCATATGATTTGCTCCGATCCTTTTTGCAGCTTCTATAGCCTTCTCTCTGGTCTCGAAAACCTGCTTCTCACCGTTAATATAAATATTGTTTCCGGTGCGGTCATCAAGGACCTCCCAGGGCTTATTACGATCTGCTCCGCTTATTCCGGATGCGTTAAAGATCACTCCACCCGATATATTTCCAAGATCGCTGTCATTGATAATATTTTTGTTATCCATCATTTTCTTTCCCTCCTTATGTATGATCAGTATATTTTTTACAATCTTTAACGGTTACCGGAGGATTCCCGGTTTGTTTTCCGTTCTTGTCTTATTATACGATGCAGGTCATCGAAAAGGCTAATTATTTTTTGAACACAAAAAGTTCACAATTTTTATTAGCACTCATACTTGACGAGTGCTAATAAGTGTGATATAGTTCTTTCAGAACGAAGGAAGAGCTTGCCGGAGTTCAAAATAAATAATAAAGAAGGGCGGCGGTCCGATGGCATACGGCTCCGACAAATGTCCCGGACCAGACGCTGATATAAAAGGAGGTAACATTATGATGATGACAATGCCGAGTATTTTCAGAGGAAACTTATTGGATGATCTTTTCGATGACGGATTCAAGAGTTTTTCTTCAAGCACCGAGATGATGAAGGCTGATGTAAAGGAGCTTGATCACGGCTACGAGCTTTCAATGAACCTTCCGGGCGTAAAGAAGGAAGATATCAAGGCCGAGCTCAAGAACGGTTATATCACGGTAAGCGCTTCAACCGAAAACAGCAGTGAGGAAAAGGACGATGAAGGCAATTATTTAAGGCGTGAGCGCTTCTACGGGTCCACCAGCAGAAGCTTCTATGTAGGTGATCAGGTACGTGAGGAGGACATCAAGGCAAAGTACGAGAACGGCGTTCTGACGCTCACCATCCCCAAGAAGGATGCAAAGCAGATCGAAGCAGAGAAAAAGTACATAGCCATTGAAGGCTGACATATACTCTCCCCTCTATGTGAAGGCTGCCGGGATATTCCGGCAGCCTTTTTTGTGACAGAGGGACGGTTCCGGTGACAACTTTTAAATGAAAAGTTGTCACCGGAACCGTCCCTCTGCCACATTTTTTATGTAAACCCAATTCAAATTATTCCACGCTCGTCAGGAGCAGTTTACCGTCTGTCTCTTCCATTTCCATAATATATGTGAGGTCATAGCTTCTCTTCACTCCCCAGTCCGCACTGTTGGTTATAAAGACCGAAGCAACATCGCAGCTGTAGGTATGTTCACCTGTCTTTTTGATGTTGGTCACTACAGTCTCTCCAAAATCATAGGAGCTTACATTCTGACCCCAGTTGTTACTGTAGCTCTGAAGCCTCGTATAGAGGTTGGTATCCTTCTTGATATGAGACAGGACTTTTGATCTCAGATCCCCTATTTCCTTAATGGTTGAGAAGGGCGCATATACATTTACATAAGATTTTGCGAGCTGAGTTACAGCCTCTTCCTCTTCCGGAGTTACGGGAAGAGATACCTCTTCTTCCGTCTCTTCCGCTCTGTCACCGCTTACTGAATCGCTGCTCACAGAGTTTTCTTCCGGTGCAGGTTCTTCTTCAACAGGCTCCTCGGGTATTTCGGCAACTATCTGCATTACATCGTTTTCGTGGTATTTCTCATTCTGAATGCTCACCACTCTGTATCTTTGATGATCAAAAGCAGTCCTCTCTCCCTCCGGCTCAAGGATGACAGTTGCAAGTCTTTTGTTTCCGTCCTGCACATGGTAGCGTTTCAGATCCGATCCTCTCTGACTGTCTTCATAATAATAGATATCATCTCCGCTGTATTTTTCCGAAATAGCAGATACCATGTTGTCAGCAAGACACATCTCGTAGTCCTTCAGGAGGAACCAGAGGTAGACAAGCGCACCTAAGATCATGATGACTCCTATAATAAAAGCAGTCAAAAGTCCCCTGTAGAATTTTCCGTCCGAAGGTCTTTTTTCTTCTTCCCGCTCCCCGATCATCTCTTCGATGATCTCTTCCGATTTTTCAGTTTTTTCTTCTGTTTTTTCTTCTGTATTATCTTCCATTTTGACTTTATGTTAAATATCACAGGAGTTATGTTAATACTTGCTTTGCGTTATGTAAATTTTCATTTCTGATTATGTTAATGATATTTTATGTAAACTCAATATATGGTGCCCGTTCGTTTGTTCGACCACAAGGAATATATTGGTTGACATAAATTTCTGAGTCAATTTTGGCTTTTTACATAATTTTCCACTCATTTTCTCAAACTCACGACATCACTTTAGAGTCTCTCTTCTCATTTGACGAGTATGGCCGTCGGAACAGGTCTGATCCCGACCACTGATGATGGCGAGCTTATGAGTTCCCCTTCGTAATAAAGCACGGATGAGGACCCACCGTCCAGATTAGCTGCATTTACAGCCCCGTATTCAAGCATTATATCTTCCAGTTCGCTTGCTGTAGCCCCCAGCGATGTAGGTTGTCTTCCGTCTATGGAAAGCAGCAGCACTGCGCCGTCTCCACGCTGTCCTATGGCCGAACGGGGATTTACTCCTCCGCTTCCTGCAGGCACTCTCTCGCCGTTTATGACGAGCGCCGGACCAAAGGCTATGCCTTCCCACATGCCCGCGTCTATGGCCGTCTGAGGGGACATATTGCCCACTATAAGCCTGTGCTCCCTGTCAAAGCCTATTATCGTGTTGTAATCGGATGGATGATTGCTGACAAGGGTTCCTTCTTTTATCACGGCTCCAAGCGGCATCCCGCCCTTTCCGTGACCGTCGGGATCATAGAATCCGCCTGCGTTCATGGCCGCTATTGCACCGTCTTCATTTGCCATATCTATAACTTTCTTGCCGGCTCCACTCTCCGAGAAAGAAGAAAGCATGCGAATATACACTCTTGAGGGGTCTTCGACTATCATCATCCTGCCTCTGTAGGTTTCGGACCTCAATTCCTCTATCAAAATACCGTTATCACTTCCATCCTCTGCATTCTCATCCGGAGAAATCCCGGTTTCATCAGGATTTTCGGCTGTATCTTGGGACACCGCCGTTTCATCTGCAGAGGTGTTATTTTTTTGATCATCCGTATCTTTTTCAGGCATTTCGGCCTTTTTGGCCGGTATGTTTATGAGGTCCACGTTGGTAGTAGATGTTGGAACTCTTGCCTCACCCGCAGCCAGCATTTCATCTATCTTTCCCTGTGGGAAATATATGGAAGGTATGAATTTCAGGGCACTTGTCTCCATTACGGTATTTACAAACCGCACAGCTGCAGCCTTTGAAGGGCCTTTGCACAACACAGTCATAGCCCCAAAAATGGCTATGAGAAGCAATAATACAACTGTGAGAAGGATGAGAATTGTCCTCTTGAAAATCTTCATTTTATCCCTTTGCGTTATTTTATAATACTCTATTTTGTGCAGCTCAAAGGGCATTATACCATATTTTGGTTAACATATCATCATATTTTTTTAATATATTACAAAGATAATTTCAGGATTTTTGTATACAATATCTACAATTCTTGAAGAAAGGCAGGTTCGATAACTGGTGTTTTGGCATTGTGGATAACTTTTTCACTTCGTCGAAGCCCGCTTTTTTACTGGATTTTCCATTTCAACATGTTATTCAAAAGTGTTATTAACGCGCGTTATTTTATTATTGTCAGAATATTATGAATGTTCACTGCGTTTTCTTTCAATTTTACACGTAAACCATATTCGAAGCTGTTTTTTATAGTATACAGGCATGTTATTATTTCAAATTTCCATGTTTTGACACCTTTTTTTGTTTCGCAGCCCAACTGATCTTCAGACACGACCCACGCTCCGCCGCCGTCGAGCTGACTGCCAGCAGTGACTAAGACTGCCGGAAATTCGGCGCTGCCTCTTTCCCGGCAGTCCAAGTCTTCGTAGGCAGTTATCTTAGTGCAGCCGTTTTCAATCAACTTTACTTTTCACGAAGTATACATTTTCGCTCTGTAAGGCATTTTTCTGAGTGCGATGGGGCTCCATCGCCGTAGAAAAACAACGCAGCAGGCGGAAATGCAGATGAGCGAAAATGTTTGGTTTATTGGAAACTGGTACGATAGTTGCTGCGCTGATGGATCGCGCCTGAATGATCAATTGGCCTCGCGCGAAGATAGTGGTGTCAAAGTGGCGGTCCCGATGATAACTTTTGCATGACGAATTTTGGTTCCTAAGCATTCCGTTTTGAACCGTCCCTCTGTCACCTCTGTCACAAAAAAAAACACAGCCGGAAATGTATTCCGGCTGTGCCATGTCTCGTATACGCTAAATGTGTCAACAGGACCGTCCCTCTGACAACTTTTATCCTTTCACACCACCGAGGGCAACACCGGCGATGATGTACTTCGAAAGAACGAGGTAAACAACGATCAGCGGGAGTGCCGTAAGTGAAAGTCCGAGGTATACGCATCCGTACTCTGTCTTGTAGATATCGCCCTTAAGGAGAGATACCATGATGGGCAGCGTGTACTTCTTCTGGTCGGTAAGAAGGACCAGAGGGGTAAACAGGTTGTTCCATGATGTAACGAAGCTGAAGATCGCCTGTGTAGCGACAGCAGGCTTCATAATGGGAAGAACTATACGATTGAATGTATAGAACTCTCCTGCGCCGTCTATCCTGGCCGCCTGGACTATTTCAGGCGACAGGGCCGGTTTCATATACTGCCGCATAAAGAACACCGTGGTTGGCGCCGCTATGGCAGGAAGGATCAGCATCAGCAGATGGTTTGTCATATGAAGCTTATAGACCATCTGATAGAAACCGATCATGACGATCTGTCCGGGTATCATCATGATCATCATGATCATGCTGAAGAATGCATCACGAAGTTTCCAGTCATAGATGACCAGACCGTAGGCCGTCATCGTTGAGAAGTAAACTGTAAGAGCCGTTGCGCAGATCGAGATCGTAAGTGAGTTTCCAAAACCTACCGCCGGGTTGAACGACTTTCCGACAAGGATCTTCAGATTGTTAAAGAAGAACGATGACGGAATGATCGATACAGCGTGCTGCTGGATCTGGGTCGTCGATCTGGTTGAGTTTACCAGCATGACAACAAAGGGGAAAAGACTCAAGATCGACAGAAGGATACATATGATTATGATAAACACTTTCTTAAGTGTGCTCTTGTTTTTATTAGTCATGATCTCGCCTCCTTCATCTTTCTTCTCATCTCTTTCTCCTGCTGCTTTCTGATCTTTTTCAGTGCAGCTTCATCTTTGTCTCTCATCATGAAGAAGAGATATAAGGAAATGATCACTATGATCACAAACATTATCATACTTGCGGCAGAGGCTTTATTATACAGATAACCGCCGCTGAATGCCTGCTTGTATATGAATACGCTCGTAGTAAGGGTGGAATTGTCCGGTCCTCCGTAAAGGAACAGCCAGGGGATATCGAACATGTTCAGACCACCGATAAGTGAAGTAACAAGAGTGAACAGAAGGATGGTCTTGATATTCGGTATGGTCACAAGCCAGAAGGTCTGCCAGGCATTGGCCCCGTCCACTTCGGCTGCTTCGAAGATCTCGGGATTGATACCCAAAACTCCGGAAACGAGGATTATCATCGTATAGCCGTACCACATCCATGTCTGGATAAAGATAACGATATTCTGTGCTACGGTCTTTTTTACAAGGAAATTATATGGTTCGCTGAAAATATGGAATCTTGTCAGAATGTCATTGACAGGTCCCATAGGATATCCGAAAAGTGCATTGAAAAGAATAGCCACGGTAGCAGCTGTTATGATATTAGGCATGTAAAACAGTACCTTGAATATTCCTTCCCCTTCAACCTTAAAACGCCTGTCCGTAAACCATGCGGTAAGGAGCAGGGCCAGTCCCAGCTGGGGAATGAAATTGCATATCCAGATCTTTAATGTATTTCCCAGAGCCTTCTGGAAGGTCGGGCTTGTAAGTGTGGCTTTGTAATTTGCAAACGGGTCATCCTTCAGGATATGGATGGCCGTCTTTCCGATACCGTGAAGATCGGTAAATCCGACCAGCATGGTATAAAGTGTGGGGTACAGTGAAAAGATCAAAAAGGTGATGAAAAAAGGAAGACAGAATATATACCCCCATTTGGCATATCCTGTGGATCTTTTCTTTTTGCTCATACTCTCTTCTCCTTAATTTTATCGTCATAAAATACAAAGACCTCCGGGGGGGCTTATAAAAGCCCCACCGGAGAATAAGTTCAGGTCTTTGATTATTTAGCCTCGATACCGAGGTTGTCAGCTACAGTCTGCTTGAAGTCTTTGATTGCATCATCTCTGCTCTTCTCGCCTGCTGCATAAGCCCTAACCTGATCTCTCCAGATCTGGTTGATGGACTCATCATACTGTGTAAGGTTCTTGCCGTTTGCATAAGCGTTAGCAGGAACGAAGTAATCGAACATGTTCTCGCCGCCGAGGAAGTCAAGTGCTCCGTCAGACTTGCTCATAACTGCGCCTGAAGCAACTGAATCCTTTGTGCCGCCCTCTCCGTTGAGAGTTCCGTTTGCCCACTTGTACTGAAGTCCGTTCTCTGAAGAATCAAGAGTGATCCAGTAAATGAGATCCTTTACAGCTGCAACCTTGTCAGCATCCATGTTCTTGTTTGCAAGAAGCCATGTGCCGCCCCAGAAGAATCCGATAGGAGAATCGCAGCATGCCCAATCGCCGTATGTGCCTTCGCCAACCTTCTCGCCGCCGCAGTTAGGAGCGAGTGTGTAGTTGATGAGCCAAGCGGGTCCGAAGAATCCGAATACAGGCTTGTCGCCTTCACCCTTCATATCTGCGAACCATGCATCCTGCCAGTCCTGAGTCTGGTTTGACCAGCCCTTGTCTGTAAGATCCTTGGAGATGTCAAGGAATGCTTCCCTCTTAGGATCGATCTGAAGAGCTCCGCTCTCATCGAGCCAGCCCTTGTCTGAGCTGTTCTCAACTGCGTGCCAGATATCACCGTCACCGGAAACGATTGCTACACCCTTGTCAGCAAGAGTAGCAGCTGCTTCCCAGAACTTATCCCATGATCCTGAACCGCCGCCGATCTGCTTTGAGATCTCTGCGGGATCATCTGTTCCGAATACATCCTTTGCGATTGAACGACGATAGATGAATGTTCCACCAGTTGCCTGATATCCGAGTGCATCTACATCACCGTCATTGTTTGTTCCTATATCTACCGAATATCCAGCGATGTCGCTGTTCTTGATCTCAGCGTCGATGTCGATTCCGAGATCCTTGTAAGGCATAGCATACTCAGCCATGTCACCCTTTGAATACTTCAGGATGAAAGCTGCCTCTGCGCAATACATATCGGGCTGCTCAGCGCCGCCTGCGATAAGTGCCTGGTCAAGAGCAGGCTGATAAGCACCATCAGTTGTAGCGATGATGGTTGTGTTGATCTTGTAAGGGAAATCCGGGTGATCCTGGATGTACTTGTCAACCATTCCGGGAACCTCGTCTGTGAATGACCAAAGATTGATCGTTCCGCTTCCGCCGCCCTCTGTGGGTGCAGCTTCTGTTGTGGCAGCTTCTGCTGCAGGCTCTTCTGCTGCGGGCTCTTCTGCTGCAGGCTCTTCTGCTGCAGGCTCTTCTGCTGCGGGAGCAGGTGCTGCTGCTTCGCTTCCGCAGCCGGCAAGCAGAGAAACTGCCATTGCGCTGCTTAAGATCAGTGCCAGTACTTTCTTCTTCATAAAAAACCTCCTTAATTTTTTGCCGGTTTTCCGGCTTTTGTTATGCTCCGACAGGTTTTGAAACCTGCCGAAAAACGCCCGGACGCCCTTATGAGCATCCGAATGAAAGTATATCACGGTTTGAACGAATTTGTAAACAATTTTTGAATAAATTTTGAAATTTTAAAATTTTGTGGGGGATGAGATATAATTTGTCGGGGTACAGCCCGGTTCCAATCAGAAAGGACATCCTCACGGATGTCCTTTAAGTCGGAGTGACGTGATTTGAACACGCGGCCTCTACATCCCTAATGTAGCGCTCTAGCCAAACTGAGCCACACCCCGATATCAAAACGGTATTTTTTATACCATTTTTTCCATATTTATTTAATGTTTTCCAACGCGCAGCCCGGTTCCACTCGCACCCGGCGCTCGTATACGGAACTCAGAATGTGCCAAAGGGCACATTCTGCCCTACATCCCTGATGTAGCGCTTCTCACCAAACTGAGCCACACCCCGATGCGGTGTTTCTCAAAAACACCGCCACTTATTATATTATAAGAAAATTTGCCCGTCAATCATTTTTTGTACTTCATGCTTTTTGTGGTATTTTCAAGGAAGTTACGGCCCGGCAGTGCGGTAACGGTGACAGTGTATTTTCCTTTCGGGTCAGGTCCGGTTTCTTCTATTTTGTAGTCTGTATTTTCACGCAGGGTTGATGTGCCGTAGCAGACGCGGAAATACTTGAATTCGCCGGCCGTTTTATCGTATCTGTATGAAAATTTGGCCTTTGCAAGATCCTGCTGTCTGATCTCAAAAGTCTGAACACACAGAACTCCGGTGTGGTTTTTCTTTCCGTACGCCGTTATCTGCGCCGTTCCGGCGTTTATATTGTTTTTATATTCCAGATAATACTGTTTGGTTCCAAGAGCCTTTCCATCCGCGGTATATACCTTCACGGAGGGCTTTCTCGCCTTTGAATTGTAGGTGAGAGTCTTTGTTTTTTTCATGTAACAGCCTTCCAGTGTCTTCGGCTTTATCGTGTAATAGGCGTATGCTCTGCCCTTCACACTGTTCTTTTTAGAAAATGACTTAGTCGGCTTAACAGTTACTTTTGCCCTGCCGGCGTTTTTATTATCCGAATAAGAAAGAGTGTAGTCAGTCCCCGCATCAAGAACCACAGCCTGTGAAGGATCACCGTCGACATTCCATGTCACCTTCACATCCGGCCTGTGTTTCGTCCCGTCATATGTATATTCGCTCTTTGAAAGGGCTATCTTAAAATTATCGGTGTCAGACATTGGGATATAGCCCCTGACGGTAAACGATTTCTTTACAGATCCGGTGTAATCACCCATTCCCTTTATATAATAAATGACTTTTGAGCCGGCCTTTTCAGGGATTTTTGTTTCC
This sequence comes from Lachnospiraceae bacterium, assembly GCA_024690825.1. Lineage (GTDB taxonomy): Bacteria > Bacillota > Clostridia > Lachnospirales > Lachnospiraceae > NK4A144. The sequence continues at coordinate 64,288 of JAILOK010000074.1, read as the reverse complement.
GCATCAAATTCAATTTCAAAATCTGTACCTTCCTTTAAGATAATGATCTCTCCGGTCGCAGCCGACTTTACGATCACATTGACCGAATGACCGCCTTCCGAATAATCCTTTCCTTCTTCATATAACTTGTCTCTTATCCCTTCTATGGATGCATTCGCAAGTGAATAAGGCAGGATCTTGAACTGTGCCTCTGCCCGTGAATTGTCATAGACCGTCTTTGTTATCCCCGACACACTGACCGTGGCGGTACATGCGTGGGTATTGCCCGAAAATGACCTGCTGTAATCCCGTCCCTCCGTGAGAATCTTCTCTCCGTCAAGTACGGTGATATCCGGAGTAACCGCGCCGATCCCCGGCTTAAACAGCTGGTCCTTTATGGATTTTATGGTTAAATCCCTTATTGGCGCTGCTGATATGAAGAAACTTCTTGAAATCTGTCCTTTATAATTCCCAATCCCAGTTATGTAAACCAGGGCATTGCCTTCGTTCACATTATCTTTATAGGATAATGTATAATCAACATCCTTTTTCAACAGTTTGCCAAGATCCCTGTCCTTTACTGCAGGCTCCGGACAGTGCTCTTTGCCGTCATACTGCTCCTTTGCGATCTCTGCAATATCAAAACAGGCCGCATCTTTCTGCATGATATTAAAGGTGCAGGAACTTTTTTTCAGTTTCATGCCGTTTAACGGCGTAACGGTTATAGCCGCCGTTCCGACATTGACATTATTCTGATACGCGACGGCATAATCAGTACCTTCGGCCATGACAGCCCCGTTTCTTGAAACCACTTTTACGGAAGGCCTTATTTCGTTTCCGTTATATATAAATCCTTCCGTGGGAATGTCGTACTCCGCCGTCATATATTGGGCATCATCGGTGTATGCCTTGATCCTCGCAGTCCTGTACCTGTCATTTTTCCCGTCATTTAAGCCGTGAAGATCATACCAGGTGCTCCCGTATTTCAAATAGCTCTGATTTGCGGATGTTGATGCAACAAATGTCACCCAGTCATTTGCATCCGAGGATTCGTCTGCAAAAAAGCCCGCATAGCCCTCGGAGACGTTTGCGCTTACAACAACCGAATAGGTCTGGCCTGCATTCAGGCTGACACTTTTTGTTAAGGGGACGGTATGGTAACCGGCATAACGGACGGATCCCGATGTTCGCGCATCCTCAACTTCTGTTCCGGACTCCGGTTCTGCTTCCTTTCCGTCAAGCAGGAATATGCTGACGGTATAATCCGTCTCGGGAACATAGGGGGCAAAACCTACCGCCTTTAACTCTTCGTCATCTTTGGCAGTAAATACATTCGCCACACTGAAGTTCTTCACATTGTTAAATCCGAGGATGGAATTATAACAGGCCCCGTCATACTGGTAGTTATGATCGTAATTGTCCCCGTCTTCAAACTCAAAGGCTATGGCCTTGCTTGTTGATCTTCTGATCCCCGCATCGTAATAGGATAGCCAGAAGCACCCGTTCTCATCACGGTTCGCCCTTGTTCCGTAATTGTCCCTCACATACCATGCCCCGTCTCCCGGAGGCTTCGTTGTAAAATTGGCAGAAACAAAGTTATCGTCCCAGCCTATGAGAGAGACATTGTGACCTCCGCCCGCAGCAGGGCTGTACTGGGCATGATTTTCGTTTATGTTTATGACACTGCCGTTTATTATTATGGAAGCGGCGCCATACTCATATATCAGTTCCTTCACATTTTCTATATAGGAAACATCTGATCCCGATGACTGGGTCTGAGCCCAGTATATATTCTGCAGATGAGCTTTGGAATTGTAGGCAAGATCATCGGGAAGGTCGGAATAAGGGGAATCTATGAATGGAAGTTCTGCATGATCGCGGACCGAGGCCCAGCTGGCAAGACTCCATCCGTTATAGGCATTGTTGCCTGCTCTGTTGAAATAGTTGTAATAACTGCCGCCTTTAATAAGGTTTTCATCCCCTGCCGTCCCTCCGAGGGGATCAACGACATGATGGAAAAAGTAATATCCTATCTGATCCTCGGAATAGTGAACGCTTTGCGGGGCCAGACCTTTTTTTATCATTGACATCTCGGCAAGAAGAGAAGCAGAAAAAGCCCAGCAGAGGCTTGACTTTCCCTGATTGCGCGTGCTGTCGGGAAGAAATCCTTCCAAAGCTCCGTTATAGGAAATCGCATAGGCGCTGCTGGCTTTTTCCTCGGCCGTCACGCTCATTATCAAACTGCCGCGCTCGGGAGCAGGAAGAGATTCTTCTCCTTCACCGGCAGGAGTTTTGAATTCATCAAGGGGTTCGGGATTTTCTACGATGATGTCATCGTCAAAGGCACCAAAAGGAATATCTTCTTGCGTTATGTCAACCAAGGCATTGTTCTCAGATATAACAGCATCCGATATCAAGTTTTCTGAAATTATGTCAACTGGAATGTCATCTTCAGATACGGCATCATCCGAAACCGTATCTTCCGAAACACCGTTTAAGGACAGCATTTCCTGCGAAACAGTGTCGTTTGAAACGGCATCCTCTGATACTGATATATCCGGAATTATTTCGGTTGCATTGATTATGTAAACCGGATTCGCAGTAAAGGCAAGTATGACGGACAAGGCAAAGGCCGCCACTTTCCTTATATGCTTTTTTCTTTCATTTTTCCGGTTTGTCATATATAGATCACCTGTATATCAAGACCGTGGATCAGATTATTTAAACACCACTTCCCTCTGTATCTGGAAGCTGATGAGAAAGAGGATGCTGTCCACGATCACCTTTATCACCGTCTCATTGATATGCGTGAGCCTGAAGATCATCGTAACGAACAGCGCACTCAATGCAAGCTGGCACACGGCGAGCACCGCATATTTGGCGGCGTTTTTTATTATACCTGTCCTGGCTTTGAATACTGCCATTCTGTTGACCATGAAATTCCACGCAGCCGATATCACTCTTGCAGCTATTGTCGATATGAGTATATATCTTTCACCCTCTCCGAAGGGTATTATGAAAAGCTTTACAAAAAGAGCAAAAAGAATTATGTCAACCAAAAACGAGGACACCGATGCGAAGATAAACCTGCTGAACTGAGCATATATCCTGATAGAATCAGTCAGAGGATTAAAATGAGAGCCCTTGTTCTCCTCTATGTATATCGTCTTTATCGGCACCTCGGTTATCGGTATGTCTTTTTCCTTACATAAAAGGATCTGCTGCATTTCATATTCGTAGCGCTCGCCCTTCGTTGTCACAAATGTCTCGATCAGATCCTGCGGTATGGCTCTGAGTCCTGTCTGGGTATCGCTTAGGCTTATCCCGCAGAACATCTTCATCACGGCTCTGGTGATGGTATTGCCGTAATAGCTCTTGAAGGGAACTCCCTCTTCCTTAAAATTCCTGCAGCCGAATATCACCGAGCCCGGATTGTCGATCATCGCCTGCGCGCACTTTATAGTATCTTCCACCGAATGCTGTCCGTCGGAATCGACCGTCACAACTCCGGGAGAATCCGGATAGTTCAATCTGATATAATTAAGACCCGTTTTTATGCCGCGTCCCTTTCCCATGTTTACACAGTGGCGCAGCACATCGCAGCCTAATTTTTCTGCTTCCTCAAAGTAATGACCGTACTCACTGCCGGAGCCGTCGTCTACACAGATGATATGGCAAAATCCGCCGTTTTTCAGGTTTTCGATCAGTCTGATCATCTTTTCGTCCGGATTGAGCGACGGGATAAGTATGGCCGTTTGTGTTATGTCAACTGGCAAAGCTTTCCTCCGTTCATTATGTTCAGCCTTCAGCATGATCCAGGGAACTGTCCGGACCATGTCTGTCTACATGTAAATATGCGTTACCCTGTTCTATCAAAGCGGTGACGGTCTCGATAAGAATTTTCCTGTCACAGGGGTCATCGCTTAAAATCCAGTCAATACAGGCTTCAAGCACTCCTCCTATTGTGTAGGAGATCATGACGCTCCTTTCAGGTTCTTTGATATCCTGAAATTCATCATTCAGACTTTTTTTCAGTTTTTCCTTGAGCCTTTCGTGAAGCCTCAGTCCGCTGTTTTTTTCAAGCATTATCCTCACTTTGTCTCTGTGTTTTTCCAGATCTCCCGTAATTATCTCAAGCATCTTTCTCGGGTCAGTCGTAAGGTTCTCCGCGGCCGCTCCCCTTATCAACTCCCTTATCCGCGTCATCATCTGATCCTCGGCATTTTCAGCCAGATCATGTATGTCGCTGTAATAAGCGTAAAATGTTCCTCTGCTGATGTTTGCTTCATTTATTACATCAGTGACCGTTATCCTGTCATAGGGTTTTTTAAATAAAAGATCACGATAGGCATCCATTATTGCCTTTCTCGTTCTCTTCACATCGCTTCGTTCCGATTTGATCCTGTTTCCTCTTGAAGTCATCATGTCTTCTCCCTGTATGTCGAAAAAGCCCGGGGCGTGTGGCCCCGGGCGCGCATTAGGTCCGTAATATTATTTCTTCTTGTTTACTGTATCCTTGAGTGCCTTGCCAGCCTTGAACTTTGCTACCTTAGCTGCGGGGATCTTGATTTCAGCGCCTGTCTGAGGATTCTTGCCCTTTCTTGCTGCTCTCTTGGTAACTTCGAAAGTACCAAAGCCTACAAGCTGTACCTTGCCGCCCTTCTTGAGCTCTGCGCCGGTAACATCAACAAATGCTGAAAGAGCCTTTGCAGCGTCAGTCTTTGAAAGTCCGCTCTCTTTTGCGATAGCTTCAACAAGTTCTGTCTTATTCATGTTTTTTTCTCCTTTTTTATTAAATCTTCCCCCGATGGAGGATATCAACAGTGTGATTATAACAGATAAACTGCATAAGTAAAACAGTTTTTTGTTTATTTTTTGGGTTTTTTTGCATTTTTTTCAAAACAAGCGTTGATTTTGAGCGGATCCTGACGATATAATAGATACAGGTACTTGTATCGCGGCATGGAAGCCGTCATTTAAGAATTATCAAGGAGTGTGATGATATGTCAAGTATTAACAATGATTATTCAGGACTGTTCTCATCTTTGAGTACATCTCAGTCTTCGGGGTACGGTAGTTCCCTGGAAAGTCTATACGGTGATTATTCCAGCATCAAAAACGGTTCATACGGCAAGCTTCTCAAGGCTTACTATGCCAAGCAGGAAAAGACCTACAAGGCAGAGGAAGCGGATGATAATAAAGGCGTTTACACAAGGGTCAAAAGCAATGCTTCGGCTCTGGCAAAGGACGCAGATGCTCTTACATCCTCTTCTCTCTATGCAAAGGGTTCATTCAAAGTGACCAAAAAGGACGGTTCCACCGAGGATTCCGATTATGATATGGATAATATATACGAAAAGGTCTCCTCATTTGTAAAGAGCTACAATTCCACCGTTGCCGCAGGTTCCGCCATTGATTCGGGCGCAGTATCTACCAGGACCTTAAGTCTGGTCCAGCTGACCACAAAGAACAAGAATCTGCTTGGCAGCATCGGCATTTCGATCTCAAGCGACGGAAGTCTTTCGATTGACGAGGATAAGTTCAAGAATGCGGATATCAATTCCATCAAGAGCCTGTTTTCCGGTACCGGTTCCTACGCGGATGCCGTTGCCAACAAGGCCAATGTGATCTCATCTCTTGCTTCAAACAAGCTCTCCGCTTATTCGCAGTACGATTCCAAGGGATCCTACGACAATACCGCAACATCAAATCTTTATAATAATTACCTGTGATCGAACAACAAAAAGATGACAGACCGTCCCTCTGTCATCTTTTTATTTCAGCATTTCCTCGAGTGTGTGCCAGCCGAGCACTGCACATTTGACTCTGGCAGGCATGTGGGAGATGTCCTTCAGCGCTCCGGCTTCGTCGAGGTCTTCGATCTCTTCTTCTGTGGCTTTGCCATGGATCATGTTCATGAATTCTCCTACAAGCTCCAGCGCTCTTTCCTTTGTTTCTCCGATTATCAGATCTAGCATTATGTCAACCGAAGCCTGTGAGATGGCGCAGCCGCTTCCCGCGAAACTTCCGTCTTCTATCGTGCCGTCTTCCGAGACTTTTAACTGGAGGATTATATCATCTCCGCAGGAGGGATTCTTACCCTCGAGCATCAGTGTTGCCCCTTCCGTCTCACCTTTATGGAAGGGATGGAGATTGTGTTCATTCAGGACCTGTCCGTATACCGATTCAAGACTCAAGCCCGAGCCACCTCCTTACTTTAAGTGTTTTTTCCACAAACTTCTGTATATCTTCCTCATCATTATACAGATATACACTCGCCCTGGCTGTGGAACCGACCTTCAGGTATTCCATCAGGGGCTGGGCGCAGTGATGTCCGGCCCTTATATTTATCCCGTCGGCGTCAAGGATACTCGATATATCGTGAGGATGCACATCATCCATGGTGAAGGATACTATGCCGTTATGCATCTTCGGATCCTTTGATCCGAGTATATGTATATGCGAAGATTTGGCAAATCCCTCAAATATCAGCTCAACAAGCCTGTCCTCTGTCTGCCTTATCTCATCGAATCCGACTGCCTTAAGATATCTTATGGCGGCGGCAAGAGCAAAAGCGCCTGCTGCATTCACGGTCCCCGCCTCGAATTTATGCGGTATGGCTGCGTAAACGGTCTTTTTAAGGGTCACTGATTCTATCATCTCTCCGCCCGTAAGAAACGGCGGCATTTTTTCAAGAAGATCTCTTCTGCCATAGAGCACTCCTACGCCCATCGGTCCCATGAGCTTGTGCCCGGAAAACGCAAAGAAATCCGCCCCGAGTTGTTTTATGTCAACCTGCATATGAGGGGTGGACTGCGCTCCGTCAACCACGACCACGGCCCCGTAACGGTGCGCCCTTTCCGCGATCTTTTTTACGGGATTGACACATCCCATAACATTTGATACATGTCCCACGGCCACAAGCGCAGTCCTGTCATTGATCTTTGTCACTATCTCGTCATCACTGAAATTTCCCTCTTCATCAGGTTCGAGATACAGAAGCTTAGCACCTGTCTTTTCGGCTGCCGCCTGCCAGGGAAGCATGTTGGAATGGTGTTCCATAACAGTTGTTACTATCTCATCCCCGGGTTTTATAAAGTTCATCGCATAGCTGTATGCGACAAGGTTCAGTGACTCTGTTGTATTTCTTGTAAATATTATCTCATCGGGACTTTCGGCGCCTATAAAGGATGCTGTTTCCTCCCTCGATCTTTCATAGGCTTCCGTTGCTTTTACGGAGAGATCATAAAGCCCCCTTAAGGGGTTTGCGTTCATGGTCTCATAAAATTCCTTTTCGGCTTCGATTACCACGCGGGGTCTCTGCGCTGTTGCGGCACTGTCAAGGTATACACACGGATGCTTTTCAAATATGGGAAAATCAGCTCTGTATTTATTATCTGTCATCCCCGAACACTCCTTCCGTATAATGCTGTATCCTTCCTACGCTCTTTTCATCCCCTATTAGGTCCCTTACAAAATTAAGCTGTCCTTTTGCCATCAGGACCTGGGCTTCATGCTCCGTAAAGCCTCGTGTCTGCATGTAAAAGAGCATTTCCTGCGAAAGACGGCCTATAGTCGCGCCATGGCTGCCTTCCACATCATCTTCATCGCACAGGATCAGAGGCAGGGTTTTATTTTGCACTCCATCCGACAAAAGCAGGGTTTCCTCCTGCTCGTTTCCCTTTGCGCCCTTTGCTCCGTGCTTCAAGTCTATGGTGCCGCGGAAATTCTTGACGGCCCGGTCGCGGAGCGCTCCCTTTACTCCGAGGGTGCTTAAGGACTTCTTTCCCCGGTGTCCTATATAGTAATTCATGTCAAGCATCTGATCTCCCAGACAAAGGAAGGCGGCATTTCCGGCAAACTCACTCTTATATCCGGCAAGATCGATATCTGTTCCGGTATAATTTCTTCCTCCGCCGAGTTCCATCTGCAGAAGCTCCACCTTTGCTCCCTCCTCGACAAGTGCGGCTATGCCGTCGAAATGAAGGAAGGAATCTCCCAGAAGATTTATCTTTATCAGGCGCACGACCGAGTTTCTGCATGCTTTAACCCTGGTCTGAACGCCGAAAAATCCGCCGTTCTTTCTGCCTGCGGTATAATCCATGATGACCGTGAGCCGGCTGTCTTCCTCGGCTATGATCTCCTGTCTGACAGCGTTTGCATCGCCGTCCGCAAATTCATAGCTGATACAGAGCGGCTCTGAGATCTGCATGTTCTTCTTTGACCTGATATGAAGCATGTCGTCGGTGACTTCTTCAAAAAAGGCATCGGCCTCGGCACCCAGGCCGGTTTTCATCTGACGGATATCCTGAATGGCTGAAATATCGCATCCTCCGCACTCCTCGCAGGATCCGCTGCTTACTATCACTCCCCTGGGGATATTCTGTATCGTGCTCTTTCCCCTTCCGTTTAAGGTCACGGTCTCATCTATTACGGCGCTGTTCAGCTTAAGGAAATTCCATGTGAGCGTCGGAAGCGGATTTATCTTCAGTTGTAACTGTCTGCTTTCCATCAGCCTATGGCTCCTTTCATTTCAAGCCGGATGAGATTGTTCATCTCCACCGCATATTCAAGCGGGAGTTCTTTGGACACGGGATCGGCAAATCCGCTGACTATCATCGCCTTGGCATCCTCTTCGTCTATTCCGCGGCTCATAAGATAAAAAACTGCATCATCGCTTATCCTGCCGATCTTTGCTTCATGACCGATATCTGCCTTGTCGGTCCTGATATCCATGGCCGGGACCGTGTCGGACCTGGAGATATCATCAAGCATCAGTGACGCACAGGACACGGAAGCCTTTGCGTTTTCCGCTGTCGGCATGACGGTAACGGAGCTTCTGTAGGTACTGATGCCGCCGTCTTTTGATATTGATTTCGTATTTATAAATGAAGATGTATCCCTGCCGATGTGTACCATCTTGGCGCCGGTATCCAGATTCTGTCCCCTGCCCGCAAAGGTTATGCCCGTAAATTCGGCGTGGGAATCATTTCCTTTAAGGATGCTCGACGGGTAAAGATATGATACATGCGATCCGAAAGAACCGGATATCCACTCTATCGAAGCGCCTTCTTCGCAGATCGCGCGCTTGGTGTTCAGATTATACATATTTTTGGACCAGTTCTCGATAGTGGAATAGCGAAGCCGCGCATTCTTTCCGACATACAGCTCAACGCAGCCCGCGTGCAGGTTTGCGACATTGTATTTCGGTGCGGAACACCCTTCTATAAAATGAAGGTCCGCCCCTTCGGAAACAATGATCAGTGTATGCTCAAACTGTCCCGCTCCTGCCGCATTCAGCCTGAAATAGGACTGAAGCGGTATGTCAAGCTTTACTCCCGGCGGAACATAAACAAAGGAACCTCCCGACCAGACGGCTCCGTGAAGGGCCGCAAATTTATGGTCCGTGGGAGGGACCAGTTTCATAAAGTGATCCTTCACCATCTGCTCGTACTCACCGGTCAGAGCGCTCTCCATGTCAGTATAGATAACACCCGTTTTGCTTACTTCATCTTTAACATTGTGATATACGAGCTCGCTGTCATACTGGGCTCCGACACCGGCCAGGCTTTCTCTTTCAGCCTGCGGGATTCCCAGTCTTTCAAAGGTGTTCTTGATATCATCCGGCACTTCTTCCCATTTTGCGCTCATCTTTGTATTCGGGCGCACATAGGTTACTATATCGTCTATGTTAAGGCCGCTGATATCAGGCCCCCAATCGGGGACCTCAAGCTTTTCGTAGATCTCAAGGCTCTTTAAGCGAAAATCCCTCATCCACTCAGGATCGTGCTTTTCTTCCGATATTTTCTCAACGATCTCCTTTGTGAGACCTTCCTTTATTCTGTAGAAGCCTTCCTCGGAATCCTTAAAATCGTATATGCTCCTGTCTATATCATCTACTTCGGTTCTTTCTTTTTCCACTTTTACATATCCTGATATTTTTCAAAACCGTTTTTGTTTATCTCTTCCACCAGAGTTCCGTCGCCGCTCTCGACGATCCTGCCCTTTACCAGGATATGTGTCTTATCGACATGCAGCGACTCCAGGATTTTGGTAGCGTGTGTTATTATAAGCAGGGCCCCGTCTTCGAACTTCTGGTATTCCCTTATTCCTTCGGAGACAGTCCTTACGGCATCCACATCCAGTCCGGAATCCGTCTCGTCAAGGATCGCAAATTTCGGCTTCAGCATCAGAAGCTGCAGTATCTCCGCCTTTTTCTTCTCGCCTCCGGAAAATCCGACATTCAAATCCCTGTCTTTATAGGACCGGTCAAAATTAAGCAGCTCCATGTTGCTGCCGAGGTCCTGCCTGTACTGTGAAAACTTTATCTTCTCCCCGGTCTGCTGAGTGATGGCATTTCTTATAAAGGAAGAAAGACTGATGCCGGGAACCTCGAGAGGATTCTGGAAGGACATGAACATTCCGGCCTTAGCCCTCTTGTCAGGGCTTTCTTCCTTTATGTCCAGACCGTTGAAAAATATGTTCCCCGAGGTTATATCATAGACGGGATTTCCCATGAGCGCATTTCCCAGAGTGGATTTTCCGGCGCCGTTCGGTCCCATGAGAACATGGGTCTCGCCCCTGCCGATGCTCAGGTTTATATTATCAAGGATGTCATTGCCGTCCACCCTGACACAAAGATTTTTTATCTCAAGTAAAGCCATTTTTCCTCTCCGTTTGTTGTGACTAATTACCTGCAAGATTTTAACACAGCCAAATATGCCAGTCAATGAAACTGTTATCTTATTGCTTTTTTACATCTGTTTATTTATAATGTTTCTCTGTTACGATTCATCAGGTTTTGATCCTGTCAGGATTTTTTTCAAGTGAGGTTACAAATGAAAAAATTATCGAAAACCCTGGGGCTGCTCATATTCCTTGCCGCTCTTGTCATAATAAGACCGTCAGATGTTTTTGGCCAGCCGGTAGCTTCGGTCACCTACAATTTCTCGGGATATACGATTCCCGCGGGAAGGGATCCCATATTCAGACTCGATCAGAATGCAGTAACAACGCTGCTGTCAAGGAACCTTGACGGATCGTTTGCGGTAAATTCGGCGGGAAATTTCAGTGCGGACAGAACAGCTGTCACAAATTTCGTAAATTCCCTGGCTGCCCTCTATGATGTACCCGGTGTTACAGCCTTAAATAAACAGGCGGAAGTAAACTATCTCGTTACCGCCATTAATTCGGGCATATCCGATCCGTCGCATGCACCTTCCGTGAAGGTAAGCGCAGTTCTTCCCACTCCTGCTGCTCCCGCAGCTGCAGCGCCCACGGCAGATCCGTCGATCGGCGGCGGCACCTATGTAGACGTTAATCTTACAAGCCAGCAGTTAGTCTACTTCGTGAACGGCGCTCCGTCACTGATCTCCGATGTCGTCACCGGAAACACTTCAAAAAATCACGGGACGCCCGTCGGAACCTTCTCAATTTACGGAAAAGCGACCAACAGGACCCTGAAAGGTCCCGGCTACTCGGCTTTTGTCAGATACTGGATGCCCTTTTACGGAGGCTACGGTCTGCATGATGCGAGCTGGAGAGGTGCCTTCGGAGGAAATATATACAAGACCAACGGTTCCCATGGCTGCGTGAACATGCCCCGGACCACGGCTGAAGCCCTGTTTGCAACGATCAATGTCGGAACGCCGGTAGTTGTGCATTACTGAAAACCGTCTTTCCTCAGTGTTCCGGTAATTTTTTATTAAGATCATGAAAAGAGTTCTGACCATACAGGATATTTCCTGCATAGGAAGATGTTCACTGACAGTGGCGCTTCCGATAATATCATCATTCGAAATAGAAACAGCCGTTATTCCAACGGCCGTACTTTCACAGCACACAGCTTTCGATCATTTCTTTTTCAGGGATCTGACAGAGGAGATCCCGCAGATAACCGGTGAATGGGCGAAAGATAACGAGCGTTTCGATGCTGTCTACACAGGTTACATGGGTTCAAAGCGGCAGACAGAGCTCGTATCCGGTCTGTTCGACAGATTCAGGGAAAACGGCTCTTTTATCATTGTCGATCCCGCCATGGCTGACAACGGCTCCCTGTATGCCGGTTTTCCCGATGATTTTGCAAAAAGCATGCTCTCTCTTGTTAAGAAAGCCGATGTGATCATCCCGAATCTGACGGAATGCTGTCTGCTGCTCGGCAAAGAATATGATCCCTCCGCTTTCACGAAGGACCGCATTATCAAAATGATGAAGGATCTGAGTGATCTGGGCTGCGCAAAAGTCATCATCACCGGCATCGGCGCAGGTGATGAAAAGCTTGGAGCCGCAGGCTTTGATTCAAACAAGAACGAATGTTATTTTCATTTCAATGAACGTTTTCTCAAGAATTTTCATGGCACAGGAGATGTTTTTGCTTCCGTCGTCACAGGCTCCATGGTAAGAGGAGCCGATCTTGACCATGCGGTCAAAAACGCCGTTGACTTTACGAGTCTGTGCATCAGATATACCATTCACGATCCGGATGCGCGCTGGTACGGAGTAAACTTTGAACCCGCGCTGAAGGAGATCCCGCGCATGTTTGAATGAAGATATTTACTCTCTGATCATCAGGAATGCACACATTCCTCCCCTCTGCCCCTTCGTATATCTGTGCGAGAAAAAAAGTCCGGGATTACAGAAGGTGCAGACATCCGAGATATAGATATCCTCCATGGCAAGTCCCGCTGCGGTCATATTATAATAATTTGCCATGTGCAGGTTCAGCAGATATTTCGGCTCATCTCCGTCAGACGGCTTTGCTTTGAGCACACGCGCCTCTTTTACTTCCCCGTAGATACCCCTGAACTTTGATGCAACATCCTCTCCGACCTCGTAATGATCCCTGCAGATACCCGGGCCGATAAAGGCTGTCACATCTTTTGGCTTTGTTCCAAATTCCTCACCCATCATCCTGATAACATTTCCCGCGATATTGCCTGCCGTTCCTTTCCAGCCGGCATGGGCCAGGCCTATGGCCCCGCTTTCCCTGTCAATAAAATACAGCGGCAGACAGTCCGCGTGTCCCGTCACAAGGCAGAGTCCCGGCTCGTTTGTAATGAGTGCATCAACATCCGAAAAACCGCGCTCTTTTATTATGCCCATCCCGCGGTGCTCCTTTGTTACACGCATGACATTTGAGGTATGTGTCTGGTGGGCATATACCATATTCTCTGCGGGAACACCCAAAGTCCGCCCGATGATCTCAAAATTTTTCCTTACATTTTCCGGATCATCTCCGCGGTTTCCCGCCAGATTCATGCTCTCATAAATACTGCTGCTCACTCCTCCGAGCCTGGTCGAAAACGCGGAAATAATATGATCAAATTCAGAAAAAGGCCGGATCGCAATATAGGGAGCCGCTCCCGGCTTTGATATCAGATCGGTGCTCCTGCCCCTTCCGTGGATATAGTTAATTTTCATGCATTCCTCCAAAGAACAATATATATCGGGACACATGTTTTCGTTTTTCCTGCCGTTTTTTTTCGTCTATGATACTAAGAAAGTTCATTTTGTTTATTGACTCTTTACGGAACCGGTCATAATTCGCATCCATGCTCAGTTATGACCTTACAGGTACATCCCTGTACCTGCATTCCTGTATTATTTGCACTTTCAAGTATCATATACGACGAAAAAAAAGGCGTAGAAAAACGAAAGCATGTATCCCGGCGAAATCACTCATTTCGTATGCAGTAAAACAGATACTGCTGCATCACTCCCGCGTATCCCTCATATCTCTCAACCGGGAAATGACCGTCGTAATGCTCATCTATCACTTTCTGCATCCACACATCAACCGGAAACGCGCCTATCCTGTGAAAGCCAAAGAGCATAACACAGTTTGCCACCTTTTTTCCGACACCCTTTAAGGATGTGAGGGCCTCAAAAAGATCCTCATCGGACAGCGTTTGGAGCATGTCAGGATCCGTATCACCTCTGTAGACGCTCTTTGCGGCCTCTCTTACATACTCTGCCCTGTAGCCCAATGAACATTGCGCCAGATCGATATCCGAAAGCTGCGACAGAGCCTTCGGCTCGGGAAAAGAATAAAAGCCCTCCCTTATCTCATTGCCGCACATCCTGCAAAGCTTCCCTATCGAAGTGCTGATCGCGGGTATGCTCTTTCTCTGTGAGATAATAAAGGAAATGAGCGTCTCAAAAGGATCCTGACGCAGTATCCTGATCCCGCTGCCGTACTCTGCGGCTTTTTTAAGAAAACCGTCCTCTTTCGGAACAGCAGCTATAAAGGCATCATAATCGGTATCAAGGTCGAAATATGAATTCCATATATCGTTAAATTCCGTTTCCGAGCAGTCAAATTCAAAAACGCCGGGTTTTACGGTCCTGATCTCGAGCACCCTGTCCTTTGCTATGACCACTGCATGGTCTTTGTCCGTCATTTTCATTCTGAAGCACTGCCCGGAATCCGCTATCATTTTCAGGTCAAAATTCCGTATCTCTTTTATCATGATAACGATTATAACACAGGAAAATATTTTTGTTGACCTTACAGATAAATCTATATATAATGCTATTCGGTAGTTAAAATATTTTATTCTCAATTAGGAGGGAGTATGGAAAAAAGAGTTGACAAAAATCTGTTTGTATGGCTGTTTTGCTTCTTTTTAGGTGAATTCGGAGTTGACAGATTCGTCAGAGGCCAGATCGGACTCGGAATCTTAAAGCTCATCACTGTAGGCGGCTGCGGAGTATGGTCACTTATTGACTGGATCATTTCTCTTACAAAGGCTTACGGTTCAGACGCATTCGGCCAGGATACAGAGATCGTCTTCATAGACGGCAAGTATGCAAAGTAATAAAAACGAACGGGATAAAAAGCAGCCTGCATTTTTGCAGGCTGTCTTTATTTTTATGCTGATCTTTGGGATATTGCTTGCGGCTTTTAAGTTTAAGCTCTACAGATGCCCTGCTGAATATCTGTTTGGCATCCCCTGCCCCTTCTGCGGAATATCCCGAGCCTTAAGATCACTGCTTTCGGGAGATATCCGCGCCGCCTTTTATTATCATCCGCTATGGCCCGTGATACTGCTGTCGCTGATACTGTATCTTTTATATGCCCTTCATATCATCCGTCCCGGAAAGCGGATCTTTAACGCTTACTGCATCGTGCTTGCGATCCTCCTTTGCGGATGCTTCATCCTGCGTCACATATACGGATCCCCCGTGGTAGCGGTCCATTTCGATGAATCCGCCGCCGGCAGGTTCCTTGCTTTCTTAAGAATGCTTTAATCCCCGTTTTTCAGTATCACCGAAGTGTGATTATAAGGTATATCTATGCCGTTTTCGACAAGCGCTTTGACCACGCGGGTATTGATGTCGTCCTTGAGTTTCTCGCTTGATGTTTCCGGCTCGTAGTACACGGTGACCGCCATGATAAAGGCCGAATCGGCCAGTTCTATAAAGTATACCGTGCCGTAATCCATGGACCCGTCCTTCTGCTTTTTCCCCGGAATGGTATAAGGACTGTCCTTGATGGCATCGGATATGACATTTCTCGTTTTTTCCACATCACTTTCATATCCCACAGGAAACCTGAAAATACAGGATCTTGTTACATAACCAAAGCTGTAGTTGAGTATCGAAGCCGCGTTTATCTTGCTGTTGGGGATGAACATCCTCAGAGTATCCAGCCTTACGATGACCACATGACGCATGGTGATGCTCTCCACTACGCCCACGGTTCCATCCTCAAGCTCGATCCTGTCACCCAAGTCAAATGGTTTGTAGATACTGATGAGAAGTCCGGACAGAACATCCTTTATCACGTCCTGGGCTGCAAAGCCGATGACACCGGTCAGTACAGCGGCGCTCCCAAGGAGTGATCCGCCGATATTCTTCCATCCCAGGAAGGATACGACGAATATCATCCCCACCGCAAAGGAAGTCATCCTCTCCAGAAACTCCACATGGATCCTGTGTCCCTCTTTCTTTTCAAGAACGCGGAAGAACCGGTGGACTATCTTCTTTATCAGTTTGTAAAACAGAAGATACAAAAAGAAAGCCAGTACAATGAAAACGATCATTACAAATACGGTCAGAACTCCTGCCTGTACTTTTCCCATTCCCAGTTCGGTCAGAAATTTCACGCAGTTAACAAATATTTCTTCCATTTTTAAGCCTTTCCTCAATAACAGCAGACCCGTAAAAAGGTCTGCTGTTTATCTAAATATCATTTTGTTCTTATTGCAAGCCGGCCGGCTTCAGGCGTTATAACGGCCGCCTGTGGAAAAAATCCCAAGCGGATTGTTCCTGTTGCTTCTTCCTCCGCTCTTATAGCTGTTCTTATTTGAAACCTGCGTTTTGTTTGCATTAGAATTCAGCGATTTCGGGGTGCAGCCGGGACACTGCCAGACACCATCGACCTTCACAAGAAGCGCACCGCAGTCCGGACACCTTCCTCCTGCCTGGCCATCCTCGCTTATCTCCATGCCTCCGCTCACCATATCCAGTTCTTCCATGCTCAGTTTTCTTATTTCCTTTGACATATCTTCATTCCTTTCATGCTGAAGACAACCAAAAATACTGTCCTCAAATTGATGTCTCTGCCTTCTCTTATATTAGTATACGAAACCGGAGCGGATTTGGCCAATAAAAATGCATTATTCTTCGGGATTTTTTTTGCCCGTAAGATCCGGCAGGCTTATCAGTCCCTTTTTGGTAAGCAAAAACAATGTCAGTGACGAAAGCCCGACGACCATTAAAACGACAGTCAAAGCTATGGTGCCGGCGCCCGAGCGCTTTTCTTCTCCTGTCTTAATATTGTCCGGATCAGGCAGCATCTCAAGCTCCTGCGGCATATTCTGAGCATAATGCTCCTCATCCTCGATCTCAAATATATCCGTTGAAAAATCATCTTTTGAATAAGCATCCGTCAGTTCATTCTGCGAAGTCCCGTCCTTTTCTTCAAACATGCCGGCATCGGTGTCGTTCTGCCTTGAATATCTGTTTTCGGAGATCACGACAGCGCCTGACCTGGATGCTTTTTCCTCCGAAACGGATCCGCTTTTGACAACTATACCGGTTTCGCTTCCGCCCTTATTATTCTTTTTGCCGTCCGAGCCCGTGCCTATGATCACGGTTTCGTCACCCGATCCCTTCGTGTCCCTTTCTTTCACGGGTGTACTGCCGCCTCCGCCGCCTCCTTTATCATCATCGTCATCATCATCGGAAGGCCTTTCGGGTTTTTCGGGAGTCTTCGTTTTTATTATCTTCGTCACCGTAACGCTTTCTTCGGTTTTATTGCCGCACATATCGGTAATATAAAAATCATATTCACCGTTTGATGTGATCTCAACATCTATAGTATCTTTGTGCTCTCCCGCCCCGTCTGCATCACACGGATATTCTGCCAGGCTTTTCCTTACTCCCGCTGCCCTGTCAGCCATATAGACACTCTTAAGTCCCGAGATCTCATCCTTCACTTCAAGCTGCAGCGTGACCTTTGACATGGTAAGGCTTTCGGGATTGCCCTTTATCGTACACTCCGGTGATGACGCATCGATATTTTCAACTCTGAACGATGAACTTTCGATATTGCCCACCCTGTCGCGCACCCTGAAGGAATAAACCCCGTTACGGCTCACCGCAAGGGTATTGTCCCGGCTCCAGCCCGGTCTGTCCTCAAAAAAGACATATTCATCCGGAAGCCCCGATCCCTCATCTAAAGCCTCAACCGTTATAACGGAAGAACCGGCATAAATACCCGATGTGTTTTCTCTCGTTTCAAAAACATTGGAGATCACCGGCCTTTTATCATCTATATCATTTATCGTGACCGTCGTCACTGCGGCCTCATTGCCGAGAGCATCCCTTACGCATACCGGATAAGTCCCGTTTTCGCTGACCGTGATACTGTTTTCACTGACCCAGGTATTACACCCGTCGTACGAATACGCATCACTTCCAAGCCCTGCTTTTCTGTCAAGACCGATAAGATGCAGGACCTCCTCTGCCGAAAAACCCCCGCCTCTTCTGATGTGCTCGATATTCCAGCTGTATTCCGGCGGCTCCCTGTCAATATTTTTAACCTCTATGCTGTTTTTTGAAACATGATCGAACACATCCCTCGTGTAAACCTCATAGATCCCGTTTTCCGATATCTCAACCGTATCGCCCCGTGTCCAGCTGCTGCCGTCAAGGGAAAGAAATGCCTCCGGTATATTCGTGTCATCTTCGGCGCTCACCTTCATATCCACCAGTCTTTTATAACCGTTTACCGACAGACTGTCGGTTTCGGAAATACTTGTGACCGGAGGATCAGAATCAACATAATAGACCCTTATATAATCCGTCCTCACATTTCCGACCTTATCCCTGACACCTATCATGTAACTGCCTGTTCTGGCGTCAAGCTCATTGCTCTCCACCCATTCACCCTTAGGGTAACCGAACATATAGGCCTTTTCATTCAGACCCGATTCATAGTCCTCCGCTCCTTTGACAATGACCTTCCCTCCGCCGTACCTCATGGAACCGTTTTTGTCAGGCTTGGGGTCTCCGACATATTCAAACTCCAGACTGTTGATCCTCGGTTCCGTCCTGTCAAGTCCCACGGCATGCGTATAGTAGATCCTCTCGGAAGATCCGTCACGCGCGTAGATATGAATCCTGTAATCACCGATATGCTCACAGACATAGTAATTTTCCGCTATCCTTCCGGTAGTATACTCAAAGGTGCCAAAATCGCGGTTAAGCCTTTCAAATTCATACTCGACATCATTTCTGTTCGGCGTGACCACAAACCTGATCTTCGGAGCTTTTTCCGCCGCCCCGGAAAAATAAATGAATTTCTTCCGGCTGTATTCAAGCTCGGCATCCTCCGCCGGCGTGCTTCCGTAATAATCCGCATTTGCGTTCTGGTACGCGTTGGTGGCCGTATCGGGATTATTTTTATCCTCATATATGTATATCTCAAGTTTTTTTATCCTTGGGATATCGTCCGCGCCGGCGGCCTCTTCCGAAGAATCTTCGATTTCCGAAAATCCTGCCACATCCTCTGAAACCGGCGCATTCTCTGCGCCCTCTTTTTTCCCCGGTATCTGTTCCCCTGACAGGGGCGCTTTGTTTTCCGATATTGCCGGAACATCCCCGCTGACCGGAATGCCGCCGGCGTACGCCGGGAACGATGACAGTATGATAAAAACAACCGAAAGTCTTGCAAATAAACCGTAAAAATATCTTTTTTTCAAATCAGTTACCTCCTTAAACAAAAATCAAGTCACTTAAGAAATTCCTTAACATCAACACTTTTTCCGTCAGTTTCAAGCATCAGCGCGCCGCTTTTTTTTGTAATAAAAACTCCCGTCCCCGCTTTCTCAAGACGCCCTAAAAGTTCCTTTCCGGGATGTCCGTACGAATTGTCCCGCCCCGCAGATATGAAGGTAAGTTCCGGCCGGACCCGGGAAAGAAAATCTTCGCATGTCGAATTGTCCGAGCCGTGATGCGCACATTTTAAAAGCGTATAGCCATGCTCTATCCTTCCGGTCACTATCTCTTCTCCTCTTCCTTCAACATCGCCGGTAAAAAGCGCGCTGAACCTATCATATCCGACCGATAACACCGTGGAATATTCATTCCTGTCGAGGCACTCATACCCGCTGTCGGGATGAATACAGGTAAATGTGACACCGTCCGCGGCAAATCTGTCACCCGTCTTTATCAAAACAACCCTGACTCCCCTGCTTTCGGCAAGAGCTTCAAGTTTCTTCCACGCTTCATCCTTTAACGCTGTATCAGGCATATAGAGGATTTTCACGGGCAGGCTTTCACTTTCGGAAAGCGAAAACAGTTCCAGAAACCCGCTTATATGATCATTGTCCGCATGGGTCACTACAGCGGCATCAATATGGGATCTCCCTCTGCTCTTAAGAAACGGGATGACCTTATATTCCGCGATCCCGGATTCGTCACTGCTCCCGCAGTCGATCATTATCACTCTGTTTTTCTTCGTTTCCAGTACAGTGCAGTCGCCCTGTCCTATGTCGAGCATTGTGATGCGCAGATTTTGATTTATGTTAACAGGAATAAAAATGCAGACAGCTGAGATCCCCAGACAGACCAACAGTCTTTCGGCAGTTTTCAGCGCATTATCACCGGGTCTTACATATTCCGTGATAAGCAGTGAAGAAATGATGAGAATAAGATAATAAACAATTATGTAAACTATATTGGGGCGTCCCTTGATGAGTACGGAATACGGCAGTCTGTCATTTAAGACACACACTCCTTCATAGATTTTTAAGATCAGTGCAGCAACTTTTGCCGGCAAAACCCCGGCAGGCAGATAAATAAGACCAAAAGCTCCGGAAATAAGCGCCAGGACAAGCAGCAGGCCCATCAACGGAATGATGAGAAGATTCAGGAATACGGAGTACAGCGGGATCTGAAAATAAAAATACAATGTGACCGGAAAAGAGAAGATATTTATCGCAACGCAAAGCTTCAGGGAATCGACAAACCTGTTTTTTGAGGGAAAAAGACTGTCCAGGGCGGGTTTGACTATGCCGATCCCGGTAACGGCCCCAAAGGACATTATGAAA
The DNA here is from genome assembly GCA_024690825.1 of Lachnospiraceae bacterium. GTDB lineage: Bacteria > Bacillota > Clostridia > Lachnospirales > Lachnospiraceae > NK4A144. Next base: position 43,751 of record JAILOK010000074.1, on the reverse strand, counting down.
GAAGTATCGCAGATGCTGTAAGGTTCCGAAATAAGAATGATACAGCCCGAAACACAAAGAGCGCTCAAAAGATCATAGCTCCTCCCGATACAGTCCGATAAAAGCAAAAGCAGAAACATGATGAGCGCCCGTTTCGCGCTGATCCCCATTCCCGTCATCAGCCCGTACAGTATCAGGATGACCAGGCTTACGGAAGCTGACGGTGCCCTCGGCAGAGAACACCTTTTAAGTCCCCTGTAGATAAAGCATCCCAAAAGTGAGATGTGAAGACCCGAGATACACAGCACATGCGCTATTCCGGCCCTGGTATAAAGGCCCTTTATGCGCGGATCAAGAGCATTTTTGTCGCCAAGCGTCATCGCCTTTATTATACCGGCATACTCGTCCCCAAACAATTCGTCATACACCGAAGATATCCTGTATTTTATACGGTTCAGCGTTTCTCTTAACCTGTCTTCCTTTCTGCCCGATGCGATGATCTTTGCGGAAGTCAGCTCAAAGTCGATGCCCTTGCATTTTTCATAAAGCGCAAGATCAAACTGTCCGGGATTCCTTGCCGTATCAAATATATACATCTTTCCCTTTACGAGAACCTGTGATCCCATATGCGGCAGATCAGGATAGCAAATATCCTCACCGGAAAGCTTTACGATCATATTAAACTGCTGACTGCTGAAAACATCATCCCGCAGAATGCGGGCATCTGAAAGAACAAGACAGAACGAACCGTTCTTGAAATATTTGTCGGAGAGGCTCCCCTGCGCCTTTAAGGTCTTCCCCGAAAGCGTGTCGTCATTATAAACATCAGGCGGTCTTATTGTCAATAATAAGATCAGCGCCGCCAGAAGACACACCGCCACTAAACACGCCGGCCGTTTTACGGGCAGCCCGTTTTTAACTTTTTTCATTACCTTACGATATCCATATCCCTTTCATAGAGCCTGTCAAGGCTCATGCTGTCATAGAGCATCCCGTCCGAAACACCCTCGATGAGGATCTGGACCTTATCGATATTTGGAAGCTCAGTCAGCGAATCAACTATGGAATAAATGACAGCATTTTCCGCAACCTTGTACGGCTTTTCGCGGATCGCGGCATTGAAGTTTACATAACATATCTCATTCTTCACTGTCACCGAAAGAAGCGCCGTATCCTTCGGGATCGTCGGATATGCCTCATCGCTCTCCTGCGGCCCTTCTATGAGCTTCTGCACTATCAGCTTTTCCGTGGACATGTTTGCGGTATATACGACGCTCCTCGTGGTCTTTATCAGGTGATAGCCCTCCATATCGGCAAAATACAGCGTGACTCTTCTCCTGTCATAGGTATTGATCTCGGTCGCCGTGTCGTTTATGAAGGAATCCCCCCTCATCGGTCCGTAGGGGATGCCGTGATCATCCTTCAGTTCTTCTCCGTTTACGGACAATTCGACATAGTTTATCCCATCCACCTGTGTCAGCGTCTCGACAATGGCAGCCCGCGTCAGCACCTCCTCGGTCTTTGTCAGTCCGTTGTAGGAGGCGGACATATCCACGCAGAGAAGGTCACCGGATACAGTCCTGCTCTTTATCTTAACGCCTTCATTAAGGACCGGTATCATATGGTTTATCACCGGCTCATAGTACAGCGCCTTTATCAGCTCATCCACACGGTCCTCTTTCTTTTCGGAAAGCATCGTCCTTTCCATGGACAAAAGCTTCGAGTAGTTCTCCTCGGGATAATAAACCCGTACCTTCCGGCCGCTGTCAGAGGCCGTATTGTCCGCGCATCCGGACAGAACGGGCAGAAGCATCATGATATATGCAGTTATGATAAAAAAGCGCTTCATCATTTCTCGTATACCAGGGGTATCTTCACCGTGAAAGTACTCCCCTCTCCCTCTATGCTCGTGACCTTTACCGATCCTTTGTGCAGAAGTATGGTGCTCCTTGATATCGCAAGCCCCAGACCGTTTCCTCCGATCTCGTTCGAGTGCGATTTGTCCGCCCTGTAGAATCTGTCAAAGATCCTTCCCACGACATCCTGCGGTATGCCTATGCCGCCGTCCGAGATCGTGATTATCGCAAACTGTATGTCATGATCGAGCGTTATCTTCACCCAGCCAAAGTCCTTATTATACTTGATCGCGTTTTCGACTATGTTCATCAGCGCGCGGGACAGCTTCTGCCTGTCCACCTCAGCCGTTACGCTTTTGAGTTTTTCATAGGTCAGCCCTATACCCTTCTTTCCCGCCAGAGGTTCGAGCATCTTTATGATCTCGTTCAGGATGTCGTCAAGATCCGTCGGTTCAGTCACAAGCCTGTCCGTCTGCTTTTCAAGTTTAACTATCTCCAGAAGATCTGTTATTATCTGGTTTTCGCGGTCAACCTCCTCGGCGATGTCATTCATGAATTCCCTGTACATTTCCACCGGAACATTCTCCTCATTCCTGATGGAATCCGAAAGCACCTTCATGGATGCCAGCGGTGTTTTCAACTCATGCGACACATTTGCCACAAATTCCTCCCTTGCCTCATCCGCCTCCCTTATCTGGTCAAGCAGCAGGTAAAAGGCATCCATTATCTCGCCCGTTTCCGTATAATCAGGGACTTCCACTCTTTTAAGTTCGGAGATATAACCTTCCTTGGCCGAGCTTATGGCAGTGCGGACCCGGTCGAAGGGCAGAAGCAGAGTCGATGAGAGCGCGTAAGCTATCACGAGCACAAAGATCCCGACTGTGATCTCCACTATCCATGCCCTGTGATTTAAGTTGACCCTGTTTGTTTTGATATAATCGGTCGACCCGCTGGCCACCATGGCGCCGTGTATCGCGCCCTTCCCATCGGTGACGGGAACGGTTACCTCAACATAGCCGTATTCCGGATCATATCTGTTCATATTGCTGGAACCGTTAAGACAGGCTATGACCTCCTTTGAGACCATTGTCCTGCCGACTGACATATCGTAGGTATCTTTTATTATGCGGAAATCGTCATCGATGATCAGCACCCTGCCGTCGTAGAGATTTGATAATAAGGACAGCTCGTCATTGATCAGCTCATCTTTCGTATCATCAAGAAAGCCTGCTTCAAACAGCCTGCCGCACAGAATATTGCATTGATTTGTGATATCGGTGATCCTCTGGTTGACTGCCCTGCTCTCGTAGCTTCTGATGAGCAGCGCCCTTAAGACTGAAGAAGGTATGATGCCAACGAGCAGGACTATGATAAAGATCCTGAATTTCAGGCTCCTGAAGACAACAGATCCCCGAAGAAGCTTTTTTATCAGTCCCTCATCCTTCAAAATAGTACCCCACACCCCACTTGGTGTGCACATACTTCGGATTTCCCGGGAAGGCTTCTATCTTTTCGCGAAGACGCCTGATATGAACATCAACGGTGCGTTCGTCTCCCGGATAATCCCTGCCCCAGACAAGGTTTAACAGATCTTCCCTGCTGTATACCTTCTCGGGGTGGCGGAATAAAAGCTCAAGCACATCAAATTCCTTCGTTGTCAGATTCACTTCATTTCCCGCTATATAAACCCTTCTGTTGGAAACATCCAGTTTAAGCTCCCCTTTTTCGAGGATCTCGTCCGCATCCGCTTTTTCTCCGCTTTTGCAGCGTCTCATGATAGCCTTGATCCTGGCCTTCACTTCAAGGATGTTAAAGGGCTTGGTGATATAATCATCCGCTCCGTAATCAAGGCCTAAGATCTTGTCCATATCCTCGCCTTTTGCCGTCAGCATGATTATCGGCACATCGGAAGTACTCCGGATCTGCTGGCACACCTCGTATCCCGAAAGCTTCGGGAGCATGATATCAAGCAGGATCATGTCGTAGTTTCCCTTTTCAAAGGCGGCAAGCGCTTCCCTGCCGTCATAGGCAACATCTACCTCATACCCGTCCTGCTCGAGGGAAAATCTTATCCCTTTCACTATCAGTTTTTCATCATCCACTACAAGGATCTTTCCGGCCATGATCTCTTTCCCGTCTACCTTACCTTTATCCTGTCCCTTATCTTTGAGAACATTCCTTCCTTTATGCCGGCCACATTCATGATGTCCTCGATCTTTTCAAAGGATCCGTTCTCATTCCTGTAATCTATTATAGCCTGCGCTCTTGATGCGCCTATTCCCGTAAGAGTCTGCAGTGCGGCGGAATCGGCAGTATTTATGTTAACCAATCCGTCATCCTTTGATATTCCGCCGGCGGTCATGACAGCGCTTTCGGCAAACTCTCCGTTTTCCCTTGCCTGTCTCATTTTCTCTGCCGACGGTATATATATCTTCTGCCCGTCTTCTACCTTTTCGGCCTGATTGACCGCGGAAATATCGGCGTCATCCTCTAACCCTCCGGCAAGGTTTATCACCTCATAAATGCGGGTATTTCCGGAAACCGCATAAACTCCGGCTCTTTTCACCCTTCCGCATACATAAACATAAACGGATGCATCTGTATCCGATTCTGCGATATGACCGGTATTCTCTTTCTGTTCCGGATCTTCTGTGCTCGATACGAGTTCAAATGATGTGTCACTCTCAGATGCGCCGCATCCTGAAACCGAAAGAACCGATATGATACCCAGAATACAGAGCGCGTTCCCAAATCTTTGAATATTGATGATCAATTAATGCTCCTGACCGCATACCGTGTATCCGGCCCCCAAAGCTTATAATGATTTTAGGTTGCGCTTATTACTTTGTCAAGGATATTTTTCATCTCCTCTATATGTTCTTCTTCTATCACAAGAGGCGGGAGAAGCCTTAATACATTTGCCCCGGCGCTGATCACGAGCAGGCCGTTTTTCTGGGATTCCTTTATGACAGGAGCCGCAGGTCCGGCAAGTTCCAGCGCCTGCATGAAGCCCTTCCCCCTTCTTTCTTTTATCTTTTCGGGATATTTTTTCTGCAACTCATCAAGCGCCGACTCAAGCGCAGGTGTCAACCGGCGGACATGTGAAACAATATCCTTTTCCTTAAACTGTCTTAAGACCTCGCAGACTGCCGCGCAGGCAAAGGGATTTCCGCCGTATGTGCTGCCGTGGTCGCCAACGGTAAGAGATCTGTCGGCAACCTTCTGTGTCATCGCAAAAGCGCCAACGGGTACCCCGCAGCCCAGTGCCTTTGCTGATGTCAGTATGTCGGGTCTTACGCCGTACTGCTCGAATGCGTACATGCTTCCGCTTCTTCCGAGACCGCACTGTATCTCATCGAGGATCAGAAGAAGTCCCTTCTCATCGCAGAGCTTTCTGATTCCTTTTATGAATCCGGGTTGGGCAGGGTGTATCCCGCCTTCCCCCTGTACCGTCTCCATAATAACGGCGCAGGTCTTTTCGTTTACCAATGCTTTTACCGAATCCGGGTCGTTATATTCGGCAAACTTCACCTTTCCTTCCCAGGGCGTATATCCTTCCCTGTAATGAGCGTTTCCCGTAACCGAAAGCGCTCCCAGGCTCCTGCCGTGAAAGGAATGCTCAAAGGCTATGATCTCGTGATCGTCCGTCCCTGTTTTGCTGTAGGCGTATTTCAGGGCGCTTTTGATGGCTCCCTCTACTGCCTCGGTCCCGCTGTTGGTAAAGAACACGCGGTCCATTCCCGACACCTCGCAGAATGCCTTTGCCGCAAGGGCTGCGGGCTCATTGTAATACAGGTTTGATGTATGGACGATGAGGTCGATCTGTTTTTTTAATGCATCGTTTAATTCCCTGTTGTTGTAGCCCAGCGCAAATACTGCGATGCCTGCGGCAAAGTCAAGATACTTTTTTTTGTCGGCATCCGTCACATACACTCCGTCGCCGCTTTCGATCACTATCGGATAGCGGGCATATGTCTGCAGGGTGTACTCATCTTCAAGTTTCATGTATTTTTCGCTGTTGCTCATAATAAAAACTCCTTTTAACTCCGGGATGCATATTTTGTTTTGTGAACGATCAACTGTGGATACAGGTTCCGATGCCCTCGTCCGTGAAGATCTCAAGCAGCAGGCAGTGCAGCACCCTGCCGTCGAGAATATGCACCTTCTCGACTCCGTTCTCTACCGCATCAATGCAGCCTGAAAGCTTTGGCAGCATTCCTCCGCCGACGATGCCGTCCTCGCAGAGTTTTCTTGCCTGGGCTGCCGAAAGCGATGATATGAAGCTGCTCTTGTCATTGATATCACGGTACAGTCCTTCAATGTCTGTAAGAAATGCCAGCTTTTCGGCATTTACGGCCTTGGCTATGGCACAGGCCGCATCATCCGCGTTTATATTATATGTATCGCAGTTTTCGTCCATTCCTATCGGCGCGACGATCGGCAGATAATACTGCTCGAGCAGATCAAAGAGGATCGCGGGGTTTACCCTCGTGATCTCGCCTACATAGCCGATATCCTGTCCGTCGGAATATCTCTTTTTAACCTCAAACAGATGGCTGTCCTTGCCGGATATGCCCACAGCCCTGACATCCAGCTTCTGGACCAGTCGCACCAGATCCTTGTTGACCTTTCCGAGCACCATCTCCGCGATCTCCATGGTGTCGGCATCGGTGACACGAAGGCCGTTTATGAACTTTGCCTCCATTCCCACCTTCTCAACCCAGCGGCTTATTTCCTTCCCGCCGCCATGAACGATGATGGGCTTGAAACCGCAGACCTTTAAGAGGGTTACATCCTTTATGACATTGACCTTTAACTCTTCCGAGGTCATGGCTGATCCGCCGTACTTTATAACTATTATCTTTCTGTTGAAAGCCCGGATATAAGGCAGCGCCTCAATAAGCACCGATGCCTTGTCCTGTAATTTTCTCATCTCCTCATCTGTCATGATATCAGCTCCTGTAATCCGCGTTTATTTTTACATAGTCGTATGTGAGATCGCACCCCCACGCAGTGGCTTTGGCCTCACCCATATGCATGTCGGCAATGATCCTCACTTCCTTATGGTCAAGTATCTTTGTCGCTTCGGCTTCATCATAATCAGCCTTGATCCCGCCGGAAAATATCCTGATGCTCTTTCCTTCGGATTCGTATGAAATATCCACCCTGTCCGGATCAAAGTCCACTCCCGAGTATCCTAACGCGCAAAGGATCCTTCCGAAATTGGAGTCATTTCCGTACATCGCAGCCTTCGTAAGATTTGATCCCGCAACAGACCTTGCAAGGATCTTTGCCTCATCCTTTGTTGAAGCACCCGTTACAAGGACCTCGACAAGCTTTGTCGCGCCTTCTCCGTCGCCGGCCATCTTTTTTGCCAGCGTCTCATTCACATAGTGAAGCGCCTCACAGAACTTTTTATAATTCTCATCTTCTGCTGTTATCTTTTCATTTCCCGCAAGACCGTTTGCGAAAAGAAGCAGGGTGTCATTGGTCGATGTATCGCCGTCCACCGTGATCATGTTGAAAGTATCCTTCACATCTTCGCTTAAGGCCTTCTGCAAAAGGCTCCTGTCAATGTTTAAGTCCGTCGTGATATAGCCAAGCATCGTGCACATATTCGGATGGATCATGCCCGATCCCTTTGACATGCCGCCTACCGTGACAGTCTTGTCCCCTATCTCAAATGTTGCCGCAGCCTCCTTATTCACCGTATCCGTTGTCATGATGGCGATCGAAGCCTCTGTCGCAGCCTGCCTGCTGTCGGAAAGCTTACCTGCAAGGGCTCTTATTCCGCTCTTGAGTTTTTCTGTATTGAGCTGTTCCCCGATGACTCCGGTGGAACCGACAAGGACCTCTTCCTTTTTTATTCCCAGAGCCTTAGCTGCTTCCGCTGCCTCCGCCTTACAGATATCCATTCCCTGTTTTCCGGTACCTGCGTTTGCGATGCCCGTATTGACGACTGCCGCTCTTGCAGTTCCCGTTTCCTTAACTATCTTCGCATCCCAGATGACCGGCGCCGCCTTCACCACATTTGAAGTGAAGGTTCCGGCAACGATGCATGGCTCCTTTGAAAAGAGCATCGCCATGTCGGGACGGTTTTCATATTTGATAAAAGCTTCCGTGCCTGCTGCAGAAAATCCCTTCGGCGCGGTCACGCCGCCGTCAATTATTTTCATTTGTCCATTCCTTCCAATATCTTCTGAGCACTCGTAAGCTTCACGCACAGACAGAACAGCTCTGCCGCGGTCTGAAGCTCTGCAAGAGGCGGATATGTGGGCGCTATCCTTATATCACTGTCGTGGGGATCCTCATGATAAGGCCAGGTCGCGCCTGCCTCCGTCATGGTAACACCCGCCTTCTTTGCCATGAGCACTATCTCCTTCGCGCAGCCTTCCATCGCGTTAAAGCAGATGAAATAACCGCCGTTGGGCTTTGTCCACTTTCCTATATCAAGATCTCCCAGGTTCTTTTCCAGAGTTTCCTCGACCACTTCAAACTTCGGTCTTATTATCCCCGCATGCTTCTTCATATGCTCGGTAAGTCCGTGTATGTCCTTAAAGAATCTGACATGACGGAGCTGATTTACCTTGTCATGTCCTATGGTCTGGATCTTTAACTGCTTTTTGATATCCTCCATGTTGTTTGCGGAGGTGGCAAGCGCAGCAAGGCCCGAACCCGGGAACGTGATCTTTGAAGTCGATGCAAATTTATATACCAGATCGGGATTTCCCGCTCTTTTGCACTCCGCAAGGATCTCAATGATATGATCCTGTCTGTCATCATACAGATGATGCACGCAGTATGCATTATCCCAGAATATCCTGAAATCCTTTGCCTTCGGCTTAAGCCTTGCAAAGCGTCTCACGGTATAATCGGAATAGGAATAACCGGAGGGATTTGCGTATTTGGGCACGCACCAGATACCCTTGATGGTATCGTCCTTTGAAACCAGATCCTCTATCATATCCATGTCCGGACCTTCTTCGTTTGTGGGTACCGGTATCATCTCTATGCCGAAATATTCGGTGATCGCAAAATGTCTGTCATAACCCGGCACGGGACACAGGAACTTTACCTTGTCAAGCTTACCCCAGGGTTTATTGCCCATGACTCCGTGTGTCATCGCGCGCGATACCGTATCAAACATGACATTCAATGAAGAGTTTCCGTAGATGATTATGTTTGACGGATTATTCTCCATCATATCTCCCATGAGCTGCCTTGCCTCGGGAAGTCCGGTCAGTCCTCCGTAATTGCGGCAGTCCGTTCCGTCCTCACCCCGAAGGTCCACTCCGGAATTAAGGGCATCCATCATGCCCATGGAAAGATCGAGCTGCTCGGTACAGGGCTTTCCCCTGCTCATGTCGAGAGTCAGGCTCATGTCCTGATACTTTTTGTACTGAACCTTCAGATCCTCGATCTCCTTTGAAAGTTCTTCCTTTGTCATCTCGGAATATTTCTTCATATGACATCCTCCTTATCATATCTTATGTCATCAGCTTAGACGATATACTTCGCCAGGCTCCCGCAGGGGTCTGCGCTCCGCTTCGGTCGGTGCCAAACAGATGTCCACCGGACATCCGGCACCCCTCCCTGCTCGCGCCTGTGTTGTAGTCATTTTTTAAGCTGATGACACCGGGTTTATATTTCATATCTCTCAAGTGCTCCGAAATTGCAAAGCTTCGTGCACAGTCCGCATCCGTTGCACAGTGTGTCATCCACGGCAACGGTCCCGTCCTCATTTTTCTTTATCGCGGGGCATCCGGGCTTTAAGCACATACCGCACTTTTTGCACTTATCGGAAAGTGCCCTCACCTTGTACGGGAACTTCTGTCCTTTAAGAAGCGCGCAGGGCGCGCAGACGATGATGACGGAAAGCTCGTCTCTTGCCGTCTCCTCTTTTACAACTCTTTCAAGCTCTGCCGTATCAAAGGCATCCACTTCCACTACATGCTCTATGTTCATGGCCTTGCAGAGCTTATAGATGGAGATTGCGGGAACCTCAGTGCCGTCAAGGGTCTTCCCTGTTGCCGCATGATCCTGATGGCCCGTCATGCCGGTCGTGGAATTATCAAGTATCATGACGGTTGCCGTCGAACGGTTATAGGCCAGATCTTCAAGTGAATTGATGCCTGTATGCATGAAGGTCGAATCGCCTATGACTGCAACCCAGTCCTTTATGAAATCCTTTCCCTTTGCCTTTTCCATTCCGTGAAGCATCGAGATCGACGCACCCATACAGACCGTGGTATCCACTACATCAAGCGGTGATACGGCGCCCAAGGTATAACATCCGATATCTCCCGAAGCATGTATCTTCAGTTTCTTTAAGACATAGAAGGTGCTCCTGTGAGGACATCCCGGACACAGGATCGGGGGACGTGCCGGAACATCGCGGCCGGTTTTTATTATATCCTCCTTCTTCAGGCGTTCACGCAGCATATTGGCGCTGTACTCACCCTGCAGCGTGAAGATATCCTTGCCCTCGCATTTAATGCCGAGACTCTTTACATGATCCTCGATGAAGGGTTCAAGCTCCTCAAAGATTATCAGCCTTTCCACCGAAGATGCAAAGTCGCGTATAAGCTTATCCGGAAGCGGATATACGAGACCCAGTTTTAATACGGATGCCTCGGGAAATACTTCCTTCACATACTGATAGGCTATTCCGCTCGTGATGAAGCCAAGCTTTCCATCACCTTTTTCAATGCGGTTCACCGGCAGGGTGCATGCATCCTCCGCCATTTTTTTCTCGCGCTCTTCGACCACTATATGCCTTCCCTTTGCGGGTCCCGGCATCATAACATTCTTTGCCATGTTGCGCACATAAGGCTTATCGGGGATCTCTTTTCTTTCGCTTACGGCCACCTTTCCCTGTGAATGCCCGAGTCTTGTGGTTGTACGAAGGATCACGGGCGTATCGTATTTTTCCGAATAATCAAAGGCAAGCTTCATGAACTGAAGCGCCTCTTCCGAATCTGAGGGCTCCAGGACCGGCGCATGGGCCGATCTTCCGATGAGCCTCGTATCCTGCTCATTCTGTGACGAATAAAGACCCGGATCATCGGCAACGCAGAATACCAGACCTCCGCTTACGCCGATATAGGAAACCGAATAGAGCGGATCGCTTGCAACATTCAGTCCCACATGCTTCATTGAGACCATTGCTCTCACTCCGGCCATCGAAGCGCCTATAGCCACTTCCGCCGCCACCTTTTCATTGGGCGACCACTCCGCATAAACCTCCGGATATTTCACGATATTTTCGGATATCTCCGTGCTCGGAGTTCCCGGGTAGGCCGCCGAAACCTTTACTCCCGCTTCCCACGCGCCCCGGGCGATCGCGGCATTTCCGAGCATTATCTCACTTTCTGCCATCTTCTTCTCCTCTTAATAAGAACCTGTTTTTCAGCACTTGCCAAACAGTTATTTTATCACAAATACGGGATTCCTACAAATTCATTCACTTTGCCTTCAGATGCAGCAGCACTCCCCTCGATCTGAAGGCAGCACCTGTGACGATCTGAGTGACATTTTCATTTAAAAGATCCTCGTGAGGATAATGGACATGTCCTGCAAGGACACAAAAGACATTACTGTCATCGGCAAGCACAAGATCGAGCATCTCCTGTGTCGTAACATTCGGGATCACGGAATGCTCACCGATGAGCGCTCTGGAATTGCCCTTGCTGTCAGTTCCGAAAAGTTCGATGCTCTTGTCGTAGAGCTCTGTATTGCCCATGCCGGGCTCGATGGGAACATGAGTCACAAAAAGTACGGGCCTGCCGTCATCGCAGATCTCCTTGAATTTTGCAAGCTCATCCTCCGTATACTGGCTGTTGGAATCATCCGCGGCAAAGACATACATGCCGCCCAGGCTGTACAGATGCGATCCCTTGTCGGAATGCGAAACCTCCAGCAGTCTCGGCAGAAATTCCTCATAAGCCCTCTTCGAATAATATTCATTTCCGTATTCGAAATCATGGTTTCCGAGCACATAAAGATAGGGCACGCTTAAGTTTTTCAGCTCACCCTGAAGGAAATTTATGGACGCCATCATGGCCGAATCAACGATATCGCCTCCGAGTATCAGAAGATCCGGTTTCTCGGCATTGGCATAATCAACAAATTCATGAAAGGTCTGGTATGCCGGCCTGCCGTTTGCATCAAGCATATTGCCGTACCTGAAAACAGCCTTGTCATAGACCTCCATATCCCTGTCATCACACAGTGAAAGATGGGAATCGGCAATGAACAGGATATCAAGATCTCTGTCAAGACCTTCGACCTCCAGAGTCTTTTCAAAGATATTAAGCCCCTTCTCCTCCTGTATCCTTGCCCGTTCTTCACGCGTAAGGTTCTTTCTTTCCGGGGCTTTTTCGGCCGGAACCAGATCGGTCAGATACTCTGTGTCAGTTTCCGCTTCACCGGCATCTGCGTCATCAGCATCCTTATCACCGGTATCTTCTTCCTGCGGGGCAGACTCATCCGTCAACGCTTCCCTGTTTACAGACTCCTCCGAAACCGGCACCATCTTTGCGCTTCCCGCCGTCTCCTCTGTCTTGGCGCACCCTGCCAAAACCACAGAGAGTACGAACGCAGTTATTATAAAAATTCGAACAACGATCTTCTTCATACTATGAGTATATACCAAAAACTCCTATTTGAATTTTTCGATCAGCTCCGACAGTCTGAACTGATAATGATCCGATGTGGTCCTGTCGCCGAATAAAACAACCATATCTTTGAGATCATCGGTCGGAACAGTAAAATCCGCAGTGACATCATGATCCTGTTTGAATGTTATGTCTGCTCCTTCCGGTCCTTTCCAGTCTCCCCAGGTGCTGTCATATCTTGGAAAGTCATATTTTCCATTATAATTCACACCGGTTTTTCCGTTAAACAGCTGGACGGCGGGAGAATTGTCCTGATAATTGTAATCTCCGTAAAAATTCGGATCAAAATGCATTTCGACATTTCCCTTCAAATCATAGATAATACTTACCTTTGTTTTTCCGTCATCTCCCTCTTCGGTCTTTACTCCGGTTATGGAGTAGTCAGACATCGCGCTGTCGATCCTTGCCGTACTCTCCGTTAGGAGTTTCCCGTCCTCGGCAAATAAATACAGCTCACTGGGCAGTGAAAATTCTTTTGCTTCGTCGATCTCATTAAACTCCGTAAGTCCTTTTCTGTTTAGATATGCAGGGATCTCCTCTTCCGCTTCCGCTTTTGAGTCATAGTGATCTACAGTTAAAGATCCGGGATCCTTAAGAGAGCAGAAAAGGATATCGTCTTTGGAATAATCTTCAAAAACCGAAAGGATATCCTTTCCGATGTTTTCATTCTTTTTATTACCTTCAAACGATTCCTTCATCTTTTCCTTATCATGCGTTGAGGGATATGTCATTTTGGGATTTATGGCAAAAGACAGGCCGTCATATCCGTCGGGATATGTTACATATGTGGAATAAATGACGGATTCCATCGTCTCAATATCTCCGTGGGTCTGATCGGTAAAGGCAGTCAACTTCCGGTATACGGAATAGGTGTGTTCATCGTTGGCTGTCAGTTCCCATGAATTTCCGTCATAATCAATAAGTGTTTTTGTTTCTTTGGACGCATCCGTTTCTCCGGTAAGATTTGCCGAAATTGATTCCTCAAAGGTGGGTATATATTTTCCGGTATAATAATCAAACACCGAAACATCCGGAAATTCATAATAAGTTATCTCGTCACCGTCAGTCGAAATATGCGTATTAAAGGTCACATCCGCTATACAGGTTAACCTTGCGGTAGTGTAACCCTGCTTTTCGGAAGGCCAGGATGCAAGGTTTAAGAAAGAGAGGTCAGCCTTATCCTTGTCAATGATATGGCAGTCCTCGCTGTCAATTTCTTCGAAGGTATCTTTATCGAATATCGCAAGATCAAAGTCCATGGACAACTCCGGGAACTTTGCAAATCTGAGACCTTTTTCCTCGGCATAAGAAACCGTGTCCGATTCACCTGCTGTTTCTTCAACAGCTTCAGCAGACTCTTCCTTAAGGCCGCCGGTCTCTTCGGACGCCGCCGCAGTTTCGGGAACCGCGGCATCTTTGCTCCCGCATGAAACCGTAAATAACATAGCCGCCAGCAAAATGAACACAATGGATTTTTTCATTTTTACACTCCTTAAATTTGTGAGCCGCTTCAGCGGCTTGCCTGCTTGCCGCCGCGCAGCTTTAGCTGCCTCTCATCGGCGGTAATCCTTGTGCAACCATACTGTTATATGATGTCAGAGGGACGGTCCTTCTGTCAACTTTTTTGACTCTTAAGGTGTCAGGGGGACCGTCCCTGTGACACCCTTGTTTTTTCTCAAAAACATGTACAAAATATATGGTCACTGTGCGAAAAATGTGTTACACTCAAACAAAGTATTGATATGCGGTCACGGGTCATGACCCTAATGGTCCTTTAACCGGATATATAAAAAAATGACAGGAGGCTTTTTCATGAACGAAAAAAAGAAACAAAAACCGAAAATCACGATGACAACAACACTTTTGCTCATCGGTTTCATCCCGCTTCTGGCATCCGGAATACTGCTCGGTATCGTCACGGCTGCTACGATATCCAGCCATCTTGAGGAAGCCACCTACGAAAAACTCAAGGTCGCTTCGGACGGTGTCAGGAAATATTATGAATGGGATATCGTCAATGCCGGCGGCCCTGCATATGAACATGATTATATTGATTCGCTCAAAGCCGATGACATAGAGCTGACGCTTTTCATGGGAAATACCCGTTTCATCACCTCGGCGCTCAAGCCCGACGGAACGAGAAACGAGAATACCGAAATGGATCCCAAGATCTGGGAGGCTGTGAAGGCCGGAAATGATTACAACGCAGACGGCGTGGTGATCGGCGGCAAGGAATACTATGTTTACTACATGCCCGTAAGGGATGGAAGCGGTGCTATAGTCGGTGCTTCCTGGGCAGGCGAACCCGAAGCTGATGTCAAAGCCATGATCAGAAATTCCATCCTGCTAGTCATCATACTTCTCCTAGTCGGTGTCGTCTTCTCCGGAGTTATAATCTTCATCATTTCAAAGAAGGTTATCGACAGTCTCCATGCAGCTACTGAAGAACTCGACCTTCTTACATCAGGTGACCTCACAAGCGAAACAGTATGTTCATCTGCCATAAAAGAGATAAATGATATAAGCAGCGATGTTGTGACACTCCGTACCGCCATGAAGCAGGTCATCTCCGGTATCGTGTCAAATGTATCGACACTCAATACCGAGATGGGCGGCGTGGATTCCGGAGTAACCTCCGTAAACAACGCATCCGAAGGCGTCGTACATGCAATTGACGATCTTTCAAAGGGATCCATGGATATGGCCGAATCGGTACAGAATACACAGTCCAACATGATCCAGATCGGTGACGACATCGACGGCATCAGAGAGATGACTGACGAAGCCACCACCTATGTAAATGAAGTTGAAACAGAAAGCCGCACGGCTCAGAAGGCACTGGACGAACTGATCAGGGCAAATACAAATACGATCAATGTTTCGAAGTCGGTTGTGGACGGAATCAATACTTCCTCGGAAGCAGTCAAGAAGATCGCGGAAGCCGCATCCGTTATCGAGAGCATCGCTTCCCAGACAAATCTCCTTTCACTGAACGCTTCCATCGAGGCTGCAAGAGCCGGCGAAGCAGGAAGAGGATTCGCGGTTGTCGCGGGCGAGATCTCAAATCTGGCGTCACAGTCAGACCTTTCTTCAAAGGAGATCAAGTCTATAGTAGACGAGATCATTACGACTTCAAACAAGAATGTGGAGTATGCAGGCCAGATTTCGGAAGCAGTCAACAACGAGGGCACTGTCCTCACCCAGGTAAACGACAGCTTCTCGGTTGTGAACGAAAAGATCTCCGGTACTGTTCAGGCAATCAATACCATAGCCGAGAAGGCTCAGCAGCTTGACAGCGCCAAGAACAGGGTCATCGACGATGTAAGCTCGCTTTCATCGATCTCCGAGGAAAACGCAGCTTCCTGCCAGGAAACAAATGCTTCCATGGTGGAGATCGGATCTACCATCTCGACCATCAAGGAACAGTCCGACAAGACTCTGGGAGTAACCGGACAGCTCGGCGAAGCGGTTGCAATGTTCAAAGTATAATAAAAACAGATACAAAAACACCCCGCTAAAGATGGTTGGACTTAGGGATTTTCTGAAAAGCTAAGAAAACAAGGCAGTCATGACATCTTCAAGCGGGTAACGGCAGCCATGTTAGAGAGCATATCTCCGACATGGCTGCTTTCTTTATACAATTTTGGATCTGACACAGCGTTTCACCATGTCAGCTTAACGAAAAATCGAGGAAATCCATATGAGATATAAGGAAACCAGCAATCTGAAGGTCTATGAACAGAGCGGCTATCGCTATAAACCCACGCCGGTCATCATGCTCAAAGGCCAGTGGCTGGAACAGCTCGACTTCCCGGCAGGCACGCCGATCACGGTAAAATGCGAAGCAGGAGTCCTTATCATCACCAGAGCAGATAAGATTATCCATTCTACTGAAGACTAAACACGCATATAAAAATCATTTTTATTGAGACGGCATCAAGAACATTCTTGATACCGTCTTTTTCAATTACACTTATTGTCTGTAGACTTTTTGTGTTACTACAAATAAAGTTTTATACGCTGTCAGGAGGTTGAAATCAAGATGGATATAATAAAAGTTTTCGGAACAAATGTCCGTAAATATCGGACAGAATTTGGCGTATCACAGGAAAAATTTGCTGAAATGTGTGGTCTTCACCGAACCTATATAAGTGATATTGAACGCTTTCAGAGAAGCATTTCATTAGATAATATTCAAAAAATTGCTGATGCACTCAATATTGAAACATACAGACTATTCATTGAAGACGATTCGAAAATAGGAGGGAATAATTGAATGGGTGCATTCGATGGACTAAACGCATTCTTTAATGGTGAAATTGTTAATTACGCAATCAGATATGAATATGACGAATCAAATATTATTATTTTAAAGGGTGATCGACAGGAGCTTGAAAGACACCATCTGCAGGCATATCAAAATCTTCTCTCATGTCGTCATCATTCTGATAATAGAACGCCTATTCAGTATGGTCAGGATTTAGTCGCATCATGGGTTTTCGAAGACTACTTCTTAAACGAAATGATTAATTCTGGCTTTTCGATAGACTTGGCAGGTGCAGATAGAAATAGAACAATTCTTCCAAACCAGAGAACCTCCACATCAAGTGATTACACTATCACAACACCAGCAGGATCAGTTTTAAATATGGAACTGGTCAATGATTATACCGGTTTCTGGGCGAGAACTCATACTCTGCATTTACGGGATAATAAATATGTACAATTGCAGAGAAACCGTTGCCTTTTATTAGCAATCGCTTTGACAGCAAATGTAAAAAAATATGCGCTATTCGATTTTCGCGAGGATATTCCAGCGCAGTATATACAAAGTCATCGACCATATGGAAATAAACCAGCATACGAATTAAGAATACCACAGGATATGCTATGTGACTTTTCAATCGACGATATTAAGCAACGAATCACCAATGTTGCCTAAAAGGAGGATATGTAATGGCGCAAAGAAATAGAGCTTCCGGATGGAAACACGCAAAACTTTCCGGACACTCAAATGAGGCTCGTGTAAAAGAATTACTGGATAATAACCAGGAATATCGTATAGAGTTTATGGAACGAATTGGTTATGCATCCGAAAATATTGAGTCAACATCAATTGGTGGATTGCATGAAACTAATGTGTCTGGAATATTGGGGAAGAAGACAAAATCTAAGACTGATTTGAAAATAAAGCTCACAAACGGTAACAGTATCAATGTTTCTATAAAGAAAAGCCTCGGCGGACAGGTCTATTTTGTTAGAGCAAGTCTTTTCATTGATGTATTCGAGAAGCAATTCAATAAATCAATTCCTCAAGATGTTCAAAGAGCAATAAAGCTATTCTGGGCTGCTGCGGATGATGCTCCATCTATAATTGAGAAGTATGGCGAGAAGACTGATCTAAAAAGTTATAATCTACAGGTGCGACATAAGAGCCTCAATGCTACAACATTAAAGGCATATGATATAGGTTTATATAATTCTATGCTTCGATGGTTCAAAGATAACATATATGAGCTTACTAAGCTTTCATTCACTATGGGTGCTGCAAAGGATTCAGATGAATGGTCTGACTATGTATGGTACATAAATCTTCTTGGCGAAAACGATGTTGATGAAACCTTCTTTATTGAGGATATATGCCAAGCTGCACTTAAGGTTGCAAATTCAGAAACCTATTATGGCGACAGCAATGGGGGTACTACTATCCAATTACCCTTTGGATTTGTTCAGTGGCACCAAAGCCAAATGCAATTTCATCATTCCTATGAAAAAGTATGTCATTTGATTGAAATTCTATAATATGGAGATCTTCGCTTAATGGAAAAATTGGACAAAAACAAAATTGAAGAAATATATGATTTGATAAATAAATATCATTCTAATTATTTAAAGCCGTTGGGCGTCAAGCTTCCAAATCTAAAGAATAACAAAGGCTTATATACGAAGGACGCATTGGCATTGATATATCTTGCGCAAGGCTACCCCAATACGGGTATCGTCAGTAAATCAGAACTAACAAATTTTATCAAACTGTACTATCCGGATACAAATGATGTTCAACAAGCTAGGCATCTTGCCGCTCAAAAAGGATGGTTTATACTTTCTGGAACAAGAAATGACAACTCATCCGCAGGAATCCCCGCCGGCAGCTATAAGTTAATTTCTCTCGAGAAAGCATATGATGGATTTAATGCCGAAAGAAGAGTTGAAGATTTCACAGGTGATTTTTGGGAGGATTTAAAGAAACGCTATGATTATAGATGTGCATGCTGCGGTTCCGAAGAAGGAAAGCCTCATCGTTATTGGAAAAATATTATTGTCACTCTTCAAAAAGGACATAAGAATCCAGCTAAGCCCCTCACAGAAGACAATACTATTCCACAGTGTGAATCTTGCAATAGACCAGATAGAAACTATTGGATCTATGATGACAAGGGGCGTGTTATTAGAATAGCTAATGAAAAAGTAATAGATTCTTGTGACGCGGATATTCAAAAGAAAATATATAAAAGATTGTATGAAAAATACAAAGGAAAAAATCCTGATTTCATATGAAAAAAATATCCTCGTGCCAGAAGAAGGGCGCGAGGATATTAAGGATCACTCTTCATTTAAAGCATCAAGCATTTGTTTCGCAATCGCCATTGACAGCAGCGGAGGCACCGCATTACCAATTTCAAGCCGTTTCATTCCATCAGATCCATAAAACAGATAATCATCAGGAAAACTCTGTAATCTTGCGCCTTCTCTTATCGACATAGCCCTGGAATCTCTGGGATGTATACAGCGGGAAGAGGATGGGCATGCAAAATTTCTTGTAATCGTTGTTGAGGGTTTATCCCACCACAGTTTTGCATAAGTATTTCCATAACCACTTTTAGGTCTTATCTCTTCAGGCAAATCATCTTTGCTTTCACCATCCTTTAATGCTTCCATAATTTTTATCAGATGAGCCCCGTTTTTGGGTGCAGAATGTTCCGTAAGATTTCCTTCTCTGCATACAAATTGCAAAAATTCATTTGTTGGATTAGGATTATACTCTGTGCTTGATTCACCACTTTTCAAAGCGGGCAAATCACCTATCGCATCACTCAACTTTACATAAGGAAGCATCCCCTGTTCTTCACCATGTGTTTTGGGCGGATAGTGATAAGGATTTCTTCCTTTAAATCCGACAAGAATTACTCTTTCTCTATGTTGAGGAACTCCGTAGTCAACTGCATCTAAAACCTTGTATTTCAATGCATATCCAAGTTCCGAAAATTCCTCTTGGATTCTATTGAAAAGCTTGCTTTTATCCATACTAAGCAGTCCGACAACATTTTCAAAAACAAAAGCCCTGGGTTGCAAAATACTTAACACCCGCTTGTATTGCATAAAAAGATTGGCTCTCTCGTCCATCTGCCTTTTACCCAAAGTAGAGTATGATTGACATGGTGGACCTCCTACAACAAGATCTATGGATTTGCCACATAAAACTTCTTTTAGCATATCTTCTGTCAATGAATTAATGTCGCAATTCATCATCTTTACATCTGGATGATTTAGTGTATAAGCAATAGATATATCCTTTTCTATTTCATTTGCAGCGAGTATATTAAACTCTGGAAGTTTTGAAAATCCGTAGGAAAGACCACCTACTCCTGCAAACAAATCTACAACATTGTACATGTTACATTATCTCCTTAATCCAGCGCATCGGCTATATTTTTTGCAATCCTGTACACCACAGGCATACAAACGGAGTTTCCAATCTGTTTATATACCTGTTTTTCATTTTCCTGTGGCAATTGAAAGCTGTCTGGAAAACCTTGCAGACGAGAACATTCTCTTGGCGTCATCAATCGCACTGAAAAATCATCATAAAAAAATGGGATTCTCTCGAATCTACTCCCCATAGCAGCGAGTAATGTAGGACAAATTCCTTCCATTCCTCTGGAAAGCCCCCAGTCCGTAAACCTGTATACACACCGTCTATCATTCATATATTCCATCATTCTATCCCACATTCTGTGCCCGTCCATATAATATTTATCAAGTTGCCGTTCCTTAAAGAACATGTCAAAGGCCGTTCTTGTGAGTGGAATCTTATCGGGAAATTTGAACTGCTCCATATCTTTCTTGTACTTAAATGCAACAATGTATATCCGATTCCTTTGCTGTGGAATATTCCCATATTCTTTCGCATTCATCACCTGGAATGTTACATGATACTTTAGATCTTCCAATGTCTTTTTTATGACCTCAAAAGTTCTACCTCCGTCATGCTTAAGCAAGTTTGCCACATTTTCCAAGAAAACTATGCGCGGCTTTACCGCATTTATTACTCTTGCTGTTTCAAAAAACAAGTTTCCGCGAGGATCATTAAATCCCTGTAATAACCCTACGGATGAAAATGTTTGACACGGAAATCCAGCTGTCAATATGTCAAACTTAGGTATATTTTCCACATTTATCTTTTGGATATCTCCCTCAACTAAATATGAGGCACCAAAATTCAATCTATATGTCTTGCATGCGTATTTGTCTATTTCATTGGCCCAAACAATTTCAAATCCCGCTTTGTTAAAGGCGTAGCAAATTCCTCCTATTCCGGCAAACATACTTCCAACAGTATATTTTTCTGTCATTCATTCCCTCCATAATCAAGCCATAAAGTGGCGGCTCGCTTCAGTTGAGACTTAATATACATTGAGCTGTTTTTATAATCTTCACTCTCAATCAATTCATCCGTAGTCTTGTCGGTTATCTCATTGATATTAAGCATTTTACATATTCTCTTGCAACGAGATATTACATCCCTTGCTGACCGCTCACTCATTTCGTGTGTTTCAATCAACCATTCATTAAATGTCATATAATCCATAGTAGCCTCCTACTTTTAATACAGAAGTGAAGTATATCGCAATTCGACGTCAACGTCAATTTTTGATTTGGGTATATATGAGTATTTTCACCTTGCCTTCTTTGAGGCAGACTTCTCGGCAGAATTCGATGATAAGTTCGTCAAAGCTCTTTGATTCATTTACATCATCAATTCTCTGAGCAATGTTATAAAGTTCCGTGAACAGTTCCGCTCCTATGTACTGCCTGTATGGATGAAGCTTGATATCATCATCCGTAAGTTCTATGAGGACAATGTGGAAGGCAAGATCTCAGATCAACGCTTTATGAAGCTTTCAGGGGATTATGAGACTGAGCAGAGCACTCTTGAAAGTCGCATGGCAGAGTTTCAGCAGATGATCGAATCCGAGCAGGAAACCACACTGAATGCCGCCTCGTTCATGAAGCTGGTAAAGAAGTATCCCGACATCAAAGGACTTACGCATGAGCTTATCAGGGAGCTAGTTGAGAAGGTCTATGTCTATCAGGCAGAGCGGATCGGCGGCAAAAAGGTTCAACACATCAAGATTGTCTGAAACTGTATCGGTGAATTCACACCGACGGCAAGGAGCGAAAAAATTGAAAAATAAGGGCGTAGCCGAAACTACGACTACGCCAATATATTTGGGAGATAAAAAATTCCCTAACTGTCATCATCTAAAGGCCGAGGTGTTTTTTTCTGAGCCTTCAAACTGCAACCGAGCGGGACTCAGAAATCATCTCATATACGCCACAGACTGATCTTCACCTTCCTGCCGGCTTTTTCAGAAAGTATTCTGCTCCAGCGGTCAAGTGTTTCATCATCCGCAGCCCACACCTCGTGATCAGCGCCTTCTTTATCGTATGTGAAATGAAGGACACCGCTTGCTTCATCCCGAAGCGCTTCCGCTTTGTGTTCAGACAGCAGTTGTCCTGCCTCTTCATCGGAAAGTGATACAAGCTCATCATCTGTCAGATCCCAGTCAAAGCCTCCGTTTGCCAGCGCATAACCTGTATCGCCGGGAAGACCTTCAAAATCAGAAACAAGGCCCTCAAGGAATTCCTCATCAGCCTTCGGTCCGGGTTTCGTCCCGTAACCGAAAAGATTGTAACACATCACCACATACTCCGGTCCTTCAGGAAAGGACAGCTTTGATGCTGGCGTCGAAGGCTCAAGGACCACCCTCAGATCAAGTCCCTCCTTATCGCAGAGAGTGATCAGCTCATTTTCAAATGAAATAAAAAGATCCCATAGGTCCATGTCCTTCCTGATCTTTTCATAGTCTATCTCGATCCCGTCATAGCCTCCCTGCTTTGCCAGATCCACTATGTCCATGGCGTGCTTTGCGGGATCCTTCAGGACAGAATAAAGAACCTCCGTATCCTTCTGCTCCGTCCCGGACGGTCCGACAACATCATTGACAACCGTCAGATAATAATTCTTATCCGCAGCCTGCGGAAGCTTTTTGATCATGTCAAAAAGGGCTGTTGTCTTTTCATTGCAGACAGGATCATAATCTTCATCAAAATACGCTTCAAAGATACATATAGTGTCCGTATCAAAGTTCCTGTCGGAAAGCTTTTGCGATATATCCTCATCGTCCCAGTAAACAACCCAGCAGGCCTCGTTTTCAAACAAAGCCTCCTCTTTTTCTTCCGAAACCGGCGTATCGGAAACAGGCTTTGACGGACTGCCTGCAGGGGAAACCACGGATACCGGATCCTGCGGCGCTTCACCGCCTGCTGTACATCCCGCCAAACACGAGATCATACTCAAACATAATATTGCGACAACAAATCTGTATTTCAATACTCTAACTCCTCAAAACGGTTTTCTCGCGCACAACGAATGCGCTCGAAAATTCTGCTTCGCAGAACAGGCGGCTAAAGCCCCCTGCCAAATACGGTTTGAGAATTTCTGAAGAAATTCTCAAACCTAAAGATTCGCAATAAACCAGTCGATCACTGCATTCCAGAACCTGTCCTGCTTATCCTTAAAAAGCTCCATCCCCTGCATTGAATTATCATATACGGCAAAGAGCGCCGCGTCATTTCTTTTCAGTTCACCTTTTGCAAACTTTTCCGAAAGCCCGGCAGATGCATCGCCGTTTATTCCCATGACGGAAAAATCACAGAACACCCCGTCGTAGACATCATCGGTCAGATTCCTCTGCGAGTAGTCCTCATCGGGAACTCCGCACTCAAGCGCCACAAGATCGGATCCGGAGCCAAAGTCCCGGACCGAAACGCCCTCCGCGATGAGACTTCCGTCGACGGTTACCGATATCTTATCATCCTGAAGCAGTATCACAAGCTTTCTGCTGCCCCTGTCATTTAAGTCGAAATCCGGCACATACTCTTCACCGCCTCCGGACACGGTGACCACCTTATCCTTAGCCTCTTTTTTTGCTTCCAGTCCCTCATAATGATAAATGATACCCTCTTTAATGTCATCGGAAAACTGCGCTCTGGCTGAAAGCTCAGCCTCCAGCGCTTCCTCCTCATCTTCTTCGACCGACACCCTTTCTTCGGGATCCTTAAGCTTATGCAGGTCAAAGTCAACGAGATCCTTACCATTCCCGCCGTTCATCGTTCTTATTATGAGACGGTTGTCCCTGATCATCACCTTCAGTCCGCTTTTTCCGTCCGTGTCGGACCTTAAAAAGACCGACTGCTCGCCGAGGATATTTCCGTTCACATCGGCAAAAACACAGATATCACGCGGCATCTCCACTTCGTTTAATAAGACCATCCTGCCCGTCTTTTTCGGCAGCGAGGTCAGGGCGATTATATTTTTGTCAAATTCGGCGGCCCCTCTTGTCACCTCCCAGTCAGAAGCTTTTTCTTCATCTCCGGTCACAAACCTGATCCAGTCTCTTTCGTCCTTTTCAAGGTCATCCCTGATCCTCATGAGCAGATGATTGGTATACCAGTAGGCCTGGGGCTGCATCCTGGTCAGATCATATTCATCGTCATCGATCCTGTTTATGCTGTAACCTTCGCGGTTAAAATTGAGCTTGAAAAGTTCCTCCATGTCTTTCTTATTCTGATCCGATACCTTGTCATTGTTTCCGAATCTTCCCGTATTGGCCTGCATAAGCACATAGGCAAGTGGAACAGCGCCGAACTTTTCCGTATAAACCTGCCGCATCATGTCGTAATCATAATCGATCCTGTGACGCATTTCGGAGGCTGACTCTGTGGGGATCCTGTTCTCGTCACGCAGAAAATCCATGAGGTAGTGATTATAATCCCTCCTAAGATACGGCCTTACCACGACATATTCCTTCGCCGTAAGCTGCCCCAGAAACCTGTCATACCTGTCATACGCATTGATATAGGCCAGGCGGTAGCCGCTGGTACCCAGCTCACAATAGCCGGTCTCCTCTATCTTTTTGATATCCTTCGGAGAAAGGAAGGTATTGTCGGCTTTCTCAAGGTTCTGGGCATAGGTCATGATGGTGGCCTTGAAATTGTATTTTTCAAGGAGCTTTTCGGCAAACATCGCCGTATCCTTGCGTCCGTCCTCGAACATCAGATAGAGAGCCTTTTTAGGCAGAGGCTTCCCGTCATAATAATAATCATGGATATCCTTCTGGCTGATGGTGACATAGCCAAGGCTTTTGAGAGTGCCCAGTTCTTCATCCAAACGCTCCGTCTTTATGAGCGTATCGTTTTCCTGTCTGTCGACTCCCAGATATGAAAGCGCCAGAAATCCGTGATCCCCGTCACCTGTCACGCTGCTGTCAAATTCATCATAGGGTGTGAACTGCGTGAAAAAGAAAAGCGCTTTTATTATAATAAAACCGAGCAGTATGAGAGAGACAAACTCCAGAACTGACCTTGTGATCTTCATTATGTCCTTATTCGATTCGATGAGCTTATGCTTCTCCATCCGTCTCCTTCTTCTTTTTCCGAAGCTTCCGCTTTTCCTTTTCCTCTATATCTGAGGGCGTCATCCTGGTCCCCCAGGTCGATTTCCAGAAGGTGACCCAGGCTATGGGCATCTGCCAAAGAAGCACTGCCTCATAATAAACGCAGAACAGGAATCCGAAAAACCATGTACTGCTCTTCCTTAAAAGCAGCTGGGCGATACTCATCATAAGCGACATCAGCAGCAGTCCCACAAGGAAGGTCGTCGGGAAGATGTGCTCGGTTATGGGCACATAAACCAGGTTATAAATAACGACGATCGGTGCAAGGATCGGGACTAAAAGTCCGACATAGAATACGATCGCAGCATAGGGTTCCTTTTTCCACATGAAAGCGCCCGCCATCAGCGACTCCCTGATCCATGAGCGTTTCCATCTCATCTGCTGCGTCAGAAACGACTTGTAATTGCTCGGCACTATCGTGGAACAGTAGGCGGTATCCTGATAAAAGGTCCGGTGTTCCTTTAAGACGAGATTCGTCATGGAACGGTCGTCGCCGAAGGTTGCCTTCTGTCCCATGAATTTCTGCGAAAGCCACTCGTCTTTCTTTTCTAAAAGAATGCTTTTGCGGTAACAGGAAAGCGGGCCCGACAGGCATGTTACCGCATCAAACAGTCCCTCGGCCGCCTTCATTATGCGGAATGCGATATAGTACCGCACGGACTGCATCTTTGTAAGGGCATTCGTGTAGGTATTTGCAACATCCGTTCTTCCGGCGACTCCGCCCATCTTCGGATCCTTAAACGGCTGGACCAGATTTCTGACGGCATAGGGATCAAGGAAACTGTCGGAATCGACAAAGATCACAAGCTCCCCGGATGCCACATCGATGCCGCGCGCGAGGGCTGCTCTCTTTCCTCCGTTGGTCTTCTGTACCAGATTGAACAGACGGTTTTTGTCAAAGTAGGGATTCTCTTTTCTGATATCCGCAATTATCTCTTCGGTCTTTTTCACGGAATCATCCGTCGAACAGTCGTCTACGATTATGACCTGCAGCTTCTCCGGAGGATAATTCTGATTCACGCAGGATACTATCGTCCTCTGTATCCAGGTCTGCTCATTAAAGCAGGGTATGATAAGAGTGACCGCCGGTGTATAGTCCGGGTCTATCGGCACGGGTTTATAAAAGGCTCCGAAAAGATACCGCGAAAGCAGAAATCCCGCCGTCATGATGCTGTAAAGATAGAGGACCCTGTGAAACTTGAAATAGATGACGCTCTTTGAGCGCATCAGCACTATAACAAACGAAATGAAAAGAAGCAGGATGGTTGATGAAATAAAAACATATCTGTCCTTTCTCTTTTTGAGGTACTGACCCAGATCCTCGATGAAGTTAAAGGCAAACATGAATTCATCATCTTTTTCCAGGCTCCTTGCAAGCTTCGCATCAAGCGAAAACCTCACCTCATGTCCCTCGGGCATGCTTCCTTCAGGCACTTCAAATTTCAGATGTACATGATCGGCCTCGCCGATGAGCTTTGCTTCTTCAGCCGATTTTGTCACGACAAGCACGCCCGTCTCGGAGATATCTCTGGTCTTAAGCGTAAACTTACCTGTCTTTGCGCCTTTTTTGTGAGGGATGACAGTTATCGGAAAGGCGGCGATATAGCGGATGCCGGCCTTTCTGTCATGTATCAGATCCTCAAAGCTTGTATTCCCGTCACCCTCGTCACCGCGCCTGTCTATATTGGTCCTTTTGTCGGAGGGCACATCGGGAGTAAGCCTCCTGTCCTTTTTCTCGTCAAGGAGGATCTCTTCATCGGCGTTCCTTATTTTTTTTGCACTTCTGCTCCTGAAAAAAATTCCCATGGTTATTTCAGATACTCATCAATCCTTGCAAACTCAAAGCCCTGTTCCTTCCACTCCGGTATCATTATATCCAAAGCTCTGGCCGTATACGCCGCATTCTCTGTCATATGCATTACGATAACGCTGCCGGCTCTCACACTCTCTCTTCTGTCCCAGACCACAAATCCGTTTCTGAATTTTTCCGTGAGCATGTCAACGGATTCAGCCTCATAATCGCGTGATGAAAAACTGCCCGAGATCGAGTAAAGGAAGCCCACATCAAACACCGTTTCAAGACCGCTCTTTCCGACCGAAAGCGTGGGAGGCCTGAAATAAGGCGCGACTGACTTTTTGCCGTTCACCTCAATATCGCCCGCATATTTATTGAGCGTCTCGTAGCTCTTTACCAGATCAAGCCGCAAAACCTGTATTTCTGCAGGTGACAGCTGCCTGTAATTAACCGATTTCTTTTGCGGAAGCTTTGCCAGACTTAAGTGTTCCTTTGTATGCGAGGAGATCTGGTGACCGTCAAGTGCGATGCTGCGAAGAAGGTTCACATTCCTGTCCACCGCTGAGGTCTTCACAAAAAATGTTGCCTTCACTCCGTGCTTTTTCAGCACATATAAAAGCCGGTTCACCGACCTGTCCGTTCCCCAGTCGTCAAAGGTCAGGAAGATCACGGGGTCTCCCTCCGTATCGATAAGACCTTTTTTGTCAAGCTTTTTCACTTCTGCCGGCGTAAAGCCCGGAAGGTCTCCCGTCGTGACCACGGAAGGATTTCCTATGTAGCGCGCAGCTATGTAATCAATCTTTTCTTCTTCCGCAGGAAGATCCGTGATGCAGCTGTTTGCGAGGGATATGACATCCTGCGTATTATCCGGCAGTTCATATCTTTCAGGTGTTTCAAGCATCTGTTTTACGGAAAGGATCCTGTATTCCGAGCCCGGCTCAGGCTCCTTTGAACCTTCCGCATAATAAGAGATCGTATCGATCTGCTGTTTTAATATCTCCTCCACGAATCTTCCGGATGCGGGCTTCGGATCCATCTTTGACATTTCGTAAAGATCCGGTCTGAACAGCATCACGGAACCCATGGTAACCCTCGTATTCTCGTACCTTTTTGAGGCCTCCTTTTCATCTTTTTTTTCCATTTCAAGAGGCTTTGTGCTTGAAAAATTAAAAGCAAAACCCGTAAGCGTCATGCCCAGCGCCGAAACCGCCTCTTTTGTCTCGTTTTCGGCTTTTCCCGAAGGCATCATCAGAAGATCCGTCTGCACATTGAAACGCCATTTCAGATATTTCCTGCAGCTGTTGATATACCGCAGCACAGATTCAAAAGACTGGGGATACGAACCGTTCTCCCTGTATGCTATCCCTATTTCCCCGCCCGAAAGGAGGATCTGCTCCACCATTGCGGGATTTTTGGTCATGTCATCATAGGTTACATAATATGTCGATCCTGCATTCCTTTTTTTCAGCTTGGAATATATGCTTTTAACCGCATCCTCATCGCATGCTCCGTAAAATGCCAGGGCCAAAGCACGCGCGGTCGTCGGGACCGTGCTTATCAAAGATGCCGTATTTCCGGCATTTTCCTGTCGGAGTTTTCTGATCTCATCCACGCTGTATGCGGGCATCTTTCCGGAGGATGCTATCAGCGCATCAACGGTCACAAGCTTCATTTTCTGTTTCCGCGCTTCCTTTATCAGGTTTTCAAGTTCATTTATGTCAACCTCATCATCCCTGCACATGACGGTGACTATGTCTCCGTTTTCAATCCCGTCACGCTTTACCGGATAGATAACCTTTGACCCGTTCGCAGCCGCTGCCGTTCTGATACCGTCCATCCAGCTGCCGAAAAGATCATCGGAGGTCAGATCTTTTTCGTACTTTATGTCAACTAAAGGGGCATAACATATATTTTCGCTTCCCTCAAGATCCATAAGAGCATCGGCTCCTTTGCATATCTCTTCGTAGCAGTATCCTGCATCCTTGTTTTTAAGAGAGCCTCCCTCATATCCCGCGTTGCCCACAGCATTCCCGGAATTTCTTATTATACGGATCTTTTCCGGTTCGCTTTCCGCGCTTTTTCCGGTCACAAAAAAGGCTGCCCTGCATCCTCCGGCATCCAGGGTTTTTATTACATCATCCAGATTTGAAGGCAGGCCGTATATGGCAAGACCCGCTTCCTTCCTGTCCGTGATGACATTCCTTATTACCGCGCCTTTTTCGACTCCCTCTATGTCATGATCCTTCAATGTTTCTTCAAAGTCAGTCACTTCAAGATCCTCGATCCCGCATATCGTGACATCTTTTTCTTCCAAGGTCACAATGAGCATTTCAAGGATCTCGTCTATCGTAAGAGGTTCCTCCTCTTCTTTGCTGCTTTGAGCGCCTGTATCGGATTTTTTGTCAATGGCCGGCTTGTCGGGATAGACGGCTGTCTCGTCCTTTATCACATCGGCCGGGCCCTCAAGCTCCACCATTATGATCGTGTCACCTGTAAGCTTTGAGACATATTCCCTTACTTCCTTTTTTGACTCAAAGGTTTTTTCGTCGATCAGATTCTCGTTTGAGGGTTCGATCACTTTGCTGTATCCGCAGGCATCGACAGTCTTTAATATGTTCCTCGAGCAGGGTGTTCCCGAAAGAAACACTGTGTCTACTTCCTTATCCACCAGACCTTCTATGATATTTTTTGTCATGACGAGGCTTTCGATGAGATCGGACGGACTCCCCTTGGAGGTCTCATCATCCTCACTTAAGGTGCTTCCCGCCACGGTGATCCCAAGGGCCGGAAGATGTCCCAGAAACTCATCGTTTTCGGCCGCCTTGATCCCGGGCACACTGAAAGCCGCCTTGATCCTGTGATCTTTTATGACTTTTAATACTTTTTCATTCGTGGATGTTTCTGATAGATTGTCAAAGACGATGGCTGCCCTTTTTTTCGGAGCATCGTCTTTGTCTGTTATGATCTTTGCAAGACCCGCGCTTTCATAATCAACCCTGGCCTTTGCCACATCATCGGACGATCTGTAGGTAACGGATCTGTCGACATCCAGAGTGATGTCGGAATTTTTAACCCATCTTCCGAGGAGCAGATATATCAGACCTGAAACTACTCCCAGAATGATAATAAGTCCCAGCAGTATGATGTACCATTTTCGTCTCAGTCTCTCAAGCAAGTTGGTCTCCCCCAGCATCCTCCGCTGTTTTTGCAAAAAGTCTCATAAGTTCCGTATGTTTTTCCCTTATCAGATCCTCATTTCCTTCATTTGCGGCAAATTCAAGCTCTCTTGCAAGATCTGAAAGTCTGTTTGCGCCAATGGTTTTCGAGGTACTTTTCAGGGCGTGGACTGCTGTCCCGTAATCATGTATCAGTCCTTTTTCAAGGAAGTCATCAAGCTCCGACATCTTCTCTTTTGACGAATTTCTAAACTCGGAGAGCATCTCCGCAAGGAATCCTTCATCTCCCATGCAGTAATTCAGAGCTGCGTCCGTGTCAAAGCCCTTATCCTTAAGCCTGTCTATGAAACCGGCATCATGATTCCCTGTGTTTTCCTTCGTCTCTTTGTCAGGGTGAAACTCCATGATTTCGTCTTCACCCGGGGATCCGTCCGGATACTTCTTCAGATCTCCGGGCAGATATTTTTCAAGTTTTTCTTCCATCTTTTCAAGTTCTATGGGCTTTGAGATATAGTCGGCAAAACCTTCGCTTAAGTAGGATTCTTTTGCACCCACCACAGCATTTGCGGTCATCATGATCACAACTGTCTCTTCCGGGATCAGGTTCTCCTCCTTAAGTTTTCTTAAGGTCTCGATACCGTCCATCTCCGGCATCATATGATCCATGCATACGACATGATAGGTCTTGTTTCTCATAAGCTCGATGGCTTCCTTTCCGGAAGATGCGGCATCCGGCTCTATCCTGTAAAGACCCAGAAGATTTTTTGCCACCTTCAGGTTCATGAAGTTGTCATCGACCACCAGCACCTTTGCATCCGGAGCCTGAAAAGATACCGTGACGGTGATCTTTTTGCGGCTTTCCTCAAGTCTTTTATTAATATCTCCCACAGGCGAAGGATCAGCAACATCCTGCGATACGAGGAATGAAAATTCCGATCCCTCCCCGTAAGTGCTCTTTATCGCAAGTTTGCTGTTCATCATGGCAAGAAGCCTTGATACGATCGC
Organism: Lachnospiraceae bacterium; assembly: GCA_024690825.1. Lineage (GTDB taxonomy): Bacteria > Bacillota > Clostridia > Lachnospirales > Lachnospiraceae > NK4A144. Next base: position 12,464 of record JAILOK010000074.1, on the reverse strand, counting down.
TATGCCAAGTCCCGTGCCCTCTATATTCCTGTTTCTTTCAAGTTCAAGACGCTCGAAGGATAAAGCCAGCTTATCGATATCCTCCTCTTTGATGCCTATGCCGGTATCCTTCACGCCGACATACATCATGATATTCCCCTCCTGCTTCTGCTCGATGCGCATCGTCAGTGTTACGCTTCCACGCTCCGTATATTTCACGGCATTTGTCAGGAGGTTCATGATCACCTGGGTAATACGGACATCATCACCCACGAGGCGGGCGGGCAGTTTGGGATCGATATCAAGCACAAGATCCAGCCCTTTTGCCGCAGCCCTTCCGGAAATGGACTGTACCAGATTGTGGATCACGGAGGATGTATCATATTCAACATGAAGCAGCTCCATCTTTCCGTCTTCGATCTTTGAAAAATCCAGGATGCTGTTTATCAGGGAAAGCAGAGTCTTTCCGGCATCGTTGATATTGAGGGCATACTCCCGCACTTCCCCGTCGGATTTTCTTAAGATCATCTCGTTCATGCCAAGGACCGCATTTATCGGGGTACGTATCTCATGGGACATCTGTGCAAGAAAGACTGACTTTGCCTTATTTGCGCTTTCCGCTTTCTCCCTTTCTTCTTTGAGCATCTCTATCATAAGGGCATCCGGACTTTCGACCGTATAGAAAAATGCCACATTGAAGATCGTGATGGCAATGCTTGTAAAGAGCAGTTCGGGAAATATCCCCTGGATCACGGTAAAACTCAGCATGGCCGCAAGCGACAGCGAGATGGCCTGCAGAGCTTTCTTTTCAAGTTTCTTTCGGTTTTTGAAAAGTATGACCGCGCCAAGAAAGAAATATGTATAGGAACACACAAAGGCCACCGTCAGAAAGGGGCCCGAAGAATAGTCGCCGTAGTGGGATTCCTCATAACTGAAGGGAAGGAAGGTTACAGCCAGTACCGAAGCGATGAGCGGTATCAGCCAGTACCACCTGAAGCGGAAATCCTTATATGCAAGGACACATATGTACATATAGATCACAAACAGGATGATAGTGAGTGTTGAAACAAAGATGACATGCGCACCGCGGTTTACGATCACGGGAAGCGTATCTCCGTGATTGACCGTATATACCGTCACCATGTCAAAGACGAAATTTACGAGGGTCACAATGAGCAGGGCGGAAAACAGTCTGTGTGCCACCGTGTTCTGACGCTTCACCTTGAAGTAAGTCCATGCGATATAGCTGACGACACACAGACAGCCGAGCTCTCCGCGTATCGATAATATATAACCGTAAACGCCCTCTCTTATCAGATTATCCATCACGTACTCCCCCCGGCATCTGTGACATCATTCTAACTATACCATTTATGTCTGATCGGGGCAATGTCTGCGTTTAGAAAACAAAAAAGGTTGGTATTATCGTGTGATGTTCCGTGCCCAGGAGCCGCGTTTCATGATGATAAATCCCATGAGGCATTTCATGATGTCGGATGCCTGACACAACAGGAAGACGGGTATGATGGAAAGCGTCGTAAAATGTGTCAGCACAAAGGCAAACGGTATCGCAAACACCCACATATACCCGCTGTCAAAGATGAAGGTGACAAAAGTCTTTCCCCCGGAGCGGATAGTAAAATATGAAGAATGCAGAAAGCCCTGCAGCGGCATCATGCATGCATTGATCCTTATCATGGCGGATGCGATCTGTCTCACCTCATCGCTTGTATTATAGAGAAGCGGGAAGAAGGGCGCCGTAAAGAACAGAAAGGTTCCCGTGACAAGGCAGACGCATACGGAAGAAAAGATGATCCTGTAGGCTGTCTGCTTTCCTTCCTCGATCTTTCCCGCGCCGAGCATCTGTCCGACGATGATCGCAACGGAATCACCAAGTGCCAGAAAGACGATATTAAAGACATTTGCTATCGTGGAATTGATATTCAGCGCAGCAATGGCCGCAAGTCCGCGGGTGGAATAAAAGGCTGTCTGGGTTGCGACCGCGGATGACCACAGTGTCTCATTGAGCATTATCGGAAACGCCAGGATCATGACGCGGCGCACCAGTTTCTTCGGTACACGCAGAGTCCGGTATACTCCTTCAAAATACGGAGCTTTTTTATTATGCGTATGAGACCACAGCATGACTATGGCTGTCTGGACGATACGCGAGGTAACGGTTGCTATGGCTGCTCCCTTCACGCCAAGCACCGGGAATCCGAACTTTCCGTAGATAAGGATGTAGTTGAGCAGCAGGTTGATGAGGAGTGCCGCCACGGATGCCTTCATGGGAACGGAGGTCTCTCCCGATTCGCGGAGCGTCGATGAATAACACATCTCTATCGCAAGAGGAAACTGTCCGATGAGCATGATCTTAAGATAATCACGGCCGTACCCCAGGGTCGCTTCAAGATCTCCCGAAGCCGATCCCTCGTGAAGGTACAGAGAAATGAGCGGATCCGCCAAAATCCAAAGAGCCGCCACCGCAAGTATTACCATGACAGCGCTTAAGATGAGCTTGAAACGGAATACGCTCCTCACGCCCTCCATATCTCCCTTGCCGTAAAACTGCGCACCCAAAACACCGGCGCCGGATGCGGCCCCGAAAAGACACAGCAAAAGTATGAATAAGAGCTGGTTTACTATGGAAACACCCGACATCTGCTCGGTGCCGATGCGTCCCACCATGATATTGTCAAGAAGCCCGACAAAATTCGTAATGCCGTTCTGCAGCATTATCGGCAGGGCTATGACAGCGACTTTCTTGTAGAAGTTCCTGTCGCCGATGAATCTTTGTTTTAACGTGTTCATTGTATCGTAAGTTCCTTTACCGTAACTGTCCTTACCTTTAAGTATCTTAAATGGTCACTCCCTCATGGCATGCATGCTTTTCTTCTGCTCATACATCGCCTCGTCTGCCCTCTTGAACACGCTTTCAATATCTTTGTCGATATCCGGATCGAATTTTGCGTATCCGATCGCGGCCGATACGGCTTCCCACGGTGCGAGGTTTTTGTCGTTTGAAACCTCTTTCAGTGTATTAATGAACTGCTCGTTCAGTTCTTCGATATGTTCAAAGTCATAACCGGTCAGGATGATGACAAATTCATCGCCTCCGATCCTGAAGACCGGTGAATGTTCAAATACGGTACAGACTATCTTGCAGACTGTCACGATGGAGATATTGCCCTTCTCGTGACCGTAGGTATCGTTGATCTTTTTAAGGTAGTTTAAGTCGACCATCGCGATGCCGAATTTCTTTAAGCCTCCGTCCATCATCATCTTCAGATGTCCTATCTCCTCGTCGTAGGCTGTCTTGTTCCTGATACCTGTCAGTGCGTCCTTGGTGGCAAGTTTGTTCATCCTTGCCGCCTCTTCCTTGGTCTGTGACAGCTCGATCGTGGTGCTTCGAAGAAAGGTCATATAGCTGTCGATCTCCCGGATCATAGATGAGGTCTGTGATGCCAGGAAACTGATCTCATCATTTCCTATGTTGTCTTCATCTATGGTCTTTGCCACAGCCGGATCCTTGTTTTCCCCGTAAGACTTCACATTCTCTGACAGATGAACCACCCTGCTGATGTAGCGTTTATTGACTAAAAAGATCAGTACAGCCTCTCCCGCTATGAGGATGAGAGCTATGAATAGTAACTGCCTTAAGGTATTATCCAGAATGCCTTTATTAAACGAATCCACCTGTATCTCGGAGCCCACCATGCCAAGCTTTACTCCGTCTATTACGACAGGATAATAAAAAACATAAGTGTGGCCGTATTCATTGTCATACTCATCAAAACCATCCGTGATATTTCCGGTCTCCCAGGTTTTCCAGAGATTCCTGTGCTCTGCCGGATCCTCGGGATAGACAACACCGAGTTTGCGGTACTCTTTACCGTCCTCTTCAAAGGTTTCGGGACCCGGATCGATGATATAATAAATGCTGTCCTTTTCAGCGGCCGGAGTAACATAGTAAACATACTCCAGACCATATTTATCCACTGCCTCAAGCATCATGTGCGTCCAGTATTTGTAATTGTAAACGACACACAGAGCCTGAAGCTCATCGGACATCTCGCTGTAATCCATGTCGCTTTCAAGAGTCCTGCCGGGGTACTCCCTGTGGAATGCCTCAAAAAACTCCGCCTCCGTATCGGCCCAGTCGGAAACATCCGTGGTAATGCGCAGGGTATCGGGATGCTTAATGAAATAGTCCTGGAAAAAGGCAAATTCAGCCCCGTCCTCTTCCATCATCAGGCAGATATACTCCGAGACATCCGTCATGCTGTTTATGAGATGCCTGCTCTGTATCTTTGTCTGGATATTGTAGGTGCTGATCCCGCAGATCACAAGCACGATCACGGAAAACACCAGAAACATCGCAGCAAAACCTATTAAAAGGGTTTTCTGTTTTTTCATGATAAAATAACCTTTGAAAAAAAACGCATGTGTTAACAATGATATAGGAAATGTTGTATACTGTCAAAAAAGAAATGGAGTATCATATCATGAATTTTAAAAGAATCCTCGCGCTCATCGGCGTGATACTTATAGCCGGAATGTACATAGCAACTTTGGTCCTTGCCATCATCGGAAGCAAAAACACTGTCCCGTTTTTCCTGCTTTCCATCCTCTGCACCATCATGGTGCCGCTCATCATCCATCTGTTCATGATGCTGCGCAATGCCCGCAGGGGAAAGAATGTCATGGACGAGCCGTATCCGTACAAGGAGAAAAAATAATGTCATGAATCGCAGGAAAAAGAAGGAAGAGAGAATACCGATGAAACGTATAATAAGCATAGCACTTTTGATATGTGTTTTCTTTATAAACGGGTGCAGTGTTTCAGTCAAATTTGATGATAAGGATGCTGCGGATCAGGAATGGTGGCAACAGACGATCGCATATGAGATCTATGTGAAGAGCTTCAAGGACTCCGACGGTGACGGGACAGGTGATCTGAACGGGATCACATCTGAATTGGATCATCTGAAGGAACTCGGTGTCGGCGCTGTCTGGCTCACTCCCTGCTATGTATCTCCGCAGGCAGACAACGGCTATGATATAGCTGATTACTACAATATCGATCCCGCATACGGCACGATGGAGGACATGGACAGACTCATAGCCGAGGCGAAGAAGCGCGATATACGTATAGTAATGGATCTGGTATTCAACCATACCTCAAATGAAAATGAATGGTTCAAAGAATCGAGATCCGGCAGGGATAACGAGAAAAGTGACTGGTATATCTGGGCAGATCCAAAGGAGGATGGAAGTGAGCCAACGAACTGGAGGAGCATATTCGGAGGATCGGCCTGGGAATATGATGAGACAAGAGGTCAGTATTATCTGCATACCTTCCTTCCCGAACAGCCGGATCTCAACTGGGAAAATCCCGAGGTAAGGGCTGCAGTCAGGGATGTGGCAAATTTCTGGAAGGATAAGGGAGTGGGCGGCTTTCGCATGGATGCGATCACATATATAAAAAAGCCTGCCGAATACAAAGACGGAAAACCGGACGCGGCAGACGGAATGACAGGGATCCATTCTATGACGGCAAATACACCCGGAATATTGGATTATCTGCATGAATTTAAATCATCCGTGCAGGAAGGGAGCGATATCTTTACTGTCGGCGAAGCCAACGGAGTAGAGGCTGACGATCTGAAAGACTGGATAGGAGAAAACGGAGTTTTTGACATGGTCTTTGAGTTCGGCCTGGTGAATATCGATCTGCCGGATGAGACAAACTGGTGCGAGCGCAGAAAGTGGGACCTGACTGATCTTAAGTCATTCTTTGCAGAGAGCTTCTGTGTGGCAGATACAGCAGGCGGATGGTTTCCGGTATTTCTTGAAAACCATGACCAGCCAAGATCTATCAACCACTTCATGCCGGAGAGCGGTGACCGGGAAGCGAAGGCCAAGGCACTGGCGACGCTCCTGCTTACGATGCGGGGAACACCTTTTATAATGCAGGGTGAAGAACTGGGATTTGTAAATGTGGACTGGCCCTCGATAGATGACTATGAAGATATATCCACTAAAAATCATTATGAATTTGCTCTGGGAGAAGGCTACTCAGAGGAAGAGGCTATGGAGGGAGTACATCATTTTTCAAGAGACAGTTCGCGTACTCCCATGCAGTGGGATGCTTCGGAAAATGCAGGATTCACATCGGGCACTCCGTGGCTTCCCGTCTACCCGGACTACAAGACCTTTAACAAAAAAAGTGAAAAAGAAGATGCGGATTCCATCCTCAACTACTATATCGCTCTGGCCGGACTGCGCTCTGAACACAGAGAACTGAAAGACGGAAGCTACGAGGAGATCATGCCGGAGGATGAAAATATCGTTGCCTTCATCAGGCAGAACAAAGACAGTAAAGCAACTGTCCTGATAAATTTTACAGATGAAGAAGTCACTTATGACACGGAATATGTAAAGGATGCAGATTGCATAATGAGTTCAAACGGTGAGACACAGAAAGGCAAACTGGCTCCTTTCGAAGCCGTGATCTACGAGGGATCAACTAAATGACTGAGTTGATTTTAATGATCCTTTCCATCGTTATTCCTCCGGATACAAGTTTTTAATCTGAAATCCCGGCTAAAGTGTAGCATAAAAAAAGAGGCTGGGCCCTCTAACATCCGTCAGCGGGTCGCCTCATCTTTATTCTACAAAATACACTGAAAATGTCAAGCGTTTTCGGGCAAGCACTATTTAATAAACTCCGTGATGTTTTCGATCTTTTTTGCGAATATGGACGGGTTGTAAAAGACCGCATACGGGTCTCCCTCTATGACCGAAATCTTCTGCAGGTCGTTGTTTGTTATGAGCTTCTTGTATTCCTTCATCCAGTCCAGATCGTAGTAATCATGATCTCTTATGTCGTCGGCAAGAAGAAGCGATGCGGGCATATCCTTGGGCAGACTGTAACCTTTGAGGCTCTTTGTATTTTCATACAGATGCAGATCTTCATTTACATGAGCAGGTTTCATATATCTCCTGATATACATGTCCTCCATGATATCATAATCATCATGAAGTCCGCTTCCGTAAAACAGCTCTTCATAGACCGGAGACTGTAGCCTGACATAGCCTGTTGCACAGAGAAGTTTCTGGTGCCTTGCTTCATAATTGACGAGCCTTTTTAAGTACCAGGCATATTCCTCTTCGCATTTAAAATTCCCCTGCAGATAATGAGATGCCAGAGACGGAAAATATGGATTGAATCCGACAAAAGCCGACACATCTTCCGGATACTTATTCATATAATCAAAAGCATACAGAGCCGAAGGCCGGTCGGCTGCAAGGATCACCTTTTCCTTTACGCCAAGAGACTTTAAGGTTTCATGGATCGTCTCCGAAAAGAATCCGGTGGTTCTTTCTTTGTCGGATTCTTCACTGAAACCCTTGCCGGGATAATCAATGATTATGGTCCTGAAAAGCTGTTTTCCGCTTCCGTTTATTTCCTTGCTCAGAAGTCTTTCGGTTAAGGGACGGTAATCCAAAGTGGGACAGGGATCATCATCCGATCCGAGGATGACCACGGTGTAGATCCCGTTTCCCTCTACAAGTGTTGAAACCTTTGTCCCGTCAGCATCCGCATAAGTGATCTTTCTGTCTCTGAATTCACTCACCTCTCCTGCCAGATCATTGGAAAGCCAGTGCCTGTAGGATGAATAAACGGCTGTAAACAGACAAAAACCGATCGCCACAAAACCCAGTCCTATGAGCATATCCTTAAAGACTTTTCTGAACATTGGCGTGACACTGTAAAAGTCACTTATTATACCGGTGATCTTTTTGACTGAAACTGCCGCCAGAGTCGAGAGCACAAATACCACAATGACATACAGCAGCACATTATGTATGTAGCAGACATGTTTCTTTCTGTCATCAAAGAAATAAGGACCGAAGAACTGCACGAAAAGGCCGTGTATCAGATAAAATTCCAGCGTCATCGCACCGAAAAATCCGAGTGTTTTCCGAATGACCTGAGGGCAGGAAAATCGGACCGTACCATTCTCTTTTCTGTCCTGCAAAAGAATATATATCAGGATGGAAAAACAGGAACAGCCGATGATCTGGAGTATGATCACCGGGATATTGATCCAATAGTAGGTAAAGGAGCTTTTCGGAAACAGGATCTTTATCAGTCTGTAAACATCGCCGCTTTTTTCCGTGACGATAAAGCATACCAGAAATATAATAAAAAAACATATCTCATACAGCAGCCTTTTTTTATCGATCTTTTCCAGTATCTTTTCTTCGTTTTCGGCAAACACTATACCCAAAAGAAATACCGGCGGCGTATTGATCCACCAGTCGCCCAGGATCTGTACATAGCAGATGATGCTGTATGCGAGTATCACCAGGCTCATCAGAAACAGCGGATGCTTCCTGTCTTTGCGGTAGATGAAATAATAACCGATGTAGAGTGTCATGATCGCATATACATACCAGGAATACGGATTCAGCGGAAGATATACATTGTTTCCAAATACGAACCGTACCCACAGATATATGATATTGGTGAATGTAAATGTCAGCAGTATAGGCTCCAGGCGTCTGATCAGAAATCCGTCAAAATAGTTTTCCTTTGTCTTGCGGCTTTTTGTCAGTCCGTAGCCCGATGCGAAAAAGAAGAACGAGACCAGCAGGTACCCTATGGGCACAAAGATCTCAAGGCCCGGCTGTCTCACCTTTGCCGGAACCCAGGATGCGGATGTCTTTTGTGACAGATGGTGCATCATGACAAGAATCACAAACAGGCCCTGGACCATCTTTGTTTTTTTCAGATTCATGTAAAAATCCCCTCGAACTGGTTCTGAATTATTATTATACCATAAACCAAAAAGTTGTCAGCGGAAGTTGTCAGAGGGGCGCTGAACAGGCAGTGCCTGTTCGTTTAGCGCCGACCGGAGCGGAGCGGAGACCGGTTCTGGTGACAACTTTTTACTCTGAATAAACGGGTGTACGCATGTAATGTCTTGCTTGCCGGTTTTTTCGTGCCTATGATACTAAGAAAATGCCTGTAAATTTTGGTCAGTCACGGAACCGGTCTCCATTCGCATCCATGCTCATCTCGACCTTGCAGGTACATCCATGTACCTGCATTCCTGTTCTGTAAGCATTTTCAAGTATCATGTACGGCGCAAAAAAGGCGTCACAATACATTACATGCGTCCACCCGCAAATCAAGATATAAATGTTGTCACCAGAACCGTCCCTCTGTCACATTTAAATTGTGATATAATGGTTATTGCTATGAACAGCGGACAGAATAAGCAATTCGAAAAAATGACAACGGTTCCGGTGCACAGGCTGGTGCTGCTGCTTGCGGTCCCGACCATACTTTCCATGATGGTCACGACGATCTACAATCTCGTGGACACGGCATTTGTGGGGAGGCTCGGAACATCGGCAAGCGGAGCTGTAGGTGTGGTCTTCGGCTTCATGTCGATACTGCAGGCCTTTGGATTCATGTTCGGACAGGGCGGCGGCAGCTCACTTTCAAGAGCACTTGGCGCAAAGGATACGGACAAGGCATCAAAGTTTGCTTCGACCGGCTTTGCGGCATCATTTTGCGCAGGCATCCTCATAGCCGTGTTCGGTTTCATATTTGAGGACGATCTTATCACGCTGCTTGGCAGTACCGATACCATTGCTCCCTATGCAAAGGATTATCTGAAATATATCATGCTCGTCGGGCCCTTCTGCTCTTCAAGCTTTACCTTAAACAACATGCTCCGCTATGAAGGCCGGGCAAAGCTTGGCATGATCGGACTGCTTGCCGGCGGGATCCTCAATATCGGCGGGGATGCTCTCTTCATCTTTGGCTTTAACATGGGCATTGCGGGCGCGGGACTGTCTACCGCCATATCCCAGGTCATAAGCTTCTTCCTGCTCCTTATAATGTTTCTTTCGGGGAAGACCCAGTCTAAGCTTTCATTTGCTGATATCACTTTGAAAGGCCGCATGCTCATCGATATCATAGAGATCGGCTTCCCTTCACTTTTAAGACAGGGCCTTGGAAGTTTCGCAACGATACTGATAAATTACAAGGCTGCAAGATATGCCGGGGATGCGGGAGTTTCCGCCATGACTATCGTTGCAAGGATCGCTTTTTTCCTCTTTGCCATCGCCCTTGGGATCGGACAGGGCTTCCAGCCTGTATGCGCATTTAATTACGGCGCGGGCAAATACAAAAGACAGAGAGAAGCCTACAGATTTACCGTCATCATGGCCTCGATCGTGCTTGCGGTACTTACCGTACTTGCCATGCTCTTTTCCGACGGTCTTATAAAGATATTCAGGGATGATCCTGCAGTCATAGAGATCGGCACGAGGGCTTTGCGCCTGCAGTGCGTAGCCCAGCTTGTACTGCCGTTTATCATGGTCACCGAGATGCTTTTTCAGTCAAGCGGAAAGAAACTCCCCGCAACAGTGCTCTCGTCGCTGCGCGGGGGTATCCTTCTCATTCCTTTATTATTCATACTTCCGGCCATCCGCGGTCTTTCAGGCGTTCAGGAGGCCCAGCCTCTGTCCTATCTGCTCTCCTTCCCTCCTGCCATTTTCATGGCAAGGTGGTTTTTTTCCGTCACTCCAAAGGAAGATAAGTGATCATTTATACTTTTTCGTACCCTCTTCAAAGTTGGTCTGAAGCGAGGTCAGGATCTTTGGCTCAGCATCGTTTTTATAATCCACATTCTCACGGAGTACGGCATTTTTGTATCTAACGGTAACGGCGCCGGTGTTCTTATCATGGGAAACCTTTACAGTGCTGAATTTTCTTTTCTTTATCACAAAGGTTCCTTTGGCAAGCACTCCGGAATAGTTCTTTTTCCCATTATCAAGGCGAAGCTGGATTTTTCCGCTCTTGGGATGGGATTGCATTTGGAAAAAGCTGAGCTTGTCGCATCAAATGAAGAGGATGCATAAAGATGATGCTTCAGGTGCTGAAAAAAGCGAAGAAAAAAGTTCTGGTAACAATAGACGGGTCTCAGTACGGATATCTGCGGTTCAGGCTGCCCCGTTTTGAAGAATACATCCGGAACCGCAGAAACATGTATTGATTATTTTTACTGTTCTCCCAGATACTCGTCTAAGGTCTCCATCACAGGGTCCAGATCAATGGTAAAGGAAGCCGCCTCACTGCCCTTGCCCTGATCCTTTTTCAGATAATCAATGATACTGTCGATTATCTCAGGATTTGCATATCCCTCTCCACCGGGACCTTCCTTACCGTAAGTAATGGCATAAGAAAAATTGTCAGCCATACATTCCTCGGGATCTATCACGTAGCCTGTATTTGTCCCGAATATATCATCAAAATCCGAAGTATCCTCCGGGGTATAATAAATATCGCTTCCGTCAACCGGAACAAGCGCGGTGGTCATACAGTTAAAGAACGAATCACCTTCCTTTTCAAAGTGCTTTGTCGTGACAAGAGCCGCAAAGCAGTCGATCTTTTTGCCGTCGATCGTAAATGTGGCATATGCATTGTGATGCTCAACATCCGGATTGTTTATGAAGTACTCTTTTACGCTGGGCGGAAGCTCATATTCCTCATCCTGCACCGTGAAGTGGATGATCTTGTACATATCCTTACGAAACTCCGGAGTGCTCCTGGTAAGGCAGTGAAAGACCTCGTGCGCCATGACCTCGTTTACAAGATCTGTATCCGCCTCGGCAAAATACGCTGCATTCAGATATATCTGTGTTCCGTGAGTATACGCAGCCGCTCCGCATTCTTCCTTCTGGGTGGTATTTATGAACACTATGGGATCAAGCCTCGGCAGAACATATCCGTTCTCCTTTATCTGATCCTCGATAAATGTCATGGCATCTTCTATGACTTTTCTTTCTTCATCCGAAAAATCAAGAACCTGCTCCTTGGCAAATTCCAGATATTCATCCATTTCCGCACCTTTTTTCTGGAATTTGTAATCAAGATCATTCTGGGTAAAGCCGTCATAGTATTCCGTATTTGACATCAGAAGCTTAACGCCGTCTTCCTTTGTTGCAAAAGAATACGGGATCTTCTGTGTTGTTTCAACTGCAGACTCAGATGAGCCCGGAGCTGACGACAATGTCGGATAAACCGTCACACTGCAGCCCGATAACAGAACAGATCCGGTCATAAGCACAGCAAGAACACAGCTTAATATCTTTTTATTCATTCTCATGATACCCCCTTTGTAAAAATCAATTCCTTAGACAGTATAACATATTGGCCCGACGCAGGTATATGTTTTTTCTGTCGATTAACTGTATCCGGATGGGGCACATATATTATTGTGCAGTTGTTCGGACGCTTTATTATCTAAGCTCATGATTTAGTCTGTGGCCGGTCACGCAACCGGGGCAACCCGACATCCATGTCTGGCTCCGCTTCGCTCCGCATTTGCCCCTATCCGCACATCCGTGTGCGGATTTGCTGTATATTGAGCATTCGCTAAGATAATAACAGCATCCTCACA
>JAILOK010000063.1 GCA_024690825.1 Lachnospiraceae bacterium | reverse complement strand
GGGGGGTAACAAATGAAAACTTTCAGAACAAAACAATTTCAGATACTGACAGATATCAATCTTGTGTGGGATTTCCTGACGGATATATATGACCGCGAAAATGGGAGCGGTGTTGCAGCTCCGTTCTTTGAACATGCTATTCTGGCTTCGTGGATGGATAATTCATATTCCTACCTGAACAGGTTTTGGTTTGACGGAGAAAAGATCGTTGCCTTTGTTTTTTATGAAGCACCGGCGACAGACATTTATTTCAGCGTGCGTAAAGGATACGAGTATCTTGCGGACGAACTGATAGACTATGCTGTGAGAACCATGCCCAATTGGGATGATAAACAGCAGTTTGTCCTGTTTAATGGTCAGGAATATCTTATGGAAGCGGCACAGAAACGAGGGTACAAAAAGGTTTTTGAGTATGATGACAGGATCTTTGATTTCAAAAACGAGCTGAACTACGAGTTGCCTGAGGGATATCACTTTGTCGAGCCCGGGGACATAGATGCCCTTAAGATAGGAAAACTTTGCTGGTACGGCTTTGATCATGGAGACAAGGGCGAGTTTGTCAACTGGGATAAACAGGATACATCATTTGACTGGACACCCGAAAAATCTTATAAGGATTGTCTTGGCAATATCATGGCCCCGCTTCCGCATGCGACACATGAATATGATGTGATAATCGCTGACAAGCAGGGAGAATATGTGTGCTTTTCGGGAATGTGGTGGGTGCCGCAGAACAAACTTGCATATATGGAACCTCTCTGTACCTCGCCCGAACACAGACGAAAAGGACTTGCCGCAGCTGCGCTGACTGTTCATTACAGAAGAATGAAAGCTCTCGGCGCAACGCATATGACGGGAGGCGGAGATCCTTTCTATGAAAAAATCGGATATGGAAAAGGCTTGCATTGGAGCTTTTGGAAAAGAGATGTTTGATTCAAAGGCAAAAAGAAACCCTCAACGATCTTTCGCTGAGGGTTTTCTTTCGCAGCATTGCCAGGATGACTGCAACTGCTGCACAGGCTGAAAGAATAATGGGAACATGTGTTCGACTTGCGGGTGTTTTTATGGGACAATAACAGGGGTACACTATACTTAGCAGTATAAGAGAGGGCACGGGATATATCCGTAAGTGAACAAAAAGCTGAAACAGACTGCGCTATCATACAGATATGAAGTTGAGGCAAATCTCGGGTTTTGCTTTTGAGCCGGGATCGGAGGAGATCATGGGAAGAGACGAGGTTAAAGATATAGTAGTTATCATACTGTGTATCCTATTTTTGCTATATATTTCGCAGTTTCGGAAGGAGACGGAAAAGCAGGCAAAGGGCAGACGAGCAGCACGTCAAGCTATAGCAGCAGGAGCTATCAAAGTAAGTGGGAAACGAGAAACTATGACTCCGGGACGGGGAGCTCGACAAGAAGCAGCAAAAGCACCGGTACAAGCACATACAGGAAGCTTAACAATGATCCGGAGGATTATGATGATCCTGAAGAGTATGCGGATGATGCCTGGGGCGATGATTTTGACAGCTGGGATGAAGCGTATGATTACTGGGAAGATTACTGATGACGATGCTTTTGACAATTTGCAACAGGGGAGTTAAATCGTTTCGTTTGCGGTAAGTGTAGCATTTTTGAACTGTGTATGCTTACGGCAGATAGAAGACGGATGAATGTGCAGTTAAAGAAGGATTATGAACAGACAGGGTGCTATCGGACTGAGGCGGAAGGAGAGTAAATATGGGGCTGGTCGATGTGTTGTTTGAAGTGACAGATGAGCGGCTGCAGGCACTGTATCACCGCGCCTGGCTGGAAACGAACAGGGGGTTCGTTGATACCAGGAAGTTTCCCTATCTGGATAAGGCGATCTTTATCTATGCCAGAGAGCATAATTGCTCTTATGATGACGCCCTGATCTTTGCCAAGACCGGGAAGAAGACGGGAAAGCTTGCGGAATGATACAAATTGGTGGATTTTTGGGGTTTTTCTCCCGGAGTATCATGATGATCATGGAGGTGTGCCTATGGAGACCGGAACAGACGGAAGATTCTATGATTCACATTATGATTTTGATCACGACGGTTTTCTTGACTGCGGTGAGCAGCTTCTTTATGAGGAGGATGTGTTTGGTCATGAATTGGGATCATACACAGGGAGATCTTATCGGCGGAAATACTCACGGACCGGGAAAACAGCGGGCATCGGAGCATATTTTGGAGCACTCTTTCTTTGGCTTCTGGTGATGGGCCTGTTTGTCTTTGGGGTTATAGTTGCGGTACTGTGTCCGCCGGCCGGAGCGTTATTGATCTATTTTGGTTATGCCATCAGGGATAAGATCTCGTGAAATATGAGCGGCTGTGAAAATGCGCCGGCGACAAAGGTAATTCTGCTTTTGAGAAAAGCAGTATAGTGGTAAGCGGAATGAATCAGTGAAATGAAAGCACGCCCGGAATTTCCGGGGGTGCTTTTTTGAAACGGGTTTATGCTCAAAATCCCTTATAAAGCTAAAAAGCCGGGATTCTGTATGACGAGATCGCAGACCGGACGATGGTTTTCTGATGATGATCGCAGGCAGAAATGGTGTGTGAAAAATGCCTTGAATGAGGGGACAATTATGGTTAAGTTTCACAAAAACGTGCCGGTATTATCAGGAGTCCGTTTTATAACCCATTTAAAAGAATAGGATAAGAGCATAAGGCAGCCACAAGGCCGGGGTGTACCGGCCGGAACAAAAAGCGAAGGAGGTAAGCACATGTATATTACAAGCGTAAGATCAGCCGATAAATTGGTTCACAATGCGAATTGCCGTTTTGCAAGGATGATCGCGGCACACAACATCGTAAGATTTCACACTGCCGATGAAGCCTATGCATCCGGCAGATGTGCCTGCAGATACTGCGCAGCTGTGTTAAAAAAAGTTCCTTCTGAGCTTTCGGACCTTCGGAACATCTGTGAAGCAAATAATATATGTATCTCTTTTGATCCGGCAGACGGAACCCTCGATATCGTGACTCCTTATAGCGAATGGAAATTAAGGGCGATGGAGAACAGAAGCTTCCTCTGGCTGTATCATAGGAACACCGTGGACTTTGATGACGGAAGCTCTCCTTAT
>JAILOK010000096.1 GCA_024690825.1 Lachnospiraceae bacterium | reverse complement strand
TACATGTTACCATTTTTAATTGAGGACTTGTAAAAGGATGGCTTTTATTGGAAAGACGGTTATATTGCGGGCATATAATATCTGAAAGCTCTGGAAGGTCAGAACGCCGGATACGGATATCATTATACCTGCAGGATCCTTTCTGACATCGGGATAAAGCCACCGTTAATGCTGGTTGGAACGGAAGAGGCGAACAGAATAGCGGTAGAAGTCCCGAATGAGCAGTTCTTAAATAAGGCGAACGAGTTTTTTAAGAAAATAACGGATGCAAAGTCGCCGGAGGATGTCACGAACAGGATTAAAGAGGAAGATAGCGACCTACCTTTTAACTGAAGATGAGATTATTTATAGCGATACAATTTCCAAACCGAATAAAGCAGGCACTCACCTATATTCAGCAGGATTTGAAGGATATGGGGATAAAGGGAAACTATACCAGTGAGGAAAATCTGCATCTGACACTGGCTTTTATTGGCGAATACCATGATCCGGAATATGTTATGGATGTTCTTGAAGGACTGTCTTTTAATTCATTTCTGATGGAACTGGAGGGCTTTGGGAACTTTGGGGATCTGTACTGGGTTGGGATCAGGGATGGCGACAACCTGAAAAAATGTGCAAAGCGGGTGCGACATTTGCTGGCTGATGAAGGGATACCCTTTGACCGCAAGAGATTTTCGCCACATATCACGGTGCTTAGGAAAGCCTCATATGTTCACAAGCCGGACTTTGGTCTTCTTCATACTCCGGATGAGGGGATGAGGGTAAAGGCCATTTCGTTAATGAGGTCTGATCGGGGTAAACACGGAATGATCTATACCGAGATTGGGAATATCAGTCTGGATGATGATAATATTGAAAAAGGATTATGAGGAGGTATCAAAATGCTCGCAGTAACAACGGAAACGAGTAATGGTAAGAACCTTGAAATGCTGGGAACCGTCAAAGGCAGCACTATTCAAACTGTAAATGCTTTTAAGGACATCGGTGCCGGTCTTAAAACTCTTATAGGCGGAAAGTTTTAAAAGATCTCCTGATATCATGATCTTATCATGAACAGGAGATCTTTTTTGTTGAAAATGTATCATCAATTTAATATCACGCAGTTAGCGCAAACTAACCAAAGAGGTACAGACAAAGTGAAAGAACAAAGATCAAATCCGATGCGGAGGATCTGGCAGATTGCCGGATCTGCGCACGGCAGCTTTTTTTGCCGCTTACTGCAAATTTACGACCTTTCACTGCATGAACAGTTTTTTCGATGTTTCAAAGGGTATAAAGCAGGTATGAGATAATATTTGATGTGGATTGCCAGTATTGGGAGGATGAGTTATGCAGGTCGTGATATGCGATGATGACGAGAATATATGTGGCATACTTTCGGAAAAAGTAAGGGATTTCTTCCGGGTCCACAGATCATTTCCTGTTCATCTGAAGTACGTGGCAATGTACAACAGGAAGATCATAAGTTACAGTTCACAGCCGAACTGCGCACTTAGCTGCGCAGTTACGGCCCGAAGAATTATGGCAGGCAGGGGTTTTGCCCCATTGCCGAAGGCAATTTAATTGGCAAAACCCGTTACGTTCGCAGCCTGAAAGGCTGTGAACAGTAACGATCATAAAGCTTTCCGATTTAAAGAAGAAAAGAAAAGCGGTCTTCATTGGAATCACATATCTGACTGTAATGACGGTTATGTATCTCATCCCTTTTGAGATGCCTGCAGCTTTTGCTTATGCGATGGGGATAATATCGGTATTTTTTGTATCAGCCGCAGTAGAAAAGGGCGATATCCCCCGGAAGATCTTCCTGTCGGTCACGATCTATCTCCTGAACTGGATCGCGGGCGGGATAGTCAATATACCATGGTCTGTCATCAGCAGGCTTACTATTATGAATCCCGGGATCTCGATGAGACCTTCGACCTATGCATCCTTTTGTCCAATGCGCTGACAAATGCGATAGAAGCGGCCGGGGAGACCGCTGAGGCTTATATAATCGTAAAAGGCTGGA
>JAILOK010000009.1 GCA_024690825.1 Lachnospiraceae bacterium | reverse complement strand
GCGTTTCATGGCGAAACAAAGTTTTCATACTATCTCGGAGAAAAGAATACATTCATCCCCGGCAATTACGAAGTCAGCGGAGGAACGCATTCCAAAGAGGAACTTCTTAAGGGACCGGTTCTTGAATGTATCTTCTTCTCGGACTTTCAGGTGGATACAATGTCCGGGGATATCTTCGGAGAGATCAGACTCGCTTACCTGCATGAAAAGGACGGATCGGTAAGGCCTGTTACAGGTGGCTCTGTCTCAGGGAATATAAAGGATCTTCTCAAGGATATGAAGATGAGTACAGACAGGACCAGATATGACAGTGTGCTCATTCATTCATACACAAGGCTTGCAGGAGTGACTGTTACCGGTGCCGAATAATACGAGGAGAAAGTAAAGTGACGAACTAACCACCGATTTATGGCACAAAAAGCCCCGCAAATACTTCAAATAGCGAATCAGAACGCATTCAGATCCATGTGATCCGATTTAGAGTCACCTTTTGGTATTCCAAAGCATATATAAGGTGTAAGGCCATTCGCGAAGGACCTGTTATGATAAATCAATGCAGGAGGAATACAAATGAACCGATACGAACGGGATGCAGCTCTGGAACGTATCATAGAGAACTACAGTAACATGCTTTTCAGGATCTGTTTTGTGATCCTGAAAAACGAACAGGACACAAAAGATGTTTTGCAGGAGACGTTTATCACCTACATGACAAAAAGTCCTGAGTTTGCATCCGAAGAGCATGAAAAAGCCTGGCTGATCAAAGTATCCCAGAATAAATGCAGAGAGTTCCTCAGATTTCATAAGAAACATGCCGGAATCCCTCTTGAAGAGGTGGAGGAAAGCCTTGAGATCACAAGTGGAATGGATTTTGAGGACAGAGAAAAGCTCAGACTGATATGGAACCTGAATTACAAACTGAAATGTGCGGTGATCCTCTATTATGTTGAGGGATATTCCGTCAAAGAGACGGCAAAGATCCTGCGGATATCGGAAGCCGCCGTCAAGAAAAGACTGCAGCGCGCAAGGCAGATCCTTGCACAGTTTGGCAGCGAGTATGAAGGAGGTATCGTCTGTGAACAGATCTGATTACGGAAGAGATCTTTTTTCCAACATTGAGATCTCTGAAAATATGAAAAGAGAATTATACACCAACTGCAGGAACGGTAAAAGAGGCGGTGATTTTCGCTTCAGACACGCCATTGCCCTGACCGTTATGATCACTCTGGCGATCATGGCAAGTACGGGAGTGGCAGTTAAAGCCGCCTATGATTCCGTTGCCAAACGTATGGCGGAGATGCCTGCACGGGAAGTGCAGAGTTATACTTCCGATATCTTAAATGATACCGGTATTACCATGGATGATTCCTGGAGCAGAAAGCTGACAGACCGGGAAGTTTTACGGCTCGCCGAGCTGGAGCGCAAATATTATGATGAAGGCGTTTTTCCCGATCAGGAGGTATTGCGTTTAGAAACACTGAAGGAGTGGGACGGACAATCGCTCTGCTATGTGGAAGAAGACCATCTGCTCCATCTGCCTGAGCCGGAAATGACAGATGAACAGCTGCTGTTGTTTATTGATTATTCCGCCAAAAAGGACTACCTGATCAATACGGGAGTTGCTGATACAGAGCCGGCAGCGGAGACGGATGAAACGGAGACGGATGAAACACAATCCCCTTATGTGGATGTGGACCATGCATCGCAGCAAGACATCATCGATCTAGCGTATACCCATCTGGAGAAATTCTTCGGAAAGGGACTTGATGATGAGTGGAATCCCACGGTGGAGGCTTTTCAGCCGTCCATACCGGATCCGCAGTACGGTACATATCATGATATGTATACCGTTTCGTGGGAACGCGGGACAGGTTCTCCCAACGGAACACGATATGTTGTTGTTCTTGGGATGCATGATCTGGACTTCAGAGCTGTTGCCGTTGACGGCAGAGAACATTGGGCAACGCTTGGGAGCTACAGCGATGAAGATGCGATAAAAATGGGTAAAGAGAATCGCCGCAAAGTGCTGGAAATGCTTGCCGATCTCTATGGATATAACAGGGAACCTGACCGCGAACGGATGGAAGTCTATCATGCATATGATTCGTACGGTGATGCCAGACAGATCCTTTATTACATGTATTTTGGCGATGAGGAGGTTTCCGTGATGTGGGATCTTTCCGATGAGAGAGCTTCTTCGGTAGAGATTTACGACGAAAGCAAATAAAGAATTTCTATTACAGAGGGCCCGGAGTTCGGGCCCTTTTCTTTTTGCAAGTCACAACAAAAGGCTGCCCCAAAGGACAGCCTATATATGATCCGGCAGGAAGGACCCTGCCGGTAAGGGTTTATCCTGCACGAAGTGCTGGATGCCACCCGGCGAGGGTTTATCCTGCACGAAGTGCTGGATGCCACCCGGCGAGGGCGGAAAGTTGCCGCCACGAAAGTATTATATCATAAAACCTACTTTGCCGAGATGGTTTACATAACGCTACATGATCTATGATATTTAATACCGTTAAATGGGACAGCTGTTATGAGATGATCTAGATGGACAGAGGCAGACAGGCTGTCTCAAATTCCTCGGACCACCCTTTGGATCACTTTTGGAATTTCACTATATGAGACCAGATCACTCTCTTTTTGTGTAGAAATCTACATATTTGTTGATTATGTGCTACAAGTGTGATATCGGTGCTGTATGGAATGTAATCTCGCTATGGGTGCACCGCGGGATGAAGGACAAACCGGAGTATGTAAAAGAAACGGTAAGGCAGTATTTGGAAAGGATGCGTTCCGTTAAATGAAACTGCTATAATATGTTATAGCAGAAAAGCAGATTGTGAATATTAAAGATTAGGACTTGTTGAAGTACAACTAAAAGGTGCGCCCATAAGGTGACAGCATGAAGAAATTAAACTCCAATCATCTGAAAATAATAGCAATAATCGCCATGACAATAGATCATGTTGCGGATTTATTCTATCCATCGTTTCCGGCACAGCCTCTTCCGATTGCGTTACATATTATCGGGAGGCTGACCGCTCCGATCATGTGGTTCTTTATAGCAGAGGGCTATCATTATACGCATAATATAAAGAAATATCTGCTAAGACTTGGCATCTTTGCCGTCATCTCGCATTTTGCGTATTGTTTCGCCTTCGGTATAAACTATATTCCGCTTAAAACAGGGATCTTTAATCAGACAAGCGTTATGTACCCGCTGTTTGTAGCTGTGTTGGTGCTGTGGCTTCAGGATACCGAGTTCAGGTACAAAGTACTGAAACATATTTTGATCTTTGTTTTGGTATGGAGTGCTTTTCCTGCTGACTGGAGTTGTATCGCTGTGCTTGCGATCATGGGTATATACAGGCATCGCGGAGATCTGAAGAAACAGACGATCACTATGATGATCTGGGTTCTGTTGTATGCCATAGTGTCGTTTTTCTTCGTTAGTAAGGTTTACGGGATTATAGAATTATTTGTTATCCTGGTATATCCTCTTATGAAACGGTATAACGGAGAGAGGGGAAAAGCCAAATGGCTGAAATGGTTTTTCTATATCTACTATCCGGTCCACCTTGTTGTTATCGGAATCATAAGAATTGTTATGTATGGTGATGTTCCGATTTTGTTCTGAGGACCGCATTCATACGCCACATAGCATCCGCTCGTCCCGCGGACTCACGGATGTCGCGCTGTCGCGCTATACGAGAACAAAAAAGAAGCCCCGTTCGGATGTAAACATCCACGGTGCTTCTTTTTATTCTCTACATGCCGCTTGTAGTTCGCGCAGCTCGTAGCGGAATCGGATGGATAAGCCTGGATTTTGTGAAGAGAGTTTAACTGAATAACGAATCGCTATTGAGCCTGCAGGTGTTGGGAGAAATCCTGGTGTTTGCAGGCTTTTTTGCGTTTTCTGAGAAAAAGCTTGACAAGCTAACGATTTATAGCTAAAATATGGCTAACTTTCGTTAGCACAGATTGGGAGGATATCATGTCAACTAAGCAGAAAATACTGGATGAAGCATTAACGCTGTTTGCTGAGAAAGGGTATGACGGAACCGGCGTGGATCTAATTGCTGAACGTGTTGGCATCAAGG
>JAILOK010000137.1 GCA_024690825.1 Lachnospiraceae bacterium | reverse complement strand
TATGCCGGACATCAATATGGATGGCTGATCGTTCTGAGTCAGTTTGCTGTTGTTCCGCTGTATTATCTGTTCTTTGGATTATGGAAAAGTAATTACCTGTTGGTTGGTGTGGCAGTTCCGTTCTTTTTGATACATACCATCAATGGGGGGTTAAACTTTACGGTTAAGAAATAACTTTGAATTAAACGAGCTAAAGGCGGTGATCTCTCTTATTTTTTCAGCGTCCCGGCAATTGAATTTATTTATCAGAACGGTCGTACTGGGATAGACATACTTATCGAAACTATTCATGAGAAAGATATTTCTCCTTCAATTTCTGCTGGAACTCTTCACGAGATATATCACCTTTGACAAGCTTTCCTATCTCTGATATTCCATCTTCGCTTAGCTTCAGCTGCTCTATAGCTAATGTAGCTTTGGTCTGGCGGATTGCATCAATTTCAGCTGATGATAAATCATTACTGATATAGCCATCATTCTTCATAACACGGGAAATAAGTGCTACAAGATAATTGGGCGGAGTGGTAACTCCCTGCTCCCAATGTTGAATATTAACTACTGGGATTCCCAGATATGTAGCAAATCTGTTTTGGCTCATTTGTGTCGTATTTCTAAGTTCTTTTATTGTATTCATGACACCCCTCCTATATACTAATAGTATATACCTTTGATATACAATTATCGATCCCCCGATTGCTCATGGCCTCAAAATTGTACGGAAATACTCCAACCGTTGCAGAAAACCATTATTATTCCGGACTTGATATGAAAAATGCCATCGAGATTATGGAAAAAAAGAACTCCGGAAAGTAAAATTTCATATCAAACATGTTTTGGTAATCATTTGGTAATCAATAATCCATCGTAAGACTTAAATAATGCTTTTCTTTTTTCTTACCATAATGATCCTTTATTATCCGTCCATCCGTATCTTTGCCGCCGGCTTAAATCCCGGGCCTGCCTGACAGAGGATTTTGGAGCAATTTTTACCTTAATATAATATATCAGAATTCCTCTCTCTGCCGCCACATAGTTTTTTGATCTTTAAAAAAAAGCACTTGCATTGGAAACGATTCCATGCTATAGTGTCTTCATTGGAATCGTTTCCAAAAATATGTGTCGTTCATAAAGGATTAAGGAGGAAGATCATGAAAAAGAAATTACTCAGCGCATTATTATGTGCAACAATGACAATGTCGTTACTGGCAGGCTGCGGACAGGCAGCAGCAACAGGCGGCGCAGCAGGCAGCACGGACACAGGCAGTGCAGCTGCAGATTCTTCGGAAGCAGACAGCACAGACACAGCTGCTTCGGCAAAGGCAGGCGAAGGCTCCGTTTACTGGCTCAATTTCAAGCCCGAGCTTGATGAGACCATCCAGGCTCTCGGAAAGAAATATACAGAGACGACCGGTGTTCCTGTAAAGATAGTAACCGCCGCTTCCGGAACATACAATCAGACCCTTCAGTCCGAGATGGACAAATCTGAAGCCCCTACTCTTTTCGTAATTGGAAATGCCGCAGGTGTTAAGGATTGGGGTGAATATGCCATGGATCTTACAGGCACGAAGATAGCTGACGAGCTTACATCAGATGCCTACAATCTGTATGACAGCGACGGAAAGCTTGTTTCAATCGGCTACTGCTATGAATGCTATGGTATCATTGCAAATCCCGACCTGATCGAAAAGGCCGGACACAGCATGGATGAGATCAAAAATTTTGACGGACTCAAAACTGTTGCTGAGGATATACACAAAAATGCCGGATCTCTCGGATTTGATGCATTCTCGTCTTCTGATATGGATGACTCTTCTTCCTGGAGATTCACGGGACATCTTGCAAACCTCGAGTACTTCTACGAGGAAAAGGCAGCAGGATCAAAGTGGGAGTCATGCCCTGAATCACTGACCGGCGAATATCTGGACAATTACAAGATGCTTTATGACCTTATCATCAACAACAGTCTTACCGACCCCAAGGATCTTGCAAACGGCGGTCATGACGCAGAAGCTGAGTTCAAGGAAGGCAAGGCGGCGTTCTTCGTAAACGGTTCATGGGAATATGCGGCAGTATCCGGAGATGTTCCGAATGCAACGATGATCCCTTATTACTGCGGTGTTGCAGGCGAAGAAAAGGCAGGTCTCAACTGCGGAACGGAAAACTGCTGGGCAGTTAATGCCAATGCATCCGAAGCAGATCAGCAGGCTACCATCGACTTCAT
Source organism: Lachnospiraceae bacterium (assembly GCA_024690825.1). Taxonomy (GTDB): domain Bacteria; phylum Bacillota; class Clostridia; order Lachnospirales; family Lachnospiraceae; genus NK4A144. The sequence continues at coordinate 10,557 of JAILOK010000137.1, read as the reverse complement.
GGTATGGCTTGTGTCAGATCCCGATGCCAGCAAGGCAATGGTTGAACAGCTCGGCATCATGCCGTACAAAAATGCGGTTGAGTCTTCCAACGGCTTCCTTAAAGATGCTGCAAAATACGAGGCTGACGGATGCTATGTAATGGACTGGGCAACAAACTATCAGCCTAATGTTGATGACTACCGCGCAGCTCTTGTTTCCGCACTGAACCAGTACAACGCTGATCAGAGCGATGCAAACTGGGGACTCGTAAAGAATGCCTTTGTTGACGGCTGGGCTACACAGTATGCACTGGCAGATGTTGACTGATCAGATCCTGAAATCTTTATTATAGTCTTATCAAAGAGGCGGACAAAAAACTGCCCGCCTCTTTTTTACAGGAGGTATCACATGAAGAAAAAACGATCAAAAACCCCGAGGGAATCGATCAGAAAGCACTTTCTTTTATTCATGGGGCCGGTACTGGCGGCTTTTTCCATAGGCTTTGTATGGCCGTTCATTCAGGGAATATATCTTTCATTTTGCAAATTCCGGTTGATAAAGGATGCCAAATTTATAGGTATTTCCAACTATGTCAAAGCTCTGTCGGATGACAGTTTCATGTATTCCTTTGAATATACGGCAGTCTTTGCGATAGTGAGTCTCATACTCATCAATGTGCTTGCTTTCACTGTTGCATTTATCCTTACGCAGAACATAAAAGGAAGCAACCTTTTCCGGACCGTTTTCTTCATGCCGAACCTGATAGGCGGGATCGTTCTGGGATACATCTGGGCAATGATCTTTGATGGTATCCTTTCAAGATACAGCACTTCTATCCTGCTTGAAACCAAGTACGGCTTTTGGGGACTGATCATACTGATGATCTGGCAGCAGGTGGGATATATGATGATCATCTACATCGCGGGACTTCAGGCTGTCCCGGACGACATGATAGAGGCTGCAAGCATTGACGGCGCAACCCGTCTCCAGACACTGTTCAGGATCACGATCCCAAATGTCATGCCGTCCATTACGATCTGCACATTCTTAAGCCTCACGAACGGATTCAAGCTTTTTGACCAGAACCTGGCCCTGACCGGAGGACAGCCGTTCATCATCCAATCGGACGGTTCTGCGATCAAAACTACCGAGATGATCGCTCTCAACATATTTAATACATTCTATGGCTCCAATAAGGCGGCTACCGGCGTGGCACAGGCAAAAGCGGTATTGTTCTTTATACTTGTGGCCGCTCTCGGACTGTATCAGCTCGCCGTAACCAGAAAGAGGGAGGTGCAGCAGTAATGAAAGATAATACAAGAAAAATGATATATACAGTCATTCTCTCCGTCGTATGTATCCTGTGGGTGCTCCCGGTTCTGGCTGTAGCCGTAAATTCATTTAAGGTAAACACATTTGTAAAGACCGATACTTTCAGCCTTCCTACAGGAGAGATGTTCGCCGGTTTTTCAAACTTTATAAAGGGCATGACCTTCGGAAACTATCCTTTCTACAAGAGTGTCCTGTACAGTGTAGTGATAACCTTTCTTTCTGTTGCATTGATCCTCTTGTTTACATCCATGGCGGCATGGTATATAGCTAGAGTAGATAACCTTATTTGCAGGATAGTATATTTTCTCTGCGTGTTTTCGATGGTAGTCCCTTTCCAGATGGTAATGTTTACGCTTTCAAAAACAGCGGACAAACTCAGGCTCAATACGCCGTTTACGATACCAATCGTTTATCTCGGATTCGGGGCAGGACTTGCAGTCTTTATGTTTGTCGGTTTTGTGAAAACGATACCCCTTGAAGTTGAAGAGGCGGCTGCGATCGATGGATGCGGACCGGTAAGGACTTATTTCCTGGTCGTTGTACCCATGCTCAAACCCACCCTTATCTCTGTAGGCATCCTGGAGCTGATGTGGGTATGGAACGACTATCTGCTTCCTTACCTTGTTCTGGATATCAATGAATACAGAACCATACCGATCCATATACAATACCTGAAGGGCAGCTACGGGACAGTGGATCTCGGCGCGACCATGGCGCTGATACTGCTTTCCATAATCCCGGTCATTATCTTCTATCTTGCATGCCAGAAGTACATCATAAAGGGAGTTGCCGCAGGCGCGGTTAAGGGATGAAAACGAACAGTAATATTACCATAAAAGATATCGCAAGAATGTGCAATGTGGGAGTAGGCACTGTTTCACGCGCAATTAACGATGACCCGTGCATCAACGAAAAGACTAAGGAAAAGATACTTGAGACTGTAAGGAAATACAGATATGTCCCGAATACAAGCGCAAGAAATCTCAAGATGACCGAGTCAAACACCATAGCTCTGATAGTCTGCGGTGTGGGGAATGTTTTCTTTACATCAATGTATGACGATTTTCAGAATGAACTTGAAAAAAACGGCTATGATTTTTTTCTCGATTCCGTTGATAACGATGTAAATATTCCCGCCGAAGCATTTCGTCTCTCAAAGGAGAAACGGCTGAAGGCTATTATTTTTTTAGGTGGCTGGATCAATCCGGAAAGCAAATCTCTTTTGAACATAAATGTCCCTTTTGTGTTCTGTACGGTATCTCAAACGATAGAGGGACCGCATCCTCCCTGTCCGACGGTAGGTATCAATGATATCACTGAAGCAAAACGCATGGTCGACTATTTGTGTGACATGGGACACAGAAGGATCGCGATCATAGCGGGTATCGAAGGCGATATGGCTGTCGGCGGAGGCCGGCTGATAGGCTATAAACAGTCGCTGACTGAACACGGCATAGATGTGGATGAAAGACTCATCTTTCATATGAAGAAGGATATCGATGAGTTCACTGCGGAAAACGGTTACGCCGTCACACAGGATCTTATCGCATCAGGGCTTGATTTTACAGCCGTGTTCTGCATATCCGACCTTACAGCGATGGGCGCCTACCGGGCCATCTACGACGCAGGACTAAAGATACCGGATGATATCTCCGTAGTCGGATTTGACGGTATAGAATTAGGTGACTATATGTTTCCGAGGATCACAACGATGGTCCAGCCCAGGCATGAGATGGCCCTTGAGTCTGTCAGAATCGTGTCAGACCTGATTTCCGGAGAGGAAGACATATCCGATGTAGTATTTGAAACAGAGCTCCGGACCAGGGATTCGGTCAGAAAGCTCAATTAGTCAACAGGAGGAAACTGATGAGAAAAAGCGGTGTTCTTCTCCCGGTGTTCTCGCTTGCGGGACCATACGGGATAGGATGTTTTTCCAAAGAAGCATATGAATTTGTTGATTTTCTTTCAGGATCAGGACAGAGCTTCTGGCAGATACTTCCCCTTGGTCCTACCAGCTACGGAGATTCTCCGTATCAGTCATTTTCGACAGCCGCAGGCAATCCGTACTTTATCGATCTGAAAGAGCTTATCAAAGAAGGCCTCTTAAAAAAGTCAGAATGTGACCGCTCCGGATTGAAAACGGATGATAACTATATCAATTACGGGCTTTTATACCAGAAGCGTTTCATGCTGCTAAAAAAGGCATATGGAAGGATATCTCCTGCCCTGCGCGCAAAGGTCGGCAGATTTGTTAAGAAGAACCGGGACTGGCTCCCTGACTATGCTCTTTTTATGGCGCTCAAAGATGCTCATGGCGGCGCATCCTTCATGAAATGGGAAGACGAGCTGAGGCTTCGCAGACCTGTGGCGATAAAGGCCGCCTTCAAAAAATATGCTGATGAAGTTGCTTTCTATGAGTGGATCCAGTTTGAGTTTTTCAGCCAGTGGGAAAAACTGAAAAAGTACGCCAATAAGTCCGGCATCAGACTGATCGGAGACATACCGATTTATGTGGCAGAAGACAGTGCCGATGTATGGGCGCATCCCGAACTGTTTCAGATGGATGACGACAGACGGCCTGTTGCCGTTGCAGGCTGTCCCCCGGATGCTTTTTCAGATGACGGACAGCTTTGGGGCAATCCCCTGTATGACTGGAAATACCACAAAGAAACAGGTTATGAATGGTGGATCCGGCGCATGAAAAACTGCATGCAGATGTACGATATCATCCGCATCGATCACTTCAGAGGCTTTGATGAGTACTACAGCATCGATGCAGGCGCAAAAAATGCGAAAAAAGGAAAATGGAAAAAGGGTCCCGGGCTTGCTCTCTTCAGAGCAATAAAAAAGGAGCTCGGTCAGACTCAGATCATTGCCGAGGACCTTGGTTTTATGACAGATTCAGTCAGGAAGCTGGTTTGTGATACGGGCTTCCCCAACATGAAGGTGCTTGAATTTGCCTTTGACGGCCGGGATGAAAGTTCCCCTTCAGACAAGACCAACGATTACCTGCCCTTCAATTATGACAAGAACTGCGTGGTCTACACAGGAACTCATGATAACGAAACTCTCCGAGGATGGCTCGACAGTATAAGCAGATCAGAATATGCCGAAGTTCAGGACTATGTTGACTGTCATGTGAATAATAAGGGACTTCTTACAAAAAAGCTGGTTCGAGCAGCGCTTGCTTCGTCAGCCGATATGTGCATCATCCCGCTGCAGGATTGGCTGGGGCTTTCCAACAAAGCCAGGATAAACACGCCGTCCACGATCGGAGAAAACTGGAAATGGCGTATGGATAAAAACGCTCTGAACAAAGAACTATCTGCACAGATGAAAAAACTCACCAGGCTTTACGGAAGATAGACTACCTGAAAACAGCTCATTCCATCGCGATACGAAAGGAGAAAACATGGAAAAGAGAATAGAGGAAGTACTGAAAAAAGCATTCGGACGCGGCATAGACCAATGCACAGATGAAGAGATACAGAAAGGCCTGCTGATACTGACGAAGCAGGAGATGGCAGGCCGCCCCGCTGTTTCCGGAAAAAAGAAAGTATATTATATCTCTGCCGAGTTTCTGATAGGAAAGCTGCTCTCAAACAACCTTATAAATCTCGGAATGTACGAGGATGTCAAGGAAGCACTGAAGAAACATGGCAAAGAGCTCTCACTTATTGAGGAATATGAGCCTGAGCCCTCACTCGGAAACGGCGGCCTTGGAAGACTGGCTGCCTGCTTTCTGGATTCCATAGCAACCCTGGGACTTCCCGGAGACGGAGTTGGCCTGAATTATCACTACGGCCTTTTTGAGCAGAAGTTTGAAAACAGGCTTCAGAAGGAAGTGAAGAATCCCTGGATCACCGACAACTGCTGGCTTACGCGCACCGACAGAAGTTTTTCGGTTCCGTTCAGACGCTGCACGGTCCGTTCTTCCATGTATGATATAGATATCCCCGGATATCAGGCTGAAGGGATAAACAAGCTTCACCTTTTTGATCTTGATTCCATTGACGAGAGTCTGGTAAACGGAGATTCGATCAATTTTGACAAAAATGATATAGAAAAGAACCTTACGCTTTTCCTTTATCCCGATGACAGTGACAGGGCCGGACAGGTACTGAGGATATATCAGCAGTATTTCATGGTAAGCAATGCGGCACAGCTCATCCTGGCTGAAACTGAAGAACGCGGCGGAGACATTCACAGACTCCACGAGTATGTAGCCATCCAGATCAATGATACCCATCCTTCGATGGTCATCCCCGAGCTTATCAGACTGCTCCAGCTTCGCGGATTTACGATGGATGAGGCAATATCGGAGGTCAGAAAGACCTGCGCCTATACCAACCATACCATCCTTTCCGAGGCGCTCGAAAAGTGGCCGATGGATTACATGGAAGAAGTCGTCCCCCATCTCCTGCCCATCATCAGGGAGCTGGATAACCGTGTCAGGCATGAATTTGCGGATCCGACCACATACATCATCGATGATGGCGGACGGGTTCATATGGCGCATATGGATATCCACTACGGCTTTTCCGTCAACGGCGTGGCAGCCCTTCATACAGAGATATTAAAACAGAGTGAGCTGAAGAATTTTTCGAATATATATCCCGGAAAATTCAACAACAAGACCAACGGTATCACCTTCAGAAGATGGCTGATGCACTGCAACCCCGAGCTGACCAGTCTGATCAGAAGCTTGATCGGAGACGGTTTCCTGAAGGATGCCGACAGGCTCGAAGATCTCTTAAAGCATGCTGATGATTCGGAAGTGCTTGATAAGCTTCTGGAGATAAAGGCGCATAATAAAAACATTGCGGCCCAATTCCTGAAAAGCACACAGAATATTGATATAAACACCGACTCTGTCTTTGATGTACAGGTCAAGCGCCTGCACGAATACAAGAGACAGCAGATGAATGCACTCTATGTGATCAATAAATACTTTGAGATAAAGAGCGGTAAAAAGCCAGTGCGTCCCATCACTGCAATTTTCGGCGCAAAAGCGGCCCCGGCATATGTGATCGCCAAGGATATCATCCATCTGATCCTCTGTCTGCAGGATCTGTGCGCAAATGATTCCGAAGTTGCACCTTACCTCCGTGTCGTCATGATCGAAAACTACAATGTACAGAAGGCCGGTATCATCATTCCGGCGGCTGATATATCCGAACAGATATCTCTGGCCAGCAAAGAGGCATCCGGGACTTCGAATATGAAGTTCATGCTGAACGGCGCGGTAACACTCGGAACTGAGGATGGCGCCAATGTGGAGATCCATGAACTCGTGGGAGATGAAAATATATATATCTTTGGCGAAAAGTCCGATACGGTCATCGGGCTGTATGACAGACACGCCTATGTATCACGCGACTTCTATGAAAATGACAGCCTGATCAAAAAGCTCGTTGACTTTATCATATCGCCTGAAATCATGGCGCTTGGAAATGCCGATAACCTGAACAGGCTTCATAACGAGCTGATCGTCAAGGACTGGTTCATGACGCTGCTTGATGTAAAGGATTATATCCGTGTCAAGGATCAGATGCTTTCCGACTATGAAGACAGACGCAGATGGGCAAAGATGTGTATAAACAACATCGCAAAAGCCGGTTTCTTTTCTTCAGACAGGACAATTGCCGAGTACAATTCGGATATCTGGCACCTGAGGCAGTGAAGCCATGAAACCTGTCACGAAAAATGATATCAGATCTGCTTTTCAGGAAGTGGGCCTGAAAAAAGACAGTACCGTTATGGTACACACATCCCTTTCCGCGATCGGATATGTATGCGGCGGCGCTCAGACAGTGATCGAGGCTCTCACGGAAACCGTGGGGACGGACGGAACCCTGATGATGCCGACACAGTCGTGGAAAAACCTGGATCCCGAGACAGGTGTTCATTGGGATGTCGATGAAGAATACTGGGATATAATACGCGAAAACTGGCCTGCATATGACAGGCTGATCACTCCGACCAATACCATGGGAGCGGTTTCGGAGATGTTCCGTACCTGGCCGGGAGCCCAGCGGAGTGAGCATCCTGCCAGGTCGGTTGCAGCATGGGGAAAAAATGCGCAGTATCTTGTATCAGGACATGATCTGTCAGATATCTTCGGTGATACTTCTCCGATAGGAAAGCTGTATGAGTTCGACGGAGATGTTTTGATGATAGGTGTGGACTATGACAAAAATACATCCATACACCTTGCGGATGTGAGGGCTGATTATCAGGGAAAGCATAACTGCATCGAGCACAGCGCCGTCATGGAGAACGGGAAGCGGATCTGGAAGGAATATGAAACTCTTTTCGTTGACGGAGAAGATTTTATTCAGATAGGGACGGCATTTGAACAGGTGTGCCCTGTCAGGAAGACCACCCTTGGAAATGCCGTTCTCAGATTAATGAAACAGCGTGAGCTTGTGGATTTTGCTGTCAGCTGGATACGGACAAACAGAAAGCCCTGACAAATGTAAGATAACTCCGAATGGCTATTTACCAACTCATGGTTGATATTTATAAATTCCCGAAGTTTTTATACCTCGGTTTTTTAACGGCATTAGCCTGATGCCTCTACCTGATCTAATTCAGGCTACATTGAGTCTTACGACTTCCTCGTTTTCCTTAATCGGAAAATCCTTAAATCCGCCCACCTTTATGATCTGATAGGCAGCATTTACGTCGGCATTGATCAGCGTTCCTTTACTGCTTTTGAACAGCCCTCTTTTTATGCGCCGCGAGATGTTATAAAAACCCTTCTCAGGGGTTTCGCCGTCAAGATAACTGGTCCCACTCGTATAGTTTTCCTTTACAACGCTCACTCTGATCCCTGCCAGCTGCGCCTTATAACAGATCATATCGATCAGCATTCTGTACGGAATGGCTACGAAGGTCTGGTTTGTTCGTTTTCCCAGTTTCACTTTCTGTTTCCATCCTTTGTTGTTTCCGATGACGATATGATTTACACCGCTGGCCTGCGCAAGAGCGATCACCCTGCGGCTCGCCTTATGGAGATAATCTTTTACTTTGTTGTTACGTTTCTCTGTCAGCCGTTTCATCCTGTTTGTGATATCCAGGCGGTTGACCTTTTTTGCCGTTTCCTGCAGAATGGCTTTTCTCTTATTGTAATACCGGTTGATGGATTTCAAGGGACGTCCGTTGATGATGACCGGCATGCCGCCTAAAGAGAGACTGACCGTGATCAGGTTGTCCACGCCAAGGTCGATCCCCATGATGTTTCTGCCATCTGCAGAAGCGTTTGTTTCCTGTTCATACACAAGCATGATCCGTATGCTTCTTTGGTCGGTTTTAATACGGATCTGTTTTATGTTTCCGTGTTTCGCTTTTATTCTTATTTCTTTTTCTTTATCTGTACAGAGAATCGTGTGTGGCGCAATTTTGTTTCCGAGAATGTTTGTAATACAATCAGCGCTTATTTTCCCGAGCTTCCCCGGCTTGGCATAGGAAATACCGGCATCGCTGACTGCACTGGGAACGCAGACCTTCTCAGATGACAGACCTTTTGCATGAATATCGTTTCCGTTTTTCACAACATGATTTCCTTTACAGTAAATACAGGATACTCCGTCTTCAAAACGCGTTTCTATTAAAAATGATTGCATGTCATCAGAAACGGGTATATCATTCGAGATTGTAGTGTAAAACACAATGCGATCGCTGAATGACAGGCTGTTGTATGAGGTTATGACATCTTTCAGTTCTGACATATCCGTGGCCCCCAAAGAACTAATGTTCGATAGCCTGATTATATCGAACAACTGTTCGCCTGTCAACCATAAAAACGAAAATAACCACTCCGAATTATCTGCTATATTTTAATTATCATGCACTTTTTGAAATGATTATTTTATCGAAAAATGCGTTTTTCAATTCTTTATAATCTACAGTTGTACATAATCTTCTTAATAGATCCAGGCATGCTTCAACTATATTGTCATAGAGACAGGAGTCATTCCTTGAATTCTTCTCCTTCTCATAAACACTCCATTCATCCGAGATTTTCTCTAAGCAAACAGCATTCTCTTTTGGTCCATTAAGGCTGTATTCATCCTCTCTGAATTTTTTCATACAGATTTCCTGTAAAGCGTTGATGCAGATTTCTTCCTTCGATGCAGTCATAAAAATACCTCTTGTCCAAATAATAATTATCTTTTTTCGTGTTATCCATATATTCTGATTCCATCCCTTAAAATCTCATCCGTCAGTTCCAAATTATCTTTAAGCTGCTCAAGGCTTAGCACATCGACCTTCTTATGGAGTGAAATTCTTAGTTTTTCTACCATACCGTAAAACTTAAGTCCTTTTACATCAGAAGAAACCAGCAAATCCACATCGCTGGTTCCCACGGCTTTACCCTTAGCATAAGACCCAAATAAAACACAATAATGTATGGGATACTCTGAGAAAACACTGTCGCATTTTTCTTTTATATATTCCAAGTCCAGAATACCGTGTTCTTCGTCTATGGGGTTTATTGCATTAAGTTTGTCAAGAATGTAATTATACTTTAGTGTACCAATCTTATTGGCATCGTTCTCATAAGATTTATATGATCTCAGGGAAATGCCAAGCATTTCTGCAACCTGCTGCTGGGTCAGTTTCTTTTCTATTCTCAATTCCTTGATAGCACCCATATTGCACCTCCGCTACATACAGTATGCAATATTTGCACTTTATAGTCAAGTATAAGTGCAATTATTGCACTTGTGTGTAGACACAGGTGTATCTGCGCATATCCTCATGCTCCGTATAACTGGAAAACATTTACATATTCTTGCAGAAATTTACAATTTCCTGCTTTTTAGGTTCTACATCTGTTTTGTATTCGATAGAAGTCAATCCCATATGTCCCATACATTCTATTTCCAGATGACCATAAAAATGCTCTATACTTCCGATTATCCTTTCACATTCCGGCATATTCGGTCCGGTTCTTAAAGCAATAACATATCCCTTCTTTCCGGACTTGATAGCTGCATGCGGATCATGAGTATTACACCATGGAGTGCATCTGTCGATAAACGCCTTGAACTGTCCGGGAACATCTGCCCAATAAGACGGGGAAACAGAGACAATAATATCTGCATCATCAAATTCGTTTATTACACTCTCTATGACTGTCGCATCACTCATGACACACTTTGCAGTTTCGTGGCATGAACGGCAACCTCTGCAGAACGAAAAAGAATAATCGTCTATACAAATGGTTTTAACAATGT
>JAILOK010000113.1 GCA_024690825.1 Lachnospiraceae bacterium | reverse complement strand
AAACATTAATGTTACTGCATGTAAATTTTATAAAAAACAAGGAGCTGTATTATCTAAAGTAGATATGTATGCATATTATTCACAGCCTGACTCAAGAGATGAAATTCAATTTATTATGTATTTGGATTTATAAACTATTTTAAATGTGTCGGGATGATGTGATGGTAAGATATACCGGAAGTTAAAGAAAGCTTGGTGTCATGATTGACAGTGAAGAGATTTTTTGGGGCTTGACATAAAAAACTTAAGAGCATATATTTTATGCGAAGTATAAAGAAAGGCGCACTTACAGTGTGTTGGTGAAGAAATGAAAAACAGATAATCGGATTTGGTAAACGCGAATTATTATTGTTAGGCCGAAAGGCCTGTTTGTGTATGCCGAATTGGATTATCGTATTCATTTTGAAGTCATTTGAGTGGTGCTTTTTCGGCATATAATGGTTTTGATCTGGTATGGAATCTGCTTTCGGCGAAAGCAGGTTTTTTTGTGCGACAAACTCTAGGATTTCGGAGGTGATATATATGGCGCAGATACAGGTGACAGGACTGACATTTGCCTATGACGGCAGTGCTGATGATATATTTTCGGATGCAACCTTTTGCTTGGATACGGATTGGAAACTGGGATTGATCGGAAGGAACGGCAAGGGAAAGACCACGCTTTTAAATCTGTTTATGGGAAAATATGAGTATCAGGGAAGTATCTCGGGAAATACCCGGTTTGACTATTTTCCATACCGTACTTCAGAGACTGACCTAAAACGAAATGCAGCTGATCTGATAGAAGAATGGAAGCCGCAGATCGAGCAGTGGCAGGTATTGATACAGATGAATGCGCTGAAGATGGATCCGGAGTGTCTGTACAGACCGTTTGGAACGCTCAGTTTCGGCGAGAAGACAAGGGTGATGCTCGCCGTGCTGTTTGCCGCGGAAAATGAATTCCTGCTGATCGACGAGCCTACCAATCATCTGGATGCGGTGGCCAGGGACATAGTAAAGGACTATCTGACTTCAAAAAAGGGATTCATCCTGGTATCACATGACAGGGATCTGATGGATAGCGTTTGCGACCATGTACTGGTCCTGAACAGAGCGTCAATAGAAGTTCAATCCGGCAACTTTTCATCATGGTGGGAGAATAAAGAGAGAAAGGATTCCTTTCAACAGGCAGAGAATGAAAAACACCTGAAGGAGATCGGCAAGCTTAAGGCAGCTGCAGACCGAAGCAGCAGATGGGCAGATAAAAATGAAGGCACCAAGATAGGATTTGATCCCACTAAGGAACATGAAAGAAATATTTCTACCCGTGCATATATCGGAGCTAAAACAAAGAAGATGCAGGCGCGTGTAAAGAGTTATGAAAATCGCATCGACAGGGAGATCGAGGAAAAAGAGGGGCTGCTGAAGGATATAGAAACGATCAGGGAACTGAAGCTAGAGCCGCTTAAGTATCACAAAGAGAGGCTGGTCGAAGCCAATGAGCTTTCTTTAGGGTATGTGGATGCCGCTAATGAAATATTTTCGGGACTTCGGTTTTGTGTCAAAAGAGGAGACAGGGTCGTATTGACCGGTGAGAACGGATGCGGTAAATCAAGCCTGATAAAAGCAATCCTGAACATACGTGATAATACCGGAATCGAGGCTGATGGATTGAGATCAAGCGGAAGACTCGAGGTGGCAAGCAATCTTGTTATATCCTATGTAAGTCAGGATACGTCCTTTTTGTCAGGCTCGCTTGGCAAGTATTGTGAGTGCAATGGTTTGGACGAAAGCCTGTTTTTTGCGGTGTTGCGCCGGCTTGATCTCGGAAGGGAGCAGTTTTTTAAGAATATCGAGGAGTATTCCGAAGGACAGAAAAAGAAGGTGCTTATCGCTGCAAGTCTTATAACACCGGCGCATCTGTATATATGGGATGAGCCGCTGAATTACATAGATGTATTCTCCAGGATGCAGATCGAAAAACTGATATTGCAATACGAGCCGACAATGCTTTTGGTGGAACATGATGTCAGATTTCAGGAAAAAGTGGCGACGGATACGGTTCGGCTAGGATGATCGCTTCGAAGAAGACGAGCAGATTATAGACAGAGAGCAAAACAAGAGTTATCATATTTTGTTAGTCAATGCTAACCGCGAATATGGAAAAGAAAATAAGCAGACAGCAGATGCATTTTATGATTATGAGTACAACGAAGCCGAGCTTGGACTTGTGAAGTAAAGCATCTTGTGGCAATGAAGGCAACAATAGAAAAGAGGTGGAATTATGACTAAAAAGATATGGGATCTTTATGCACCGATTTATGAACGTGCAATGCGGATGGATAAAAAGATTTACAGCTTCATGTACAATCGTATTCCGAAGGTCATAAAGGACAAGGAAGTGTTGGAGATCGCGACCGGTCCGGGATTGTTGGCAAAGCATACGGCTGAATATGCAAGGAAGATGATCGCAACGGATTACTCGGATGGGATGATCAAAGAAGCAAAAAAAGGAGAGTATCCCGCTAACCTTACATTTGAGATTGCAGACGCCACGAATCTTCCGTATGGGGATGCGTCCTTTGATGCTGTTATCATCTCAAATGCCCTTCATATCATTCCGGATCCGGAGAAAGCACTATCGGAAATAGACAGGGTGCTTAAAAGGGAT
>JAILOK010000070.1 GCA_024690825.1 Lachnospiraceae bacterium | reverse complement strand
TCAATAAAAAAGGAAAGCCGGGGCAGAAAAATGTCGAGAAAAGCATCAAACTTCCAAAAAAAAGCCATGTCATTGGGGTATCGCGGAAAAGAGATATTCAAACCACTGAATACGGGACGGATCGATGACAGAGTCGCATGTATCCGAGAGTGGATCGCGAATATCTTTTTCTATACAAAGAACGGTACGACTATAATGATCGATGCGGGATATAATTACGAGCGCCTTTCGGAGAAGATGAAATGGCTTGATATCGATCCGTCTTCGATCGAACATATCCTGATAACTCATCAGGACACAGATCATGTGGGAGCGATTGAGCGCGACAGTGACGGGCTGTTCAAAAATGCCGCCATCTATCTGAGTGAGATCGAGAACCGTTACATGACCGGAGAAAGACGCAGGAGAGTCATATTCGGTTTGTACAAACTCCCGCTTGTAAAAAGTGATAATAAACGCAGGCTTCTGAAAAACGGCGATGTATTTTATATCGATGATATAAGGGTGGAAGCCATCCTTGTTCCCGGACATACGTGGGGCCATATGGTCTACCTGATCGACAACGAGTATCTGTTCACCGGAGATACAATATGGTTCGGCGCAGACGGCGGTTACAGCTTTATCAATGCGCTTGCCGAAGACAATGAACTGTCAATACGTTCACTTGCAAATCTCGAAAAACTGCTCCGAGGAAGGCACCTTTGCCCGAAAGTCATCACCGGCCACACGGGATGGACGGATGACCTTGATTTTGTGTTCGCACACAGGGATCAGGTGTGCAACAGCCTGAAAAAGCAGAAACCGCATGATCTGAATGCCCCGTATGACGGGTATGACGAGAGAGAGGATACTGAAGAGCGGGCAAGACGCGAACTCCTGAAGAAGGTTGAACCGGTGACAGACAATATACGGAGTGCATATAAATCATCGAAAAACATTTACGATGATGTGCTTACCCGGAGCAATATATGGAGCAGACTGTACATGAAAGTCTTCTGGGACAACACGGATGATAATGAGATCGCGGAAACGATACTGAAATACATCCCCGATGATTTTGCGGGAAAGATACTTGATGTACCTGTCGGCACGGCCGTATTTACCGAAAAGAAGTGGAGAAAACTTAAAAATGCGTCGATCACATGCCTTGATTACAGTGAGGACATGCTCGAACAGGCAAAGGGGAGACTTTCCGATTGTAAGAACATTTCGTTTATTCAGGGGGATGTGGGACAGCTTCCGCTTGAGGATCAAAGCTGTGACATTGTTCTCAGCATGAACGGATTTCATGCATTTCCCGACAAGAAAAAGGCATTTCGCGAAACATACCGTGTCCTTAAATCCGGAGGAACATTTATCGCATGTTTCTATATCAAAGGAAAGAACAGAAGAACAGACTGGCTCGTGCACAGGATTCTGTAAAAGAAAGGATGGTTTACGCCGCCCTTCCCGAACGAAGCACAGCTTCTGAAGATACTCGACAGGCTCTATACGCAGGTTGAATACAATGTGGATGGATCCATTGTTTATTTCAGATGTTTAAAAGGAAAATGAATCATGACTGACAGGGAATAAAGGGATTTATCCATTAAAGAATGGAAAATATAAGGTGGCTTGGGTAAAACAGAAAAGGAGGAAAACATTATGGGATTGTTTAAGAAGTTTGTCAGCCAGACAAGGAAGCCCGAGGGATTGATGGGAAAGATGATGGTCAACGGCATGAATGGCGGACACGCAAAAATGGCGGACTGGGGCATGTCACATCTTCATTCCGCAGAGCCCGAAGAAATAGTCGAACTTGGATGCGGAGGCGGAAGAAACGCGGGAGAACTTATGAAGAGATATCCCAAAGCATCTGTCATGGCCATAGACTATTCCGATGTTTCGGTGGCAAAAGCAAAAGAGTATAACAAAGCAATGATAGAGGCGGGAAGATGTGTCGTAAAGCAGGGAGATGTATCCGCGCTTGATCTTTCGCCGGAGAAATATGATCTGGCAACCGCGTTTGAGACAATATACTTCTGGCCGGGACTGGAGAAGTGTTTTTCACAGGTCGCAAAGGTCTTGAAGCCTGGAGGACAATTTCTGATCGTAAATGAAGCGGACGGAATTGATGAGGCGAGTCTCAAATATGAAAAGATCATAGAGGGAATGAAATGCCACACGATCGAGGATATCAGGCATGCGTTGGAAAAAGCAGGGTTTTCAAAAGTCGAATCCGATCACCACGGATCAAAGCCGTGGATAG
>JAILOK010000061.1 GCA_024690825.1 Lachnospiraceae bacterium | reverse complement strand
TTCCGACCTGCCATTTCGTTTGCTCTGCAAAGAATTCGGAGCGTCCATGACATGCATGGAGATGATCAGCGCAAAAGCCATATATTATAACAACAAAAACACAGAGAGCCTTCTTGCCATACATCCGGACGAAGGGCCGGTCTCTTTGCAGCTATTTGGAAATGACCCGGCCCTGATGGCTGAGATGGCAGCCCGTATAGAGGAAAGACCCTTCGCGGTACTTGATATCAACATGGGGTGTCCCGTACCAAAGATCGTCAACAATCATGAGGGCTCGTACCTTATGAAGGATCCTGATCTGGTGCATGATATCGTATATGCCATCAGTCATGCCATATCAAAGCCTGTGTCAGTCAAGATCCGAAAGGGTTTTGACGATGCCCATGTAAATGCGGTAGAGGTGGCAAAGGCCGCAGAGGCGGGAGGCGCAGCATTTGTGGCGGTCCACGGCCGGACCAGAGAGCAGTATTATTCCGGCAGCGCAGATTGGAGCATTATCAGAGCGGTAAAAGAAGCCTTAAAGATCCCTGTCATCGGTAACGGTGATGTGGTAGATACGGACAGCGCCCGCAGGATGTTTGAAGAAACGGGGTGCGATGCTGTCATGATAGGACGCGCCGCAGAAGGAAATCCCTTCATTTTCCGGGAGATCTCCTGCGGACTGGAAGGTAAGCCTTATGAGCGTCCGGACAAAGAAACCGTAAAGCAGACTGTCTTAAGGCATGCGGATCTGCAGCTTCAGTATAAAGGCGAATATATAGGCATCCGAGAGATGAGAAAGCATCTTTCATGGTATTTAAAAGGCTTTGAAGGGGCTGCAAGGCTCAGGGCCAGGATCAATGAGATGGAGAGTATGCAGGAACTTAAGGATGTGGTGGAAGAGGTATTCATATAAAATTTCAGTTTAATGCACCAGCAATGTCTTCTTGCGCTTCCTCGTAAATGAAAGGGTTGTTCCGGTCACGCTTTCGCTAAATCTCCGTAATCCTAACGGCAAATGGACTGTCGTCCATTTGGTTTCGAAAGATGAAATCTTTCTCAACTACTACGGCTCGAAAAAACCTCGCCTAGTACCGAGGCGGAGAATTGCCCAGAACAATCCCTTTCATTTCCGACGTAAATCCAAATCAAATGAAATAATTTGAGGATGCGTAAGTAAGGAAACCATAGTACATTAAACCATAATACAAATCCACCCACAGAAAGCTTATCCCATGACCCCACCTTCATTATCCTCCATAACCCGTATCCTCCGCTTCCTTCCCATGCTCCTTGTCATGGCCGTGATATTTGCCTTTTCCGCCATGCCGGGAGAAGAGTCGGGAGAAGCCAGCGGAAAGCTCTTGACTGTTGTAGTCAACATAGCCGAATATGTCACCCACGAGCCTGTTCCCGTGGACAAAGCAGTGATCATTCACGGAGTTATCCGAAAATGTGCACACTTTACGGAATATGCCATACTAGGCATCACCGCCGTGATAGCTTTTTACTTTGCTCGTCTCAGTAAGCCTAAAAACGCCATCCTTCCTTTGGCTGTGTCCGTTCTTTATGCCGCTAGTGATGAGTTTCATCAGATGTTTGTGGCAGGAAGGGGGCCGAGTCCGAGGGATGTGCTCATAGATTCTATCGGCGCACTTACAGGAATAGTCATTTTTTTACTATGCATCAGAAAACCGGAGGTACAGCATGAGTTATGATCTTAACCGTTTTATCAATCTTACCATCCTTCTTTCTGCCCAGTTGGAATCCGAAAAGCTGTTTGAGGTTATCCTGAAAGAAGCCATGCTCGTAGGAAACTGCGATGCGGGTACCATTTATCTTCTGGAGAACGACGAACTTCAGTTTAAGCATGTGATCACCAGGTCAAAGAAGCTCTCCGCAAGTTCTGCCGGCGGACAGATCTCCATGCCGCCTGTGCCGCTGAATCGCTCATACGTCTGCGCGTACTCTGCCATGATGAAGAAGCGTCTTAACATTCCGGATGTTTATAAGTCGGATAAGTTTGATTTTTCCGGAAGCAAAAAGTACGACAGGATGAACGATTACAGGACAGGTTCAATGCTCGTGATCCCTATGGCCGTGGGTAATGACGACGTGGTAGGCGTTCTTCAGCTCATTAACGCCATGGATGAATCGGGAAGGGTCACAAACAGCCTCGGAACTCATTTTTCTTTTTCCGAAGAGCAGGAAAAACTCTGCATGGCACTTGGTTCGGTTTCGGCACTGTTTATCGAAAACCGCAGATTAAAAGGACTTTTGTAGGTCACGCCCCGTTAATCGCCTGATGATATACTGAATGAACGCGGGACGAGATCCCGGAAGGAGGAATATATGCCAAAGTGGCTGAGAGATGCGGTATTTTATGAGATCTATCCACAGTCGTTTTATGACACCAACGGTGACGGCATCGGAGATATCCGTGGAATCATCGAAAAGCTTGATTACATCAAAGATCTTGGCTGTAACGCCCTCTGGATCAATCCATGTTACGATTCTCCTTTTAAGGACGCAGGTTATGATGTCAGGGATTATAAGAAGGTCGCAAGCCGCTACGGTACCAATGAAGACCTTTATGAACTCTTTGAGACGGCTCACAAGAAAGGCGTCCATGTTCTTTTGGATCTGGTGCCCGGGCACACATCTGAAGAGCATGAGTGGTTTAAAGAAAGCGGCAAGGCTCAGCGGAATGAGTATTCGGACCGTTATATCTGGACGGATTTCTGGATCTCGGGTATTGCGGGACATCCGTACATAGGCGGTGAGTGTGAAAG
>JAILOK010000103.1 GCA_024690825.1 Lachnospiraceae bacterium | reverse complement strand
GCAAAGGATGTATTTTCCAGATAACAGATCCCTTTGTCCTGTTTTCATTGAGATTTGTGATCACAGGTAAGATATCATCGTGGATGGACCACCTCAAAACGCCATCCTATAATGCCTGGGCAGGGAATGCTTTCGAAATACTCTGTCTTAACCACATCCCTCAAATCAAAAATGCACTTGGCATTTCAGGGGTCAGCAGCATGGAATACGCATGGCAAAGTAAAAAAACCGATCCGGGAGCACAGATCGATCTCCTGATCGACCGAAAAGACGGCATAATCAATCTCTGTGAAATGAAGTACTCGGAAAATGAGTATTCAATTGATGCTTCCTATGAAAAGGAACTGCTGCACAAACAGTCCGCATTTATGACGGAAAGTGGCACAAAGAAGGCATTGCATATCACCATGGTAACATCAGACGGTCTGAAGCGGAATGCGCATTGGCAGGTAGCTGTAAACGAGCTGTCTGCCGATGCGCTCTTCTCATAGATCAAAGATTTAAATAACACTTGCTATTATATGTTGACTCGCCGCCTAACCCTCATTCACCGGGGTGCTCTTCCCGGGAGCGTCCGGAGCGGCAGGGTTCTTTGCCTTTTCGGCAGCCCTCTTTTCACGGCGCATCCTCGCTCTTTCCTCACTCGCCTTCTTGTGATAGGCATCGTGCGTAGCCTTCCTCTCCTGATCAATGAGATCCGTCGTAACCGGTAGATAACAAGTGTACCAACGTATGCATATCTACCATAACAGCGCAGAGCCAGGCACCCCTCAAAATGTAGACGGTGCTTTGTGACTTTTGGTGGTACCCACCAAAAGTCACCATCAATCCCAGCGTCACTTGAACTTACCTTAGCGACGCGAGCTTATCAATAGTATCATGTGAAAGTATGGATCATGCTGGCACTTCAGATCGGCGCACTTTTGCCAGCCGTATCAGATCCTGATGACTTGCCACGACAGCAGCTGCCTCATATGCCCTGTATGTTTCCGTCCATGGCATGAGTTCATCGAACAACTCCGGGGCCGGTCTTCCCCCGTGTTCCTTGAACAGTTTTGGCAGCCTCTCAAAAAGAAATTTCAGATAGTAGAACGGGATCGCTCCGTTAGCCTTTGCTGTTTCCGTCAATGAATAATAGTATCCAAGAGTAATCCCGCCGTCTATGGAATCTATTGATTTCCAGCCATTGCGGCCGAGCGAAAACGGAATGATCGCTTGCTCACAACTGGAGTTATGTACCGGGACATTTCCATCTTTCAAAAATTCCCTGAAATTCTGCTCTTGAACCAAAAGATAGTTGACCGCCTCATATAGCTTGCTGCTCTTATCAAACGATGACTCCGGAATGGCTTTAAGAGTATCAAACAGGTTGTCCACGATTTTCTCGCTTTTATCCATCCGCTGTTCCTGACGCACTTGCGCACTCATGTCTTTGAACTCCCGCTCGTTATCAAATATTCCGTCTATGATGCCTACGATCTGATATGAGAGGATCTCTTTCTTTTCTTCCTCCGTCATCTTCTTAAACCCGGGAATGGCTTTTATGATATCGGTGAAGTTCCGTCTGGCATGGGTATAGCAATTCGCTATGGTGACAAGTCCGTCCATCTCCTTCGAGAAGGTCTTGTAGGAGATATAGGAATCGCAGATCATGGTGATCTTTTTTTGAAGGGATCCAAACAGCTCACGGAGCACATCTGCGGATCTTGTTTCGTCAAAGTAAAAAACGATGATCTGCCTTCCGCCCATGATCGCAGCTGTCCGGAACACCCATTGCCTGGCTTCCACGCGCCGCTTGTCCATTGTACGGCCGATGATCATGGGAGTCTCGTCCGCTTGGACATATCCCGTATCTACGATGAGATCGAACATCCTTAAGACCATCGGGGCAACGTATTCGGTGCCAAAGTCTATGCACCACCGCGCCATTGTCTGCCTTGTCAGGAGAAATCCCTCTCTGGCTAATTCCTGGGAGATCCGGTTCATGGGCAGTTGCAGTACGCATCGGTCATTTACGATCTCAGCCAATAGATCGGGTGTCTGCAAACTTCCTTTTTTCATCTTATCCACGTGTGCTGCGGGAACGATCTTGTCGTCGCTCCGGTATACATGGATGTGATAGCGCACAACATAGTGCGAACAGGGAAGGGTACACACCTCGTCGTATGTTTTTTCAAACCTGGGATCATCGGTATATCCCACTCCGGGACCAAAGATCCTTTCCAACTCATCTGCTGTAAGCACGATGTCTTCATCAATGACCGGTAATCCCTCTGTGACTTTGCTTGCGCAGCCTTTGGATCGTAACGGTCTTCCTTTCCCTTTCTTGCCTTTGTCCGTGCCGCCTGTATTGTCTTCCGTTCCGCCTGTTCTCCCTTCAGGATCGCTTTTCTTGGCATTGCTATCCTCTGCTTCGCCATCCTCGACCTTACGCTCAGATCCTTTTAGCTTTTCTCCTTTGAGTATTGAGGATCTTTCGCTTGACCGTCCAAACGCCCGAACCTTAAGGATATGGAACCGTTCCTCCAGATCCGCATAGTCGGAATCCCTTAGGGATTCGAATCTGTCCTGAAGGAGACAGTACGCCCACACGATGCTCTCCCTGTCCATGGTGTACAGATCATACTGCGTGTAATGGGGCATTTCATACTTGGCTCTTTTTACGTCGTTCACAGGAGACCCCCGATCGGTATGGCGGGTTCCGGAAATGCTACCCTCTTTATTGTCATCTCCTGGCTTTCCCGACTCTCTTCCTCGGCACTTGCTGACCTGCCAATGCCAGAAGGCTCTCTAATCCTTTTATGATCTCCTTCTGGCTTTTCTGGAGCGCTGTAACAGTGTTCCTCAGATCCTCGTTTTCCTCCTTCAGCCGCTTCACTTCCCTGGCATCTACTCCTTTGATATTCCCTGAGGTCTGTTTCTTGGGAAGCCTTCCCCGCCTTCCACTTGTCGGGACGACATTTCCTTCTTCATCCAGTTTTCCGACAAGCCTTCTGACGGTCTTTATCTCCCCCGTGGATCCGTCGATGCTTTTCTCCATTTCATAGACATATGTAATGCCCGATCGGTGATCTTTGCAGTAGTTGTAGCTCATTGTAGATCCCTCCTTTCACTGTATAACTGTATTGTATCAAAAACCACGGCGTTTGTCAACTGTATAATACAATTATTTACAGTTTATTTGGGATCCACATCACAAAGAGTGCCCGTGGCCATGATAGACTCATGGTCACGGGCATTGAGGTCAGGTTGAAAATACAGTTTGAAAGCTGACAGGCGCAGGCTTATCCGTACGTGGCTACAGGGGGAAGAGGCGTAGCGTATACTTGTTCAGACAAGATATTTCGGCTGCCCCTCTTTTATGCTCCTGTCTATGGCAAATCCTTCCATCAGCAGCCGATACTGCTCGTAGGTCAGGCTCTTCAGCTCCGCAGGATCTCTGGGCCATTGGAAATGGCCATCGCAGAGATACTTTGACATCAAAAGGAATCCGTCACCTTCCCATAAAAGTGCTTTGAGCCTATCTGATCGCCGGCCGCAGAAGAGGAACAGCGTTCCTTTGTCGTATGGATCAAGATGATATCTGCACTTCACAAGTGTGGCAAGACCCGTCACTCCGTATCGGAGATCTGTGCGACCGCACGCGATGTATACCTTCTTGAATGAGTTCTTCGTTGCGTCATTTAACATGGCTCACCACCCTCAGGACCTTCTCCAGTTCTCTTTCTGAAAACTCTGCATCCACGTTTATCATGAAGTCTCCGTATCGTATGCTTATCTCCGGATCCTTTCTATGTCTTGGCCCCATGTCCCCATCCGCCATAGCAAGCTCGGCAAACTCTGGCACCGCAGGAAGAGTTGCTTGAAGTGTATTGTCCGTGGAAGCGGGCATAAGACCGGTTTCAACAGCCTTCGTGTAGGTGTCGTGCATCACTTTCTTATGCCAGTAATAGTACTTCCGATGAGAGATCTGATTCATTTCGCACCATCGTGAGATCTTCATCCCGCTGCTGTTAGCTTCTTTGATGATCCCCGACCAGTACACCAGCTTCATGCGCATTGTTTCCTTGTCCATAGATGGCCCTCCCTCATATGAAAATAGTCCCAGGGGCATCATTGCCTCATGGGACTAATTCTACTCATAAATCTCGTTTGGAAAAGAACACCTATTATCTACCGGTTACTGATGGTCAGTGTCTTTGTCGGATCAAAGGGATCCACGGTCTCAAGCTTGATGCTGTTTACCTTATAAATGCCGCCGCCCTTCTTCTTGGTCTTGATGGACTTGTCAGCATTCTTCTTGACCGATACGATGAGCTTCCCGT
>JAILOK010000060.1 GCA_024690825.1 Lachnospiraceae bacterium | reverse complement strand
AGCGGAATGACCGCCAGTTCCATAAAGATGTTGTAATCCAGAGTCATACTGTTAATTTTACATCAATATGGCGGAAGCCGCAACAAAACAGGGGGACACAGGGGGGAGACACAGCGGGCACGATTCTCTGTGTCCCATTATTTTGTTTATGTAATATCGGGAGATATGTTTCCTAAGCAACCCATTTAGGACTGACCAGACAAGATAAGTGACTACAAATACTAAGCCTGCAGGCCATAAGTATGTGCGAAATGCGAATGACCTACAGGCTTAAGTATTTTGTTGTCACTTAGCTTGGCGTCGTGTCAGTCCCCCGGGTTGCGTGGAATATATCTCCCGATATGTGATCAATGTAAATATGACACAGAGAACCGTCCCCCTTATCACCCCATCATATGATATAATATACAGATTGAGCCGGTCTGTTTATTGTAAGAAAGGAAAATAAAACATATGAAAAAGAAAGCATTATTCATCGGAGGTACGGGAACCATCAGTACTGCCATCGTCAAAAGGCTTGTAAATGAACTTGACTGGGAAGTATGGGTACTGAACCGCGGAAACCGTTCGTGTGTGCTTCCGGAAGGCACGAGACAGATCATTGCGGATATCGATGATGAAAAAGCCGTACAGGAAAAACTGGACGGCATGACATTTGACTGCGTATGTGAATTTATCGGCTTTCGGGCAGAACAGGTCAAACGCGATGTGAAATATTTTGCCGAAAAGACAAAGCAGTACATCTACATAAGCTCTGCTTCGGCTTACCACAAGCCAGCCGCCGGATACATCATCTCGGAAGGTACGGCCCTTGCCAACCCTTACTGGCAGTATTCAAGGGACAAGATCGAATGTGAAGAATATCTTATGAAGCAGTACAGGGAAAACGGATTCCCTGTTACCATAGTCCGTCCCAGCCACACTTATGATGAGCGGAACATCCCACTCGGTGTGCACGGGAAAAACGGCTTCTGGCAGGTTATCAAACGTATGCAGGAAGGAAAGCCCGTTATAATACAGGGCGACGGATCGAGTCTTTGGACGCTTACATGGAACGGTGATTTCGCGATCGGATTTACCGGACTTATGGGCAACCGCCATGCGATCGGTGAAGCCTTCCAGATAACCTCTGATGAGACCCTCACCTGGGATCAGATATATGAGACCATAGCCGATGCGTTAAACGTGGAGCTAAATGCTTATCACGTATCCACTGATTTCCTTCGGGCTGTGGGAGATAAATACGGATATGATTTTACGGGTTCTCTTCTCGGCGACAAGTCAGTATCGGTGGTGTTTGACAACAGCAAGCTAAAGCGTGTCGTTCCGGATATGCGGACAAATGTGAGGTTTGACATGGGTGTAAGATATGCTCTCGATTACGTTCTCTCCCATCCGGATGAATGTCAGAAGGAAGATCCCGAATTCGATGCCTGGTGTGACCGCGTGATAGATGCCGTTGAAAAAGCAAAGAATATGATATAATTTTTGTGTCATGGATCTTTTTTGGCTTGAAGAAACCGATATCCCCGAGGACGCCGGATTTACGCTCTTCGGAACAGAACATATAAAGGCCGTTGTCCCTGCACTGATATCTGCGGGGACTCTGGCCTTCATTTACTGCAGACAAAGAAAACTCAGAAAAGTCATCCTTGCGGTAATATCGATATTACTACCCTTGATCGAGATCTCAAAGATCATTTTCCTGCAAAGAGCCGGACACTTCGGCATCGGGCATCTTCCGCTTCATCTTTGCAGCCTGTCGATCATTCTTTATCCGTTATACACCATAATAAAACCGGGCCGGATCAGGGATTTCCTTGGAGAATTCGGTTGTCTGATCCTGCTTCCTGCCGGCATCGGAGCGCTGCTGTTTCCTGACTGGACCATGTATCCCGTTATCAGTTTCATGAGCCTTTCAAGCTTTGCTTGGCACACTCTTCAGATCACGCTTCCGCTTTGCATAATCTTTGCGGGAGAGATCGATCTCAAACCCAAAAGCATCCTATGCAGCACAGCTTTTCTTCTTTTGGTCACGATCCCCGTCTATCTGTTTGACAGGCATTTTTCATGCAATTATTTCTTTCTGTTAAGACCTGTTCCGGGACCTCTTGAAACCGTTTACGAAAAGTTCGGTATCACCGGATACCTGCCGGCACTTGCGATCCTGGTCATCCTTATCATACTGATAACCTACACGGTTATACATTTACTGTCCCACCGCCGTTCCGCAGAAAATCCTACTCTTCCGTGATCATATTGACCGGTTCGAGGGTCTTGATGCGGCGGCCCAGGATGGCTGCCGTTGCCATGGCTATACCGGTGATGATGAATGCTGTCAGCATATATGAGGTCGGAAGCACGTTAAATACTGCCTTCCTGAAACCGAATATCGAAAATGTCGACTTCATGAGATATCTTCCTGCGGCCGGAGAAAGCACGAGACCGATCGCGATCCCGAGAACAATCGCGGGCATATTTGAAAACATCGTCTGACGGATGAGCTGGCCGGATGTGAAGCCGAGGGCCTTGGATACACCCAGATTTCTCCACTCACGCGTGATCTGCGCTCTTATTATCAGGGCCTCAACAAAGGCGACAATGAGAATGGTCAATGACGCAATGAACAGTGCAACTGCCTTCATTCCGGCGGATACGACTCCTGTCGTACTCTTGGCTGCTTCCTGGTAGTCGGCCACCTCCTCATCGGGATATACCTTCTCAAATTCCTCCTTGAATTCCGCATACGTTTTTCCGGGCTTGAAGTTAACCCAGATATTATATCCTTTTGCCGGAGGAGCAACGCGCTCATATCCTGCGGTCGTGATGTAGGCCATCATTCCCATGTTGTTCATAGTCTGGCAAAGACCGCAGACACGGAAATCTTCCACCTTGTCACCGTTTTTGATCGTAACCTTGTCGCCGACCTTTGCGTTAAGGGTATCAGCGGCTGCGGATGCCAGCAGAATATCGTTTTCAGTTTTGGGCCATCCGCCTTCAAGCATGCTTCCGCCAACTATATGGGACGTATCTGTAAATGCCCTTGTCGTTATCGATGCCATCTTCTTTCCGACCGAATAGTTGAAGGAATACCAGGTATCCCCATACACTGAGTCCACTGTACTCATGGTTTCGATAGTTTCCATCATCGTTTCCGATCCTCCGGTCTCCGCATCGCAGTCAAAAATACCTGCCAGATTCAAAAGTCCGGCATAATCACGTGCATATGAATCGACCATCCCGAATCCGAAGATCGTTGAAATGGAAAGTATCGCCATAATAAAAACGGTTCCAAGCTTGCTTCCGAACTTCCCGAAGGTTTCCTTCAGTGCAAGCGTTAAAGGTATCGGAAGTGCCGTATGTTCAAACGTGAACAGATTTCTTCTGCCGGCCTTTGCAGCAGTTCCGCCGTGAAGAGCGTCAAGCACCGATGTCTTTTTATATTCTCTTCCAAGGAACAGGGTAAGAACAGTAACCACCGCACATATCCCGACAAAAACACTTATAATGATCACGGGATCAAGAGGCTGGTTCCATGATAGTCCGAGCGTTGCAAGTATTATGGCGCCCGCAGGCTCCATCAGAAGTGCTCCGAAAACAAGACCTGCGATACAGCCGAGTCCCGAGACCAGAAGCAGCTGAACCAGAAGTATCAGCACAAGCTCACGCACCGAGTAGCCGGAAGCCTCCATGATAGCAGTATTCTTCATATTGAGCATGATGAAGTTCTTTACCGAAAAATGTATGATCACCAGCGCTATGACAAACATGATGAAGGCGAAGGCAAGCACTATGGCAATGAATACCATCGGAAGTATCAGTGATGCCGTTTTCATCAGATCCGCCGGGAGAAAATTTGAAGAAACAACATATCCCGGATGTGATTTCTCATACGACAGATACCAGTCATTGAATTCATTGTAAAGATCATCGCAGAGCTCATTTCCGGTTTTTCCGGACATTCTTGCTTTTTTTGAAAACTTTGTCTTGTAAGCCCTGTAACGTCCGACGTTATCCGGGTTTTCAAACTCGATCTGATTGTAAAGCCTTTCTGATGTGAAAATGAGGTATGTGCCCATGTTCATCGGGGAACAGTAAATATTGTCCTCATTGAAACCGGCAACCTTCAGCCTGTATATATTGTCCCCGATCTTCAGCTCCATCACGTCGCCGATCGAAAAAGAGTTTGAAAGCGAAACCGGTAAAACGACCTGATCTCCGTGAAATCTTCCCGCGTCGAGAGACATCGTCTGAATCTTTCTCTCCTCTTCATATGATGCGATATGAAAAGAATAATCCGTCCAGGTTTTCTCGCCCTTGTGGCGGAATTTAGAGTAGGTATTAAGGTATTTATTTGACTCATATCCCGAACAGTACTCACTGCCTTTTATTATCTCGATCATCTTGTTTTCTGCCGCTTTGTCATCAGACATCAGGATGAGAATGTCAGCAGCGTTTATGAGCTTCATGTTCGTGTCCACGACCCTGCCGGTATCGACCAGAAAAGAAGCACTGATAAATATCAGTGCCGCTGCGATAAGTGTCAGAACAAAGAAAGTGATCATATCGCCCTTCTGCTTCCTTATGTTGTTCTTTGCCATGAAATAATATCGATACATGTCACCATCCCATATCCTGTAAAAATGTCTTGAGCTTCCTGTGTCTTTCAACAGCCTTTTCCTGATCCGGATTGCTCTCATCCTTGTAGTTTCCGACGTACGGCCCAAGCTCCACCTCATCGGAGATCACGCCGTCTGCCAGATAGATGATGCGGTTGCCGCGTTCAGCTGCCGCCAGAGTATGCGTGACCATGACAATGCTCTGTCCCTCACCGTTCAGGTCGGATAATATATTCAATACATTTTCAGTATTCTGAGAGTTCAAAGCTCCGGTGGGCTCATCCGCAAACAAAACCTCGGGACTGTTTATAACGCCCCGTACGACTGCAACACGCTGCTGCATACCGCCCGACATCTGGGTGGGAAATTTATCCCTGTCGCCCTCTCCGATCTCAACTCGCAAAAGCAGTTCCTTTGCCCTTGCTGCAAGCTTCTTTCTGTCCCTGTTCTTTAAAAGGCCTACGACCATGATGTTGTCGAGCGCGCTCATGCTGTCATTTAAATAGTTCTGCTGGAAAACAAATCCGACGTGATCACGTCTGAATCTTGCCAGAGCGTCATTGTCAAATCCGGTGATACGCGTGGTCTCACGATCCTGTCCGGTCTCATAGGCGATCACGCCTCCTGTCGGACGGTCCATTCCCGAAAGCGCATATAGAAGGGTACTCTTCCCGGATCCCGAATTGCCCATTATAACGGTGAAATCACCCTTAAAGATCTCCATATCCAGGTTCTTCAGAACCTGCTGTTCAACATTGCCTGTGGTAAAGGATTTGCACAGATCCTTCGTATATATTATCCTGTCCTTCTTGAATGAGACTTCTTCCATCACTTTACCTTTACCTTCTGTCCGTCTGTCAGTTCACTGCTTTCATCCCAGCCAACTGTCTCTCCGGCCTGCAGCCCGTCAAGGATCTCCGCAAACTCATCGTTCTTTGCTCCTACGGTCACGAACCGTTTTTCGGCCTTGCCGTCCTTTATAATAAAAACGTAATCCCTTTCATCTTCACTGCAGAGAGCATCGGTAGGGATGAGCAATGTATCGCTTACCAGTGCTGTCCTTACCTTTGTCTTTGATTCAATCCCGAGGATGATCGCATCGTCCGGCTCGTCGATCTTCAGTTCAACCCTGATGCCGGGAGTTGTACCGTCATCACTGGTCTTCTTTTCGATCCTGGAAACATGGCAGGCGTAGTCCTTATTCTTGATATGTGAGCTTGCGGTCTGTCCTTCCTCTAAATTTATGATGTCATACTTGTTCACATAACAGACAACGGCTGTATCGGCAAGAGACTGTATCTGAATGATCTCCTGGCCGACAGATACATCGCTGCCTTCCTCAACGGATATCTTTGTGACGACTCCGTCAAAGCCCGCTCTGATACCGCCTGATGCAGCCTCATAGTCCTTGAGCTTTGTTTCATTCAGGATATCGTCTGTCGCCTTCACTGCTTCAAGTTTATCCTTGTCGCCCTGAGTCTGGCGGCTTAACTGTGTTGATGCCTTCTGGCTTTCCATGATGGATTTCTTTTCCCTGTAGGTCGTCATCAGGAATTCAAGGTACTGCAGCTCTTCCTGTCTTTTCACTATCTCGGGGTCATATTGTGAATCGTATTGGTTCTTTGCGATCTCCTTTTGGATATTATCCCTTGCCTTCTGTACATCCGCCGGATCATCGTCTTCGCCGACGACGCAGCAGGCAAGATCAGCCTGAAGCTGCGCGTTTCGAGCGGCAAATTCGGCCTGTCTGTCCGTAAGGATCTTTCTGGTTACCATTATGACGGCCTCTGTATTCGTTATCTGTGCTTCAAGCGCGGGTATCGAATTCTTTGCTTCTCCGTACAGCCCTTCCACTCTTTCTCTGGCCTGTACCGAAGCGTCATAGGTTCCCTGATCGGTGTTAACATCAAGCTCGGCAAGCGTCTGTGCCCTTGAAAGCTCGTCTGTATCATAAGATACAAGCAGATCTCCCTTTTTCACCGGATCGCCTTCCCTTACCTTCACAGAACCTATCCGTCCGTCTATCTTTGCAAAATACGTCTTTTCCGTCAGGCTCTCAACTTTGCCGTTAAGCTCCAGTTCACAGTCAAGCTGCCCGTTTTCCGCGACCGCCGTCTTGATCGCTGTGCCTGCCATAACTGTTGTTACTGACAATCCACCCACAGCCGCAGCCAGCATTATGCAAGTTCCAATAATCAGTTTTTTGTGCCTCATTATATTTTTCACTGTTCTTACCTTCCGTTTATCGTTGCGTTTCCAACGCTCGATTTTACCGAAACACTTCCTATCTCTCCGCTAAGTTCCACGTTTCCGAAATCGGTTTTGCATGAACCGGAACCGATCGAGGAATCATGTGACTCAATATTTCCGGCATCGATCTTCGCCTTGATATCGCTGATATGGCTGTCAGATATGCTTAAATTTCCCGCATCCGCTTCTATCACTGCCTTGCCTGTTTCAAATTCGCTTAAAGATATGTTTCCCGCATCCACTTCTATTTCCAACTCATTTGCTTTGATCTCATCCAGGCTTATATCCCCGGCATCTGCCTTGATCGAAAGCTTACCCAGTCTGAGTGATTCAACGGAAATGTCGCCGGCCTTCTGATCAATGCTCAAAATTTTTAGTGATGTTCCCTCCGGAACAGTCAGTTGTATATCAAAGTCCTTTCCCATCCCAAAAGGAGTAAATGGACCGGATATCTTGCTAATGACCGTGAGCTTCCCTTTTTTCATTTCTATATTGGGCTTTGCCGCTTCGGGAAGATTGTATTCCAGTGAAAGCTCATCGCCTTCTTCCACGTGGATCTTTGCAGCATCTACATCAAAATAAATCTCATCAGGTATATCCTCGAATCTGACCTCGTCGGATGCCGTACCCATGCTGCCCATACTTCCTTTGAAATTGAACTTTTTGCTGAAAACATGGATGTAAAGCCCCACCAGTATGGCTGCTATGGTCACCAGCGAAAGAATCGTGATGATCACTCTTGCTGCTGTATTGTTCATTTTTGTTTCCTCCGTAATCAAACTATTAGTATTTGGTAAAGGGTTTCATGTTCCAAATCCTATTCACGCAAGCGTGATCGGATTTGTACCATTAAACCTTACTTTAATCGTCGTATGCCTGGCAGTTTATAACTACCGCCCTGTGTGCTACAGCCGCTATCGGCCATATTATCCATGTGATCCCCCACTGAAATGTCAGGAAGCTGACTATCAGGTAAATGCTTGTGACTGCGGGCCAGTATACGAGTACGATCGTCTCTGCTGCCTTGCTGCGGTATTTCGGTGCAGGCGCCGGAGGCTCCCCGTAGTTTCCGCTGATGGTCTTCACGGCATTCAATCTGAGCAGCAGGTCAAAACCCTTTGTTGTATTGTTTGCGTAAACGATGAGAAAAACTCCGATGCCAACCAGCAGGAACATGATCGCCGGTCCTATCGTAACTCTTGATGTTGTGGCAAACAGCATGCACGGAACCCAGCATACCACGCACAGGATCACTCCCAGGGTTACGCAGATGGCGCGGACTGATTCAAAATTTCTCCTTCTGTCCTTTACGTAGGAAGCGGTGTTCATATCAATGAAGCAGAGCTGCTTTCTGATAAATTTCCATTCACCGTCAACAAAGCTGCTGTAAACGATAAACCCTACTCCCAATCCGATGAATACAAACATCAGGGCAGGTCCGGCAAGCACTGCTGTATCTCCGGCCTCTGCAAAAAGTATCGGACATGATACCGAAGTGATACACATCATTATTCCCAGTGCCAGGAACAGGGCTTTTTTGATCCTGTTTGTAATGAAAGCTTCCGATTCATCACGGCTGATCTGCCTGCGCGGATGAGCTGCTTCCGTTTCCTGGAGTTCCTGTACTTCCTTTGTAAGTCCGAGATCCTCTGCCAGATCCTCGAGATTTCCGAATTCGGAGATGACTGTGCCGACTGCAGTGTTCTCGCTCTGTCCCTCGTTTATGAGCTCGTTATATTTATCTTCCATCATCTGGAGAAGCTCTGCCTTTGCCCTTCGCACCTCGGGGGTATCCGGCATTCCCGCAAACATTGCTTCGAGATAATTCTTTATAGTTTCCATATTCCCTCCTTAGTGTTCAATGAACCTTTCGACTACTTCCTTTGTCAGTCCCCACTCATCACACTTCGTCTTGTAGTACTCTTTTCCGGCATCGGTTATTCTGTAATAAGTACGTTTCTTGCCGTTGCCCTCCGGATCCTGCTCGGATGTAAACGATTCGATATGACCGTTCTTTTCCATTCTCGTGAATGCCGAGTACAGCGTTGTCTCCTTTATGAGATATTTACCGTCCGAGATATTCTTTATCTGCTTTGATATCTCGTAGCCGTAAGACGGCTCCTTCTCGAGAATGAAGAGGATCATCGTATCATTGTAGCCGCGTATCACATCACTGCTGATTTCTATCATTATGATCCCTCCTTGATTACTTTGACTGTCGTTGCTCCGTCTGTCGTTCCTACGCTTGTCGTTGCTTTGTCTGTCGTCCTACGTGTATCGTGCTACGTCAGTCGTACTATGTTTGATGAGGTAACTATACTACGACAGTCGAAGTGTGTCAATACTTTTTTTAAAACTTTTCGTATCCCAAAAAAACAACCCCTTATCATCACTTCCTCGTATAGCACAAAGAGGAGAACGGATCCCTGTCTCACCCTGCCCCTTGTTTGACAAGATTATTCGGCTCAAATTATAATTATTATCGTTACAGTTTTCTATCTCTAAGAGAAAGAGGGGTGTATTTATGCGCAATAAAAAAGCACTTGTGGCGGCAGGGCTTGCTACGACAATGATCGCAGTAAATACTGCACAGGCGGCAGCTGCAGTCGGTCTGAATACGGATACCGATGCGAAAGAACAGGACCGGGAGGACGCGGCTGACGCAACAGGAAATGGCACGCCGAATGAAGACGGAAATTATAATATCGTTTTTATCACTGTAGACCAGCAGCATTACTTCGACGAATATCCGGAGGGTACTGATTATAAGGCAAGGAAGCTCCTTGAGGAGATGGGTACGACGTTTGAAAAGCATTATGCCTGCTCCAATATGTCCACCTCGTCCCGCGCCGTCATGTTCACGGGCGAGCATGTCGTTCAGAACGGAATGCATGACAACACGGACTATTTCTGGCAGGGTGCCCTGGATGAAAACATAGACACTATCGGAGACCGGATGAAACAGGCCGGCTATTATACGGCTCTTAAGGGCAAATGGCATATGGGAAACAGCAGTACGCTCGACAACAGTGACGAAGAAGAGCTGACAAGCCTTGAGGATTACGGTTTTTCAGACTGGGGCGGAAAGGATTATATCGGAAAGGTCCACGAAGGCAATGAGATAGATCCGAAGATCGTTTCGGAGTCCGTGGAATGGCTTTCAGGCAAGGGAAAGGAACTCAACGACAGCGGGAAGTCGTTTTTCCTGACCGTGGATCTGATCAATCCCCATGACATCATGGATTACAACAATATCGGCTATGACAGCAAAGTGATGGAGCTTGCGGGAGCGCCCGATGATGAGCTGTATGATAAAACCTATGACGATCCGGCGCCTTCGAGCTGGGATTTTGACCTCGAAGCAGAAGATGTTCCGGAATCCTTAAGCGTATTCCGTTCCAACTGGGCCATCTCAAGCGGATATGATTCGACAGAGGAAGAGTGGAAGGATTATCAGGATTACTACTACAACTGCATACAGGATTCAGACAACAACCTCTATGATCTGCTTACCTACATGGATGAGAACGGCTTTTTTGACAATACGATCATCGTATTTACCGCAGATCACGGCGAGATGCACGGAAGCCACGCTTTAAAGAGCAAGGGAGGCTTCCTCTATGAAAACAATATCCATGTACCTCTGACCATCGTCCATCCTGATTTTGAAGGCGGAAAGAGGGTATCTGCCGTGACGAGTCACATGGATCTGGCTCCCACATTTATAGATCTGACAAACATCCCCTCCGATGAAAAGGAAAAGGCAATGGAGGGACTTAACGGAAAAAGCCTTGTGCCCCTGCTGGACGGAAGCAAAAAAAGTGTCAGGGACGCTTCCCTTTTCTGCTTTGAGATGCTTTCGCAGTGCGCGCTGATCTATCATCTGGACGAAGACGGAAATCTCATTTACGAGTTTGATCCCACGGTAAGAGGCATGGTCCGCGGAATAGTCACGGAGGATTACAAGTTTGCAAGATACTTTGCTCCGAATGATTACAATACGCCAAAGACCATGGAAGATCTTCTTGAGCATAATGATGTGCAGCTTTTCAGCCTTAAGGATGATCCGGAGGAACTGGTCAATCTTGCAGCCGATCCCGAGAAAAATGCCGATCTGATCCTTGAGATGAATGATCTTCTGAATCAGCAGATCGAAAATGAAGTCGGTGAGGATTCCGGCGAATACATGGTGGACATACTGAAGGCTCTTGAGGAAAGGATAGAAGATCTGAATGCAGCCGTTGCAGCGCAGACAGCCTCCGCAGACGAGGCACAGGCGTCGTCTTCTGAAGAAAAAACAGCCTCAGATGAAGCTGAAAAAGAAAGCTCCGATGAGCAGATAAGTAACATTATGGAGATCCTCCGCAGCCTGTACGAAGCTCTCCAGAACCTCTTTGAGGGTCAGTGATAAGAAATACTTAAAAGGTGAGCCATGGATGACAGATGTTATGCCATGTTGGCAAAACCGGTATCGAGCGCATGTAATTTAAGGTGCGAATACTGCTATTACCTTGAAAAGAACAGTTTCCTGAATGTCTCCTGCGGCATTATGCCGCGGGAGATTCTGGAAGCGTTTGTCAGACAGAATCTTGAAATGCACGGTGCCGATGCTGTGGTGGAATTTGCATGGCATGGGGGTGAACCTCTCCTTGCCGGGATTGATTTTTTTCGTGAGGCCGTAGCCCTCCAGAAAAAATACGGAAACAGCCGGAAGATCCGGAATACGCTGCAGACCAATGCCACGCTTCTGACAGATGAGATCTGCGTCTTTTTTAAAGAAAACGATTTTCTGATCGGAGTCAGCATCGACGGACCGGAACATCTCCACAACATTTTTCGAAAAACAATGGACGGCGAAGGGTCATTTAAGAAAACAATGGAGGGGATACAGCTTCTTAAGAAACACGACGTACCCTTCAATACTCTGACGGCACTGAACCGTGAAAACGCCGCTTACCCCGTTGAGGTTTATTCTTTTTTAAGGGAACTTACCGATTACATGCAGTTTCTGCCTGTAGTTGAAAGTGAGGCCACAGAATATGAGCTGTCGGAAGGCCAGCATTTTGCCTCACCTCCCGGGATCCATTCCATGAAGATCCGGCATCCCGTCAGGTCTTTTTCGGTTCTGCCGGAACAATACGGAAACTTTCTTGTTGCGGTTTTAGAGGAGTGGAACCGCTTAGACCGCAATAAGAAACACGTGCAGATCATTGATGCGGCCCTGTCACTTATGGAAACGGGGCATTCTCCGCTCTGTGTCCATGACTCCCTGTGCGGACACTCCGGAAGCGTCGAGGCAAACGGGGATGTGTATTCCTGCGACCGTTATGCCTTTCCTGAATATTGCCTTGGTAACATTCTTGAACAGCCGCTCGGGGATCTGATGGAAAAAAACAGGAAGTTCGGAATGCACAAGACCTACGGGCTTGATGAAGAATGCTTTGAATGCCCGTATCTGAAGCTGTGTTTCGGCGGTTGCCCTAAGGACCGCCTTTTGGGAAAGAACTACCTGTGCGAAGGATATAAGAAATTCTTCAAGCATCTGAAACAGTAGGACAGACCATCTGTTTTACATGAAAAAAGCGCCCTTTGCCGGGCGCTTTTTCCAATATATACACGTTCTTATTATGACAATGTGTACTGTGACAGATCGGACTTGATGGTATCCGAATACTTGTTGAGGTTTTCGGAGATGTTCGAAATGCTTGTCGTATCCTCTCTGAGCTTTCCGCTCTCTTCAACAATGGCTTCGCTCAGCGACAGGATCTCTGCTATGGTCGATGCCTGCTCCTCTGTGGTTGCTGCGTTGTTCGTTGCCACATCACTGATCCTTTCGATGCCGTCTGCGATCTCGACGATACCGTCCGTAGCCTTCTTGACATCATCATAGATGAGATCGAATGACTTGTTGGCATTTTCAACACCGTTCATGCAGGCTTCCATATCATTGAGACAGATGTCAGCCTTGGAATTGATATCCTCGATATTCTTTGTGATATCCGATACAAGCTGGCGGATAGTCTCAGTAGCCTCTGATGACTGGTTTGCAAGCGCTCCGACCTCTGATGCAACGACTGCAAATCCCTTTCCTGCCTCTCCTGCTCTAGCTGCCTCGATCGAAGCATTGAGTGAAAGAAGGTTTGTCTGTTCGGAGATCGCATTTATCGCATCGGTTATTCCGGTTATCTCTTCAACCGACTTTGCGGTCACATGGATGATATCCGTCAGTTCCTTTATGGTTTCGTTCAGAGTCGATACGTTCTTTGTCATGTCTGCCATCTCGTTTCTTCCGGTAGCGGATGACTCCATGGTCTCGTCGCAAAGGTTCTTCACATCCTCGGCATTC
Organism: Lachnospiraceae bacterium; assembly: GCA_024690825.1. Classification (GTDB taxonomy): domain Bacteria; phylum Bacillota; class Clostridia; order Lachnospirales; family Lachnospiraceae; genus NK4A144. Next base: position 7,115 of record JAILOK010000060.1, on the reverse strand, counting down.
TGCTTCAGCTGGCTTGATGTCTGTGCCAGATCCGTTGCTGCAACAGCTATCTCGTCGATGGACTGGTTCATGGTATTCAGGGTGTTGTTAAGCTGATCGATGGATTCGCCTTGACTCTGGTTTGAAGTTGAAAGACTGCTTGATATGTCAAAGCACTCTCCGGCACTGTCGTTCATATCATTTGAGATATTTGCAAGACCGAGGAGCATGTCTCTCATGTTCTTGATGTATTCATTTACTCTCTCGCTGAGGGTTGTTATTTCATTATTGCCCTCAGGCTGGATCGTAACAGTGAAGTCTCCGTTACTGATATCCGTGATCCTCTTGGTGATCTTTGTAACAGGATTGATGTACTTTGTGATGACCACAAAGAGTGCGACCGAGAGCAGGAGCATAAGTACCGCTGCTATGACTATCGTTATTATCATGGTCTGATTGATGCTCTTTGAAACATAGGTGTAGGGAACCGCGCTCACGACTATCCATGAGGTATCGGGAATATCGGTTGCGGCATACATCATCTTTCCCGCAGGTGACTTTACTATCTTCACCTTTCCATCGGAAACGACATCGGAGCAGTCAAGACTGTCGATAACGGTATTGAGTCCGATGATGACAGGGTCAGTGCTTTCGGATGTGGTCTGTCCGGTGATATCCGGTATGGTGCTGACCAGGATGCTGTGGGATTCCTTTTCTATGATGAAGTACTTCCCTTCATCAGCTATCGAATTGAGCTGCATGAGTTTCTCTTCTACCGCGCTGAAATCCACGTCACTGCTTAAGACCGTATTCGGTGCCACAAGAACCGAGCAGGCGATACTGGTACTGCCGGTCGCTGCATCAAGATAGGGTTCACTTGAAAAGATCTCGCCGTTGTTTGCGATGGCTCCCTGATACCAGCCTCTGTCCAGGAAATCGAACGTTTCGTCCGGCACCCAGCCCGAACCGTCAAGGAAGGTCATATCATCGCCGTAGGCCATGTAGACGTCATGTGAATCGGGATCCAGCTCGGTGAGTTTTAAAAGCATCGCAAGAGTATCCTCATATGACATTTTCGGAGTATTCCTCAGAACATCTCCTGTCTGCTTTACTCTTTCCTCAATACTGTGCCACCATGCGTAAACCTCGTTCGCATAAGCCACCGACTCTCTTGCGATCAGGGTTTCCGACAGGATCCTTACCTTGCCGAGCTGGATCTTCGTGCTTATAGCGACGATGATGACGATAATGACTGCAACAAACGCTATGATATCGGATAATAAAATCTGCTTCAGTGATCTTCTTTTCTTCACTGTTTTCCCCTCCTTATTGTGTTCTTATTATGATCAACCCTTTTCAAGTGCAAGTGTTCTCGTCGTCAGGTCACACACCTCGGCAGGGCCGAAATACTGGATCGCACCGGGATAGGTAAAGCAGGTCTTCACTGCCCATTCATCCCTGTGCTCGGTGAAATACTTAAACGGCTTACCGTCAAGCTCTACGAGCGCCTTGCGGATAACCGGCTTATCCTCGCCGTTTCTTCTTTCCATGTTCATCATCTTTGTTATGGGCATTCCGCCTGCAACCCACTCTTCTGCAGGTTTTGAAAGATTTGAAACCTTTGAAAGATATCCGGTGTATCCGTACTGGATCAACATGAATGCATTGTAACCAAGTGAATAGCAGTAATCTGCGTCGAAGTTTGAAGGGAACGCGCATCTTCCCTCATAGCCGAAGAAATGATGCTGTGCCGCAAACTTGCCCTTGTAGCTTCCCGCTGCCTTCCTGGCCGCAAGCTTATCGACAACAAGTGCAGAGAAGAGCTTCTCGGACTCGATGAGAGAAACCTGCACATTTCCGTGAGGATCCCTTTCAAGGAAGAGCTGCTGCTGCACGAACTGCGGCAAGATCTCAAATACTGCAAAGGCATCAGCAGTGAGGCCTTTCTTAATAAAGTCATACTTGGCATCCCAGTCGGGAAGGGCATTGAATTCCTCTGTCTTCTTTCCTGCCAGAAGCTCGTTGATCTGTGCGATCAGCATTGAAAATTCGGGAACGAACTCGACTATGCCTTCGGGAATGATGGCAACACCGAAATTCTCGCCGTTATTGCCTCTCTTTTCAACAGCGTCTGCTATATAGTCGGCGATCGCCGAAAGCGACATCTTCTTTGCAGCTACTTCCTCACCGATGAGGCAGATATTTGCCTGTGTCTCAAGCGCGCACTCAAGCGCGACATGGGAAGCGCTCCTGCCCATAACCTTGATGAAATGCCAGTACTTCTTTGCGGAATTGGCATCTCTTTCTATATTTCCGATGAGTTCGGAATAGGTCTTTGTAGCTGTATCGAAACCGAATGAAGCCTCTATATCCTCATTCTTTAAGTCCCCGTCAATGGTCTTGGGGCAGCCGATGACCTGGACGCCCGTATTATTTGCTGCCATGTACTCGGCAAGAACTGCCGCGTTCGTATTGGAATCATCTCCTCCAATGATAACGATGGCGGTAAGACCGTGTTTTTTTGCAACCTCGGTCACAATCTTGAACTGCTCCTCGGTCTCAAGCTTCGTACGTCCTGAGCCTATGATGTCAAATCCGCCGGTATTGCGGAACTTGTCTATATATTCATCATCAAATTCGATGTAGCTGTCCTCTATAAGACCGCTGGGACCGCCCTTGAAGCCGAGGAGGACATTACTCTTATCCGTGGCCTTGATCGCGTCGTAGAGACCGCATACAACATTGTGTCCTCCGGGCGCCTGTCCACCTGAAAGTATCACGCCTACAACCTGCTTTTTTGCGGGCGAATTATTTGAACCCTTCTCAAAGGTTATCTCATTTTTTCCGTAGGTATTCGGGAAAAGTGCCTTGATCTTGTCCTGATCAGCTACACTCTCGGTGGGTGCTCCATCCTTTACACAGATCTGAGAGATCCCGTTTCTGAGCATTCCCGGAAGCTTGGGCTTATACTCATATCTTGCTTTCTGAAGAGGTGAAATATTCATAGTTTATCTCCTTTTTGTGTGGTTTTCGCAATCTGATATATTTTCTATCAAAAATCCTTTGTTGTCAATGGCAGGGTGACAGAGGGACGGTTCTTCTGTCACAAAAGTTGACACCAGAACCGTCCCTCTGTCACAAACCGACCGATAGTCGAAAAAGTTCTTGACACACCACAGGCGTCTCGTTTATAATAAAACCGACCGGCAGTCGATTTTGTTTCCAACTCATAAAAAACGGAGTTTATATCATGAAAAAGGGTGAACAAAGAAAACAGGAGCTTCTTCAGATAGCGTATGAAATGTTTATTTCCCGAGGATATGAAAATACCAGCGTGGATGACATCATCGAAAAAGCAGGCATCGCCAAAGGCACTTATTACTATTACTTTGAGAGCAAGGAGCAGACGCTGGAAGAAGTCATAGGGATGATGATCGAAAAGGAAGCAGAATGTGCAAGGAAGATCATCTCAGAACAGATTCCCGTACCACAAAAGATCGTCGGGATCATAGCCTCGATCCGTCCCGCCGGAAATGAAAAGTCCATTGAAGGCGCTCTCATGCGTCCGGAAAACATCATCATGCATAACAAGATCAAACGCAGGCTTGTGGCAACCGTCACTCCTCTGCTTTCAGAGGTGGTAAAAGAGGGGATCAGCGAAGGTATCTTTGACTGTGACAACATCCCGGAGCGTGTCCGGATCCTCCTTGCAGTGAGCGGTGAGATCTTTGATGAAGGAGATTTCACGGATAAAGACATATCAGTATTTATAGACATGGCTGAAAAACTGCTCGGTGCAGAACGCGGAACCATGGAATTTATCAGAGGACTGATCAGATGAGTACGAAAAGCAGCTTCAAAAAATTCCTGCTCCTCTGGACAGGCGAACTTGTATCATCAATAGGCGGTGGACTGACAAGTTTCGGACTGGGAGTATATATATTTCAGAAAACCGGAAGCGCCGCCGGCATGGCACTCGTGACACTACTTGGATTTTTGCCGACTCTCTGTCTTTCGGTTCCTGCGGGAGTGCTGGCAGACCGGTATGACAGACGGATGCTTATGATGATCGGAGACGGATGCTCCGCGCTCGGCATCATCTATATCCTCATCTGCATGATGACCGGGGAAGCTTCTCTTGCACAGATCTGTATCGGCGTATTCGTAAGCGCGGTTTTTTCGGCACTTTTGGAACCGTCATTCCGAGCGACCATCACAGATCTTCTGACCGAAGAAGAATATTCAAAGGCAAGCGGGCTGGTATCTCTTGCCGGAAGTGCCAGATACCTCTTCTCTCCCATAATCGCCGGTCTTCTGCTTTCGATAAGTGATGTGCGGCTTCTGCTCATCATCGACATATGCACCTTCTTTCTGACCGTAATAAGCGCAGCGATAGTAAGACACGAAATCGGTTCTTCGAAAAAAACGGAAAAGAAGGAATCTTTCATAAATGATATCAAAGAGGGCTGGAAGATACTGCGGGCCAAAAAAGGAATTCTCATCCTTGTTGCGGTCTCCTCGGGCATAACGCTCTTCATGGGAATGTTCCAGATACTGGCAGAACCTCTGATCCTGTCATTTAGGGATGCAAAAACTTTAGGGATCGCAGAAACGATCTGCGCCTGCGGGATGCTTTTTTCCGGTCTTGTCCTTGGCATAAAAGGAATAAAGCGAAATTTCGTAAATCTGCTCGGGACCGCTCTTATTATGTCAGGACTGTTCATGCTCGGCTTCGGGCTTTTTGAAAACATAATACCGATATGCATCTTCGGATTTCTTTTCTTTGCCACGCTTCCGGTTTCAAATAACTGCCTTGATTATCTGATCAGACGAAACATACCGGATGAAGCACAGGGAAGAGCCTGGGGACTGATCGGCTTTTTATCACAGCTTGGATATGTAGTGGCATACGCCATATCCGGAGCTGCAGCGGACGCGCTTGGAAGGCTGACGGGAAAAGGTGTCGGACGGGGAGCTGCCATAGTTGTGACTGCAGCCGGTATAATGCTCGCATTGACAGCTGCGCCGATACTGTTTCCAAAAAGCATACGCCGGCTTGAAAAATAAAAGTGCGGCATCAGAACATTTCCGGGCGCTTGAGCGTCTCACAAATTAAGGAGGAATAAAAATGATGAAATCCCAAAAAGAAAAAACAGATAATAACGAAACCTACAGATACCGCCCTGTGCTCTTCTTCGCACTGGCATATCTCTTCACCTGGATCTTCTGGATACCGGCGATATTCATATCCGAAGACTACGGTGCTGTCCTCATGCTGATAGGACTGCTGGCCCCGGCAGTCGTATCAACAGTGTTTATTCTTGTATCGGGATCAGATCTTCTGAAAAAAGACCTGAAGATCAAACTCATAGGACTGTACAAAGTGAAGTGGATCAATGTACTCATTGCCATACTTCAGTTTGCGGGAATAATAGTCTGCTCAATCCTGCTTTCACTTTTGTTTGAGCAATCCACGGATCAGTTCGCCTTCACCGAGGATTTTTCCTTTACAGGCGTAGGAGTGGCCGGAGCACTTTTGACCGTCACGATTGCATCCATTATCGAAGAAGTCGGATGGAAGGGATATTGCGAGGATTCGATCGGCGCTTATATGAACTGGTTCTGGGAATCCATGATATTCGGAGCCCTTTGGTCCTTCTGGCATTTCCCCCTGATCTTTATCAAGGGTACCTACCAGGCCGGCCTCATGGTCAATCCCATGTATGTGATCAATTTCTTTATCAGCGGTATACCTCTCGGCTTCATCATCACCTGGGTCTATCTTGCAAGTGACCGTTCCATCCTTGCCTGCATGATCTATCATCTCTTCGTAAATTTCATGCAGGAAAAGATCGCCATGACCCCCGAGACAAAATGTGTGGAGACCGTTGTCGTTACCATAGTTGCCGCGGTCATCGTGATCATGAACAAAGATATGTTCTTCGAAACCCGCCATGTCGGAAAACTGCTGGAAACACGATATGGAGTGTCAGAGGATGACAGAGGATGACAGAGGATGACAGGGGGATGGTTCTTCTGTCACAAAAGTTGTCACCAGAACCGTCCCTCTGTCATCTCAGCAGAGCCATCTGTTCATCTCTCTTGTCCAACCCCCTTCTCTTGCGGTAATCAAGAGCAGACATGCTCATCGAACTGGCATACACGACCTTGATGGCATGCTCAAATTCCTCTAGCCGTTCATCAAGACTCCCCCGGTTCACGCAGAATACGGATTCATATTTTCCGGCAAACGCATTTCCAAACCCGTCCTCGAGAATGCTGCTTGAACGGATGATATAGGGATCCTGTCCATAGTACTCAATGATCCTTATAAACCGGTCGCGCATTGCATCAGAGAATGTGCCGTCCATAATCTTTCCGGCAAAATCCTCTGCCAGTTCGAAATACCCATCCTTTGGTCCAGGGATGGTTTGATGAATCGAGCAGCTTCTGCAGATCCCTTTCAAGATGCTGGTTACATTCTACATTTCTGAATACAAAGCCTTCATGATAATTTATCGTGTTATGGTCATGCATGACTTTTGTTCCAGAACTAAGCACCGGGAGTATGTTGTCTTCAAGTATCCCTTCAAGGTCTTTGTGCAGATGCGCAGTATAAAGAGCGATGCGCTCGTTGCCGTAAAACCTCATGCATGCTCTTGTGGTGTTGACGAAGACCACAGTGTCATCCCAATAAACGAGCGGAAGTCCTATGATAATGTTCTTTAGTTCAACAACAAAAGCTTGGAGCTTTTTGGAATAACGCTGCTGAAGCTTAGCTAGGTATCCTTCGCTGAGAGTAAGCGGTTCTGGAGAGAAACCGGTAAGGATTTTTCTTGTGCGATTGATGCTTACAAATCCAAGATCCATGAGGGAGAGAGCCATTGCCTGCATGACTTTACCATACTGGTTGGAAGCCTTAAGAGCTCCTAGTGGAGCACGGACTGTTGTACCACAGTCAAGGCAGGTGTATTCAACAAAACGATGTCTGTGCTTAATGACTTTAACCTCATAATCGAATTCATCCTTGATGGTTTCACCGATCTCTTCAAGGTTATGACTACCGCATTTAGGACATTCAGCAAGGTCATGAAATGTTTCATCAGTGATCTCCTCATCAGAAAACTGAGCCATTT
>JAILOK010000030.1 GCA_024690825.1 Lachnospiraceae bacterium | reverse complement strand
GAATCATAATTTCCGGCAGGTAAAAACCAGGCAGCATAAACATCCACATCCTTATTTGTCTCAAGATCAACAGCAGCCCCCGATGAGTTTATCATTTTGTCAAAATCCAGTATCGCACCGGGTTCGACATACATTCCTCTTTCATCCCAATATCCCCGCTTTCTCCCTTTCCAATTTGAAACATTTGCCTCACTTACAGTTTGAGGGGCAGCATCTGACGCGGCTATTATGAATTTCAATACAGAAGTACCCCTTTGGTCGGAATAATATCCTATATCATAATCTGCCTGGGTAAGAGAAATCCTTCCGGGATACATGTTTATCTCGGATATATCTTTCTTTTCCGGAGTTCTGAGTCCTATATAGACTCTTTCAAACCCGTCCACCTTTACCTCCTCGGAAGTAAAGGTATCTTTCTCTGTTTTTCTTTCGGCATAAAGCTGGTAATAACATCCCCTTGCACCAAGCTCTGTGGCAGAAAATGATAAGCCGTATTGCGCATCCTTCCACATACTATATTCATTAATAGTATAATCACTGCTTAATGAGAATAGCAGGTCCTGACTTGTGTAGACCAGACCGGTTGATTTATTATATATATAAAAATTCAAAACATCATTAATCGTATTTATATCCTTTATTTCGAGTTCAAGTCCGGCAAGATTCGGAGTATCGGGAGTTTTGTTTATTCTCACCCAGGTAAGGGCTTTATCGGAACTTATAACAAAATTTGTGGACGCAGTTTTGGCAATCCCCCTCATTGTGCGTGCTACCCGGGTATCGATGCCATAACCTCCGTATCCCCAAAGACTGTATTTTTGGAGTTCTCCTATTTTCTGTTTATCGTCTGCGGTATATACATAAAGCGTTTCATCCTTTCCGTTTGCATATATGTTTATTGATGTATTCCTATAATTTATTGACAATCCCTGATCAGAAAGATCCGTTTCTTTGTATACCTTCCATCCACTCTGATAATGTACGGTGTTCGGATCATCTTCCAGATAATCTCCTTCATCCTCATCGGTTCCCTCTTCTGTCAATCCGCCGACATGGATATATCCGTTATCTTTTTCCACTATAGAACCATGAGCAACATAGGCGTTCGAAATCGAACCTGCCACATTTACGCTTGTTCCCCATGCATAATCTTTTCCACCTACAATGATATCCACATCTCCTGCTCCGGCGGCTTTTCTGACAGTTACATTTACAGCTGATGCTCCTGTCTCATGAGAATTCGGATAATAGCCTATGAAGGCATCTTTATTAATATCTACATAATAATTGCCCTCATCGTCTACATACCATTTTTCAACGGCATTTCCCGGTGTAACTCTCCAATATAAAGGTCCGGATGTTTCATGCAGATTAAGATCTCCCGCCGGCTCTTCAGGGATCAGGTCTTCCGATACTTCAGATTCGGATACTGTCTCATCCGGGATCTCTTCATCGGCTGCCCCGTCTTCGCTTACACCTTCAGCAGATTCTTCCTCCATGTTCTCATTCTCAGAAGCTTTTTCCTGCGGCTTTTCCTCATTTTCAGACGGTTCATCTGTTTCGTTTTTATTCTCCGAAACTATCTCCTCTGCGGTGTCCTCCGCAGCCTGTACCGGCGCATAACCCGTCAATCCAAAGTTTGTGAGCACAAGCACAAACGCCAGCATGATCGCTATCTTTCTGTTCAGTTTCTTTTTCATGATTCCTTCTCCTTTGATATTGAGTCTTTCCTTAAGCAGGACAACACCCTCATTCTACCCCCCCCCACACATTTCTGACAAGCCCGATTTTTACGGTGTTTTAAGCCATTTTCTTTTTGTTGAAAGAAATTCCATGGGCGTTGTATAATTGAATAAGGCATCAACTGTACTTGTGGAGGTGTGATATGGAAGCAAGAATTGAAGATGTAATATATACGGAAAAAGATTACTATGATCTGCCTGCCGGAAAACGAGCTGAGCTTATTGAAGGATTGTTCTACAATATGTCAGCGCCATCAGAAATACATCAACGGTTGCTAATGAATATTGCCGTGGATATACATAATTATATAAAAGAAAAGAATGGTGACTGTAGAGTTTATCCTGCTCCATTTGCGGTAAAACTTTTCAATGATGACAAGACCATTGTCGAACCTGATATAAGCGTCATCTGCGACAGGGATAAACTCACTGAAAGGGGCTGCAGCGGAGCTCCTGACTGGATCATCGAAATCGTTTCTCCCAGCAATTCCGATCATGATTATATCAAAAAGCTTAAGCTTTATCTCAGAGCCGGGGTAAAAGAATACTGGATAGTAAATCCCGACACCCGCACTGTTGCAGTATATAAGCTTTCCAAACAGGATCTTGTCCCGGACAGCTTCAACTTTGAGGATGATGTCCCGGCAGGAATCTATGATGGCCTGATAATAAACATTAAGAATATACTCGGAGAATGAAACAGGGGGTGATCACACCCCCTGTTTTTTACTGCATCAGTCTTGAGTTTTCAACATCGAACCGCTCACCGAAGAGCCGGTTGACGGCGGAGAATACCGCGCGTACCGAGGCACGGGTGATGTTTGAGCTGACCCCGACGCCGTAGGTGATCTTATTGTCATCCGGAGAGAGCATGTGAATGTAGGCTGCCGCCTGGGCGTTCGATCCGCCGGTAAGCGCATGCTCCTCGTAATCCATGACCTTCACATTTATTCCAAGCTCATGGGACAGTCCGCGGCCTACCGCATCGATGGGTCCGTTGCCCACAGCCTCAAATTCCTTTGTGACACCGTGATCGGTGTAGGTGACCTTAACCTGGGTGTCAAATTCGGAGGTATCCGCGCCGTCCGAAAGATCGATAACGGAGATCTTTCGGAAATGGATGGGTTCCTTCTTTTCGAGGTAATTTTCCCTGAAAAGCTCCATGACCTGATCGGGGGCAACCTCACCCTGTTTTTCGGATACAGCCTGAACCACATCCGCAAATTCCCTGTGCATTCCCTTCGGAAGCTTGAATCCGAAATAGCTGTCCATGATAAAGGCGACGCCGCCCTTGCCGGACTGGGAATTGATCCTGACGATGGGCTCGTACTCGCGCCCGATGTCTGCCGGATCGATGGGAAGATAGGGAACCTCCCAGTAATCCTTTCCGGATTCCTTTAATGCCCTGACTCCCTTGCTGATGGCATCCTGATGAGAACCGGAAAAAGCGGTAAAGACAAGTTTGCCGGCATAGGGGTGCCTCGGATCTATCTTCATCTTGGTACATTTTTCGTACACTTCTATGAGTTCATTCACATCCTCCAGGTCAAGCTTCGGATCGATGCCCTGTGAGAACATATTGTAGGCAATGTTCAGGATGTCAACATTTCCCGTCCTCTCGCCGTTTCCGAAAAGGGTGCCCTCAACCCTGTCCGCTCCCGCAAGGAGCGCAAGCTCGGCCGTGGCCACACCCGTGCCCCTGTCATTGTGGGGATGGATGCTTAATACCACATTCTCTCTTTTTATAAGATGCTCAATTGACCATTCGATCCTGTCTGCAAAGACATTGGGTGTCGTCATCTCGACCGTTGAAGGAAGGTTGATTATGACTTTGTCGTCTCCTTTGGGATCCCATTCCTTTATTACCGCGTTACAGACATCTATGGCATAATCAGGCTCTGTCCCTGTATAGCTTTCGGGGGAATACTCAAGGATCACCTTTCCGGGGAACTTTGCGGCCCTTTCCTTTACCATGCGGGTCCCGTCAACAGCCAGCTGAAGGATCTCCTCCTTGTTTTTTCCGAAAACCACCTCTCTCTGGAGAATGGAAGTGGAATTGTAGATATGAACTATCGCCGTTTTGATCCCCTCTATGGATTCAAAGGTACGGTCGATAAGCTCTTCCCTGCACTGGGTCAGGACCTGGATCACAACATCGTCGGGGATAAGGTTCTGCTTTACAAGCTCGCGCAGGAAATCAAACTCGATCTGGGATGCGGAAGGAAATCCAATTTCTATCTCCTTGAAACCGATCTTTACGAGGAGTTTGAACATCTCGATCTTTTCGGAGACCACCATGGGCTCCACCAGAGCCTGGTTTCCATCCCTTAAGTCAACGCTGCACCATGCGGGCGCCTTTTCGATCTCTTTATCCGGCCATTTCCTTTCGGGATAGTCCATTACCGGATTTTTTCTGTATCGTTTGTAATTAAGCATATCCTTCCTCCTTGTTATAAAAATGAGAAAAACCTCCCCGCTTAGCGGAGAGGTTAAATGTCTTTTCTTATTCGCCCAGTCCGTTTTCGACTGCGGCTATGAGTGCCGTAAGAGCCTCTTCTTCGTCTTCGCCTTCACAGACGAACTCGATCTCGTCTCCGCATTTCACGCATGCTCCGAGTACGCTTAGGACACTCTTAGCATTGGCGGTATTGTCCCTGAACCTGAAGGTTATGAGGGATTTGAACTGCATGGCCTCCTTGCATAGGATGCCGGCGGGACGCAGGTGAAGACCTGTCGGATTTTTTATCACTATCTTCTGACTAACCATTTACACATCCTCATGAATAAATCAACCAACTGATTATACTATTATAATGAAAAATATTCAAGTATGGCGGGACCGGTCTTACAATACAGTCTTTTCGATCAGTTTCGCAAGTTCTTTGGCATCCCGGTTGATCTCATCCTGATCCTTGCCCTCGATCATGACACGCACAAGCGGCTCGGTGCCGGAAGGTCTGATGAGAACGCGCCCTTCTCCGGCATATTTTTCCTCCAGTTCATTGATCCTGTCAACGATCTCAGAATATTCGAGATAATCCTCTTTCTTGTGATTGGGCACGGAAGCATTGAAAAGCGCCTGCGGCAGGATCTGCATCACCTGCTTCAGCTCGGAGAGAGGCTTGCCCGTGCTTTTTATCACCTCAAGAAGGTGAAGGGCCGAAAGAAGACCGTCTCCGGTGGTATTCTCGTCAAGAAAGATGATGTGTCCCGACTGTTCTCCGCCGAGATTGGCCCCTATCTCTCTCATCCTTTCAAGCACATATCTGTCACCGACCTTTGTCTGCTCCACATGGATACCCTTCTTTTCACCCATGAGCTTGAAACCGAGGTTGGTCATCACGGTGACCACTATCGTATCATTGTTGAGTCTGCCTTTTTCCTTCATAAAGCTGCCTATGATGGCCATGATCTCATCGCCGTTCACCACACATCCGTTCTCATCGGCAGCCAGAAGCCTGTCTGCATCGCCGTCAAAGGCCAGTCCGAGCTGGGCTTTTTCCATGACGACTCTCGCGCAGAGCTCCTCCATGTGAGTGGAACCGCAGTTTGCGTTGATGTTGGTCCCGTCCGGATTATTGTGGATCGCTATGATCTCCGCGCCGAGCTCTCTTAAAGTCTCGGTCGATGTATAGTAGGCAGCTCCTTCCGCGCAGTCGATCACTATCTTCATTCCACGGAGATCCATGTCTATCTGTTTTATGGAATGATTGATGTATTCCTCCCTGGCATCGGTCCTGTATTTGACCTTTCCGACACCTGACCCCGTAGGCGTGGGAACATCCTTCATGCCGGATCTTATCATCTCCTCGATCCTGTCCTCTATCTCGTCCGACAGCTTGTATCCGTCACCGTTAAAAAACTTGATCCCGTTAAACTCCACGGGATTGTGGGAGGCCGAGATCACGACTCCGGCATCAACCCTGTATTTTTTTGTCAGATATGCTATTGCCGGCGTGGGAAGCACTCCCGCATAAACAGCGTTTGCGCCAACGGAACAGATCCCGGCTATCATAGCATTTGCCAGCATGTCTCCCGAGATCCTTGTATCGCATCCAACCATGATCGTGGGCTTATAGGATCTTTCCTGGCTTAATACCGTTGCTCCCGCTGCCCCAAGCTGCATCGCAAGAAGCGGCGTAAGTTCTGTGTTTGCTACTCCCCTGACTCCGTCAGTGCCAAAAAGTCTGGCCATTTCTTATTCCTCCGTAACATTATCTTCCTGAGGCGCGGCATCTTCGGGATGAAGCACGATCTTTACAAGCGCTCCCGTATTTCCTCCCGTCACACCCTCGGGATATGTAAATGTCACAACCGCGTCATATACGCCTTCTGTCCATTCCGTGATATTCTGTATGGCTGCAACATCATTTAAGTCAACCTTTCCGGTGATCATCGCGGGATTCACGCCGGCAAGCGTAGCCGAAAGACCTCTCACGGAAGCTATGACGCTCTCTCCTCCCGTCACATATGCCGACATTCCCGAGGGAACATTTTCGATAGTTATGTTTGATACCGGCACTTCCACATTTATCTCGCTCAAAGGCTGTATCTCTATGGCTACATCCGAGATCTCCCTGTCGGCATCGGAGGAGGCTATGCTCACGCCGTTTGGCAGATATCTGCTGATATCTATCTTTGCGTTCACATTGCTCCCTGCGCCGGTGATATCGATAACGGTACCCGGGATGTCTATGTATTCGACCTTTGAAAGATCCTCTCTTTCTCCGGTGATGTCTATATTATCCACTGAAGCGATTATATTGCCGGTAGCCGCGTAACCGTCGGCAGGTATGCCGGTATAACCGTAGGACACGGGTACGTTCTTATTGGTCCAAATGGCCACATTTACGGAAGAATCGGTCCTTGACAGTTCGAGATCCTCCGTATCGACCTGGTCACCCTTGTCGTCGTAATATTCTATGACGGATTCCGTCCTGATATCTTTAGTCATTCCCTGTACGGAGACCTTAACCACCGCTCTGTCGATCGAATTAACTATGGATACGGGGCCCGAGACCCTGACGATATTATTATTGACCACAACCGTACCGACGGAATATCCTTCGGGAACCTCTCCCGTGATCTCCGCTTCGATACCGAACTGCTTCTGTCCCAGATCCTCCACCGTCACCTTTGCATAGGTTGTGCGGGGAGTGATGCTCGTGATCTTGTCCGCGTATCTTAAAGCCTTTACGGTTATCGGAACCCTGCCGTCCTTATAATCTTCCAGATTTATGGAGGCCGTGAAATTATCCCTCGAAAGACGGTTTAACACAGCCCTCTCGGCACGGACACTGATGCTGACTGTCCTGTTTGAATCATCGACCTCGTAGGCCTTGCCTTCCTTTTCCATGAAGGAAGCATTTTCGACATTTACCGGGATTCCCGTAAAGATCTGGGTCTTTAAGGGGTTGTCTATGCCGACAACCACTATCCAGATAAGGAAACCCGCCAAAAGGGAGATGATCTTCAGGCCTATATTATTTATCAGTTTTTTCCAAAGACCGGTTAAGAAGTTCATGCTCTCGCCCTGCCTTTCAATATCCTGAATTTCTTTTCATCCACTGATTTTTCCTGGAGGGTCTCGAGTTTCTCCTTTAAAAGATCCGCATCCACATTGCGGTAAAGCTCGCCTTCCAAGGCTATGGAGACTCTGCCCGTCTCCTCGGATACGATGATGGTAAGGGAATCCGTGACCTCGGAGATGCCCACTCCCGCTCTGTGTCTTGTTCCGAGTTCCTTTGAAAGGGCCATGTTGTCGGAAAGAGGAAGATAACAGGTGGCCGAAAGGATCCTGTTGCCCTCGATGATCACGGCTCCGTCATGAAGCGGCGTGTTGTGCTCAAATATATTTATCAGAAGCTGGTTTGAGACTACGGAGTCTACCTCTATGCCCGTTCTGACATAATCCGCTAACGGGTCATTATGGGCAATGACTATGAGCGCTCCGGTCTTTGCCTTTCCCATCTCAAAGCTTGCCTTTATTATCTCGTTTATCGTATGATCGGAAAATCTCTCGCTCTGCGCCGCGGAAGGGTTCAGTGCCATGACGGAGGAAAGGATGTTTTTCCGCCCGAGAAGATCGAGAGCCTTTCGAAGCTCCGGCTGGAAGATGACAATGAGGGCCGTAATGGCAACGCTTAAGGCATTTCTGACAAGCCAGAGTATGGTCGTCATCTGGAAGATATATGCAAGCACTATGAAAAGGAAGATCACTATGATCCCCTTTAACAGCGACCACGCCCGCGTGTCCCTGATCCATACCATGAGCTCATAAACCACAAAGGCTATGATAAGGATCTCGATATAATCCGTCAGGGTCATCTTCGGGATGGAGTCGAACGATATGTACTTTTGAACGAGAGATAAGATCCGTTCCATTTATTATTTTACCCTGTAATCCCGTGACTTTATCTTTGGCACGGCTTTGACGTAGTAATAATATTCGTCATCCTCAAACTGGACTCTTTCGGTCTTTTCATAGTCAACCGTGAATATGAAGAATTTGACGACAAGGGCTATGAGCATTCCCAGGATACTTCCCAGGATAAGTCCTCCCGCGCTTATCTTTGCTCCCGTCTTTGACGCGGCTATGGCAACGACCAGTATGTCCGTGAGCGTTCCCGCAAAGATGGCTATGGGCCATGAATACTTAAAGGAAAACCTCTTTATCACATTCACCACCACCACGGTTGCGGAAAAGCCTATGACAAGGACAAGCATCTCCTTGTTTTTAAGCATTCCGTCCATGATGAACCTGAACCTCATTACCGTATTCTCGGCCGACATGCCGGTGATCACGGTATAGTTTTCCGAAAGATAGTTTATTATGTAATAAGCGATCACTCCGCAGGAGACGGAGATAGCGGAAAGAGGCGTGCCCACAAGCCCGAATACCAGCGGAACAAGGTACGGGATCCTGAAAGCAAAGCATATCGGTGTAATAAGGACCGCCAGGGTATCCTTGGGGCTGTATCTGTAGTAGAGCAGGAACATGAGGAAAAAAGCGGCCGCCACGATGACTGCGCTTTCAAGACTGATCCCGTATGCATGTCCTGCCACAAAAAGCGCCGCAAAGACCACTATTATGTTTGCAGGCAGGAACGAACAGAGCAGAGAGATGATGAGCACTATCGGCGTGCTCTTCAGCCTTTCCATGTAGCCTAAGGATCCGTTTATCGAAAGAAGAACGATGAGACAAAGGACAAACCGGAGAACAGACCTGATGTATGTGTCATATCTGCCAAAAAAGGCCTGTATTGTATCTCTGATGTATAAAAGCTGTTCCATGATTTCCTTTCCCGTTATGACTTTTCCAGTTTTTTGAGAGCGGCGTTATAGTTTTTCAGGTTCTTTTTTGCCCTGTCATAACGAAAGGAATAGACCACGTATGATATGAGGGCAGACACTCCCACAAAGGCAATATAATAAGTCAGCACGCTTCTGCCGGTCTTTATCAGGTCCATGCTGTATACTTCCTGCATGAGAGAATCAATGTTGTAATAGATGTAAAGCCCGAAAAGGAGCGCAAAGGCTATGGTCGAGCTGACAACAGACTTCACCACATTCAAAATGACATAATCGCTCCTGAAGAAATTGCAGATCCTGAACGATCTTTTTCCTTCCTCCTGCTCGAATGACGCCATTCTCGTCATGAGCATTATCTTTTCACTGTCGGGTCCTTCAAAATCTCTCATATCGCACTTCCCGAAGCAACCGTAAAAAAGCATACCTTTTTCACGCCTGCCTCCTTTAATACCCTCGCTGTCTCGCTCATCGTGCTGCCTGTGGTATAGATGTCATCAATGACCATAATCGTCTCTAATTCTACAACATTCCCTGTTATTTTGAAAGCCTTTTTCAGATTTTTCTGACGCGCCGCACGCCCCAGTTCCTTCTGTGCCACAGTGTCTTTTTCTCTTGTTATGATATCGTTTCGAAGCGGTATCCCTGTAATGCGCGAAACCTCCGCTGCGATCAGTTCCGCCTGATTGTAGCCTCTCTTTTTCATCCTGTCCCGGCTTATCGGCACGGGCACTATGGCATCAAATCTTTCGGACCGGATTGTCTTTGCAAAGGTTTTTGCAAGCTCCGCTCCGAAGTATTGTGCATATTCTCTTTTATTATTGTATTTAAGGGAAGAAAGTGAATGTTTTAACAGATCGTCATAGAAGAAAAGTGACCTGCCCATATCAAAGGCCCGGTCTCCCGACGCACAGGTTTTGCAGTATTCGCTGCCGGGATCTGTTATGGGTTTTCCGCATTTTAGGCAGAAATCATTTCCGATCCGGTGAAGTCGGGGCCCGCATCTGTCGCACGGACCGTTCCTTCCGAAAAAGAGCAGCTCGTCACAGAAGGGGCATCGTCTCGGAAAGACTATGTCCGCTGCCATCCGCAGGGGTTTTGGTATTGTTTTTTTCATTTCAGTGTCTCCGTTTCCGTTATTCTTTTGCATAATCCCGTGTACCGCTTCTGTTCGGAGATGTTTCCTATCATGAAATCCACCGTTTCCGACAGACCCATGATCACAACGCAGTTTTTTGCTCTTGTGACCGCCGTATAGAGGAGATTTCTGTTTAAGAGGACCGAGGGGCCCCTCGTCACCGGAATGATGACCGCCGGGTACTCGCTTCCCTGGGATTTGTGTATCGTCACGGCATATGCAAGCTCTATCTCCTCGAAAAGAGAACTGTCGTATACGGACTGCCTCCCGTCATCAAAACGGACTATCATCTGCGATGAGGAAAGACTCACTATCCTGCCCGTATCACCGTTAAATATGCCCTTCCCTGTCTGTATGACTATGCCGTTTTTTCCGGTCATCTCCCACTCCAGATCGTAATTGTTCTTTATCTGCATCACCTTGTCTCCCATGCGCAGCGTCCCGGTGGGTCCCTCCGTTTCCCATTTCCCCCTGGAAGGAGGATTCAGTATCTTCTGGAGCCTTATGTTCAGATTTTCGACACCAAGCACACCCTTTCTCATCGGAGAAAGCACCTGGATCTCGGAACTGTCACACCCGACATAGGGAGGAAGCTTTGATCTTATGAGATAATCAATGCCCTCGATGATCTTTTCAGGGTCGCTTCTTTCAAGGAAAAAGAAGTCCTTTGACTTATTATCTAAACGGATCGGCTGCCCGAGCCTGATATTATGGGCGTTTGTGACTATGTCTCCCGCTTCCGACTGTCTGTAGATCTTTGTAAGAGTAACGACCTCAAATTTTTTTGAGGCGATCAGATCCTTTAAGACAGCGCCCGGACCGACCGAAGGAAGCTGGTTTTCATCACCCACGAGGATCAGTCTCGTCCCGTATACCAGTGCCGAAAGCAGAGCTCTGAAAAGCCAGATGTCGACCATGGACATCTCGTCAACTATGAGGACATCCGTCTCAAGCGGCTCCTCCTCATTATGCTCAAATCTCCTTTTTCCGCCGTCCGGTCCTCCGCCTCCCACGCCCAAAGTCCTGTGGATGGTTGCCGCTTCGTATCCGGTGGCGGCAGACATTCTCTTTGCCGCTCTTCCCGTGGGCGCTGTCAGAAGGATATCATTCCCCTCTTCTTCAAAGTACTTAAGCATGACTTTTATGATCGTAGTCTTACCTGTCCCGGGTCCGCCCGTCAGGATGAACACACTGCTCTGTATCGCTTTTATTACGGCAAGCAGCTGGTTTTCCTCCAGCACGATCCCCAGTTTTTTCTGTATCTTTTCCACACGGGCCCTGATCTCATCTTCATCCTGCCCTGTTACGGCATTAAGCTCATTAAGTTTTGCGGCACAGTATGATTCGGCATTAAATGCCGCTGCCGAAAAGACAAGCGTTTGGCCGTCATCCTGCATTCTAAGCATTATCTTTCTTTCTATGGAAAGATCCGACAGGGCTGTCTCTATATCCTCTTTTTTTGCATCAAGCAGGTCTTTCGCCTTCTCTGTAAGCTCGTTTACGGGCAGGCAGGTATTGCCTTCCGCCTCCGCTTCCGTCAGTACATACAGGATCCCGTAGCATATGCGGTATCTGGGGTCAGTCACCGTACCGATTTCCAATGCAAGCTTATCAGCCGTCTTGAAACCGACTCCCTCTATATCTTCTATAAGTCTGTAGGGATTTTTTTTGATGACATCATAAAGTCCGTCTTTATATCTGTCGTAGATCTTCTGAATAAGAGAATTTGACAGTCCGTACTGCTGCAGAAATGAAAAGGCCTGTCTGGAGGCTGCCCTCTGCTCAAAAGAGGAAGATATCTCCATCGCCTTTCTTAAACTGATACCCTTTACTTCGGCAAGTCTTTCGGGTTCTTCTTCGATAATACGGAAAGCGTCCGTATCAAAGAGATTCACTATCCTTGCGGCAAGTCCCTTTCCTATGCCTTTGACGGCTCCCGAGGACAGATACCTTAAGATCGATTCCCTGTCTTCAAGTGCGCGTATCTCGTATGATTCCATCTTGAACTGCAGATCATACAGGGGATGTTTTACATATTCCCCTTCAAATACCACAGCTTCCCCGGGATCAAAGAGAGGCATCGTGCCGACTACCGTTATGCTGTTATTATCCTTCTTTATAAGTTCAAGGACCGTGTAGCCGTTATCTTCTTTTCGGTAGATGATATGGTCTATGGTCCCCTCTATTTTTTCCTTCAATATTTTCCTTTAACAATCCCTGTCTGTTCTTTTTCAGACCTCATCGGGACCTGAGCTGTAGTTTCGCTTCATCTGCTCATACATCATCTGGGCCAGTCCCAGTCCCTGCTGTTCTCCCGCCTTTGATGCAAGCTTCTGCCTGACATCATCCTTGAAAAAATTCACCAGCTGGTCGTCTGAATTATATCCCATATCCGACTTGGGCACAGTCTTTTCCATTTCCTTGAAGACCTGCTCGATAAAGTATGCTTCAAACTGTTTGCAGACATCCATCAGTTCCTCATCGGATGTATCGCGGCCTGTGGAATCCAGCCTGTTCTTCAGCTTTGAATACTCGGCAGTCCTTGATGAAGCATCGCTGCTTACCGTATTTAAGTAATTATTGAAATATGAGGAATCTATATCCATCTACCTTACCTCTTTACCTGTACCGCCGTTGACATCATGTCGTCCGTAGTTGTGATCGCTTTGGAATTAAGTTCGTAAGCTCTCTGTGCCACGATGAGATTTACCATCTCGTCAGCGACCTGGACATTCGAACCTTCCAGATATCCCTGCCTGACGACTGATTTTGTGAGGTTTGCGTTGGTGGCCTCGTTCATTGCCGCACCGGAAGCTGCCGTCGCTGTATAGAGGCTGTCTCCCTCTTTGTTCAGTCCCTTGGGATTTAAGAACTGGAAAAGACCTATAGTCACATTTATGGGCTGCGGATTATTGTTGGCATCGGGATACATGATTGATCCGTCTGCTCCCACCGTAAGCCTGTTTGCGATATACTGCTTTCCGAGCGTGATGGGCTGCGCGTTTGTATTTAAGACCGCATGTCCGTCGGAATCGGTGAGCGCTATGCCGTTTTCCGTCAGAGACCAGTTGAAATCACCGTTTCTCGTATAATAAGTGCCTCCGTCCTCTCCGCGGACGGCAAAGAAGCCGTCTCCCTGGATGGCAAAGGCCGTGATGTTCTCGGATTCAAGAAGGGAGCCCTGGGTAAATTCGGAGGTTATGGACGCATTTCTCGTACCAAGACCAACCTGGGCGCCTATGGGCTTTTTCTCGCCGTTTGCCGTCGTTGTCCTGGTCTGGAGATTCTGGTACAGAAGGCTTTTGAATTCGTTGACCTCTGTCTTGTATCCAACCGTATTAACATTTGCTATATTGTTCGCTATCGTATCAACGTTGTTCTGCTGAGCTATCATGCCGGTAGCGGCTGTCCATAATGAACGTACCATGTCATGTCCTCCCTCTTATCAACTACTGAAGTCTGCCGATATTATTAACAGCCTTGTCAAGCGAATCATCCATGGTCTGTATTATCTTCTGATTTGCTTCATAATGTCTCTGGACCGATATCATCTGAACCATTTCCGAAACTATGTCCACATTTGACTGCTCGAGATACCCTGATATGGTCTGGGCTTCGGAAGGAACCTGCTGCGCTCCCTCTATGGCGTCATACATATTCTCGCCAAATTTAAGGAGATAATCATAATTATTGAAATCAGTTACGGCTATGGTAGCCACAAGCTGGTTGTTTCCCTGATAGATATTGCCCTGCCTGTCGATCATGGCATCCTTATTCGGATCGAGAGTGATGTGCTTTCCGTTCGTATCCAGCACAAAATCTCCGTCCTTTGTCACAAGCACTCCGCCGTTTGTCAGCGTAAAGGCTCCGTCTCTGGTATATTTCGTGGATGTCACTCCTGCTTTGTCGGTATACTCTATCTCAAAGAAACCGTAGGTTGAAAGAGCCAGATCAAAGGTATTGTCTGTCTGCTTCATTCCGCCTTCCGACCAGTCGGTATAGGTCTCGCCGATCTTCACTCCGGGCTGCATGAAACCCATCCTCTTTGAGAGATACCATTCGGAATGATCCTTTATCTTGACCGCCAGGGCATCGTGGAAGGATTCCTGGGTCGCGCCTTCCTTTTTGTAGCCTGTGGTATTGAAGTTTGCAAGATTGTTTGTGAGCGTATCCATGCGGTGCTCTTCATTGATCATCGCGGTATGTGCAGTATACAGTCCTTTAACCATTTAATTTACCTCGTCGTGATATCCGCTCAGGAAGTCTACATATTTTCCTGTCCCGATGGCCACCGCGGTCATGGGATCCTCTGCAGTCATGGTATTGATGCCTGTCTTTTCGGTAATGAGTTCCTCAAGTCCTCTGAGCAGACATCCTCCTCCGGTGAGTACTATGCCGCGGCTTGCGATATCTGCCGCAAGTTCCGGGGGTGTGCGTTCCAAAACGCTGTGTATTGCTTCAACTATCTGCGCCGTCGTTTCCTTCAGCGCTTCCTCCGTCTCCTCGGAGGATACTTCTATGGTAACGGGAAGCCCGGTTAAGAGATTTCTTCCCCTTACATCCATATAATCGATCTCAGGCCTCTGGAAAACGGAACCTATGTTTATCTTTAAGTCTTCCGCCGTCCTCTCTCCTATGAGAAGATTGTGCTTTTTCCTCATGTACCTGACTATCGCTTCGTCAAAGTCGTCACCGGCTATCTTGATGGAAGTGGATTCCACCGCGCCGCCAAGGGAAATGACCGCTATGTCGGAGGTTCCTCCACCTATATCCACTATCATGTTTCCGCAGGCCTTTGAAATATCTATCCCGGCCCCGATCGCCGCCGCTATGGGCTCCTCTATGATACCTACCTCTCTGGCTCCCGCCTGATAGGCTGCATCCTCAACCGCCTTTCTCTCCACTTCGCTGGCTGCCGACGGCACTCCCACGCAGATACGGGGCTTCCTGAAGGTCTTTTTGCCCACCGCCTTCTGAATGAAGTACTTGAGCATCTTTTCCGTTACCGTGTAATCAGAGATGACTCCCTGTCTCATGGGACGGATAGCAACTATATTACCGGGTGTACGCCCGAGCATCAGTCTGGCATCCTCTCCTATGGCCTTTATCTTGTTGGTATCCCTGTCAAAAGCCACTACCGAGGGCTCCTTCAAGACGACGCCCTTTCCTCTTATATATACAAGGACACTTGCGGTCCCCAGATCTATTCCTATATCGGTTCCGTTCATTCCTATATCTCCTGAAAAAATAGACTAAATCATGAAACTTATGACATATGCCCTACAATTTTAAGTCGAAATCCCTGTTTTTTCAATATAAAAAATGAACGAATAATTGAAAAACAAAAGGACGCATTTTGTGTATGCGTCCCTGCATCTGTTATATCGGCAGAAATCATAAAAATCTTAACCCTTAAATTATTTTTTTTCCTTATTCTTTTTGAGGATCTTCCCTATGTAGTATCCCGTATAGGACTGCTTCATCTTTGCCACCTGTTCGGGGGTTCCCTCGGCTATCACGGTTCCTCCGCCATCACCGCCTTCGGGGCCCAGATCAATGATATAGTCCGCGCATTTGATCACATCGAGATTGTGTTCGATCACTACCACCGTGTTGCCGTTTTCGGAAAGCCTTCTCAATATGTCCACCAGCTTGTGTACATCGGCAAAATGCAGTCCTGTGGTAGGTTCATCCAGAATATAAAGGGTTTTTCCCGTTCCCTTCTTTGAAAGCTCCGTTGCAAGCTTGATCCTCTGTGCTTCTCCTCCCGAAAGCTCCGTTGAAGGCTGTCCCAGCTTCACATAGGAAAGGCCTACATCAAAGAGCGTCTGTATCTTTCTCTTTATCGAAGGGACATTTTCAAAGAATGAAAGCGCTTCCTCCACTGTCATGTCGAGGACTTCCGCTATGTTTTTTCCCTTATATCTGATATCCAGGGTCTCTCTGTTGTATCGTTTCCCGTGACAGATCTCGCAGGGCACATATACATCCGGCAGGAAATGCATCTCGATCTTGACTATGCCGTCACCGCTGCAGGCTTCACATCTGCCGCCTTTGACATTGAAGGAAAACCTGCCTTTCTGGTAGCCGCGGGCTCTTGATTCCTGAGTATCGGAAAACAGGTCCCTGATAAGGTCGAATACCCCCGTATAGGTAGCCGGATTTGACCTGGGAGTCCTTCCTATAGGGGACTGGTCTATGGCTATGACCTTGTCAAGTTTGTCAAATCCGAGGATCTTGTCATATTTTCCCGGTATGATCCTCGCTCTGTTCAATTTCCTGGCCGCCGCCTTATAGAGGATCTCGTTTACAAGGGAGGATTTTCCCGAACCCGAAACCCCCGTGACAGCTGTCATAACGCCAAGAGGAAACTTCACATCTATCTTCTTTAAGTTATTTTCCGACGCGCCCTTTACCGTAAGATATCCCGTCGGCTTCCTGCGTTCCTTCGGGACCTCAATTTTGAGTTTCCCCGAAAGATACTGTCCGGTGACCGATTCCTTCACCTTCATTATGTCCTTTGCCGTGCCCTGTGCCACAAGCTCACCGCCGTGCATCCCGGCGCCCGGGCCGATATCCACTATGGTATCTGCGGCCATCATGGTATCTTCGTCGTGTTCGACCACTATGAGAGTATTCCCCAGATCCCGCAGATGCTTTAAGGTTGCCAACAGCTTGTCATTGTCCCTCTGGTGCAGCCCTATGCTCGGTTCGTCGAGGATATAGACCACTCCCACAAGGCCCGATCCGATCTGGGTTGCCAGCCGGATCCTCTGGGCTTCTCCTCCCGAAAGAGATCCTGTCGCGCGGGTAAGTGTCAGATAATCAAGACCCACATCCATCATAAAGCTGACCCTCGATCTGATCTCTTTTAATATCTGGGCCCCTATGTATTCCTGCTGCTCTGTAAGCTTTATGTTCTTCATGAAGTCGGAGAGATCCCTTACCGAAAGTGAGGTTACTTCATATATATTTTTTTCATCCACCGTGACGGCAAGAGATTCTTTTTTCAGTCTCATTCCCTTGCAGTCCTCGCAGGCCGTGACCCTCATGTATGACTCATACTCCGCCTTCTGGCTTTCCGAAAAGGTCTCCCTGTATCTTCTTTCCATATTTTTGATCAGGCCTTCAAAAGCCTCATCATATACGCCTTCGGAGCGTTTTCCCCTGTAATGGACCTTTACTATTTCTCCGTCCGTTCCGTGTATGAAGATGTCGCGCACCTTTTCGGGAAGATCTTCATAGGGAGTATCCAGGGAGAATTTATATTTCTTTGCCAAACCTTCAAGAAGTGCATGGGTAAAACTGCTTTCATCGGTACTTGAGGCCCATCCGGTACAGCATACCGCTCCTTCGTTAAATGAAAGCGACCTGTCGGGGATCATCAGATCCTCATCAAATTCCATCTTGTAACCCAGACCCGCGCAGGTCGGACATGCGCCGAAGGGGTTATTAAACGAAAAACTCCTGGGTTCGATCTCATCTATGCTGATGCCGCAGTCCGGACAGGAAAAACTGTCCGAAAAGTTCAGCGGCTTCTTTCCGTCCACATCCACAATGAGCAGCCCTTCCGAAAGTTCCAGCACATTTTCTATGGATCCGGCAAGCCTGGTTTCTATGCCGGGTTTTATTATCAGTCTGTCAACCACTATCTCTATGCTGTGCCTGATGTTTTTTTCGAGGGAGATCTCTTCCGAAAGTTCGTACATGTTACCGTCTATGATGACCCTCACATATCCGCTCTTTCTTGCCCTTTCGAGGACTTTTTCGTGTGTACCCTTCTTGCCCCGGACTACGGGTGCCAGCAGCTGTATTTTCGTCCTTTCCGGAAGTGCCATCAGCGCGTCCGTCATCTCGTCTGCCGTCTGGCGGCTTATCACCCGGCCGCATTTCGGACAATGGGGTATGCCTATGCGGGCATAAAGAAGCCTGAAATAATCATAGATCTCCGTTACGGTTCCTACTGTTGATCTGGGATTTCTGTTGGTGGATTTCTGGTCTATGGAAATAGCCGGAGGAAGCCCCTCTATGCTCTCGACATCCGGTTTGTCCATCTGGCCTAAAAACATCCTTGCATATGAAGAAAGGGACTGCATGTATCTGCGCTGTCCCTCTGCATATATGGTATCAAAGGCAAGTGAGGATTTTCCGGAGCCCGACAGGCCGGTAAAGACCGTCAGCTCGTTTCTAGGGATATCCACACTTAATGCTTTGAGATTATGCTCATTTGCTCCGCGAATCCGTATATAATTTTTGTATTTGCTGCCTTCAGACATATTTTTCTACCATTTTTTCGGTAAATTCCGGGCTCCATCTCGTGACCAGAACTTTTTCGTGCTTCTTTGCCCTCTTCATCAGCCCGAAGAGTTGTTTGATATACTGCAGCGTGGCATCCTTTGAAAGCTTCGAATCGCCCGAATTTCTGTCCTGAAAACTGTACGGTATCTCAACGACCAGGGAATAATCCGTCATCGCAAGAACCTCTATCATGATCTTCCAGCCTATGGGCCTTAAATCCGCATCCTTAAGCATCTCTTTTCTGAACATGAAAAGACCGCTTGTGGGGTCGGAGATCTTTTTCAGGCAGGGCAGTAGTATCTTTCCCATCCATCTGGCTGTACCGGAAACAAATTTCCTGTAAAGGTTCAGTCCCCCGTCACTTCCGCCCTTTATAAGACGGCTTGGCACACATATATCCGCGCCGCTTCTGAGAGCTGCATACATGGGGCGAAGTATTTCGGGCGGATGCTGGAGATCGGCATCCATGCATGCCAGAAAGTCTCCGTCTGCGATCTCAAATCCCTTTATCACGGCAGTCGCCAGACCCTTTTCGTTCACCCTGTGCTCATAGTGCACATGAGGATCCTTTTTGCTCAGAGCCTCCAGTATTTCCGGTGTCTCATCGGTACTGTCGTCTATAAAAAAGATATCGTAATCAATACCTTTAAGGGCTTCTCCTATTTTTTGGGCCAGAACCTCAACATTTCCGGCTTCGTTGTAGGTGGGCACCACCACCGACAGTTTTTTTTCATTCTTCATTTTCAGTCATCCTTTTTCTTATTTCTATCATTTTGTCACGAAGTTCCGCTGCCGTCTCAAAGTCAAGATCAGCCGCAGCCCGTCTCATCTGCTTTTCTATATCGTCAGAGAGTTTCTTTAATTCCTTTGTACTCATGGACTCGGGATCTTTTTCAAGCTGATACTCGCTCTTTGCCACGGATTTCGAAATGCTGATCAGATCTCTGACGGCTTTTTTGATCGTCCGGGGAGTGATCCCGTTTTTCTTATTATACTCCTCCTGGATACGGCGTCTCCTTTCGGTTTCGTCAATGCAGGTCTTCATCGAATCCGTGACCGTATCCGCATACATTATAACATGTCCCTCGGAATTTCTCGCTGCTCTTCCCACTGTCTGTATCAGAGATGTGGCTGACCGGAGAAATCCCTCTTTGTCTGCATCAATGATCGCAACGAGCGTTATCTCAGGTATGTCAAGTCCTTCGCGCAGAAGATTTATGCCGACAAGCACATCAAAGACATCGAGACGCATATCTCTTATTATCCTTGCCCGCTCCAAAGTGTCAATATCCGAATGCAGATATTTTACTCTGATGCCGTTTTCGCGCAGATACAATGTCAGATCTTCGGCCATCTTTTTTGTGAGTGTTGTAATAAGGACCTTTCCGCCTTTTTTTGTCTCTTTATTGATCTGTCCGGTAAGGTCATCCACCTGTCCCTTTACGGGTCTGATCTCAATCTCCGGATCAAGAAGGCCTGTGGGCCTGATTATCTGCTCCGCACGCAGCATCTCGTGAGTTTCCTCATATTCAGCGGGAGTCGCGGATACAAAGAGCATCTGGTCTATGCGTTCCTCAAACTCGGAGAAGTTTAACGGCCTGTTGTCTTTTGCGCTCGGAAGCCGGAACCCGTAATCAACGAGGACATTTTTTCTTGATCTGTCACCGTTAAACATGCCCCCTATCTGAGGTATCGTTATATGGGACTCATCTATTATGATCAGAAAATCATTCTTAAAATAATCCATGAGAGTCATGGGCGGCTGCCCTTCAGCTCTTCCCGAAAGCGGTCTGGAATAGTTTTCTATTCCCGTGCAGAACCCGGTCTCTCTCATCATCTCTATGTCAAAGTTTGTTCTTTCGGAGATCCTCTGGGCTTCGATAAGTCTGTCCTCGGACTTGAAGAACTTTACTCTTTCAGCAAGCTCGTTTTCGATGAAGGCTATGCCCGCCTCCATCTTTTCGCGCGGCACAACATAGTGGGATGCGGGAAAGATCGCTGTGTGCTTGAGCTCGGACTTCACTTTTCCGGTGAGGACATCAAAGTTCGTTATCCTGTCAATCTCATCACCGAAAAACTCTACTCTTATCGCATCATCATCTGCCTGGGCAGGAAAGATATCCAGAACATCTCCATGTACCCTGAAGGTTGCTCTCTTAAAATCCAGCTCAGCCCTTTCGTAGCGGATCGAAACGAGTTCCCTCACCACATCATCCCTGTCCTTGTTCATGCCGGGGCGCAGGGAGATCATCATGTTCATGTAATCATCAGGTGATCCCAGTCCGTAGATGCAGGAGACGCTGGATACCACGATGACATCTCTCCTTTCGGCAAGTGAAGCCGTGGCCGAAAGTCTGAGTTTGTCTATCTCGTCATTTACCGAGGAGTCCTTCTCTATGTAAGTGTCTGTCGAGGGCATGTAGGCTTCGGGTTGGTAATAATCGTAGTAGGATACAAAGTACTCTACGGCATTATTCGGGAAGAATTCCTTCATTTCCCCGTATAGCTGGCCGGCGAGAGTTTTGTTATGGCTGATGATCAGAGTCGGTTTATTGAGGGCCGCAATGACGTTCGCCATGGTAAATGTTTTACCAGATCCGGTCACGCCAAGCAGGGTCTCAAACTGGTTGCCCGCTTTGAAACCCTCAACCAATTCCTTTATAGCCTGCGGCTGGTCGCCGGTTGGCTTGTAATCTGAGTGAAGTTCGAAGTTCATTTTATTAACAATTTTTTTGGGCTTATATTTAACATTTTTGCTACTTTTATTTAAGTGATTTGAGGTTTTCATTTTAGTATTTTGAGGCTAATAGTGTCACCACCGGTGACACATTATTCAAGCCAAATCAAGAAACTCTGCTACTGTCATTATTCTGATGTCCTCGTATTTCTCGACAGTCAAAAGGTCTTTATCTCCACTGACGATATATAAACACTCGGCATCTATCGCGCACTCAATAAACTTGTTATCATCCGGATCCCTGCACACATCTATGCTTGATGTAGTTTTAATTATAGTCATCGTGCCTGTGATTATCTCCAGCGGGGAGCCCACCTGTTTAGACGGATACTTTTCAAATAAATATTCTATCGTCTCGCGATACTCCGCTATTATCTCCTTTGTAGCACATGCTTCGAACTCTTTATTTACAAGCTTATCAATCAATTGTCGTGGTTTTCCGCCAAAAAATATAGCAGATGCGACCACATTTGTGTCTATAACGATCTTCAATCTGAGACCTTCTTTCTGGTTCGAACTTCCTTGATCGCATCGTTAATATCTGATTCTTTCATACCAACCCCTGCTGCCCAATCCTTCGCAGCATCCATCAGAGCAGAAAACTCTGATAGTGACGGTTGCTTCACTGGCTTCATCAGAATATTATCCCCATCACTCATAACTACAAGCTGCGATCCCGGAGTAAGAGAAAGAACCTCTCTTATCTGTTTCGGCAGTACGACCTGCCCCTTTGTTGATACAGTTGTATAATCTATTAATGTAGTTTCCATATCGCGCCTCCGTTGTAAGATTTTCTTACTTTTATTATATCAC
>JAILOK010000035.1 GCA_024690825.1 Lachnospiraceae bacterium | reverse complement strand
CGCTATCAAAGTTTTTGCCATCACTGTGCCCTCCTTGTTATGAAACTTTCGTTTCTTATCTTCTAAAATGAATTATATGCGCCGAAAGTATCGTAAACAATGGGCAGATTTTTGGATTTGGTTTCTTAGGTAACCCTTTTTCAAAAAGAGTTGCTTATTTCCATAAAAACAGCAGGAAATCTGCCCTTATAAAGCAAATTTCCTGCCTCTTCTTATAGAAGTTCCCTGTTCAAAGTCGCTTCAACTATTGTTTTTACTTACCAACCGCAAATTCCAGGATACGGCTTCCCTGAAGGTCCGGCACATAGAGATATCCGCCCGACTGCGCTATATCAGCGGGTCCTATCCCTTTTTCCTGATATACGCTTGTCACTTCTCCTGAGACAAGGTCAATCGCCCCGACGGATTCCGTATTCCAGTCAGAATAATATAACACTTCTCCATCATCAGAAAGAGCTACTCCGTCATAAAGTCCCGGCACGTCCAAAAATACCTCAATTTCCGGATCAGACATGTTTGGGATTCTGTAAATAAGCGCATCATCTGTAACAGCTGAAAAATCCTTTGATATCGAAGCGATATACAAAGCATTATTTCCTATAGTGATCCCATTAGGTCCGGGAACCCTCGCCCACTCTGTAGGACTATCTTCCGAAATCTTTTCATAGGAAGATATATCCATCCGATAAATTGCATCCGCATCAGTCACACTGATATACAGCTCATTTCCATTCACCGCAACATCATTGAAGAGATGACCGCTTCCATCAATATGCACTTCCCGATATCCATTCCCTGGATCCGCAAGCTCATATACCTTGACCGCATCACCGTCACATACAAAAAGCATACCGTTCCCGACTGCCATGCCGGTAGGCCGGCTCTGTCCCTTTCCGGGAGCTATAAACATCTGTGTATCCTCGTTTTTCCTGTATAAAACATATCCTCCTGAAAAATCGCCAAAATTGGAAATGAGGATACCGCCGTCATATGGACAGACGCTTTCGGCACGCTTGATATCATCAGAGAACTCCCGCATCGTTAATGAATCTGCTTCCTCATCTGTGTTTCCTTCATCATCCTGTATGGCACTATCCAAAGCATTGCCTGTAACAGGCATTTCTGCAGGTGTTTCATCACCTTCTTGTGTCTCTTCGTTTAAAACCGTTTCGGAACCTTGTACTGTCTGATCATTCGTAGTCTGACATGCGGTAAGTCCCACCATGGAAATAGCAAGCATCACCAAAACCAGTATGTTTCTTTTCATAAAACCTTCACCTGTCCGAATTATCCGTGCAACTGATATTTTCCGGTTCTGATTGACGCAATAACTCCGCCATCGATCAAAAGATCTGTTCCGGTAATAAATCCTGCATGCTCACCCAAAAGGAATGCGCTTGCTTCAGCAATCTCATCAGAGCTTCCCGTTCGTTCCGCCGCAGATGCGTCGATCATTTTCTGGTATCCCTCGCCTGCCGCCGCAAACTCATCATATGCAAGCGGAGTTACGATAACACCGGGGCTGATGGTATTGATCCTTGCCCTTCGTTCTTTCCAGGTTGTTGCAGCCGCCTTCATAGCCTGCAGCTGATTCACTCTCTTTGCGATCATATAGGCAAGACCGGAATTCTGCATGGCAGTCTCTTTGATAAAAGGAAGCTCCATCAGTTCCTCAGTTGGTGTGTTCAGAATCTTCTGCTCCTCCTCATAGGGGATGGGATACATATATCCGGTCTGACTGGATATGATAAGTCCCGCACCTCCTTTAGCCATCACCTTACCAAATGCATCCACGGCATATCCTGTTCCAACCATATCCAAGGCAAGGATATGTTCCGGCTTGGCCTGATTCGGAGATGCTCCCGCAGTATCAATAAAATACATGACATCACCGAGCGATGCAGCCTTCCCCGCAAATGCATCAATGGATTCTTTTTCCAAAGCATTTACGATCATAGTCTCCACATCATACCCGCTATATGTAAGATCATGGGCCGTTTTTTCGAGATTTTTATCACTGATATCACCCAAAAGGATCTTTCTTCCGGCAGCAATACGCC
This sequence comes from Lachnospiraceae bacterium, assembly GCA_024690825.1. GTDB lineage: Bacteria > Bacillota > Clostridia > Lachnospirales > Lachnospiraceae > NK4A144. The sequence continues at coordinate 2,438 of JAILOK010000035.1, read as the reverse complement.
TTACTATTGCAGTACCCATGCTGCCTGTGCCTAAAAGTGCGATAACTTCCTTTTTTTCATTCCTGTCAAAGATCATGTTTTATAACTCCTTTACTGAAATTGATAGCTCTTATATGCGTTTGCAAATACTTTAGCTGTATAGATTGCGCATTTTCCCGTATTTAAGTCTGCGGCACACATATATGCCTCATTAGTTCCCGGACGGATCGTCAGGTGAGTGGATTTCGCCATCTCTCCCCTCTCCCTTCCCGGTACAAGGATCTGTCCTATGGGATAACCGTTTCTGTTAAAGACCAAAAACCTTGCCTGTCCGCACATCGCTACATACAGATTTCCATCCTCATCAACAACCGTGGAATCCGGACCCTCCAGACCCATGAAATGATATGCAACATAGCTCGATGCAGGTTCGATGGTATACCGGTCGGGCAACAGAGTCATACGGTGCAGCTTACCTGTTCCGTACTCCGTAACCCATAACTTCGTGCCGTCAGGATCAAGCGAGATCCCATTGGTCGCGATCATTCCTCCAGGGATGACCGGATGAACTGTTTTACAGTCAGGCTCCACATAGAAAACTCCGGCAGACTTATCTGCCATGGTTCCTCCAAGATCCGAGAAATAAAATCCGCCCTCAGAATCAAAGACCATGTCATCTATCATCCTGCCTGTTCCTGTTACTATTTTTTCCAAAAGTTCACCCTCGGGTGAAAGGATAGCGATAAGACAGCCCTCATCCGAGCCCGCCATCGTGGAAAATATCCTGCCGTCTTTATGAATCTTGACTGCCGACGGCATCATATGCTCAGGCAGATCGGCAAATACGGAAAGCTCCTTTGTTTCTACATCCAGCTTCCAGATCCTGCTCTGGGGCGTGTTACAGATAAAAAGCTTTCCTGCTCTGTCAAAACACAGGCCCTCAAGGATATTGAAACCTGCAGGTTCACTCGGAATATCTATAAAGTGTTCTGCCCGGATTGCCTGGATATCCTTCTCATTCTCCGGGATAGGGAAAAATCTGTCATTTTCTCTGTAGCGTAGTTCTTCCATCATCCCACCTCTTTTCAGGCATTAAGCACATGTTTGTCCGAGAGCAGGAATGTTGTCCTCCTGCGCTTTATGTACCACTTGCCATTTTCCTTTGCGTAGATGTCTGAGTAGCGAACATAATTAGTGGTAACGATATCTTTCCCATCTTCCTCATTTACGAGTGTTGCCTGACAATATGCCACTCCCTCGGCTTCATTCTCTGAATATGAAGTAAGCGTCTGCTGGCCGTTCAGATGATAAACATTCTTTGCCGGACAGACTGTTCCACGGAACGCCTCCAAAAGAGCTGCCCTGCCTCTGATCTCATTGATTTCGCCGTCAAAGCCCATCTGGAACTCAAGTAGGCCATCCTCCATAAAGAGTTCCACTTGCTTCTCTACTTCTTTGGTATCAGCCAGATTGGCAAATACGTCCGTAAGCTCCCTGATCTCCATCCTGTCCTGGATTTCCTGCATGTTCATGATCGTTTTCCTCCTGTTTTTTATGATTTTTATTGTTGTGCATTAAAGTCCGGCCTGTTACTCGTAAACATGATCCTCTGAAGTATATCCGGCATTTTAAACGCCCGGTCCCCACGGTTTAAACCGTTTAATTGTTCCATCTCTTCCGATGTAAGTTCAAAGTCAAAAATGTCATAGTTTTCTGCTATGTGATCCGGATTCTTTGACCCTGGGATTGCTATCGAACCGGTCTGAAGATGCCACCTTAAAATGATCTGTGGCGCAGTCTTTCCGTATTTATCCGCTATGGCAAGGATCGTCTCATCATGGAACAGCTCCGACTGTGTTTCAGTACGTCCACCGAGAGAGAACCATGCTTCAAATACGGTTCCGTATTCTCCAATGTGTGCCTTCATCCGTAGGTCGTGATAGTAGGGATGCGTTTCATTCTGCAGTACTGCCGGTGGTATTGTTGCAACCTTCATCACCTTGTCAAACCTTCGGGAATTAAAATTTGATAAACCGATTGCCCGAACCCTCCCGTCTACTACCGCTTTTTCAAGATCCAGGTATGCCTTCGTATAATTCCCGTATGGCTGGTGAAGAAGAACAAGATCGACATAATCCTGATCCAGTCTGGCAAGCGTCTCATCCAGCGATTCACTGACAGTATCATATTCACTCACCCACAGCTTAGTCGTCAGAAAGATTTCTTCCCTGCTAACGATCCCCTCTTCAATAGCCCTGTTGATACCTCTTCCTACTCCACGCTCATTCATATAGGCATTTGCCGTATCGATCAGGCGATATCCATCCTTAAGCGCATTGTATACCGAGTTCTCAGCCTGTTCCGGGGTAAGCGTATATGTACCGATTCCAATGATCGGCATTTCAATTCCGTTATTGAGTGTTACCGTTTTGTCCTCCATATCAAAAGCCACCCCGTAT